>PMAT01000076.1 GCA_003152695.1 Acidobacteriaceae bacterium
CCTCAGGCATGGTGGGCTGGGCCGCCCCTAGAACGAGCACCCCATGCCTGTCGTCGGGAAATGGCTAGGATGGGCCATCAACGACCTTTCTGTTGCGAAGATGCAATAACAGCGCCGTTGCAGAGTAGGTCAAGGCACAGACCAGGGGAATCGTGGCGAGGAACTCGTACAGACACTCCGATGAACTGCAGTCCACTCCGACAAGATTGTGCCATGGCCGAGGATTCATGTTCTGCGGCTGCGTCAGTTCCTTGTAAGCCAACCAGAAGACGACTGCCGGGACAACCCAAGAAAACATCGCGGTCCATGAAAATTGCCTTCTGTTGATCACGTACCCTGCAAACGCGCCGACTAGGATAGGTAACCCAAACACTGGCGCGCCGATCACGCGCTCAACCGGGTTCCCCGAGGGCAACACAAACGACAGCATCAATGCAATCAAGAACACCACAAACGTGGCCAGGTACGGGATCGCGATAAAGTCGGTGAAACTCCGTAGAGCCGCTCTCATTGGCTTCCTATGCCTACCTCAGCCTGTCGGCGATTTTGATCGGCATCCGGACCCTGACCCCTGACCCTACTTCATCACCAGCTTAGCGATGGTCAGGAGTTGCATGTTCGACGTGCCTTCGTAGATCTTGCCGATCTTGGAATCGCGGAAGAACTTCTCCACCGGGTAATCCTTGGTGAAGCCGTAGCCGCCGTAGATCTCGACGCACAGCGAAGCCACGCGCTCGGCAACCTGCGAGGTATAGAGCTTGGTCATGGCTGCTTCTTTGACGAAGTTCATGCCGGCGTCCTTCATGCGGGCGCAGTTGTAAAGCAGCATGCGGGCGGCCTCGATCTCGGTGGCCATCTGCGCGATCTGGAACTGGATGCCCTGGAACTCGGCGATGGCGCGGCCGAACTGCTTGCGCTCCTGCGCGTACTTGACGGCGAATTCCCATGCGCCGCGCGCCAGCCCGAGCATCTGCGCGCCGATGCCGATGCGGCCTTCATTCAGCGTCTCGATGGCGATCTTGTAACCCTTGCCGACCTCGCCCAGCACGTTGTTCTTGGGCACGCGGCAATCTTCCATCATCAATTCGCAGGTGCTGGACGCCCGGATGCCGAGCTTGTCTTCCTTCTTGCCGACGGTGAATCCGGGAAAATTCTTCTCGACGATGAAAGCAGTGATGCCTTTGTATCCGGCGGTGGCATCAATCGTCGCCAGCAGGATGAAGACTCCGGCTTCCTTGCCGTTGGTGATCCACAGCTTCTGGCCGTTGAGGAGATACTCGTCGCCCTTCAACTCCGCCTTGGTTTGCAGCGCGAAGGCATCGGAGCCGGAACCGGCTTCGCTCAATGCGTAGGCGCCCACGGTGTCGCTGCACATGCGGGGGAGATAGCGCTCCTTCTGCTCTTCCGTGGCCCAGCGCAGGAGGGCGTTATTCACCAGCGTATTCTGCACGTCCACGACAACTCCGGCGGAGGGATCGACGCGGGAAAGTTCTTCCACCGCGAGGATCGCCTCGAAAAAGGTGCCGCCTCCGCCGCCGTATTGTTCGGGAACTTCAATGCCCATCAGGCCCAACTGAAAGAACTGCTCGATAATCTTGTGCTCGAAGACACCCTTCTCGTCCATTTCCTTGACGTAGGGCCGGACGCTTTCGTCCGCGAACTGGTGGACCGTGTCGCGAAAGAGTACTTCGTCTTCGGTAAGCGAAACCAGAGGGGCGGGTGGGAAGGCAGCGGCGTTTGCAACGGCTTCTGACATGATGGCAATCCTTCACAGGGAGTAGGAAACCTTTGATTCTAGCATTGGCGAACAGCGGGGTTGCTCGGAGGGCCGAAAAGCTCATTCCAAGCCGCGCAAGGACGAAGACCGCCGCGTGAAACTGGTGATAAAGTATTCGTACTCTCTATCATCCATCTAGGCCTCGGGGGCGGAGCAGGAGTGAGTTCAGCTCGGTCGCAATCGAAGCAGGAGAATCGCAAGGGACCCCAATCCGCTCCGGCAGCCGGCGCACTTGTTTGGTACAAGTCCCGCTCGTGGATTTTGCCGCTTGTCCTGGCTATCGCGACGATTGCTCTGTACTCTCCCGTGAGCCACCATCCCTTCGTCAACTACGACGACGACGCTTATGTAACCGGGAATGCTCATGTCCAGTCTGGACTGAACTGGGAGACAGTTAAGTGGGCGTTTACTACCTACGAATTTGTCAATTGGCATCCGCTAACTTGGATTTCTCACGCCCTCGATTACCAGATGTTTCAGCTCGACTCCGGCGGCCATCATGCGACCAGTGTCGCACTCCACGTCCTGAATTCACTGCTGCTGTTCTGGGTGTTACTGCGGGCAACGGGCTCCACCGGTCCTAGCTTGGTGGTGGCTGCGCTGTTTGCATTGCATCCCATCAACGTCGAATCCGTAGCTTGGATCGCGGAACGCAAGAACCTGCTGAGCACGCTGTTTTTCCTGCTGGCGTTGGGCGCCTACCGCTGGTATGCGCGCGGGCCCCGGGTAACACGCTACGCCGCGGTTGCGGGGCTATTCGCGCTCGGCTTAATGGCGAAACCGCAGATAATCGCATTTCCTCTTGTGCTGTTGCTTTGGGATTACTGGCCATTGCAGAGGATGTTTGCTGACCGGACAGCAGCGTCGTCGGGAAATCTGGCGACGATTCCGGCGAAGAGTTTTTCCTGGCTGATACTGGAAAAGCTGCCGCTTCTTGCAATCTGTTTGGCTAGCGCCTTCATTACGTTGCGAGCAGAGCGCACGGGTGGCACGCTGAGCGGAATTTACTTTCACCCATTCTCCGTCCGGCTGCAGAATGCCATCCTTTCCTACGTTCGGTATATTGCGAATGCGTTCTGGCCTTCGGGCTTGGCGCTGTACTACCCGTATCCCAGCGGCGATTCGCTGGCACTCTGGAGGGTAATCGCGGCATTCGTCTTCCTGGTGGCCGTCACCGCTCTGGTCGTCGCGGGCCGACATCGGCGTTATCTGTTGGTGGGTTGGCTTTGGTTTCTTGGAACTTTGGTGCCGGTGATCGGGCTCATGCAGGTGGGTATCCAGGCGATGGCCGATCGTTATGCGTACTTGTCGTTCGTCGGCCTGTTCATTATGGTCTGCTGGGGCATAGCGGAGTGGGCGAGGCAGCGGCACATTTCCAGCGCGAAGCTGGCCGTCGTCAGTGTTATCGCGCTGCTGGCCCTGGCCGTCATGGCTCGCCGCCAGATCTCCTATTGGGACGATAACGTTAAGCTGTGGTCGCACGCGGTTGCGGTTACCAGGAACAACTATATGGCGGAGGACCACCTGGGTGGAGCGCTATTGGCTGACGGACAGCGCGATGCGGCGATGCCGCATTTCTACCGCGCCGTGGCAATCAACCCAGACGATCCTGACAGTAACCTGAATATCGGTGGTTACGAGCAGCAACAAGGAAATCTTTCGCAAGCCATCGCGCAGTACAACAAGGTGATTAGCGCCACTCAGAACTCGGCAGTACTTAACGCCGGGGTGCGAGCCAAAGCCTTCGACAATATGGGCTACGTTTATCGCCAGTTGGGCGATTTACCTCACGCCCGGGAGAGCTTTGTAGCCGCCGTGGCCTCGGATCCCCAATTCGCGAAAGCCTGGCTCGGCTTAGGGCTGGTTGAGCAAAAATCCGGAAACGTCGGCCCGGCGATTCAGGCGTATTCCCAGGCCATGAAGCTCCAACCTTCGGATTGGGGATATTTGCTACTCGCCCGCGCCTTGGAACAAAGGGGCGACAACAACGCAGCCCTGTCGGCCATTCGGCAAGCTCAAAGCATGACCCGCAACCTTGAAAACGCCCAGCGCGGCGCCGACCAGCTACTTGCTCAATAGCTGACCTGGTGGCTGCCATCGGCAGCCGCCTCCTGATTTCAGCGGTGCTATTCTCTTCTCGTCACCCATGCGCATTACCAGTCGCAAAACAACTATCGCGTTCTTTATTACGCTCGGCGTCTGTCTGGCGGCGGCGACGGCGGTCCTCAGCACCAGTTGGATCATCCTCAACTGGCGCGAGATCGTGCCTCTCATTCTGGGCGTGATTTTCTTTGGCTTTATTATTGCCGGCGTCATCCTCAACACCATTTTTCTGGTCCGCGAGATCCGCCGTAATGAACAGCAGGACAGCTTTCTGAATGCGGTCACCCATGAGCTAAAGACGCCGATCACCTCCATCCGCCTGTACTTGGAGACTTTGCAGAAGCGCAATATCGACGAACAGCAGCGCCGCGAGTTCTATCAAGTTATGCTCGACGATACCCAGCGCCTGATGGGCACGGTCGAGCAAGTGCTGCGCGCGGCCCGGGTGGTGCAGAAGAACGCGCTGCTTTCGCGCAACGAAGTTGAAATTGCTCCGCTGGTGCAGGACACGTTGGATCTGGCGCGCTCGCGCCATCATTTGCCTCCCGAGGCGATGGACTGGGCCACCGACGGCCGGCCAGCCGAGCGGCTTTCGGTCATGGGGGATCGCGAAGAACTTGCCACGGCCCTGTCCAACGTGCTTGATAATGCGATTAAATATTCGCAGAAGGACCCGGGTATTCGGGTTGAAGTGCTCACGCCCGATCTGCGGCATGTGCAGATTCGAGTGAAGGATAATGGCATTGGAATATCTCGAGGCGAATTGAAGCGCATCTTCAAGCGCTTCTATCGCGTGCTTACTCCAGTCACGCCGCAGGTCAAGGGTAGCGGCTTAGGTCTGTTTATCGTGCGCGCCATCGCGCGCCGCCACGGCGGCAAGGCCTTCGCGGAGAGCGAAGGAACAGGCCGGGGCACAACCGTCACCATCCAATTGCCGAGGAACTCGCAGTGAGCGAAATACTCCTGGTAGAAGACGAAGAGCATCTGGCGCGAGGCTTGAAGTTCAACCTGGAAGCCGAGGGTTATCCCACCAGGGTCGTGGGCGATGGCGAAACCGCCTTGGGTCTGCTGCTGAAGAACCACCACAAGTTCGACCTGCTAGTGCTGGACGTCATGCTTCCGGGCAAAGACGGCTTCGCCGTTGCCGCCGAACTGCGCAAGGCCAACCAGTACATTCCGGTGCTGATGCTGACCGCACGCGGTCGCCCGGAAGACGTGTTGAAGGGCTTTGCCTCCGGGGCCGACGACTACCTGCCCAAGCCGTTCGATCTCGCCATTCTGCTGGCGCGCATTCGCAGCTTGTTGCGCCGCCGCGACTGGGGCCGCACTTTACTCACCGACCCTCCGGCGCAAGTGCGAGTGGCCGAGCCGGGAGGGGCCGATGCCTTGCGCGAGTTCGACGTTTACACCTTTGCCAGCAAGCAGGTCGATTTCGGCACGCTTGAACTGCGGGCCAATGGCAAGGTGTTTCGCCTGACCCTCATGGAAGCCGAACTGTTGCGGCATCTGATTCGCAACGGCGGCAAGATCGTTTCGCGCAAGTCCATTCTCGAAGAAGTTTGGGGATTGCACGAGGATACCGACACGCGCGCCATCGACAATTTTGTTGTGCGCTTGCGTAAGTACATCGAGAAGGACCCGTCGCATCCCCAACACTTGCTTACCGTGCGCGGCGTAGGCTACCGCTTCCTGCCCACACCAGCCGTGGTGTAAGGCTAAGCTGTCCCATCGTTCGTCTGAAGCGGAAGGCGATCTCCTGCGCGTGATCACCGCCGTGGATTCTGGAACCGAAAACGAGGTATGGGCTTCGGCGTAGGATGGGCGAGCGGACGCTAGCTGGCTGCGGGTATGAGCGGTAATCTTACCGTAACAACCGATATCCAGGAGACAACGCTCTCTGGAACCGCTCTAACGCGCCCGGGCAAGCACCAGGGTCACATCGTCCGGTTGTTCACCGCCAGCGATCCAGTCGGTAACGGCGCCGGTCACGATCTCGCTGATGCGCGCCAGCGGCTGATCGCGATGCCGCTGGATCAACTCAATCAGACGCTCTTCGCCGAACTCGCCAAACTCATTCTCAGGCTCGGTGATGCCGTCGCTGTAACCGACGAAGATATCTCCCGGTTCCATATCAATCGTGCTTTCGTCGTAGCTCATCCCGTCGAATAGCCCTACGACGGTACCGGAGGTCGCCAGACGCCTGACCTGCCCACCGTTGCTCAACACCAGCGGAGGCAGGTGTCCGGCGTTGGAATAGGTAAGCGAGCGCGAAGCCGCATCGTAGCAGCCTAGGAACATGGTGGCGTACTTCTCCGGCGGGGTGCTGCGATAGAGCTGATAATTCAGCGTCGCCATCAACAATCCCGGAGCGAGATCGGAATCGCCGCTGCCATCGCCGCGGTAGTACATGGGAAGAGCGCGCTCGCCGGCGAGGCCGGTGCCCAGCGCCACCGACGCCAGGGTTCGCTCCGGCTCCAGCGAATAGGCGCGGACGAACGCATGCACCGTCGCCATCAGCAGGGCCGCCGAAATACCTTTGCCGCTAATATCGCCAACCGCCAGCACCAGCTTGTCTTCGCGCATCGGAATGAAATCGTAATAGTCGCCGCTNNTGCTTCTCCTTTTGCTCGCTCATCAGGTTCGACAGCGAATGGGTCATGGAGTTGAACGATTGCTCCAGCGCGGCCATCTGGTCCTGGGTCCGCACCTTAATGCGATAGGCCAGGTCGCCGCTGTTCACGTGCTGGGTTGCAACATAGAGTTCGGAAACCGACTTGGTGATGCTGCGGGAGAGCCTCATGCCGATAAACAGCGCTATCAGCTCGATAAGACCAAAAAAGATTGCGATGCCCACCAGGCCATCGAGGAAGATTTCGGCTTTATCGCCGAGGGCATTGAACAAGGTGGCGTACAGCATCGAAGGCCGGGTATCCACCAGGATCAAGCCAGTCATGGATTTGCCGGTGTGCCAGTCGATGGCGCTGAAGCGAGTGGCAAATGGAATGTGCACGTCGAAGCGGTTTGCAGGAAGCGGCACGTGTCCAGCTTCCACCCTCGTGCTGGCGTTTTCGCCAGACAAGCTAACTATCTCGCGTGAATTTCCCGTGCTGAAGATCAGCTTATCGTTATCTTTATCGGGTACCGAAGAGGATTTACCGGTACGAGGCGAAGTACTCGACGTCGCAGGCGACTCCGGCTTCGTGTCCTCGTCCGGGGGAAGCACAGTTACAGATCCGAGCTGCGACGTGGCCATCCGCAGGAGCTGCGGCGTGACCGGCACATTGGAGACCACGGTCAGGTGATGAGGGCCGGCCTCCACGTGTTTGACCACGCGAAGGTGCAGCCGTTTGCCGTCCAGCACAAAACCCGCGAAGTCGCCCTGGATTGCCGCCGATATGTGGATCGGTTCGATTCCCGGAGCTGCCCGGCCCTCCGAGAGCACGAAAGGCTTATCTCCGTCCCAGACGCTCACCACCCGATTGCGGAAATTCTCATCGGACGCGCTGGATATCTCGGCCGCCAGTTGCTCATTCAACTTCTCGGAGCGCGCCAAACTGCGAAATTGCATGGCCAGGGAGCGGTTGGCTGATTCCAGATGCCGTAACTCCGATTGCAGGTCCGACATGGCGACGTAAGTCGCAAACTGCCCCGCAAACAGGTAGCTGGCCAGAAGTCCCATCATCACCAACAGCACGATGGGAATGACGCCGATAAAGACATAGGTAACGATTAAGCGGTTACGCAAGCGCCACATGAGCTGCCGGCGCACCCAGCGCAGGCCCATCAGCAGGGCGCAAACAGCGAAGACAAAGACGAGGAAGGTGGCCCAGCCGCTCAACATTGTCCCGTTGGGCACACGGAAGATCAGGCGCAGCAGTTCGAGAACGAGGGCCAATCCGCCAAACCACAGCGTGGTTCGTCCCAACTTGCTTTTGGGGCGCAGGACCCTTCGCAGCCGGGCCTTGATTTCGCGGGACTCTGGAAGCTTGAACGCCATAGGGTCTCGGAACTATTGCTACTCGGTTGCCTTCGTCGCCAGTCTCAAAGTGTAACGGCAGGCGCCGGGAAACGTTTCAATGTTTACGAGGCCGCGTCGCTCGCGACAACATTCTCAGATCTCAGGGTAAAGATCGAAAAACGCCTCCACGCTCGTGCGTAACTGCCGCTCGATTTCCTCTTTCGAGCCCTCGATAATATGTAGCGTCACGTGCGCCTCGTGCCCATTCCTCAGCTTTACCGCACCCTCGCCGACTTCGGCAACTTCTTCTGAGGGTAGAAGACGCAGGCCATACACCAGGGTCAACTTTGCCATGCCCTGATTCTAAACGTTCCCTAAACCGCAGGCACTTGTTAGAATCCGGACGGTGCGTTCTGTTCATTCAAGCTTTTGAGTAGCAAGCTGTTATTTCTCATTGTGCGCGTCACGACGGGTACGGTTGCATCTTCCGGCGTGGCGTGGAATCTAAGTCCAGTTCTATGCCTGACAAGATGCGTAACGTCATCATCATCGGTTCCGGATGCTCGGGACTGACCGCCGCAATCTATGCGGCCCGAGCGAATCTCAGCCCACTCGTCATCGATGGGCATGAGCCCGGCGGGCAGCTTGCCATCACCACGCTGGTGGAGAATTTTCCGGGATTTCCGGATGGCGTCCAGGGCCCGGAACTCATCGAGAACATGCGCAAGCAGGCCCTGCGTTTCGGCGCTGAGTTCCTCGCCGGACACGTAGTTACGGTGGACCTGAGCCAAAAGAGACCTGACGGCAGCAAGAAACCGATCGAGATCAAGTTAGGCCGCGAGACGTTGTTGGCCCGTACTCTCATCATTGCCAGTGGTGCTTCGGCGCGCTGGCTGGGCCTTGCGAACGAGCAGGCACTCATCGGCCACGGTGTTTCCTCTTGCGCAACCTGCGACGGTTTCTTCTTCTCGGGCAAGGAGATTGCCGTCATCGGGGGCGGCGACTCGGCCATGGAAGAGGCATTGTTCCTGTCCCGCTTTGCGACCAAGGTCACCATCATTCATCGCCGCGGAGCGTTCCGGGCTTCGAAAATCATGCTTGAGCGTGCACGTCAGCATCAGCAGATCAAGTTTCTCACCGACACCGTTGTGGACGACGTGTTCGATGTCAGCAAGAAGGAAGTCACCGGACTGCGGCTGCGCAATCTGAAGACCGGCGAACAGTGGGACCTCCCGGTCAGTGCCATGTTCCTGGGCATCGGGCACACACCCAACGCACAATTCGTGGGTGAGCAATTGGCCCGCGATGGCGATGGGTATCTAATTCCCGACGGGTATGTCGGTTCGCGAGCGCCGGGTGTATTCATTAGCGGTGACGTAGCCGACCGCCATTATCGGCAGGCGGTCACAGCTGCGGGAACGGGTTGCATGGCCGCCCTGGAAGCCGAGAAGTATCTGGAAGAGATCGGAAAATAGACCCAGACCGCCGCGTCGAAAGCGATTCACCACCCTTATGGCATCGCTCAGGGCAGCCTCCGACACGGACGATATGGAGTTTGTTTCTGAGGAGTTTTCTCTGTGATCTCCGTGCCTTCGTCGTGAATTTCCGTCCCGACAGAAATGATCGAGATAATGGCAACCTCCACCTCCGACAACTTCCTCTGCGCTGAACAGGCGGCACAGTTCATTCTTGAGCGCACGAGTCTGCGTCCACGTATCGGCCTGGTCCTGGGATCGGGACTGGGCGCCGTCGCCAGTGGGTTAAGGGACGCAGTCCGCATCCCCTACGAAGACATTCCATATTTTCCGAGCAGCATCGCCGAGGGTCATGCGGGCGTGCTCGCCCTTGGGAAGCTCGACAACACTCCCTTGGCCGTGTTGCAAGGTCGCGCGCATCTCTACGAAGGCTATTCGCCCAGCCAGATTGTTCTTCCCGTGCGCGCCTTAGGACGAATGGGGGTACGCGCTCTGGTGCTGACCAATGCTGCAGGCGGAATCCGCACCGAATACAGCCGCGGCGCGCTTGTCGTACTCCGGGACCACATCAATCTCCAAGGAGCGAACCCGCTCATTGGTTTGAATGACGGGCGTCTTGGGTTGCGTCATCCCGACATGACCGACGCCTACAACGCGCAATTCCGGCAGTTCGCGCGCGAGGAATCGGAGCGATTGGGTGGAGGCATCTTTGAAGGTGTGTACGCGGCGGTGACTGGTCCCAACTTTGAAACCCCAGCGGAGATNNGAGGTGATTGCCGCGCGGCACATGGGCATGGAAGTGCTGGCCGTCTCGTGCGTGACCAACATGGCCGCCGGCATGACCGGCGAGAAGATCACAGAAGAGGAAGTGTTGCAAACCGGCGAGCGTCTGGCCAGCAAGTTTCTTGCGCTGTTGCGGGCGGTATTGCCCAGGATCGACGGCTACTTGCAGAGCCGTGCTACTACTTCCGATTAACCCTATCGTCACAAAGCGTGGGAACCTCTGCGCTACACTAAATCGCACATGCCCGCGGAAACATATCTCATCGGCATTGCCGGTCCTTCGGGCGCCGGAAAAACGTATCTCGCGACACATCTTTCCGCTACGCTGCATGCCAGCGTACTGGCGCTAGACCGTTATTACCGGGACCTCTCGCATCTGCCCGTGGAGGAACGAGCGCGAATAAATTTCGACGCGCCCGAGGCGCTCGATCACGACCTCATCGTCGAGCAAGTTGCTAGCTTGCGCAATAAAGAAACTGTGTATCTGCCGGTGTACGACTTCGCCACCCATACGCGAACTCGGGGAACCGAGGTGCTGCAGCCAGCGGACGTCGTCATTGTCGAGGGACTGTTTACTTTGCACTGGCCCAGTCTGCGCGAGTTACTGCGCACCAAGGTTTTCGTCGACATGAATGACGAGGCCTGCCTCACGCGGCGGCAGGCCCGCGATGTGCGCGAGCGCGGCCGCACGCCGGAGTCCGTGATGGAGCAATATGCCGGGATTGTTGCTCCCATGGCCCAGCGCTACGTTCGACCCAGCATCGTCTATGCCGATGTGGTGGTCTCCGGGACTGGGTCCATTGCCGATGGAGTCTCCCGCGTTCTGGTCCACTATGAGCGGCAAATCAGCAACACTAGGGCGCACCACTCGGCAGGTCCAACGCAGCGCAAAGCCTTGCCCGTAATCACGAGGAACAAATGAAGGTCCGCAGCATCGGCGGCGCTCTCTTATTGCTGTGCCTGGTTAGCCTGCCCTCTGCCGCTCAATCGTCTGCGCGGGAGAAGGAACTACAGCTGCCCTCCAGCAAGCTGCTGCTGTTGCCTGCCCCTGGAGGACCGCAGCCTACCAACAGCTTTCCAACAGCGGTGGCACTCAGTCCGGACGGGAAGTACCTCGCCATTTTGAACAATGGATATGGCACAGCCGAGTCCAAATTTCAGCAGTCGATTGCTCTGCTGGACTTGGCAAACAACCAATTGCGCGACTTTCCCGATCCGCGCCTCGCCCTTCATGCCAAGCAGTCGTATTTCCTTGGTCTGGCTTGGAGCAGCGATGGCGTTAGTCTTTACGCCTCGATGGCGTCGCTTACCGACCCGGACGGCAAGAAGCCTGGCGATACTGGCAACGGGGTCGCCGTGTACCGCTTGCAGAACGGCACGCTGCTGGCGGAACGTTTTCTGAAGCTGCCCCGCGCGCCGCTCGGTCACGGCAAGAAATTTACCTACAATCCGAAGAGCGTTGCGCCTGGCTACGCCAACCCGTATCCCGCCGGACTGGCAGTGGTGAAGCGCGACAGTGGCGACGCGCTACTGATCGCGGAGAATCTTGCGGACGATGCGGCATTGCTGGACGCGCACAGCGGCAAGGTGCTGCAGCGCTTCGATCTGGGACGTGGCAAATACGTTCCTGCCGCGTTTCCCTACGGTGTTGTGGTGAGTGCCGACGGCAGTCGCGGCTGGTGTTCCTTGTGGAACGAATCGCAAGTCGCCGAGTTGGATCTGCGCTCTGGCAAAGTTGTGCGGCAGATCGCACTCATGCCTCCGCAGCGCGATATCGACGCGTCGTCGCATCCGACAGCGCTACTGTTGGGTTCAGACCAACAGCATCTCTACGTGGCGCTTTCCAACCGCGATTCGGTTGCAGTCGTGTCAACCGCAGACGGCCATGTTGACCGATACCTCAGCACCAGCTTGCCAGGTCAGACCTATGGCGGCAGCTATCCCGACGCGCTCGCGCAGTCACCGGAGGGAAGCAAATTGTACGTCGCCAACGCGGCTGCCGACGCGGTCGCAGTGTTCGACGTGCACTCCGCCAACACCCAGCGCGCTGCTTATTTCATTCCGACAGAGTGGTACCCAACTGCCATAGTGGTCCACGGTGGAGAGCTGCTGATTGCAAGCGGGAAAGGACAGGGAACAGGTCCTAACGCAGGTTGGCAAGACAACCCTGACCGTCCCGGAAAGCGCAGCCATCCCTACATCGCGACCATGATTCGGGGCTCGATCGCTCGCGTGTCACTGGTTGAAGCGGCAGGTAACCGCCACGGACTCACCGAAGATGTCGTCCGCAGCAATCAGATGGAAGGCCGCACCGGAGAGATTAACTTTCAGCGCGGCGAAAACCCAATCCAGCATGTGATTTACATCATTAAGGAAAACCGCACCTACGATCAGATCTTTGGTGACATCCCCGAGGGGAATGGCGATCGCTCGCTGGTCATGTACGGGGAAGACATCACCCCAAACCAGCACAAACTGGCGCGGCAGTTCGGAATTCTCGACAACTTCTACGATAGCGGCGAGGTCTCCGGCGATGGACACGTATGGTCCACGGCGGCCATTACCAGCGATTATACGGAGAAGACCTGGGCGATTAACTATCGCAGCAAAGAACGGGGTTACGACTATGAGGGCTACGTCGGCGATGCGAACCCCATGACCATCGGACTCCCCGATGTCAACGAGCCGGGAACGGGTTATTTGTGGGGCAATCTAGCGCGGCACAGCCTGACTTATCGTCACTACGGCGAATTTGTGAACACCTGGTGGTGCGAAGATACTGCGCAGAACAGCCCGGCTGCGACTGGCGCGATTTCCGGGCATCCGCCGGATTGCGCGCGCAAGGCAGTTATGCCGGGCGAAGATCTGCCCGAGAAGCTGGGCGGAGGGAAGAGCCCGTACCAATACAAGATTCCGCTGATCGCCTACGACGCCGCGAACAAGCCGGAGTTGCGCGGCCACTTCGATCCCAACTTTGCGGACTTCAATGTAAGCTATCCCGACCAGTTCCGCGCCGACGAGTTTCTGCGTGAGTTTGGAGTTTTCGTTCATGCCCGCGAAACTGGCATGGGAGAGCAGTTGCCAAGCTTTGTGCTCCTGCGCTTGCCTGACGACCACACGGCCGGGACCCGTCCGGGATCGCCCACGCCGAACGCCTCCATCGCGGACAATGATCTCGCTGTGGGACGCGTGGTGGAAGCCGTTTCCAGCAGCCCCTATTGGGCTGACACGGCCATCTTCATCCTCGAGGATGACGCGCAAGATGGCGCCGATCACGTCGATGCACATCGCAGCATCGCGCTCGTGATCAGCAAGTATTCACCCGGTACTCCACAGCATCCTTCGGTGGACCATCACTTCTACACTACGGTCAACATGATCCACACTATGGAGGCCCTGTTGGGACTTCCACCCATGAACAACAACGACGCCTATGCCGCGGTCATGGCGCCCTTGTTCGCTGGAACGGGCGAGCAGCCGGCATTCAAGGCGGACTATCGCAATCGTAACAACGGCATGATCTATCAAGCCAATCGTCTGGATGCTCCCGGCGCCAAGCAATCAGCCAAGCTCAACTTCTCGGTTGCCGATGCCGCGGACACCAACGTCCTCAATGCCATTTTGTGGAGGGCGGCGAAGGGCCGGGTCCCGATGCCCGCACCTCGCCACACCGTGTTTGCGGCGGGAAGTGATGACGAGGCAGAAAAATAGAGGAGGCGCAGCCACGGCAGCGTGTGCCTGCACGATGTCGCGGTCGGCCCAGAATCAACCGCTGACCTCTCCCGCCAGCCACGCCAGGTAATCCTCACTGCCACCCTGCACGGCTAGTTCGACACATTCGGGTAACTCGTAAGGGTGCAGTTGCTTGAAGGCCGAGCGCAATTGCGCAGCGAGTTCAGCGGTCGTCTTGATCACCAGCAAGTACTCTGGTTCGTTCGAGATTTTTTGCTTCCAGCGGTACACCGAGCGGATCGGCCCGACGATGTTGACACAGGCCGCCAATCTGCGCTCGACCAACTGCAAGGCAAGTTTCTCAGCGTCTTGCGGCTTTCCGATCGTAGTGAGCACAATGCGCGCAGTCGTCATCCACCACCCCAACGTAAGTATTTTTGGTTCAGACTGTACCACGGCAAAGAGCGCAGACCCCTTCATCAGCCTCTCGGCGTCAACAATTACGGCATCCATTTGACGAAGTTAACTCCTCCTATTCTTTCGCCAGAGTTTCGCTTGACGCGCGAGGTCATGTGGAAGTCCACTAAAAATAGGAGTTGTGTCAACCAGACTCGCCGGGAGGCGACGGGCCTCTTGGAGCAGTGACCATGGTGCTGACCGTTCGTATTGCCGGAGGTTGGTTCTACCGTATGCGCCGCGTGCTGGCGACGCTATGCATTGGCGTGCTCGCCATTTTCATTGCTTACAAGGTGATCTTTGGCGCCAATGGCATGAAGGTGTATGAGGACAAGCGAGCGGAAGCTGTCCGCCTGCAACAGCAGATTGACGACGAGAAGATGAAGAACGAGCAACTGCAGCACCGGGTCGATAGCCTGCAGCGGGAAGATCCCGACGCCATTGAGAAAGAAGCACGCGAGCAACTGGGGTACGTTAAACCCGGTGAGGTCGTACTGGTCGAGCCGCAGGTGAAACCTGACGCGAAGCGCGCCCCACGGTAGCCGAAAATACCCATCAGAAATAGTAATCCCCTACGGGGATGCTGCGGGCCGCCGCCACCCTGACCGGCGGTATTGACTTCTGTCCGCTCAGCGATGTTTTTTCGCGCAAACCCTGTTTGTGGAATAAACTTGTCGCATCGAAGTCTGTGGGGACTCCTGCCTCGTACCTAGGTTAAGGGTGAAGGTACCAGCGGAGTGCACTGTGGTGCTGTTCATGAAAATCTACTCTGTAGCCGGCCTGGCATGGGCTGGTCTTTCCCCGCTTTGTAAACATGGTCGGCCGCCTGGCGGCCATTCAAAAGGAGAATCGACAATGACGAAAAGAGTGTTGTTGGTAATCGGGCTCTATTTGTGCAGCATGACCGTGCTGGCGGCAGCCAAGGACATGAGTTGGAGCGGCTGGGTCAGCGATTCCAAGTGTGGCGCGAAAGGTGCGAGTGCGGCCCACGAAGCGTGCGCCAAAAAATGTATCGCGGCGGGCGAAAAGCCAGTGTTGGTGACGGACAAGGACCAGAAGGTCCTCGCCATAGACAACCCCGACGCGCTCACCGAGCATGCCGGCCATCACGTGGAAGTGACAGGCAAAATGACCGACAGTGGCACGCTTCATGTCGACAAGGTGAAGATGCTGGCGCAAAAAGGCGGCAGCGGCGGCGCCATGAACGAGATGCAACACTGAGTTCGGCCAACGTCACAGCAAAGCGGCCAGAAGCCGGAGCCGCGCTGAAATGCTAACGAACCCCGCCATTTGTGGGCGGGGTTCGTACTATTGTATCCGGTTTGAGGCACAGGCAAGGCGCGCAAGATCGAAGCTGAATTTGCCGATGTCAGGGAAAGAGCGCCACGGGTTGTGCAACTTCTGGAAAGGGCAAGCCACATTTCCAGAGGCCAAATGGCCGCGAAAGATTGCACGGAGAGACACGCGGGCATGACTATGACGGACCGCTACAGCGGACGAGTTTCAAGGACGCACATCACGGTGATTCGGTTCGCCGTCGGCACAATCGTCATGATCGCCTGGCTGACGGGACAGGTCCCGGCGTTGGCACAAACTTCAAAGGCGAATCCGCCTCCATCCTCCTCGAACCCCCAGTCGCAGACTTCGGCTCGGACGGCTGGGAAAAAGGAGCTGGTAGGGAAACCTAAGGTAATTACCAAGCGCGATCTGTTTTTTCCAGATCTGGCTCACGGCGACCAACCGTTGACCTCCGGCGAAAAGTTCAAATTGGCTATCGCCAACAGCGTTTCTCCTGCGGCGTTTCTCGGGTCAGGGCTTGGAGCTGGCATTGGACAAGCGGCAGACAGCCCCGCGGGCTATGGTCAAGGAGCCGACGGCTACGGCAAACGTTACGGAGCGTCGATGGCGAACCGGGCCAGCACGAACCTGATTGGCACCTACTTCCTGTCGTCCGTATTGCACGATGACCCACGTTATTTCGTGATGGGAGACGGAAGCCTGAAGCAAAGCATTAAGTATGCCCTTCGCCGGGTCGTGATCGTGCGAAAAGATGACCGAGGGGAAGCGTTCAACTGGCCGGGAATCATAGCGCCCTTGGCGACAGCAGGGTTGGCAAACACGTATATGCCGGATGCTCAAAGAACCGTGGGCTACACGTTGAAGAACTATGGTTGGTCCATTGCGGCTTCGGCCGGGGCGAACCTGCTGAAGGAATACTGGCCGACTATAACCAGGAAGATTCTAGTGCCGATCGGAATCGGCCATGATTCAGCTAAGCCATGAAGGCCTCCATCGCATTTCGACACGCCAGACTTCGACCCGAGCAGTGCTTTGCATGTTCCAGCCAAGCGCGGCCTCCGCGATGTTCCATTCCGGGGAATAGACCGTCAAGGGCCGAGAGATTAGAATCTAGGTTCTGGCAATCGATACCAAAGGGAGGAACTTCTTGCGTTTGGTTCTGTGGTTTGTACTGATCTTGTCGACCGCTTCCGCATTTGCGCAGCAGGGTGATTCTCCGTCGACGTCTCAGCAGGCCCCGACCGTCCAGGGAGGAGAAACTGGCAGACCTGGCGCCCGGGGAACAGGAGCACCCGGTGGCGAGCCGCAGTCAGTCCGGCAACCTCAGGGAAGCATCAGTGGAACCGTTGTCGATCAGGATGGCGCCGTCGCCGCTGGCGCGAACGTGCGACTCACCCTTAAGGATCAAGCCCAGAAACAGGATGTGTTGTCGGGCGACAATGGGCAATTTTCCTTTTACAATCTTGCTCCAGGCCCTTTCCAGCTCACGGTTAGCGCCCCAGGGTTTGAGACCAAATTGGTTTCCGGAATCGTGAACCCGGGCCAGGCTTTTATTGTTCCTGCGATCGTGCTTACTGTTGCCGCCACCACAACGGATGTGAAGGTCGTACTCTCGGAAGCTGAAATTGCTCAGCAAGAGGTTAAAGAGCAGGAGAAGCAACGCGTACTTGGCGTCTTCCCGAACTTTTACACCACCTATGTACCCGATCCCGCGCCTTTGGCCCCGAAGCAGAAGTTCTCGCTGGCCTGGAAATCGGTTACTGACCCCATCAGCGTTCTCGGCGTCGGATTTCTGGCCGGTATTTATCAAGCGAGTGATGAGTTAGGCGGATACGGGCAGGGTGCGGCAGGCTACGGCAGGCGTTTCGGCGCGCTTTACGGCGACGTCTTTTTTGGCACGTTTATCGACAGCGCGATTCTGCCATCGGTGCTGAAACAGGATCCACGCTACTTCTACAAGGGCACGGGCACGACCAAGGAGCGATTTTTCTACGCGCTCCGCAATGCGGTGGTCTGCAAGGGAGACAACAAGCAGTGGCAGCCGAATTACTCGACAATTATCGGCAGCTTTGCCACGGCCGGGCTCTCTTATACGTACTACCCAGCCAGGGATCGCAGTGCGAGTTTGCTGGTGGGGACTGCGCTGATCAGAATTGCCGAAGGCAGCGTTGCCGGTATTTTCCAGGAATTTGTCATTCCGCATCTAACGCCGCGTCTGAAGAGCCACCCAGCGCCGCAGCCGTGAGAGCACGGATCGGCGCTTGAGCGCCTCCGATATCCAGAAAGCCCTCCGCGAGAAGGCGCGGGTTTCTCGCCCGCTCAGGTTTGGCGCTCACATGTCCGAATGTTTAATCACGGGAGTTCTGGCCGGACATTGCCACGCACGTTCTGCATCGTCATCCGTAAAGGGCAACGATCGAGGCCATCTTCACAGGTGCGAACAAACGCAAGCTTGGCGATATCGGCGGTCGTTTGATTGCAGAGCGTGTAAGCACTCACTTTCATCGGCTTTGCGATCACGCGTCGCATAAACTATTACGATGTAACTTATTGTAGAAAAGTTAGTTACCGTACGAGCAAGTGATGGGCAGTATTCGCGTTTTTTGCTTGACCGGGCAGAACTGTTGTCCTAACCTAACGAACAACCAATCGCCGCAGAATATAAGTAGCCACACACTGTGTCGCTCCTCCAGACGGTCCTGCCTCTCGTTGGGGGCAGTAGAGCCTTTGTGGAACTGCATTTGGGCGGTACGATGGTCTGACGGGCCTTTTCGGTTCCATGCCTTGAGTCGGGTCCGCAGGCCATGTGGATTGGTCTCGCGAAGTGAGGACTACCTAGCTATGTATGGGGTCAGTGAACAGATGCCAGGAGATCTGGATGCAGGTATGTCTCCGTCGGGGGCATTGGTCTCCTCGGCTATGGAGTCGCCAAAGTGGTTTGCCGTGTACACGACTCCCCGTCACGAAAAGGCGGTAGCCAAGCACTTCGAATTCCGAGCGATCGAGTCGTTCCTGCCTGTCTACACGGAGATGCACCGCTGGAAGAACGGCTGTAGGGTCAATGTGGAGCAACCCCTTTTCCCAGGCTATGTCTTCGCGCGAGTCAGACGAGGCGGCACGACCCAGGTGTTGTCGGTACCCGGCGTCCTCTTGATCGTTGGTTCCGGACGTGAACCGCAGGCTTTGCCGGACTTTGAGATCGAGGCGTTGCGTTCGGGACTTCGCCTCCGTCGATTTGAGCCTCACCCTTACCTGGTTGTGGGCGAAAGGGCCCGCATTAAGTCAGGATCACTGGCCGGTATGGTGGGTGTCTTGACCCGCAAGAAAAACAACCTACGGGTTGTGCTTACCCTGGAGCTGATCATGCGCAGTGTGGCTGTGGAAGTGGATGCCGACGAACTGGAGCGGGTCAACGCGTAAGCTGCAGCTTCCCGAAGAATCACTCGAGGATGAGCGGTGAGTTTCGCTCACAATTCCCCGGCGGCGAATCTTCTCTGGGATGCAGTTCAAATTGACCCCCGATCATCCGGAATCGGGAAGTATCTCCAACGCTGGCTTGATTTCAGGTTGGGAACCGTCGCTTTAGTGGTAGAATCTCGCCGCACGGACCCTCCGGAGCAAACCAAGGTTTAGCTGACTGCGCCACACACAATTGCGCCCAGCCACTATCGATTAGGGCACATAATTCTGTGTCGCCATGAAGGAGGTTACTTCAGTGCAGGGAGACTGGTCATGAAACGAATCTTCTTGGTGATACTGGTTGTAGCCACATTTCTTGTGACGGGAGCTATCGCGCAGACCGCCGACTCCCAAGCGCTGCACACTCGTAAAAAGCGGATCGCTATCTTCGATTTCGATTATGCGACGGTCCAAAGCAGCTCGGCCGCAGTCTTCGGCACCAATGTGGACGTCGGAAAGGGTATCGCGGACCTGCTGGTGAGAGACTTGGTTAAGGATGGCACCTACTCCATAATCGAACGCAAGGCTATGGACAAGATCCTAGGCGAGCAGAACTTCTCCAATAGCGATCGCGCCAATTCGCAATCGGCAGCGAAGATCGGCAAAATCCTGGGCGTGGATGCGATTGTCGTCGGCAGCATTACCCAATTCGGAAACGACAACAAGGATACGAAGGTCGGCGGTGGCGGCGGCGGCTGGGGCGGATATGGCATTGGCGGCTTCTCTCACAAGAAGAGCAAGGCCGTTGTGGTTGTGGACGCGCGGCTGGTGAACATCGACACGGCGGAAATCATGGGCGTGGCCACCGGCAAGGGTGAGTCCTCCCGCGAAAGCACCTCGCTGTTAGGCGGCGGCGGCAATTGGCATGGTTGGGGTGGCGGCGCCGTGGACTTCGGCAGCAGTGACTTCCAGCAAACTATCATCGGCGAAGCGGTGAACGCGGCGGTCACCCAGATGACCACTGAACTGGTAGCTGACAATTCCAAGCTGGAGGCCCGCACGGTTATCGTGGAAGGCTTGGTTGCCGCTGTGGACGGAGGCCAGGTCATCCTCAATATCGGGTCAAAGTCGGGGCTGAAAGTTGGCGATCAGCTCACCGTACAGAGGGTGACGAAAGAGATCAAGGATCCTTCCACCGGTGCGGTAATTCGTCGCATGACTTCTCCCGTGGGCGTGATTCGTCTGACCGATGTGGATGAGATCTCCGCGGTGGGTACACCGGTTTCTGGTTCCGGCTTTAAGGTGGGCGACGCGGTAAAGACGATAACCCAGTAGGGAACACTTTCGTAGGCACTGGTTACCCGGGGCTTGCGCCCCGGGGGTAACCCCATCTCGCCGCGCCGTAGCTAGACATGGCAGAGGGTGGGTTATAGACGTAAGTGCATTACTGTTTCATCGCGGCAAATTCGCTTTTGGTTCCGCGCAGTTTGTCGTCCACCATAAGCTTCATCGTTTTGCCGTCGGGGCTGACCACCATTCTTGCGATGCTGATTGCTTTCCCTTCGCGATAGTCGGTCTCCTCCAGCGTGTTCTTGCCCATCATCTTTACCGCGACGCTGGTGGTGCCCGGGTCGCCTTTCATGGGCGCCTGCGCGCCGTTCAGTTTCGCCGTGTAGGACTGACCCGTCTGCGTGGTCATAGTCAACTCGTCGCCGCTGACCTTGTACGTCCACAGCAGCCCATTGTCGGAGACGGTATCGACCTTGGTCGTCCGCCAGGAGCCAGATATCGCATGGGTCCCGGCCGGACCCTTAGCGACTCGGGTCTCCTCGCCTTTGCCGGTGACCGGCTCAGCATTGGTGTTGCTGCTGTCGGTGAAGGTGAATGCCAGGGTGTTGCCGTCCGGCGACACCGTCATCGTTGAAGTCGCGACCGTCTTTCCGTTCTTCTTGTCGGTCTCTTCGATCTCGTGATCGCTTACGACTTTGATCGCAACACTGTCGTAATACGGATGTCCGGTGACTTTCTGGTCTTGGCCATCGGCTTTGATGTCAATGGGTGGCGCACAGGTTTTGCATTGATACATGCCATTCTGCAGCAGGTAAACGTCGGGCTTCTTGGGAAATTCGGCTTTGCTCAGGTCGATCTTCCATGTTCCATCGAAGGCATTCTGCGCTGAGGCCACTACCGGCATCAGCAATAGAATCGCCAGGCCCACAAAAAGTAGTTTCTTCATCGCTTATCCTCCGTTAGCTAACTGCGGTCTGGATTATAGCGAAGTTCAAAACGAGCGGCGGAGTTTTCTGGGGAACAGCCCTGTCTCCCGCTTCTGTATAATCCTTCCTCTCATGCGCAACTTCTTCGCCCGGCGCACATCGTGGAACTTGACCACCAACCGCTACACCGAGGCGCTGGCAGCACATCGGCGGGCCGGCAGGGAAGTACTTGATTTGACGGCGTCTAATCCCACCAACGTTGGCCTCCGTTATCGGGAAGACGAGCTGCTGAAGTCGCTGGTGCATGCTCAGGCGCTGACCTACACCCCCGAAGCGAAGGGGCTGCTGGCTGCCCGCGAGGCGGTGTCAACCTATTACGCAGCGTACGGAAGTCAGGTCTCGCCCGACAATCTCATCCTCACTACCAGCACCAGCGAGGCGTATTCGTTTCTTTTCCGGCTGCTGTGCGATCCGGGAGACACGGTGCTGGTCCCCACTCCGAGCTACCCGCTCTTCGATTTTCTGGCTGATCTCCATGACGTGAAGCTCGAACCTTACGAACTACTGTATGACCACGGATGGCAGATCGATTTCCATTCGGCGCAGGCCGCGATCGAACGCGCCCACGGTGCAGTTTCGCGTTGCCGGGCCGTGCTGGCCGTGCACCCCAACAATCCGACCGGTTCATTTGCGAAGCCGCTTGAGGTTGAGGAATTGAATCGCATTTGTGCGGCTAACGAAATGGCCATCGTCGCCGATGAAGTATTCCTCGATTATTCGCTTGCGAAAGATCTGCCGCTGACCTTTTCGTCAAACAGCACAGTGCTGACCTTCGCTCTTAGCGGGTTGTCGAAAATTTCCGGACTGCCGCAGATGAAAATCGCATGGATTGCGGCGAGCGGCCCGCAGCCGCTGCTGTCGGATGCGATGGGCCGACTAGAAGTCATCGCTGATACCTACCTGTCCATGAATGCGCCGCTACAGTGGGCTGTTCCGGCCATGCTGGAAGAGCGGCACGGCATACAGCGCCAGTTGCGGCAACGCATGATTGGAAATCTCGCTCTGCTCGACGCTGAACTGGCCACGCAAGAACTCTGTCGCCGGCTGGAAGTCGAAGGCGGATGGTATGCCGTATTGCGCGTCCCCGTGGTGGGTTCGGATGAGGACCTTGCCATTGCCTTGCTGCGCGAGACTGGGGTGCTGGTGCAGCCCGGCCATTTTTACGACTTCGCTTCGGATGGATATCTGGTGATTAGCCTTATTACGCCCGGCGATGAGTTCGCAGAGGGAATCCGGCGCCTGCTGGCATTTATTGCTGGACATCAAGCGTGAGCCGCTCTGCCTCAGGAAAGTCCAGATTCCCCTGCACAGAAAAGCGCCCATCCGAAGCTAGTAGTGCGAGCGTGTAATGACTTGCACAAGAGTACTGCGTTGACAACGCAAGAACGATTTGAGAAAAACAGGAGTCCCATTTGGGAACTGGGGCGTCTATAATTACAAAACCGTGACCAAGTACTCGATTGTCGTCCCATTTCATAACGAAGAAGAGAACGTCACCGAGCTCTATGATCGGCTGAAGGTGGTAATGGAAGCCACCGGCGAGCCGTTCGAGCTGGTATTTGTGGACGATGGCAGCCGCGATCACACGTTCTGGATGTTGCAGCAGATCGCAGCCGTGGATCGCCGCGTGGTCGTGGTGAAACTGCGCCGCAACTTCGGGCAAACCTCGGCGCTGGCGGCGGGTTTCGATCACTCCGAAGGCGAGTACGTGATTGCCATGGACGGCGATCTGCAGCACGATCCGCACGACATTCCGCTGTTTCTGCAAAAGCTCCGCGAGGGCTACGACATCGTCAGCGGATGGCGCAAGCAGCGCATTGACAACTTCGTGATGCGGCGGGTTCCTTCCAGAATCGCCAACTGGCTGATGGCCAAGTTGAGCGGAGTCGAGTTGCACGATTTCGGCACCACCTTCAAGGCGTATCGTCGCGCGGTGGTGCAGGAAATCCCGCTCTACGGGGAATTGCATCGCTTTATTCCGGCGCTGGCGTCGGCTTATGGCGCGAGCATTTGCGAGATCCCCATCCGCAATGTTAATCGCGAACGGGGCGAGTCGCATTACGGTATTTCGCGGACCTTCCGCGTGTTCTTCGATCTCATCACCATCCGTTTTCTGCTGAAGTACATGGCCCGGCCGCTGCACTTCTTCGGCACCGTCGGGGCGCTAGGTTCGCTGGTTGGCTTCCTGATCGCCATGTGGATGTTGTTCGAGAAGTTCGTTCGCGGGATCGACGTCATGGATGAACACGGCCCGCTAATGGTGTTCGCCGCCGTGCTGATCGTCGCCGGCGTGCAATTGGTCGCGCTGGGACTGCTGGGTGAGTTGCAGGTACGGCATTTTCACGAGCCGACCAAACGCGCCCCTTACACCGTGGACCGCGTACTGCGCTCATCGCACAGCCAATCGGCGCTGGCCGACTGATGAGAGTGGATGGTGGTTAGTGGATAGTGGTTAGAAAGCGCAACCGACGTGGTACGGTGCTTCAAGTTTATGACCCGGATCAGCTAACCCGCCCGACTATTCACTATCCACTAGCTTGACTAACAAGCCCCACCCCGCCCGAGGTTATCTCTTCATCGCCGCGGCTACGTTTTTCTGGGGGTTTTCAGCCACTCTGGGCCGCGCAGTCTTTACCGGCAGGCTCTTCGCCGGTGGCCACGGCCTGCGCCCGATCGACCCTCTCATCCTGGCGCAGAGCCGAACCACGATTGCATTGCTGATACTCCTGCCGATTTTGCTGTTGAAGGGGAGATCGTCCCTGCGGGTGCAGAGCAGCAGCCATCTGTTGCAGTTCTTTTTGTTGGGGATTTTCGGGCTTGCCGCCTCCAATTATTTCTACTATTTCGCCATTCAGAAAACGAGCGTTGCCACGGCGATTGTCCTGCAATATGTGGCGCCCGTGTGGGTGCTGCTGTACATGTTGGCGCGTCGGCTCCAGCGTCCGACGTTGCGGCGCGTCAGCGGTGTGGTCCTTGCTGTGCTTGGCTGCGGACTGGCGGTGGGGGAATTGGCGGCGCAGCGCGGATTTCCCTGGCTCGTGATCTCCGGCATTCGCTTCAATACGTTAGGCGTAGTGGCTGCGGAACTGGCAGCGATCTCGTTCGCCTTCTACAACGTTTACGGTCAACACTTGCTGCAGATTTATCAGCGCTGGACGGTCCTGGTGTATTCCCTGCTGGGTGCGGCGGTTTTCTGGCAACTGGTAAATCCACCTTGGAAGGTCATCGCTCAACATTACAACGGAGGGCAGTGGTTGTTCATGGCCGTCTTCTCCGTCACGTCTATGCTGGTTCCGTTCTCGCTCTACTTCGCCGGATTGCAGCATCTCGATCCCACGCGCGCTATCGTGACCGCCTGCCTGGAGCCGGTGTGGGCCATTTTGCTGACCGCGCTGATCCTCGGCGAATTGGTGTCGCCCATGCAGGTGATCGGAATCGTGGTGGTGCTGTCAGCGACGATTCTGGTACAGAGGCCGGAGCGCCAGGACCGCCGGGAGCCGCTGATCGCGGTTGAGCCGATCGAGTGAGGTCGCAGATTTAACCAAGGCCAAGCCATTCGCGGACGGTTGCACGACAAACTCCTGCGAATTGTTCGATGCGCAGAGCAACTGCTTATTTCCGGCTGACCGGCGGCGCAACGAACACGGTCTTGTGCGGAAGCTTGGCGGCGACCTCGGGACTAAGCCCAAACGTTGTTGCCAGCACGTCAGCCGGATTGCCGGCGAGCCACTCGCTGAGATCCATGGCCTGATAATGAGGGTTGTTAAAGCCGATCAGGATGCGGCAGACCTCTGCGCCGGTGTTCTTGATGTAGTGACCCGCCCCCATGGGAGCATAGCCGACGTCGCCGGCTTCGAACTGCTCGATGACAGCATTTCCCTGGGCAAGAAACACGCCCATTTCTGCCGTGCCGCTGATGTAGTACTGCCACTCGTCCGCGTTTGGATGCCAGTGCAGCTCGCGCAGGGCTCCGGGCTGCAGCTCAATTACCGATCCTGCCATCGTGGTTGAAATAGGAAATTCATCTACCGTTACAGTCCGCTGCGTACCACCTCCCGGGACGCGCCGGGGCTGTTGGGCGTCAAGCGGGTACCGATGCATCGTCGCCAGTTCCGGAACTCTACGCGGTGTCGCAGAGAGCGAGCTGCCGTCAGGCACAGGACCACGCACGAAGTAGGCTTCGCGATCGGGCAATGGGGCAAGCTCTGCGACCGAGAGACCCAGGTTTTGCGCCACAACCTCGCGCGGAGTCTGCGCGAGAAAGTCCGTGATACTGAAGGTGTGATCCTCCGAGAAGTCGCCGTTATCGAAGATCAGGATAAAGTGGCACTCACCCGGGCCGAGTCCCTGAATCGAATGGCCATACCCCCGCGGAAAGTACCAGACATCGCCTGGATCGAACGTGTCAACATAGGCCGAGCCATCTGGATGGAGGATTGTAGTGCGGCAGGAGCCGGCGACGACATAGGCCCATTCGGCAGCGTTGGCATGCCAGTGCAGCTCGCGCATCGTGCCGGGCGCCAGCCGCATGGAGACACCGGCAATGCCAGTCGAAATAGGGAACTCACGGACGGATGCGCCGCGCGTGACGCCCCCGTTTCCTACGCGTGGAACCTGCTGCTCCAGACGATAGCGGAACGATGGTAATGTCATTGATCTAACCTCCGGTTGCGAGTTGCACTGGCAGCGTGGTAGCCGCTGACTTCCGACTGTTTCACGGTGAACGCGTTTGCTAGGGAGACTGTTTGCCCGGCGCAGTAGCAGCACAATAGCACGATTCATAGGCCTGCTGGGTGAGTCCGCTAATTGCGCAATACAGGCCTTTCACATCCTTAGCGGGAATGGGTGCGGCAGAACTCGATACCATGTAGAACTGCAGCCATAAGTCACGCGCCGTGTTGCGGGTGGCGATCTCATCATAAATCTTGGCCAGACTCGCGCCGTCCAGTTGCGGCACTTTCCATCGCCGCGAAAACGTATACTCCCGCCTCCAACGTCCGCGAGTCTTACCGCCTGCCTGCTTGAGATTCGTCAGAAAGTAGGTGGTCTGATCGGCCAGCGTTCCGTCGCTCCTGAAATCTACTATTCGAAACCCGGGATTCTGAGCATAGATCGGAGAAATCGCGGGATCAATCAGCACAAACTGCCGGTTGGCGCCGTCAGCTCCGATCACCCGGAAGTCATCTACGTGGGTGTGACCAGCGAAGCTCGCCAAGACCGTGCTCCGATATCGCTCCAGCAGGCTGTCGAACCTTGCAGTCCACTCCGGGACCCACATGGGCACCACCGAAGTTGCGCACGACGCGGCCGAGCCGCTGGTCCCCGCAGAGGTTCCATCATAGGGATGGGTTGTCGCCCAGCCGTCGATACCGGGGAGAATGTGAAACATGAGCCAGACTTTTTCGTGTGCCTGTTCCGCTTCCGCCAGCTGCGATTCCAGCCATGTGAGCAGATCGCTGGCAGCAGTGGAGTTGACCGTCGCACAGCCATGGCTAAAGCTGGCGGCACGATACTTGTCGGACCAGAAGATCGTGTTGAGCGACAGGATACGCAAACCGTGCAGCGTTGGATGACCCAGGCTGTAGCTTCCTAGCGATTTCCAGGTTGCGCTGAATTGCTCGCCTTCCATCGCAAGGTCGCGGGCCCTTTGCGCAGTGTCGTTCAGGAATGCTCCATTCGCCTCAATGCTGTAATCGCCGCAATATTCGTCGTTGTTGCCGGGCGTGAGCAGGATCTTCGCCGCCGCGAAACGCTTGCGGAATTCCAGCGCTACGAAGTCAACCGTCTTGAGCACGAAAACGCGATAGTGCCCGGGATCGCTGTCATGGGTAATGCTTTGGTACGTCTTAGGGAAGTTGTGCGCCAGCAGATCGCCAGTGAACATCACCAGCGCTGGATGAGGCTCAGCCCTAACCATCGCGTCCAGTGCAGACCGCAGTAGCCACCAGTTCGTGTCTTGCCCGTAGCTACTGAACGCCATGACCTGCGACCGCTGCAGGATGGTTTCCCATTGGGAGGAGTCAGCCGCTGCGAGATCGGCGACCAGCGAAGGATCGGCCATCGGATTGAAGTGAATGTCCGATGCTATGAGCACCCGGCCGGCAACATTTTTCCGGGCCGCTTGGCCCGCGGCACCGGAGATGAGCAACAGCGGCAGTAAAACAAGGATGCAGGCACGCAGGCGCGAGCTGGAGTAACAGTCTGGTGCCCTTCGCCGAATCTGTGGCGCGCATGACATGAGGCTTAGCTCTAAAAGTTGAACAGCGTCATCAGGTCGCCGATGGCGGGACTGTTGGTCGGGAAATAGGGGGCGTTGGGGGCGCTTTGCGGATTGGGAAGATTGTCGCGGCTCCGCGACGACAACGGCTTCAGTCCCCAGTTCTTTTCAATGAATTTCAGCAGCGAGGCGTGGTCCCCGTAGGTGTGGTCCACGTACCCAGTTTTGGAGAACGGCGAAACCGCGATAAGCGGAATGCGTGGGCCATCGCCGAAGAAGTCAATCGGCTGAATGTAACCCGAGTCGTAATTTCCGCCCGATTCGTCGAGGGTAATGAAGATGGCGGTTTGCTGCCACAAACTGTTCTGCCCCTTGACGGTATCCACCAGATTACGGCAGAAGGCTTCGTACAGCTCCGGCAGCGATGTGCCCGGATGGGCATCCACAATATCGTCGGGTTTCACAAACGATACCGCAGGCAAGGTGCCGTTCTGCACATCCTGATAGAACTGGGTGATGTCCTGAAGGTTGTTCTTGAGATCGGTGGTCATGATGGACGGCGCGTACTGGAATGGATTGCAGATCTCACAGTAGTGCGAGTAAATTCCGCCAAAGCCGCTGGAACTGAATCCTTCGCCATAGTATTTCCACGAAATGCCGGCGGCCGAGAGCGCGTCGCCGATGGTGGGAACCGACGATGGGCCCACGGTGTGGCTCTGGTCGGCGCGCAGTGTGCCGTCGCGGTTGTAGGAAGGGTCCTGATTGTTCACCAGGTAATAAGCTCCGGGCGCACAGTTGCCGGAGTTGAATGGCTTATAGGGCAGCGCGGCCAGGTAGTTCATGATGGCCGAAACGCCCGGCTCGGTGGAATCGGAGCAATTGGTATAGGAGGCATTGCTCTCGTTGCCGGAATCCGGAAGGTAGAAGCCGTCTTGCTGATACCAATTGTTGCTTCCCGCATAGGGGTTGGGATTCTCCACCTGCAGCGCGGGCGGAGTGGCCGGGTTGCCGTTGGCGTCGCTATAGATGAGAGGCGTACCCGTGCCGATGGAAATAGAGTTGGGTCCGGTACCGCCCAACATAAACTGGTGATAGTTGTCGCTGATAGCGTAGGTATTGGCGAGATACGCGAAGTAAGGCACATCTCCTGCAGCCATGTTGTAGAAGCCCATCGAGACCGCTCCCTGAAAGGTCGATTGGTCGGTCAATGGCAACGGTGGAGGCGTATTCTCCAGTCCCCAGCCAACAGAAGTTGCTACCCATGGAAACAGATCGGCGGTGCACCCGCTCGGGTTGGAACTGGTGATGCTGGCGGCACTGCAGTCGATCTCCTGCCACATCTGGTAGAAGCGATGGACTGGATCGCCCATCGTATCCGGGTACTTCAGGTACTGGGTGATCGGAAACGGGCCGTTTGGCAAATCGGCGGGAAAGCGCTTGTCGGGGACGAAATAAAATTGGGGGAAGATACCCCCGTCGTTCAACAGCTTTTGGTCGCCAGGAGCGAGCCCCGGATCGGACGCGATGCCATATTGAGTCGCCGGGGGAAACAAAAGCGGATTCAAAGTTGTGTTGGGCTGCGGCAGAGTGGAAAAGCTGCCCGTCTGCGGCGGACTCAACCGATAGATATCCGTGTCGCTGGCTTGATGCTGCACTGCTGCGGCGAAGTTGGGACCTGGGGCTCCGGTCGCAGTCACGATCTGCTGCGACAGTAAGTTCCAAACCTGCTGCGATGAATCGGGCGGCGGCTGATAGGTCGCGAAAAGGTTATCGAAGCTGCGGTTTTCGCCGATGACGATAATCACGTGCTTGATGGGAGTGGTGGTGCTCGAACCACCGGATGGCGGGGGAGAAGGCGCCGGCGTGGGCGTCCCGCCGCATCCCACGAGCTGAATAGCAAGCGCCAACGCGAGCGCGCGTTTTAGATAGAGTGAAACGTCGGCCAACACGGTCATAGGTTGTGTCACCTGGTTTGAACAGAGCGGCGATGCGGGTCTGCGACCGGCAATTTCGTCTTCTGCATTCGCCCCACTTCTTGCAAAGTGATTCTAACTTGAGTCCCGGTCGGGACGGCACAGAATTCTGTCTTGGCATTGGTACAGAGGCCGGAGCGCGAGGACGGCAGCGGGCCGCTGATTGCGATCGAGCCGATCGAGTGAGACCGCCGCCGGTCCTTAAAATGGTGAAGTGATCTCAACCCGAATTTCCGCGAATTAAGAAAACACCCCCTTGACATACCTCGACGTCTATGGGTAAGCTCGCTCAGTGTTTCCTGAGATGTCTAGGGGTCTTTGCCAATGTCGAGAAATGATCTGCAGGGAAGTCTGGATTTGCTGGTCCTGAAAACCTTGTCGCAATCGGGAGAGCTGCACGGCTACGGCATTGTGCTCCATATTCAGCGCGCGTCCGATGAATTGTTGCGTGTGGAGGAGGGATCTCTCTACCCGGCCTTGCACCGGATGCAGCAGAGTGGATGGATCAGTTCAGAGTGGAAGCTGACGGAAACCAACCGCAAAGCGAAGTATTACAGGCTTACCGCTGCCGGTCGGAGACAGTTGCAGGAAGCTGAAAAGAGCTTCGAGCAGCTGGTCAAAGGGATTCGCGCGATCCTGCGTTACGCGTGAGGAGAGCACCATGTCGATGGGCCGCCGCATTCGCAATTTGTTCTCTCGCTCGAAACTGGAGCAGGAGATCGATACCGAGCTTCGGTCCCATATCGAGATGCGGATTGCAGACAACGTTGCGGCCGGCATGTCGCCGGAAGAGGCCCGTCGCGACGCTTTGCTTCGTTTCGGCAATCCGACGCTGACGAAAGAAAGCGTTACCGCTGCCGACGCTGCGTTAAAAGCGGACGCCCTGTGGCGGGACCTGCACTACGCCGCAAGACAGTTACGGCGATCGCCCAGCTTTACGATTACTGCCGTGCTAACGCTGGCGTTGGGCATAGGCGCGAACGTCATCGTTTTCAGCGTGCTCAATGCGTTGATCCTCAAGCGGCTGGATGTTCCTCAAGCCAACAACCTTTACAACATCGTGCAAAAACCGCACGGATATGACAATCAGTCCTATCCGGACTACCGCGATTACCAGGCGCTTAACACCAGCTTCAGCGCCACCGCCGCCTACAGGATACAAAGGGCCGGTCTCAGCACTGGAAAGACTGCCACCAAGTGCTGGTTCTACGAAGTTTCCGGCAATTACTTCGACATGCTTGGCGTTCAGCCTGTGCTGGGCCGGTTATTTCATGCGGACGACGAGCACGGGCCGAATTCGGCGCCCTATCTGGTTTTGAGCGAGACCTATTGGCGCTCCTATTTCAGCGGCGATCCCCGCGTCATCGGATCCACGGTAGAGATCAACAAGCACCCGTTCACGATTCTCGGAGTTGCGCCCAGAGCCTTTCATGGGACCGAACTATTCTTCTGGCCAGACTTCTGGGTGCCGATGGTCAATGAGCAGCAGATCGAGGGTTACGATTTTCTGTCCAAACGCGGCAACCATGGTATCTGGATGTTGGGAACGTTGAAACCTGATATAAGTCCGCAACAGGCAACCGACAATCTCAATTCAATTGCCCGCCAGTTGGCGGCACGCTACTCGACCTTTGACGATGACCTGAGTGCTCGCCTGGTTACGCCCGGCCTGGCGGGAGACCAGCTTGGCGACGCCAGCCGGACATTTCTATTCGGCATTATGCTGCTGGCGTTTCTGGTACTCCTGGCCGCTTGTGCGAACCTGGCCAGCATATTCGCGGCGCGCACTGCTGACCGCAGTCGTGAATTGGCGATTCGGCTGGCGATTGGCTCCAGCCGGTGGCATATCTTGCGTCAGGTCTTGAGTGAGGCGGTGCTCATCTCTCTTATGGGTGGTCTGGTGGGGACGTTGTTTTCCGCCGTCCTGCTAAGAGCACTGACCACTTGGCAGCCTTTTGCGGAAATGCCCATCCACGTGACGGTCGTACCCGACGCCAGCGTTTATGGTGTGGCGATACTGCTGTCGGTGGCCAGCGGACTGCTCTTTGGCTTGCTTCCCGTGAGGCAAATCTGGGCGACCAGTGCGGCACAGCCCATGAAGAGTGGCGCACAAAGCACGACCCTTTTTCGTCGCTTTACGCTTCGCGACCTCCTTCTGGGTGTGCAGATTACCCTCTGCACTCTACTGGTGATGTCCTCATTCGTAGCCCTGCGCGGGATGGTACGTTCCTTGCACGCTCCGCTGGGGTTCCAACCGCAGAACGTCACCCTGGCCGAGACTGATATGCAGATGGCGGGTCATTCTGATGACGCGTCGCTACTGATTCAACAGCGCATGCTGGAAGAGAGCGCGCGGATTCCCGGTGTGAAGGCCGTCGGAACCATCAATCAGCCGCCACTTGGCACCGGTGGAAGTAGTTCGCCGGTGTATCCGCAGGGTACTACGGAGTTCCGGACCTCCAACAGTGTGCTGACCGCTAAGTATTATTCGATCTCTCCTGGCTACCTGCAAGCAGCCGGAACACGCTTGTTGGCGGGCCGCGACTTTAGCTGGCATGACGATGCCAAGGCGCCCAAGGTGAGCTTGGTCAACGACACTTTTGCGCGGAAGATGTTCGGTAGTTCCGATGCAGTAGGGCGTCGGTTTATGACTGGGGACAAAAGTTCCTATGAGATCGTCGGCGTCCTGGAAAACGGGAAATACGATTCTCTGACCGAACCTCCAACGCCCGCCATGTTCTATGCCCTCGCGCAGAGCACAGACAGCGACACCACACTGGTCGTCAGATCGCAATTGCCGCCGAGCGAGATAGCCCCGGCGCTGGATCGAATGCTCGCCAACATCGATTCCAGTCTGCCATTCACCATCCATAGCTGGCCGGATGCGCTCGCGTTAGTTTTATTCCCCGCACGAGTGGCGACGGCAAGTCTTGGCATCATGGGTCTGCTGGCGGCGTTGCTGGCCGTGACCGGCGTCTTTGGCATGGCGACCTATTCCGTGTCGAAGCGCATGAAAGAACTCGGTATCCGCATTGCCCTGGGAGCGCAGCCGGTGCAAGTGATTCGCTCAGCCTTGGGCCGCCCATTGGCGCTGTTGCTTTGCGGCTCCGCGACGGGCTTGCTGTTGGGAACGATTGCAAGCAGGTTGCTGGCCCAAATCGTGTATCAGGCTAGCCCGCGTGATCCCTTTGTGCTTGCCGGAGTCATTGTCACGATGTCAATTCTTGGGTTGCTGGCAATCTGGATTCCGGCAAGGCGGGTCCTACGGTTGGATCCGGCGCCGTTGCTGCGAGAAGATTGAATATTCCTTGGCGGTCGTCACCGTTTCGCCGAAGCCGAGGTGCGCGCATGGGGCTGCGCATCGGCGTAGAGCGCGTCAATCTCTTTCTTGTAGAGCTGCTCCAGATGGCGGCGGCGGAGCTTCATGCTCGGGGTGAGCGTTCCGTCTTCGATGCTGAGCTCGGCGTGAATCACCAGCACCCGCTTCAGCCTTTCGAACTGGGCCAGGTTCTGATTCAATTCTTCGACGATCTCTTCGTAGAGCGACTGCACTTGCAGCGATTTCACCAGTTGCCGGTGGGTGGTGAACTTGACTCCATGGCTGTGCGCCCATTCTTCCAGGATGGCAAAATTGGGGACAATCAAGACAGCGGGAAAGCGCCGCCTGTCGCCAAGCAAGGCCGCCTCGCCTACGAATAGGTTCGCCTTGAGCGAACTCTCGATCGGCTGAGGCGCAATGAACTTACCGCCCGAAGTCTTGATCAGGTCTTTCTTGCGGTCGGTAATGGAGAGGTATCCATTCTCGTCGAGGGCTGCGACATCGCCAGTTTTGAACCATCCATCTTCAAAAGCTGCAGCAGTTTCCTCCGGCATCTTCCAGTAACCCTTGAATACCGACGGGCCTCGCACCAACAGTTCCCCATCGGCTGCGAGTTTGACTTCCACGTTCGGCAGTGGCTGGCCCACCGTGCCCAGCCGATGATTGATCGGATTGTTTAGCGCAACGACCGGAGAGGTTTCAGTCAGGCCATAGCCTTCGTGGATGCGAATACCGATATCGGCGAACCAGGTGGCAATCTCGCGGCCGAGCGGAGCGCCTCCGGAAACAAAGATGCGTGCACGGCCGCCCATCGCGTGGCGCACCTTGGAAAATACCAGTTTGTTAGCCAGCTTCCACGACAAGGAAGTCGGAGTTTCGCCGCGAAGGACCGCCTCGCGGTTGGCGCTTCCCACCGACATGGCCCAGTTGAAGAGCTTACGTTTTACGCCCTGCGTCTTGTGCTCAACCCCGTTATAGATCTTCTCGTACAGTCGGGGCACGGCCACGAATACCGTGGGATGCACCTCGCCGAGTGTGCGTAGGAGATCGTCAATATTGGGACAGTAGGCGAGCGGGACGCCCCAGCTCATCATGGCGTAATCCAGATGCCGCGCGGTTACGTGCGACAGCGGCAGAAACGAAACGCAGAGGTCCTCTTTGCCCACGTCAAACATGTCGAGCGAGACGCTCAGGTTTGCGGCGAGGTTGCCGTGGGTCAGCATTACGCCCTTGGGCGTGCCGGTGGTTCCAGAAGTGTAAATCAGCGTCGCCAGGTCGTCGGGCTCAACCGCCCGCGCCAAGTTTTCGATTTCTGGGTCCGGTCCGGGGATAGCGTTCTGCAGAAAGCTCTGCATGGGGACGGCGTCGGTGAGATCGGGAGCGTCATCCATGATGACGATGCGTTCAACCTTGGTCTGGTGCTGGATGGAAGCGATCTTCTCGTACTGCTTGGGAGTGGAGACGAAGACGATGCTCGCCTCCGAATGTTGCAGCAGGTACACGCACTGCTCGGCGAGCTGCGTCGCGTAGATCGGCACGTCAACCGCGCCCAGCAGCAAGGTGGCGAAGTCGGCGATCGCCCACTCGGGGCGGTTCTCGCTCAGGATGGCGACGCGGTCGCCTTTGCCAATCCCCCAAGCCTGCAACTGGCGCGCGGTAGCAAATACCTGTGCCTGCAGTTGGGCCGAGGAAATGGGTTTCCACACGCCCGACTCGCGCGTCAACATCACGCGACCACTGTTGCGCTCCACCACCGCAAAGAAAATTTCGTTGACGGTCTGAATATTCATTGCTTTCGAGTTAAGCGAGCAATCATCCTGGGAGACGGTAGCTCCTAAAGTCAAAATGTTAGCTTTTCCGCGGCCAAGAGGCTGTGATCTATGACATCTATGGCTGTGCTACAACCAAGTGAACCAGGCGATCTCCCGGGGCTACGGAACTGCCTTCGGAGCAACTGCCTGGTTCCCGCCGCCTTGCATCCCGTTAAGAAAAATATCTACCACGGAGTCCGCCACGTTGGACAGCCGGTACTCGTGCTCACTCAACACCCAGGAGGTCACCATCTCGTCGAGCGCTCCGAAGAAACAGTTGGCCGCAATCTTCTCTGGCAGGTCGCGGCGAAAGACTCCGCTCGCCTGGCCTTCGTGAATAGCCGCGCGCACCAGGCCGAGGTATTCGACCATGTGATGGTGCGAGAATTCGGACAGGAAGCGCGTGCTCTGCCGCAGTTCCATCTGAAATACCACCGCCAGATTACGGTTGGATCCCAGGGCATTCAGATGAAGAAAAGCCAGCCGCCGTAACCGCTGAGCGGGGCTGGGAAGCTTCTCGACCTCGGTGCGCGCGTGGCTCATAAAGGCATCGAAGGCCGTGTTGATGGCCGTCATCAGGATCTCTTCTTTGTTCTTGAAGTAGAGATAGACGGTGCCATCCGCGACGCTGGCGCGATCGGCAATGTCGGAGATACGCGAGTTAAAAAACCCCTTGTCGGCAAATACCGCGACCGCAGCATCGAGGATGCGCTGATATTTTTCAGCGTTGCGGTTTATGCCGCCGCTGGCGTTGCCCGTAACAGGCGAGAGAGGTTGAGATTCCTGCTTCATCAAAGGCCTATAAAAGCTGATGTACCGGGCTTGCGACTCCCGTAGCCCTGCAATTGATCCGCGGGGCGCGAGACTGCGGCGCCGCCGAATGAATGTTCATTCAGTTGTAATTTATAGCCATGGCTGGATTTGCGCAATCGAAAGGTGTTTCCCAAAACGTTTCGACAGGCGCCGTGTGGCCACGGACGGCCATTTGGTGTCACAATGCCTCAACTGCCAATTCTTGGGGGATTGGCGTGGTACCGAGAGGAGAATCTTCATGAAACAAATGCTACTGGCGCTGTTGCTCACCCTGTCATTCCTGCCCGCGAGTCAAGCAGCCGACAAGCCGGACGAGACGCCGACACCGAAGATCAAGGTGGGCGGCATGGCGCCTGATTTCACCCTGCAAGACCAGAACGGAAACAAAGTTTCGCTGCACGATTTCAAAGGAAAGAAGAACGTCGCTCTGGCCTTCTACATCTTCGCTTTCACCGGTGGTTGAACCAAGCAAATGCAGGCTTTCCAGCAGAACTTGAGCAAGCTGGAAGCCGCCGATACCCAGGTGCTGGGTGTAAGCATGGATTCTCCCTTCTCGAACAAGGCGTGGGCGGAAAAGATTGGCGTTACCTTCCCGTTGCTCAGCGACTGGGGCGGCGACGTGACCAAGGAGTACGGTCTCTATAACCCGAAGTACAAGGCCGCGCGGCGGGTGAATTACCTGATCGACAAAGACGGCAAGGTGATCGAGATGCAACTGGACTCAGACGCCATCGACCCGACGAAGGTGGTTGTGGCTTGCGAGGCCAGGAAGCTGGGGCGATAACGCTTGCCCCAACCTGTCTCTTCAAAGGCAGGCAAGCTGGGGTGGTACTGGCCATGAGTGTTCCATTGTGACTGATCGTGCGGCCGAGGCGTTCGTCGATGACACGCCGGGTGAAGCGCCCGTGCGCGGGTTTTTGCATCGCGCGAAAGGCACGGAAGCCGACTTCATCGTGCTCACCCACGGAGCGGGCGGCAATTGCAATGCGCCGCTGCTGGTTGCGCTGGCCGACAAGTTCGCGGCATCTGGGATTAGCACGCTTCGGTGCGACCTGCCGTTTCGGCAGCGGCGGTCGCACGGCCCGCCGTCTCCCTCCGACGCCAAGCATGATCAAGCCGGACTGCGGCGAGCCGTCGAGGTTATGAAGAGGCAGTTTGCGGGATCGGTATTTCTCGGCGGCGTCTCCTACGGCGGACGACAGGCGAGTGTGTTGATTGCGGCGGAGCCGACCTTGGTCGATGGACTGCTCCTGCTCTCCTACCCGCTACATCCTCCAGGGCGGCCGGCGCAGTTACGGACCGCGCATTTCCCCGGCTTACGAAACCCGGTGCTCTTCGTTAGCGGTACGCGCGATCCTTTCGGCTCGATTGGCGAGTTGGAGAGTGCGATCAAGTTGATTCCAGCGCCCACGAAGTTAGTTCCGGTCGAAGGGGCAGGCCATGCTTTGTTGCAGAAGTCGAATCGCGAGGAATTGCCGGAGGCGGTGGTTGAGGAATTCGACAGCTTCTTCTCCCGCCTTTCGCCGAAGGCAAGCGAAAGGATGGGGCACGCTCAATAAAAGCGGGCCCCTCCACGCGGACTGAAGTCCTGGGTGGGGATGACAAAGTACTGGTTGGTGACTTTTCGCCGGTGGGCGGTCTCAGGTGTAACATGATGCCGCGTTTACCGGAGGTGCTTCTTGCTCGACCGTCGCCGCTTCCTTGCCACCACTGCTGGATTCGCTGCCGCTTTTGCCTTGCGCAAGGATCTGTACGCCCAACTGCAGAATGTTCCGGCGTCGCTGCCGGATCCGAAACTGTTCGGCAGCGATGACGAGGGATATTGGGCGGAACTGCGCAAGCAATTCCTGATCCCCGCCGACGAGATTTACTTGAACAATGGTACCGTGGGCTCCAGTCCCGCGCCGGTGCTGCGTGCGGTCTTCGATGGCTACACCTCCACAGAAAGGATGGACGAAGCCGATCCCGAGGACTATCCCATCTGGGGCTACGCAGCGTGGAACGAATTTCGCGATCCGCTGGCGGCTTTTGTGGGCTGCACGCGCGACGAGATTGCACTGCTGCGCAATGCCACCGAGGCCAACAGCTACATCGCCAATGGCATTGACATGAAGCCCGGCGACGAAGTGCTGATGACCGACCAGGAGCATCCGGGCGGTGAGCAGCCGTGGCAGTTGAAGGCCAAGCGCTATGGCATCGTGGTGAAGAAAGTAGTGCTGCCCAAGCCGGTGAAGGACGCACCGCAGGTCCTCAATCTGTTCAATGACGCCATCACACCACGCACGCGGATCATCTTCTTCAGCCACATCACCACGGCGACCGGTGTGGTGTTGCCGGCCAAGGAACTGTGCGCACTGGCGCGCTCGAAAGGCATTCTCTCCGCAGTTGACGGCGCCCACGTCACCGGCATGATGCGGCTCAACATCCACGATCTCGGCTGCGACATGTACACCTCAAGCCCGCACAAGTGGCTACAATCGCCCAAGGGCTCAGGATATCTCTACGTGCGCGATGAGGTGATCGATCGCCTGTGGAACACCATCGTGACCGAAGGTTGGGAAGAGCCCAAGCTGCGGGCTGAGCGCTTCCAGCGGATCGGATCGTCCAACGTGCCAGCCCTTTGCGGGCTGCGTGCGTCCATCAAGATGGCGACCGACATAGGCATGGACCGCATCGAGCGGCGTCATCGTCAACTTGCAGATTACATGCTGGCGCAGATGCAGAAACGCGGCGCGGAGTCGTGGACATCGCCCGACTCCGGGCTCCGTTGCGCCATCGTTACCGTGAACGTACCGCCGATCCAGCGTACAGACCTGGAGAACTGGCTGTGGACGACCAGGAAGATTCGCATCCGCGGCGGCGAACCGTCGAAGCTGCGGCTCTCCACGCCGTATTATCTGCAGAAGAAAGACCTCAATCGCTTCCTTGATTCGTTTGACCAGTACAAGCGGGAAAAGAAGATTGCGTGAAGAATGCGTCAGGGTACTCTGCTGCCGAGCCTCGATTTTAGGTGCACCCTACCAGCATTCATGAACCGCGTGGTCGGCGTTTGGCTTCTACTTCCGGCTCGGGTACGATGGATCTTCACCTTAGTTGCATAGCCATGAAACCAGTTTTTTCGGGACTTCTTTTTCTTTTCTCACTCACGACAGTCTTCGCAGCGGCGCAGCAGGCGCCGGCGGGCACTCCAACGCAAGCCGTGCCTGCTCCGCAAACGCCGGTCATTCCCATGCCACCATCTCCTGGGCAAGAGACTCCGCAGCAGCCCACAGTGGTGAATCCGGCGCAGGTTGAACCGCAGCCGTCGCCCACGCCTCCGGACTATTCGCAGGAAGCTGTTGTCATCGAGCACTATCACCAAGCGATCCGTTTCGAGAATGACGGGACCGGGCGGGACCAGCTCGATGCCCAAATTAAGATCGTCAGCGAAAGCGGTGTGCAGGGCATGGGCCAGCTCAAGGTTGGCTATAGTGCGCTCAGTGACAAGCTGGAAATCGTCTATGTGCGAGTGCGCAAGCCCGACGGAACGGTCATTACCGCGCAGGAGTCGGCCATCCAGGACCTCACCCTGCCCGATGCCCCGGTGTACACCGACTATCACGAGAAACACATCAGCGTTCCGTCCTTGCGTCCAGGGGACGTGTTGGAGTATGAGTTCGTCCGCACCATTACGAATCCGCTGACCCCGGGTCAGTTCTGGACCAGCGTGAACTTTTCCGAGAAGGGCATCATCCTCGATCAGCAGTTGGAGATCAACGTCCCCAAGGCGCGGCAGATCAAGCTGAAGAGCAAGCCCGGTTATGAACCCAAGATTACCGATGAGGGCGACCGGCGCATTTATCGTTGGACCTACACGCACCTGAAGGACGAGGAGGAAGGCCAGCCCGGCAAGAGAAAGAAGAAGAACCCGCACCGGTCGGAAGAGGAAATTCCCACAGTCCAGCTAACCACTTTTCAAAGCTGGGAAGAGCTGGGAGCCTGGTACGGCTCGCTGGAGCGCGATCGGCGGCAGCCGAACGATGCTATCAAGGGCGAGGCCGAAGAACTGGTGCAGGGCAAGACGGACGACATGGCGAAGGTAAAAGCGCTGTACGAATATGTCTCGCGCAACATTCGCTACGTCAGCTTGTCATTTGGCCTGGGTCGCTATCAGCCGCACGCAGCCAGCGAGGTGTTAAGCAACAGCTACGGGGATTGCAAGGACAAGAACACGCTATTGGCTGCGTTGCTGGCGGCCGAGGGATTTCAGGCGACCTCGGTGCTCATCGGATCGCAACATGAACTCGACCCCGAGATTCCTTCTCCCTCGCAGTTCGACCACGTGATTACCCGCGTTTCGGTTGACGGAAAAGACATCTGGCTCGACAGCACCAATGGTGTCGCTCCCTTCCGCATGCTGTCCGCTCCTTTGCGCGATAAGCAAGCCCTGGCGATTCCTCCTGACGGCAAAGCCGGCCTGGTGCGCACTCCTGCCGACCTGCCGTTTGAAGCTTTCGATCGCACCCAGGTCAATGGCTCGATCAACGAAACCGGGACGCTGAAGACGCATTTCGCCATCCACCTGCGAGGCGACCAGGAGCTGTTCTTACGGTTTGCTCTGCGCCAGATGCCGGGAAATCGCTGGAAGGACTTCTTCACCATGCTCCTGCAGCGCATGGGGATGCAGGGGGCCGAGATCGACAACCTGAAAGTCAGCGATCCCAGCGATCCTGACAATCCGCTGCAGATCGATCTGGATGCCACCGTGAACAACTACTTCGACTGGTCGGCGCCGGAATCGAAGATGGGCTTGTCGTTCATGCAGATCGCTCTTGCCCCGGAGGGTGACGCCGAGCACGACGACCAAACGCATCCCAAGCCCATCAAGTTGGGCGCGCCCGGGGAGTCAAGCGTCGAGGTCCGAGTCACGGTCCCGCCGAAGTACACCGTCCACCTGCCGATCGGAGTCGAGGTCAAGCGCGACTACGTGCAGTATGCTTCGAGCTATAAGTTCGAAGCCGGGCAGTTGACCGCTATTCGCACTCTGAAACTGCTCGGCGCGGAGTTGCCGGTGGCGCGGCGCGAAGATTACGCCGCCTTCCGCCGGGCCGTAGCGGCCGACGAGGCGCAACAGATCTCGCTGGATAACAGGTCTCCGGGAATGGCTGGAGTGGGCGCCAACGAATCGGCTGACGATTTGTCCGAATCTGCGGAACAGGCCCTTAGGAACAACAACTACGAGCTGGCAGTAAGCCTTTTGCAGCGCGTGGTGAAGTTGGAACCCAAGCATAAGACGGCGTGGGACGAGCTGGGGGATGCATATCTAGGACTCAACCAGAACGATCAGGCCATCGCCGCGTTCAAGAAGCAGATCGAGATCGACGCCTACGATCAGTACGCATACAACGGCCTGGGAGCGGCCTATCAGCGGGAATTGAAGTACGACCAAGCCATTCAGCAGTTCCAGAAACAAATCGAGATCAACCCGCTGGATCCGTCGGCCCATGCCAGGTTGGGAGAGGTGTACATTGCGCAGAAAAAATTTACGGAGGCCGTTCCCGAACTGGAAAAAGCCGTAACCCTTCAACCCAAGAATCCGGTGTTGCTGATCTCGCTTGGGCAGTCCTACATTGCGACCAACCAGACCGACAAGGGCATGGCGCAATTTGAGAAGGCCATCAGCGTTTCGCCCAGCCCGCTAACCTGGAACAACATCGCGTATTCCCTGGCGGAGCAAAACGTACAACTGGACCGCGCTGACAAATATGCCGATGCGGCGATCAATTCACTGCAGACGCAACTGCGCGACGTCAAACTCGACAGCCTGCGCTTTGAGGACCTGGAAGCCGCGCAGTTCTTGTACAACATCTGGGACACTAAGGGCTGGATCGAGTTCAAGCGCGGCGATTTGGACCTGGCGGAACAGTACATTAACGCGGCATGGCAAGCCAGCGGCAGCGGCAACATCGGCGAACACCTGGGCGAAATTTACGAGAAGCAGGGAAAGCGTGAGCGGGCGATTGGTGCCTACATCTCGTCTCTGGCCGGCGATCCAGCCAGCGATAGTGCGCGCGCCCGGTTGGATGCACTGGGAGTCAGCCAGGGAGTCGATCACAAGGTTGAGGCAGCTCGTCGCGAACTGCAACGGCAGCGTACGTCTCCTCTCCAGACATCGGGCAAGGGCAGTGCTGACTTCTTCCTGCTGATCTCACCCGCCAAGGTGGAACGGGTGAAGTTCATCAAAGGGAGCGATGGGCTGAAGAGCTTGTCCGACGTCCTGGAGAAAACCGGCGTGGGGATGAAGTTTCCGGCGAGCGCAGAAGTGCGCGTGGTACGGCGAGCTGTGGTGACTTGCGGGACGCCGGCCAGCGCATCGGCCGCGGGAGCACCCGGCAAAGGGAAAGCCCCGGCCGCCGCAGGTGCAGGCCAGGAATCGCAGGGATCGGCGGGGCCGTGCGCTGTCGAATTGCGTCCTGCCGAATCGGTACGCACATTGGACTGAGTGCTGCGCTTGAGGACATCGGAGGCGATCAATTTCGCAGTAAGATAGAGAGTGCTGGACAGGAGGTTTCCATGAACGATCTGCGATACCCCATTGGCAAATTTGAATGGATTCCACCTGACGACGAAGCCCAGATGGCCAAGCGGCGCGTGCATTACATCGAAGTACTGTCCAAGCTGCCGGGGCAGATGCGCGCCGCGGTGCGAGATTTAAGTCCTGTCCAACTCGACACGCCTTATCGTCCCCAGGGCTGGAGCATAAGGCAAGTGGTGCATCATGCACCCGATAGCCATCTGAACTCCTACATCCGCTTCAAGCTTGCGCTTACGGAAGACGCGCCCACCATCAAGCCCTACCACGAAGACTTGTGGGCCGAGTTGCCCGACAACGCCATAACCCCGGTTGAAGTGTCTCTGCAACTACTGGCCGCGCTCCATTCCCGGTGGGTAGATTTGTTGAAGGCGATGAAGCCCGCCGACTTTACGCGGACGCTGAAGCATCCGGAGCACGGAGTGCTTTCGCTCGACCAGATGCTGGCCATGTACGCGTGGCACTCGGCGCATCACGTGGCCCACATCACCGCCTTGCGCGAACGCATGAAGTGGAAGCAGCGCGCGGCAGCGGGGTAGCCGACCTGACCCTATCCTGTAAAGCGACCCGGTGGTAACCGCCCTAGTTCGGTCGGGATGACGAAAAAAACCAAACAATTAATTTCTGCGGCCTATAAGAGAGCTGCGTATTTTTTCGAGACATTCACGGGATGAGTGTGTGCTGTTTGGGGACGTATGCGCAGTTTTCATGCATCGAATGCAAATCGCCTCGATTGATGCGAGTTGCGCTCACTTCGATGGGGAAATCGCGTCCAACTTTCGAAGCGGAAAGTTTCCAGAGTTATGAACTTTCCGCGTGCGTGCACCGTATATCCATGCAGAGCATCAAATCAGGAGTGCGCAAGCGCTCCGTACGGCACAAAAAGCTTAGGGGTTAAACAGAATGTTTCGCCCGCGGTTTGGCGGCCCAGGCGAGACCATCTTAAGGGAGGTTTGGAATCCAGTCCCTGTTGCTGTTTAACCCCGGTGTCACATTCTATGCAGCGCGGCGGGAAACGCAAGTACTTCCTGCCGGTGAGGGCCGCCGGAACGAGTTTTCCAGAGAAGGAGATTTACAGATGAATCGTTTTTTGGCTCCCTTCACCATGTTGGTCCTCGCAATCACAATGTCCATCAGTGCTTTGGCGGGAACGATCAAGAAAGACACCGTTACCCTCAGCCAAGACGTGCAACTGAACGGCACAACCATTCCTGCAGGCGACTACAAGGTCACCTGTGAGACCAATGGGACCACCGCCCAGGTCAAATTCATGCAGGGCAAGAAAGAAGTAGCCAGCGCCACCGGGCATACCAAAGAGCTCGGCCAGAAAATGCCCACAGCGAGAGTGTTGCTAACCAATAGCGGTGGTGTTGCTTCTCTTCAGGAACTGGATCTAACGGGCACCACCACGGGTGTGGTCTTCGGTTCAGCCATGGCAAACAGCGGCGAATAACAAAGTCAAGACCATTCTGCAGGGGGAGCAAGCCATTGCTCCCTTTTTTGCCGGCACGGGTTGGTCATTGGCCTGATGCATTGCTCGGTGATCGGACCGCCTCCTGGCACTCCCTGCCCGAGGTCAACACCTTGTCAATCCCCGGGTCGGCACGCAGCTTGGCCAGCAGCGGGTCGGAAACGATATTCGAGTACGCGCAATAGTTCCGCTCGACGGCACTCTGCAGCAGATTGAGCGCGGCCTGCCTCTTGCCGCAGTATCCGAGTAAGGCCCCCTCGTAGTACAAGATCTCCGGGTCCGCTTCGGCCGCCTGATTGGTTTCCAACTCCTGCGCAATCCGGTCCAGTTCTGACGCTGGCCGCAGTTGCAAGCAAGCTTCCAGCAGATCGCGGTGATAGCGAGGAGCGGTGGACATTTGCCTGACGGCTTCCTTCGCTTCGGCGATCTTGCCTTCGCGCAGAAGAATCGATGGCAGGACATACGCGGCCCATTCCGAGCCGGCGTCCAGGCGGACGAAATCCCGGGCCCGCGAAGTGTTACCCAATTCCATGAAGGCCCAGGCGCAAGAGCGGAAGGTGTAGTTGCCGGGATCGAGCGCCAGGGCAGCATCGCACTCTTTGGTGGATTGCTCCAGCATCCCCGCGTAACGATAAACATAGCTCAGCGCAAAATGGGCCTGAGCGCTTTCGGGACGGCGTTTGACCAGTGCCCGCGCTGCCTCGTAAGCCTTTCCTAGCTCACCTCTCTCGACGCGGTTGGCGATCAACTGCCCCGCGGCAATGCTGAGATCGGGATCTAGGGCCAAAGCACGCTCGTAGGCCTGGTTAGAGCGCTGGAACATAACTTCGCCACCGTCGGAATAGGTCGCATCGTAGTAGCAACGCAGGCCCAACTGCTCCCAGGCTGGCGCATAGTTCGGATCCAGTTGCACCACGTGCTCCAGCACCGCGATGGCGTCCTTGTTCGCTCCGGGATCATGGGGTAGTGCAATGCTATGCAGATAGAAGTCATAAGCTTCCGGGTTCTTGGGACGAGTGCCCGTTTCGGCGAGCCCACCGGTCACCCCCAGAGTCGGGAGCAATCCCTGACGCACTTGGGCGGTCATTTCACCCTGCAAAGCAATGAGGTCCTGGGCGGGAGTTGTCAGGCTGGTTTGCCAAAGCAGCCGGTCGTGGTTGACGTCGATGGCTTCCAACGTAACCAGCAGATTGTCCCCTTGTTTCAAGAAGTGTCCGGTCAGGACGGTGGCAACGTGCAGTTGCCGCCCCGCCTGCTCCGGGTCGACATTGTTGGCTGCATATTTTTGTGTGCTCGAGGAAGGGCGAACATCCAGGCTGCGGGTGTAGGTAAGCACATTGGCGATTTCGTCGGCCAGCGCGAAGCGAAGAAACTCGACACTAATGTCGCCGTTGGTGTTCTGCAAGGGCAGCACGGCAATCGTGTTCTTGGCGGCGGTGCCAACTCCGAGGCGACGCTTTAACCACCACGCTCCCACGGGTATCAGCAGGGTCAAGAGCAGCGCGATGACCCCTAGTAGGAAATAGGTTTGGGTCCGGTTCGCGGTTTGAAATGTGCTCGAGTGGATACGGTACGGCAGGGCAGCGCGCACCCGCCCGCTGGTGGTTAACCCCGGCTCCGTTTCCCGCTTCAGCGACTGCAGATCGCCCTTCATCGCCAGCGCGGTCTGATAGCGGTTGCCACGGTTCTTCTCCATCGCCCTGCCGAGGATGCCTTCCAGATCGACAGGAAGATTTGGGTTCAGCTTCAGCGGGGAAACTGGCTTGCGGTTCAGGATCGCATCCAGGGTGGTCACCGCGTTGGTCCCGGCAAAAGGCTTCTTACCAGTCGCCATCTGGTAGATCACGACCCCGAGGGAGAACAAATCACTGCGCTGGTCAAGTTCTTCGCCGCGGGCCTGCTCGGGGGACATGTAAACTGCCGTTCCGAAAACGTCGCCCGCAACCGACAGCGGATCGTCTGACAATCCTTCGCTGGTCTCCATTCCACGCGACAACTTGGCCAGTCCGAAGTCGAGAAGCTTGACCTGTCCGCTCTGCGTCAGGAAGATATTGCCCGGCTTGATGTCGCGGTGAATGATGCCCTTGGCGTGGCAAGCGGCCAATGCATCTGCCACTTGAATGCCGATGTCGAGGACCTCATCCACTTTCATCGGCTCGCCCCGCAGCCGGTCCTTCAGGCTCATGCCTTCCAGCTTCTCCATGACGATGAAAGGATGGCCGTCGAGGTCTTCGATGTCGTGGATCGTACAAATGCCAGGGTGGTTTAACTGCGAAGCGGCGCGCGCTTCCAGCAGGAAGCGGTTCAGGGATTTGGGGTCGTTGGCCAGGCTGTCGGGAATGAACTTCAAGGCGACGTGGCGGCCCAGGCGCGGATCAACCGCGTCGTAAACCACGCCCATGCCGCCACCACCGAGCTTACTGACGATGCGGTAGTGAGAAACGGTCTGGCCGATCATCCCCGGGGCCGCGGTTTCCATTTGGCGGTAATGTTAGGCTGCGTGCGAAAGCAGGTCAACCCGCAGGGGTGACCCTCGTCACTGCGAAATCCCAATGTCTGTGGGAGAATAATAGTGCTTGGCCGCTCCCGCAACCATGTAGATGAGTATATGAATATGGCTCCCTGGACAAAGGTGGTCACCAATCCGTTGGGGCTGGCAGGCTTCGCACTGTTCCTTGTATTTGGGTATCTCGCTAAGATCAAGAGGAACGATGAGCGACGCTGGCTCTCTCCGGTCGCATTTGCGATCGCAGCAGTGGCCCTAGTCGGCGGTCTCGTACTCGCCTACGTGCAAGCTTCCAAACCTGTTATACCATCCGTCCAATTTAGCAAACCGGCAGCGCCAACTCAGCAGCAGGCAAACCAGCAGGTCCAACAATCCAGCACAGGGGAGGGGAGCCCGAATGTGCAGGGCGTCCAAGGCGATGTCACGGTCACAGTGGATCAGAGCAAGGGCAAGACTGAAACCCAGAAGCCTGCTGAGAAGAAGCCCCAGCCACAAAACAAGTAATGCTGAGCGCGATACTGATGTCGCTCGTGGTCGTGGCTGCTGCGCAGCAACCGGTGCCGACGATAGTGCAAAAATCGAGCGGATGGTGTAGCCCGAACATTGCCTACGTGGTTGGCAATGTGACGGTGAACTGCATTGGCGTTGACCCGAGAGCGCTCAAGCGGCTGAATGCCGAGCTAAGCCGCAAAAACCTCCAACTCGCGGACAAGATCCGCGAGGCAGACGAATGGACTACAAGGTACAAAGAACTCGAAGCACAGCTACGTGCGGCTGATGATGACAGCGGGCTATCACGCCAGGCCGAGCAGTATCTGCACCAAGGCAAGTTGGACAAGGCTGGCGCCATTCTCGACCAAATCCTCGGAAGCGAAGAGAAACAGATTGATCGCACAGCCGCCAACCACTACAACCGGGCGCTAGTCTTTGAACTTCAGTTTCGCCCTCTGGAAGCGCTGCCTCACCTCGAAACTGCTTACCGATACCGCCCAAACGAGTGGAAGTACGGCCAGCAGTATGCGGATCTATTGCTTGGCCAGAACGACTTCATCCGCGCCGAACCCGTACTGCTGGCAACTCTCGATGATGCAAAGCAATTCGCAAAAGCGAACGCGGCTGAATATTTTCCAGATGTGGCCGTCACGCTGAACAGCCTGGCAGTCCTCTACTATGATGCCCAGCGGCTGAAGGAAGCCGAGGCGTCTTACAAGGAGGCGCTGGACATTTATCGTGGACTAGCGAAATCCAATCTCGCCGCCTACCAACCGAATGTGGCTGGAATTTTGAACAACTTGGCAATACTCAACCGGCATACCCAACGGCTAAAGGAAGCCGAGGGTGCATACCAGGAAGCCACCGGCATTTATCGCGGACTAGCGAAAAACAACCCTTCGATTTATCAGCCACTCTTGGCCACGACGTTGAACAACCTGGGGCCCTTATACCAAGACACCCAGCGACTGAAGGAAGCCGAGGGCACATACCAGGAAGCGCTAGATATACGTCGTCGACTGGCGAAAACCAATCCTTCCGCCTACCAGTCAAGTGTGGCCCAGACACTGAACAACTTGGCGAACCTTTATCAGTCTACTCAGCGGCTGAAGGAAGCCAAACCAGCTTACCAAGAGGCCCTGAGCATTTATCGTAAACTCGCAAAGACGAATCCTGCCGCCAACGAGCCAGATGTGGCTTGGACACAGGTCAACTTAGCGGTGCTCTACGGTGCTACCCAGGAAACGAAGGAAGCTGAAGTGGCTTACCAGGAGGCGCTAGACATTTATCGCAAACTGGCGAAGCCAAGTCCTGCCGTCTACGAGCCAGATCTGGCTATGACACTGAACAATCTGGGAGCGTTTTGCTACGCTACCCTGCGACTGAGGGAAGCTGAGGCCGCACTGCAGGAAGCGCTAGACATACGTCGACGGCTGACGAAAGCCAATCCCGCCGTCTACCAGCCGGATCTGGCCGCGACTCTGAACAACTTGGCGAATCTCTACAGTGACACCCAGCGGTTGAAGGAAGCCGAGGCAGCTTACCAAGAGGCACTGGATATTTATCGCAAACTGGCGGGAACGAATCCCTCCGCTTACCAGCCGTATGTGGCAAGCACACTGTACAACCTAGCGATCCTGTACAAGCATATTCAGCAGTTGAAGGAAGCCGAGGCGGCTTGCCACGAGGCGCTGGACATTTATCGCAAACTGGCGGAAGCAAATCCCTCCGCTTACCAGCCGTATCTGGCACGGACGCTGAACAATTTCGGGGTTCTCCACCGCGCCGCCGGGCAGCTGAAACAAAGCGAGGAAGCATCTGAGGAAGCGCTGGATATTTATCGCAAGTTGGCGAAAGCCAGTCCTGCCGTCTACCAGCCAGATCTGGCCATGACACTGAACAACCTTGGGCTTATCTATAGCGATAGCGAGCGACCGAAGGAATCCGAGACCGCGTACCAGGAAGCCTTGAACATCTATCGCGATCTGGCGAAAAACGATCCTTCCGCTTATCGGCCCGCTCTGGCCTTGGCGCTAAATAATCTGGCGAATCTCTACAGTGATACGCAGCGGCTGAAGGAAGCCGAGACCGCTTACAAGGAGGCGCTGGACATCCGTCGCCAACTGGCGAAGACCAATCCCGCCGTCTACCAGCCTAAGGTGGCGCAAACACTGAGCGATCAGGCCATTATGCACGTTATGTTGGGGAACGTGCCGCAAGCCGATAAGGAAATTGAGGAAGCCATCAGCATCAACCGGGAGCGTTGGAAAACAAACCCCGCTGCCGCGGCTGATGACCTGGCGAAAAATTTGCTTGTTTCCTTATTGATGCAGCAGGAATCGTCGGCTAAGTGCCAGTTGACGCGTGAAGCCGCCAGCATAGCCGTAGATCCACAACTCAAGGAGCGCGCCATTCAGCAGATGGCCAACTGCCCTTTGCAATAATGTTGCCGGGTGCCCCGGCCAAGCGCATTAGGTGCACGAAAACCTAACCTGAGTGCCCCGTTCTAGCCTGCTTTTGGCTAGGGCGGGGCAGATCGACAACCTATTTGACGGTGTAGAGGCACACTCGCCATTTTCCATCTTTGTCCAACACGGGAGTGACGGTTTCGATCGCGGAATTCTTGTGCTCGAAGCCGCTCTCGTACTGCAGGACAACATACTGCCCATCCGGCGCTCCCGGAAGCTGAGTCGTGTACTCCGCTGATTTCAGTTTTCTGGAGATTACCGCACCCAACGGTGCACGATTGCGAGCTAACAATTCTTGCCACTGGTCTCGTGCAACATTGGCCTTGAGCACGTTCCCGGTGTCGTCCCAACTCTGAGCATAATTGCCGGAGTCCACCGACTTTAACCAATTACGGGCAGCTCCCTCGGCTACAGTCGTCTTGTCCTGCGAGCAGGCGCTCATCCACAGCGCCACGAAAATAAGGCCAAGCAAACAGAAACTTCGTCTTTTCATGAAATGCTCCAATCCAATGCAGGCGATCGGCTCGTCCCCATCAAAATCATTACTTAAGGGCTACAGTTATTTTGGTTCTCTCCTATTGACTATTCACCGCGCTGCTCGCCAAGTCCCTATCGATACGCAAAGATCATGGCGTACAGGATCCAGACCACAACGCTGAAACCGATGCTGAGCGCAATCCACGCAAAGACGCGGATCGTCTTGACCACAATGGCGGGTTGTGGCTCTTCCAGGTGCTGTTCCAGTTCACCAGCGGCCAGCAGTGCGGCATACTCCCGCGGTTTGTCGCGCTTCAATTCCGCCAACGGCATATGGCCGGTGAAAATAGTGGTGTCCATGGGAAACTTTTCCGGCCGGAGATGGGTGTTGAAAAAATGCACGGTAAAGATGAAACCGGTGGCCAGCAGGGCCTCGTCACTATGGACGATGGTGGCCACGTTGATGAACGGTCCCGGCAAGAACCGCGTGAAGAAAACCGGAAACCAAAGCGCCAGCCCGGTGGATCCGATGACCACAATCCCCCAAAACACGGCAAAGTAATCGAACTTCTCCCAGTAGGTCCAACGCCCGTATTGTGGCCGCGGTCCCATGCCGACGAACCACTTGATGGTGGCGACAAACTCCTGTCCGTCGCGCTTGGTGGGCAGCAGCGTGTTTGGCCCGAACAGGATTGATTTCCAAGTCGTCTGGTTGTGGCGCTTCTGCTTAAACAGTCCGATCACGTGCGCGGTGAACGTGCCGAACATGACGATGGCGGCAAAACGGTGGACATATCCCGCGGTCTCGAACCCGCCCAGCAGGCGAGAGAACCCCGCCGCCCAAGGAGTATAGGAAAACTTCAGAGACAGTCCGGTGACCGCCAGGGTTAGGAAACTGACGATCATGCAGGCGTGTAGCACACGATAGAGGTGTGGGAAGCGGACGAACTCCCGCCGGTCAACTGCCACGACGGCGACCGGCGCCTTTTGTACCGTAACTGCTGTCGCCTCGTGATCCACTGCGGCTGCGGATTGCGGCTTGGCGTTAGGCATCATACTCATCCTTAGCGTCGGAATCTGTCGGGCCAGAGTTCTTTTCGGCTTGCGCTTCGAGCGCCTCCGCCGCGCGCAGTTCGCGCCGCATCTGTAACGCACGCGGGAGCCACAGCAGGGTATGGACGCCGCCCACAGTAAAGGTGCCGATCAGCAGCGCCGTCATTCCCCAGAACGTGTAGTACAGGAAGGGAAACTTCTTGGGATCGTGATGGGTGGCGTGGGTGAGATATCCGGCGAAGCGCCGGGTCGCATCCGAGTGGCACTTCTGGCAGGTGGCAACCACGTTGGCGCGGCTCAGGTGCGACCGCGGATCGGTGACCTTCTGGATGTCGTGGGCGCCGTGGCAGTCATAGCACTTCGCGGTCTTGGTGTATCCGAGTTTGGAAACTTTTCCGTGGTAGGTATCGAAATAGGTCTTGGCAATCTCTCCGTGGCAGCGCCCGCAGGTGGTCATGATGTCGAGCTTGAATCCGTCCTGGTCGGTGCGGCGGATGGAATGAGCGGTATGGCAGTCGTTGCAAACCGGCAGCGGTTTATCTGTCTTGGTTACGGCGGCGGAATGGACGCTTTGGACGAACTGCTCTTCGATGCCATGGTGACAGTTCCCGCAGGTTGACGGCAGGTTCCTCGGATTCACCGTCGATTCCGGATCGGAGGCCGGCAGTTCTCGATGCGCCGTGTGGCAGCTGGTGCAAGTGGCGGTCACCGTCAGCCCGCTCTTCAGCAGGCCCTTGCCATGGATACTCTCGGTGTATCGAGGAATGATCTGGTGCTCCACTCCGGTGTAGACCAGGGCGGCCTTGTGGCCCTCGCGGTGGCACTTGGCACAAAGATCGGGCACATTGGTCGGGAACGTAAGCGATTCCGGAGCGTGCTTGCCCAGAACGTGGTGCGTGCCGTGGCAGTCCTTGCAGGAGGGAGCGTTGGTGTCGCCCTTGGCATGCATTTGGCCGTGGGTGCTGAGCTGGTACTGCTGTCCGACCTCGGCGTGGCACGAACTGCAATCAACCGGGTGCGTGATGGTCTCGCAGGGGCGCACACGCGAGGCGTTGACCTCCGAGTGACACTGGCTGCAGGCAACCTTCATATGACGCGAGCCCGCCACTTCGCTGACCCGCACCAGCATCGGGCGTCCATCCGCCGACTTCAGGTTTGCATTGGCATGGCAGCGCATGCAATCGGCATCGGCCATACCTTGGGAATAAAAAACATTTCTGACCTTGTGCGGCTGGTGGCAATCGACGCAGGCCGGCAGAGCATTGGCTTGTTTCTCCCAAAGCTCGCCGCGAATGATCTTGCGGTGTACCAGTTCGATATTGGCGTGGCACTTGGTGCAGGTGGCAGCGATATTGCGCCGGTTGATGGACGAGTTGGGATCGGTGTGTGGCAGGATCGAGTGCGCCGTGTGACACGAGGCGCAGTTGGCCGCCACAATCAGCCCCTTCTTCAGCAAGCCTTCGCCGTGGATGCTCTCGGTATAGTTTTCCAGGATGTCGTGCTGGGCGATGTTGCGGTTCATCTGGACCGGCGTGCCCTCGCGGTGACACTGCCCGCAGACGAAGGGGACTTTCATCGCCGCCACTGACGAACGCGGGTCCTTGACCGGGAGAATGTCATGATTGCCGTGACAGGTCACGCAGCGCGGCGCCAGGGAGTCGCCACGAGCGACCGCTCGGCCATGCAACGATTTTGCATAGAGTTGGGACTCGTCGCCGTGGCAGGAGCCGCAGTTCACCTTGGCCAGCGGCGTGGAGTGCGGGAGGTCTTTGCCGTCCAAGTCGGCGTGGCAGTTGGTGCATTGCAGCGAGCCGTGAATGGAACCGGCGAACTTCTTCTGGTCCACGAACAGCGAAACCGTCCGCCCGCCGCGCTTGGTGGTCAGCGACTTGTCACTATGACACGCCAGGCAGTCGTCGCTGGTCGGCCCGGTTGCAGAACACGGGGTTACAAACGACACCGACAGTAAGAATAGCGTCGCCCATAGGGCTAACTTGCCGCCAACATAGCGACGACGAGGCCGGGGGCTTCCGGCAAAGCAGCAGGCGGCTGCCGAGTTTTTACAGACAGGGGTTAGGGAAACTTCCACAATCCGACTCTCGGTTTTTTCGACATGCGTCAGCAAACGGGAGCCGCTGGCCCGGCGCGCCACGCTGGCAAACATCTGCTAGTTATCTGTCAACCTGCACAGTGGGTCAGTGACTCAGGTCACGTAGCGTCGTGAGCGAACGTCCGTTCGAACGTTGAGGCGGGCTGGGAGTCGGTTGCCCGGATTTGTCGAACCCCGTGCTGGGCGCGAACTGCGGTGCGCTACAACTGGCGGTGATGATCGTCACAGGCCGAAGTTTGCAGGAGTACTCTGGATCCCGACCCGTGCAGATTACGCCGGTAGAATTGCGTCCACATTGGCTGCCATCAACGCGGCTCCCCGCTCCGTGCGGCTTTGTCTCGCTCTGCATGGGGCCCGTGATAGGATTTAGACCGCCTACGTTAACTAGTGATGCCGTGATGCTCAAGAGGTGCCCTCTTGACCTCAGAGCGCGGGGCCACGGCTGCACACTCAAAGATCGCATTTATGCGTCCTTCCCATATCCGCGTTTTCATTCTTGTAATAGTGGCATTGGCATTTGTCGGTTGGGCGGTGCCAACGGCCGCCAATTTCATCATTGAGTACAACTGGTGGAAAGAGGTCGCCCAAGTCAATACCTGGCTCAGCATGCTGTGGTACAGCATTGCGCCCGTAGCGGTAGGCGCCCTGATGGCCTTCATCGCGCTGTACGTAGCTCATGCGCGAGGTTTGCACTTCGCCGGCGTTCGCCAACGTGACTACCCTATATACTCGCGCACGGTTCCGGTAGGGCTGGCCGTGTTCGCGATGTTGCTGGCGTCCGCCTCGATTGACTTCTGGACGGTAATGCGCTTTTTCGGGTCACGCGGGCTGACCGCACCTCCCGACGCCTGGCAGGACAAAGTTTTTTCGCACGCCTTGCCGTTTTACCTGTTCGATCTGCCTTTTTATTCGGACCTGCTGGGATTTCTGTTTGTAGTGGCGATTCTTTCCGCCCTGCTGTTCTGGTTCACCGCCCGGGGATGGCAGTTGTTCGAGCGGGTGCGCTACCGGCTGATCGATCGGCCAGCGGGACCCATCAACATCGGAGATTACCTACGGTTGCCGGGCGCCACGCGCACGCCGTTCTTTCGCATCATTGCAGTGATTTTGTTGCTAGGTTTTGCGGCCTGGATTTATCTGGGCAACTATGAGCTTTTGTTCAATACGCACGCCTTCATGACGGGCGCCGATTTTGTGGACGAAAAAGTCACTCTCCCACTTCGCTGGCTGCTCATTATTTCCGCCTTGGCGGCGCTGCCGCTGGCTTGGATGTCGAAGTTCAAGCAGGTGGCCGTTCTGGTGATGTCATGTTTTATCCTGCAATTGCTCTTGCCCGCCATTGTTCGCGCCGTTTATGTGCGGCCGAATGAGATTTCAATCGAACGGCCCTACATCGAGCGCCACATTAAGGCGACCACCGCCGCCTTCGGCCTTGATCGGAATGCCACCGAAAGCTCTTTCACCCCTTCCGGGCAAGGCGTGGTGGACCCTGTGCAGGACGCAACGCTGCTGGCTAATGTTCGGCTCTGGGACCTTCGCGCGTACGGAGCAACGATCACGCAGATTCAAGCGCTACGGCCCTACTACACTTTTCCTCAGACTGACGTTGATCGCTACTTCATCAACGGACGCATCAAGCAGGTAATGCTGTCCCCGCGCGAAATTGATGTCACTCAGTTGTCCGCCGAGGCCAGCGAGAGCTGGATCAATCCGCGGTTCATTTACACGCACGGCTTCGGCGTGGTGGTAGCTGAGGTAAATAAAATCACGCCCGATGGCCTGCCCGTGCTGCTCATCGAAAACGCGCCTCCAGAGATCAAATCACCTGGGTTTGGGCTCTCCCGGCCGGAGATCTACTTTGGCGAGCGGACCCAGGATCCGGTCTTTGTGCACACCGCCCGCGAAGAGTTCGATTACCCTTCCGGCGACCAGAACAAGTATTCGACCTATCAGGGCACGGGCGGATTCCCGGTTGGTTCTTTTCCTTTGAAGGTTGCCGCGGCGATTTCTCAGGGCGAGCCGAATATTGTTTTCACCGGATATCTGACCGGCCAAAGTCGCATGATGATTTATCGCAACGTGAAAGCAAGATTGGCGCACTTGGCCGGTTTCTTGCACTGGGACCAGGATCCCTACCTGGTGATTGCCGATGACGGCAGGCTGGTCTGGATGGTGGACGGCTACACGACTTCGCTCTCCCATCCGTACTCGGCGGTGCTTCCCGTGGCCGGGGTTGAGGAAGGTGCAAATTACATTCGCAATGCCGTGAAGGCTACCGTGGATGCCTACACGGGGAAGATGTCGTTATACGTATTCGATCCCAGCGACCCGATTATCCAGGCTTACCAGAAGCTGTTCCCCAAGTTGTTCCTTCCCGCCTCCGCGATGCCAGCCGATCTACGCCGGCACGCCCGTTATCCGGAGGCGCTTTTTCAGGCGCAGGCGGAAGCGTACCGAATCTTTCACATGCGCGATCCCCAGGTGTTCTACAACAAGGAAGACATTTGGGAGATCGCGCGTGACCTCTTCGGCCAGTCCGGACAGCCGGAGCCCGTAGCCCCTACCTACGTGGTGGCTACTTTGCCGGGGGAGAAAGAACCCGAGTACTTGCTGATTCTGCCTTTTTCTCCACGCGGCAAGGACAATTTGATCGGATGGATGGCCGCTCGATGCGATGGCGAGCAATTAGGGAAGCTGATCTTTTATCAACTGCCGAAGCAGCAATTGATGTACGGCCCCATGCAGATTGAGTCGCGCATCGACCAGGACCAGAACATCTCCAAGGACCTCACGCTGTGGAACCAGCAGGGCTCGCGCGTGTTGCGCGGCAACATTATCGCCCTCCCCGTCACGGGCGGCTTTCTTTACCTGGAGTCCATTTACATTCAGGCAACCGAAGCTCGCATGCCACAGCTCAAGAAGGTAGTGCTGGCCATGGGCGACCGACTGATCTACCGCGACACCTTCGATCAGGCCCTGGCGGACCTAACGGCAGCGCCAGCGGCAGTTGCTCCTGCTCCTGCGCCCGCCGTGGCGACGGGCGAGAAAAATGTGCCCACGCTGGCGGAGCGCTTGCACCGGCTTCGCGATCAAGCTGAACAACTGACTCGAGAGATCGAGCAGTTGGAAAAGGAAACAGTCAAGAAGTAGATTCAAGATCACGCCTGACCAGACGAGCAGAAACCGTTAACTTTCGTCCTATCAGGTTCACTCGGGGATTGTGGCCTCTCGTTACCGATTTGGGACTGAGTCAGCGAGATGCCTTGCCTATTCTTTTCCCTCTCGTTTGACCCTCCTACCAGTCCCATGCGATAGTTTGGTTTTAACAAAGGTGTAACAATTCGCCATTCTTCATCTCTCATGGACCCTTCCACACCTGATTTTGTCTGTGGAGCATCCCAGTGCGTCTGATACCGCGTGAGACCAAGTTCTTCGACATGTTCCTGGAAATCGCGACCAATGTGGTCGAAGGCGCGCAAGCTTTGAACGACCTCTTGCATTCGTACGATTACGAGCAGATGCCTGCGGCTGTGCAGAAAATCAAGGAGATCGAGTCCCGCGGCGATGAGATGACGCACAGGATTCTGATCAAGCTGAACCAAACCTTCATTACGCCCTTCGACCGCGAGGATATTCACCTGCTGGCCTCCTCGCTGGATGACGTCCTCGATTTCGTTTACAGCGCGTCTGACCGCTTGTACACCTACAAGATTAAGGAGCCCTCTGCGTCGGCCAAGGTGTTGACCACCATCATCCTGAAGCAAGCGCAAGAACTGAAAAAGGCTGTGGGCCTGCTCAGCAAAGACGGCCAGCTCCTCGAACACTGCGTAGAAGTCAACCGGCTGGAGAACGAAGCCGACCAAGTCAGCCGAGAAGCAATCGGACGCCTGTTCGATGGCGGCTACGATCCCATTACCCTGATCAAGCTGAAGGAACTGCTGGAAATTCTGGAGGAGGCCAGCGACAAGGCTGAAGATGTCGCCAACGTGCTGGAAACGGTAGTCCTGAAGAGCGCCTGAGGCGCTGCACCGTGCTTGCGAAGCGATAATTCAAACGAGGACATCTGCTTTGAGTACAGGACTCGTCCTGCTCCTTATTACGGTTGCCACGGCGCTGGTGTTCGACTTTCTGAACGGCTTCCACGACGCTGCCAACAGTATTGCCACGGTGGTCTCCACCCGTGTGCTGTCGCCCAGGTTAGCGGTGCTATGGGCGGCCGCATTCAACTTTCTGGCAGCGTTCTTTCTGGGGACTGCGGTTGCCAAGATGATTGGCAAAGGCATGATCCAGCTCGACATCGTCACCCAGTACGTGGTGCTGGCTGGATTGTTGGGCGCCATCGTTTGGGATGTGTTGACTTGGCTGCTGGGATTGCCGACCTCTTCGTCGCACGCGCTGATCGGTGGCTATGCGGGCGCCGCGATGGCGCGGGCCATGATCCTTCACGGCTGGAGAGCAGCGCCCCAGGTCATCGTGCCCGGCGGCTGGTACAAGACGCTGATCTTTATCGTGGTCGCTCCCGTGATGGGTTTCGTGCTTGGCTTCGGTTTCATGGTGGCGATTTCATGGATCTTTCAACGAAAGTCGCCAAGGCAAGTGGACAAGCTGTTCCGCAAACTGCAGTTGCTCTCAGCTGCGGCTTACAGCCTAGGGCACGGGGGCAATGACGCGCAGAAGACCATGGGGATTGTCGCCGGCGCGCTCTATACCGCCGGGGTCATGAGGCCGCATGATTTTGCCGCGAACTGGGGGCGCTGGCATTGGCCGATCATCCTGGCGGCCCATGCTGCAATTGCTCTGGGGACCTATCTCGGGGGATGGCGAATCGTCCATACCATGGGGTCGAAGATCACCAAGCTGAAGCCGGTGGGCGGGTTCTGCGCCGAAGCCGCCGGCGCCATCACCCTGTTCGGCACAGCGTTGGCGGGTATTCCGGTGAGCACAACCCACACCATCACGGGCGCGATTGTCGGGGTAGGAACTACACAGCGGCTGTCCGGTGTGCGCTGGGGCGTGGCAACCCGGATCGTGTGGGCATGGATATTGACAATTCCAGCGTCGGCCCTCGTCGCAATGTTAGCGTTTTGTGTGATCCGACTGTTCAGACCGGAGGCCTAGAGCGCCAACGATGAAAAACCCTCGGGATCTCGACCTTCAGCGCTAACCTGCATAGGATTGGCGGAATCTACTGCCTCGTGGATTGTGTGGCTTCTACGAAGACCGCAAATCCTACACGTACGGAAGCCAGCAGTTGGCTCGAACGAATGTGCATTATCTGAGCCACGCCGAGCCGGTTGCTCCCGCGCTATCTTTGCTTTTCCTTCACCAATGTTAGGCACTTACGACCTTCCTTTCTTTCTACGCGACACTCATGTCAGCAATTAGCTGCTTGATCTTCACCTTCGCCCCAATGGGAAAGTAAAGATAGCTGCGCTGGCTTTTCGAGGGCAGAGCAAGACTCTCATCGGGGT
>PMAT01000008.1 GCA_003152695.1 Acidobacteriaceae bacterium
GGCGAACGATTCAGGGCTACGAAGCAATCCACATGATCCGGAAGGGGCAAGTTGATGGGTGGCAGGAGATGATCTTCTTTGACAGATTCAGTTCATCGACAGCCTTTTCGATTTGGCAGCCTAAGAACGCACGACAGACGCTCGGCGACAAATCTGTCTGCATTTGAAACTTGCAACACTACCAGCGAGCGGCATCGGTCAACCGCCTGGGTCGGATCTGACGTTATTGGGCCGCTCGCGGTGCGTCGTCCTTAACGGTGTACCCGGAAGGAACTTGAAACAGTGCCGCGGCAGGCTCGGTCCGTGCAAGGTCTACGAGCTTGGTGACTTGATGCGTTCCCATCGAATCCGTGGTCTCCGACAGTACAACGATCCCCAACTCCGGAGAGGTCCAGACTTCTGTCGTGGACGTAAAGGTCTTGGCATCTCCACCGACAGCCCAGGAGTTCAAGCTCATGGTCCGTACGCCCGTAACTGTCAGTCCCTCGATCACCTTGCTACCGAGTTCTTCCGTCTTGGCATTCGTTAGGCTCGTTGCTGTGCCCACGGGAGGAACAGTCACTGCACTACCGGGCGGCAGAATGCCGGCAGCGTTCGACCCTTTGTAGTTGCCGCTGACGAATGCTGTCTTCTGCTGCGGGTCGAGCGTGGTGATCGTGTGTTGTGCGGGATCGCTGATAGTGATGCGCATTCCCTTGTTGATCGCCGGAGTCGGCGACGCCAGTTGCATCTCGAAGTACGTCAATCCTTGAGAATTGCGCGCTACCCTGCCCTGCGTTTCGCGGTGAAAACCTGCCCCACCTTCTGCTGTCCGGTCGATAATGGTGACGAGCTCTGCGGAGAACGGCGCGTTCTGTACTGCTGCGGCTCCAACCAGCGGACCGCCTCCCATCCACATTCCGGTTTGCGGTGTTTGCGCCATCGCGGCGCCGCTCATCAAGATCCAAAGTGCAACTGCCGTCTGAACTTTCATTCCTCACCTCCGCACTGGGTGCGCCGCAAGCCTAATACAGAACCATGGTGAACAATCGTTGAGTTCCAAAAATCTAGCCATAAAGCATAGACGCGTGGCGACGGCATATGTTACCTAATCACTACTGGTCCGATTACCAGCCACATCCATTGAACGCGCAACCTGTCAGAACTTGCAACATTTAATTTCGAGAGCTGTGCTCCGCAAAAACCTCTGCTGGTTCAAGCAACGATCTCGTCCAGCCAATATTCGTGATGTAAGCCGCCCAGAACGTCCTATGGTCAAGAAACTCATCGTCGCTTCCGAGGAAGGGGAGTTCCCCCGACCGAAGGCTCATGCCGCTTCCCGCTCATAGTACTTCAGCAGACCACCCAGTCGTTCCTGGCAACGCACGATTCCGTTATCCCCGCTCGCCCCTCGATTCGGCAAGGGAAACAGGAGCCGGTTCTGCTTGCCCTGGTGATTGCGCTCCTCGCGGTAATGTGCCACGTATTGCTGCAGGGCTCGGCGCAGCGGTCTCTCCCCGAACAAGATGAGCTTCGACAGGCATTCCTGTTTCACCGATCTCACCCAGCGTTCCGCATAGGCGTTCAAATTCGGACTCCTGGCTGGTAGGGGCATGGTTTTCACCCTGCCAGCCTCGATCAGTTGACGGAACGAGAGGCAAAACTTAGCATCCCGATCATGCAGCAGATATCGGCTGTTGGCCAGAAATCCCCACTTCTGCATGGTCACGTTGCGCCCCATCTGTTCCATCCACTGCTGGTCCGGGTGGGGTGACGTGACCGGCGAATTTTGTACCAGGGCAAATGTTAGAGAAACTGGTACAAGAGGAGCTGAAGCATGGCATAGCGGTCGAAGACCAGGCCATGCAAAGCGCTGCTGTCCGAAAAAGGGCCTCCTGCATCGAAAACTCCGCGGCGTTTAGTTTTGATGAACCACAACCCTCTCACCTTAATTTTCGCGGACTCTCCGAATACGGCCAAACCAGCGTATCATTTATTGTCAGCTTTTTTCCGGATTCACGGTCCCTTCCAAGATCGAGAAAGCCCCAGAAAGCGAGTTCCATGTCACAACCAACTGTTCCACGCCCGGTCGAATACGGTACCGGGTTCACGGACCTACGCGGCAAGAACGAAGCCTATTCATCCGGTATCTCGTGGCCGGCCGTCATCGGCGGGGCCTTCACAGCCGCCGCACTGTCACTAATTCTCATCACGCTTGGAACGGGTCTTGGTTTCTCGTCCGTTTCGCCATGGTCAAACATGGGGGTCTCGACTTCCACCGTGAAAGCGGGAGCCATCATCTGGCTGGTCTTCACGCAAATCATCGCGTTTGCGATGGGTGGGTATCTGGCCGGCAGGCTGCGTACCAAGTGGGTCGATGTCCATACCGACGAGGTCTACTTCCGCGATACTGCGCATGGCCTGTTGGTTTGGGCTGTAGGGGTTGTGTTGACGGCAGCTTTCTTGGCATCAGCAGCGGCCGCATTCGCGGGCCGAGCTGCTCAGAGGACAGAATCGGCACAGGCATCAGCGACGGAAGCTTCGCTACTCAATCCCAATGAGTATCTGATCGACACGTTGTTCCGTTCCACCGGTACCGTGACGGATCTGAACGCCATTTCGATGCGTGCCGAAGCGGACCGCATATTTGCTCATGCCCTTCGGGAGGGCAGCATGTCTCAAGCCGACAATACCTATCTTGCGCGGCTGATCTCCGCAAGAACGGGACTCAATGAAGCTGATGCCCAACGGCGGGTGACTGATGTATACGCTCAGGCCCAGGAAGCGGCGGAGGCCACACGCAAAGCCATCGCCCACTTATCGCTCTGGTTGTTCGTCGCACTGCTCAGCGGGGCGTTCTGCGCAAGTTATGCGGGGACAATTGGCGGAAGACAGCGCGACCACGTGCCTGCCCTTTAAAGAGCCTCAACCGTCTTTCACATGAAAGGATTTCAACCATGCGTTCGATCTTGCTTCTGTTGTTAGGTGTTCCAATCCCAATCGTCATCTTGATCGCACTGTTGAGTCATTAATCGGGCATTTCTTGGACCGTCTCGCGTTGACCGTGCGAACGGTCCAAGGGGACCCTAGAGGCGATACCCAACCCGAAGCGCCCACCGAGATCTCTTGATGTGCTCGCTTCGGTAGCATCCGCGCAACCTGTCGTTCGCCAAAAATAGATCGCGTCGTTTTTCGAGCTGCGCGACAGACGCAACCAGTCAATCAAGTTCGTCGATCAGCGGTTCATCGCAGAGATCCACCAGCATTGAATGGTGTTGGAAATCAAACCAACGGCAGAAGGCATCGAACCCGAGGTCTTGCGGCCAGGTCTCTTCAGCTCGAAACCAACCCGCCAATTGCGCCACGAAAATCTCTTCGCACAGTTCGCCCAAGACTTCGTGAACATCCTCTTCCGTGTCACATTCCGGGATCAGGTAGATCGTCGGCTCCCGAGTCAAGTCGCGCAGCGTGAGTCTGTGGCTGGTTGGATCGGCGCTGTGCAGCCAGTCCAAGAAGGGTTTCTTTGGCTTCACCACAATGGCCGAGCGATTCAGCATGACTCACCCGTAATTCTCCGCTCTCACGCGGCGCGGCGTTCATATCGGTGGTGCAGGCCACGCACCTGGGGAATGGCAAGGATCTTTCCTTGGCTCATGACCGCCCGCGGTTCAGGAGCGTCCTTCCCTAAACCCAAGTATGTCCGAGAACCGTGATAGTACGTCAGATACTTCTTCAGCAACCTGCGCAGGTGTCGCTCATTCAAAACCACGACATGGTCCAGACACTCACGGCGAATCGAGCCAATCAGCCGCTCGGCAGAGGCGTTCTGCCACGGACTTCGAGGTGCAGTGATCACCTCCTTCACCCCCAGCGACTGGACCCGACGCCGAAACTCGTTGCCGT
>PMAT01000045.1 GCA_003152695.1 Acidobacteriaceae bacterium
CGGGCTATCATTCCCCGATTCTCTCACGCCACCAGGCAGCCGTCCTGAAAGTTGCAACACATCCACCGAAACCAACCGAGTAGGAATGCGGACATGTCCGCTGATTGTTCCCTCTAGGTTGTTGAAAGTCAATGTCGTTCCGGCGATCTAATTTTGGCGAAGGACAGGTGGCGATTATCTCCGAAGGATTCAAATCGCCTCTTGTTTTTCGAAAGGAACTTCAGCATAATCCCTCAGTACCCATCCAAAGGTCGATTGCCTTTCCAAGGATCGCCCAACTGGTCCTCCGCACGCCCAGTTGCTTCGCACCACAACTGCGGTACCAAGGAGGACTCCTATGCGAGTCAAGAGACGTTCCATCCGATTGATGGCCACCCTGGCCATCTTTATTACGATCCTGTTTGCTACCAGCACCTGGGCGGCCGCCGAAGACACGGTGCTGCATAGCTTCAACAACAACGGCGCGGACGGGATTGTTCCCGACGGCGGCGTCATCTTCGATGCCGCCGGCAATCTCTACGGCACGACTTGGGCGGGCGGCACCTACCGCGTGGGCACGGTGTACGAGTTGACGCCTGCAGCGGGCGGGGGCTGGACGGAGCAGGTGCTGCATAACTTCGGCAACGGCACGGACGGGGCTTTTTCCGCCGCCGGCCTGATCTTTGATACCGCCGGCAATCTCTACGGCACGACCGCCGGTGGCGGCACTTATAGCAAAGGCACGGTGTTCGAGTTGACGCCCACAGCGGGCGGGGGCTGGACGGAGAAGGTGCTGTATAGCTTTAATGGCAACGGCAGCGACGGGTTCGCGCCCTACTCCGGCCTGGTTTTCGATGCCGCCGGCAATCTCTACGGCACGGCCTACTATGGCGGTGCTTACAGCAGCGGGACAGTGTTCGAGTTAACTCCCCAAGCGGGCGGAACTTGGACGGAGCAGGTGCTGCATAGCTTCGGCAACGGCACGGACGCGTCTTTGCCCTTCGCCGGCCTGACCTTTGATACCGCCGGCAATCTCTACGGCACGACCGAGGTGGGCGGCGCTTCCGGCGGTTGTACCGCCTATGGTTGCGGGACGGTGTTCGAGTTGACGCCCGCAGCGGGCGGAACTTGGACAGAGAAGGTGGTGTATAGCTTCGCCAACAACGGCACGGACGGGACTGTTCCTAAAGCCGGCGTCATCTTCGACGCCGCCGGCAATCTCTACGGCACGACGACCCAAGGCGGCACTTACAACCTGGGGGCGCTGTTCGAGCTGACGCCCGCAGGAGGCGGAACTTGGACGGAGCAGGTGCTGCATAGCTTCGGTAACGGCACGGACGGGGCTAATCTCTACGCCAGGCTAATCTTCGATACCGCCGGCAATCTCTACGGCACGACCTACCAAGGTGGCAGTTATGGCGGGGGGACGGTATTTCGATTTAACGCCCAGGGAGAGGTCTTGCTGCAGAGCTTCAGCGGCACCGACGGGGCCGGCCCCGTAGCCGGGCTGGTCCTTGATGTCGCCGGCAATCTCTACGGCACGACCTCCTCTGGCGGCGCTTCCGATGAGGGAGCAGTGTTCGAGGTTACCGGTGCGCCTCCAGCCCCCTATCAATTCGTCACCGTAGCTCCCTGCCGGCTGATCGACACACGCCAGACCGGAGGTCCGATTCAGGGCGGCTCCTTCCGAACTTTCCCCATCCCGCTAGAGGGTGGCTGCAACATTCCGGCGACCGCGGCAGCGTACTCGCTCAATGTCACGGTTGTGCCCATAGGTCGGCTGGGTTACTTAACCATGTGGCCCGCGGGCATAGATCTGAGACCTGTAGTTTCTACCCTGAACGCAACCGATGGCCGCGTCAAGGCCGACGCTGCGATTGTGCCGGCGGGCACCAGCGGAGGGGTCAATGTGTACGTGACCGACACGACCAATGTGATCCTCGACATCAATGGCTACTTCGCCCCGGTATCGGGTTCCACGCTGGAGTTCTATCCTCTGCCACCCTGTCGCGTCGCCGACACGCGCCAATCCAGCTTTCCCCCAGGCTTGGGACCGCCGTCGCTGACGGGCGGACAGCCACGCGACTTCCCCATATTGAATGCCGCGAGCTGCAACATTCCTTCCAGCGCAGCCGCGTATTCGTTGAACCTCACGGTCGTGCCCCACCGAGGGCTGGGTTACCTGACGGTCTGGCCCACGGGTCAAGACCGGCCGACGGTTTCCACTTTGAACGACGTACTTGGTAATGTCATCGCCAATGCCGCGATTGTGGTGGCAGGCACGGGAAATGATGTTTCGGCTTACGCGACCAACGATACCGATTTAATCATCGACATCAACGGCTATTTCGCGCCGGCCGGGACAGGCGGGCTGTCACTTTATGCGGTGGCGCCTTGCCGGGTCATCGACACCCGCCACGTAGGCAACGGGCAGCCGTTCAGCGGCACCCTGAATCCTCCAGTGGATGTAGGGGGCAGCGTTTGTGGAACACCGGCCACCGCGCAGGCTTATGTCTTCAATGCGACGGTGGTGCCGACAGGCAGCCTGGGCTACCTGACCCTGTGGCCCGACCTAACCAACCAGCCAACGGTTTCGACCTTAAACGCCTCGGATGGATTGGTCGCCAGCAACATGGCAATCGTGCCCAGCACCAACGGCAAGGTCGATGCTTTTGCAAATGGGATCACCCAACTGGTCCTCGACATCTCCAGCTACTTCGCGCCGTAAATCGCTTGGGTGGGGATTTTTCCCTACCCAGAGCGGCTTGCTGGCCGACCCAGGAAAAGCAAGAGAATCTGTAGAAATTTCCGACTCTAGGAGAACCTGTGAAGCTTCGACTCGGCAGTGTTTCAATCGCATTCGTGTCATTGGTTCTGTCGATGACAGCCCAGACAAGCGGCAACCCCGCCGCAACCGTTGCTGCGGCGACAACCACTGCTCAGGTTCCGCGACTGGTGCGCTTCAGCGGAACCTTGACTAGCGTGACTGACAACGCGGCAGGTGCGGTCGTCACTGCGCCGAGTAGCGTCGTGGGCGTGACTTTCTCGCTGTATGCAGAGCAGACGGGTGGAGCGCCTTTATGGTCTGAAGTACAAAACGTGCAGCTTGACAAGACGGGCCACTATACGGTGCAACTCGGTTCCACCAAGCCGGACGGCTTGCCCGTGGATCTCTTCGCCTCTGCCCAGGCGCAGTGGTTGGGGGTCCGAGTGGAAGCGCAGGCCGAGCAGCCGCGCATCATGCTGCTGAGCGTCCCCTACGCTCTGAAGGCGGCTGATGCGGAAACCTTCGGCGGCAAACCGCCATCGGCCTTCATGCCCTCATCAAGTTCCGACGCAAGCGTTGTCGCCGGACGTTTCGGGCTCAATCCCAACGTAAAGAACGACCACCCATTAGGCCTGACTGGCAGCGGCACCACGGACTACATTCCCTTGTGGACGAACGCCTCCAACCTCACCAGTTCCGTCATATTCCAGGGCGCCGGTCACGAAATCGGAATAGGAACCTCCAACCCGGTCACTCCGCTCGAGGTAAACGGAAACAATTCCATCTCGATCGTGGATGTCACGCAGACTGGCTCCTCAGGCTCCGCTATCTCCGGTGACGTCACCGCGACCAGTGGAAATGGCTACGGCGTGTCGGGAGCCACGGGCAGCCCGGCAGGCACCGGCGTTGTCGGCGTGAATACCGCCACCACCGGAAACGCGGTAGGTACGGCCGGGAGCAGTAGTAGTTCAACCGGCACCGGCGTTCTCGGCGTGAACGACAGCACTACTGGCGTCAACTACGGCGTGTCGGGGAACAGTGCAAGTCCAACCGGTGTCGGCGTTCTGGGCGAGAACTTGAATACCACCGGCGCCGGCTTCGGCGTGGTGGGAAACAGTTATAGTTCGAGCGGCATTGGGGTCGTCGGTGACGCCCGAAGCACGACTGGCACGGTTTACGGAGTGGAAGGGACCACTGCAAGCTCAGCCGGAGCCGGCGTCCTCGGTGTCGCCACTAGCACCACAGGCTTCGCCATCGGCGTATCCGGAAACAGTGGCAGCACCTCCGGTGTAGGCGTCCTCGGCGACGCTACTGCTACCACTGGGTCGGCCTTTGGCGTCAAGGGAACAACCGAGAGTTCCGCAGGCGTAGGTGTGTATGGCATCGCGGACACCGATACCGGAGCAAACCTGGGGGTGGAGGGCACGGCTGCGAGTCCAGACGCTGCGGGGACCGAGGGTGTGAACACTAGTACCACTGGGAGCGGCCTGGCAGTCGCGGCTTTGACAGCTAGCGCGGCGGGGGTGAGCATGTATGCAATCGCAGTCGAGCCCAGCGTAACAACGGGGAACGCCCGCCCGGTCGCAGTGTGGGGATCGACCAATCAGAGTGGCGCCGTCGCCGTGGCGGGAACTGCCGACGATGGCTACGCCATAGGAGGGGCCAACTATTCGGTCAATTCAGCCACTGCGCGTTTCGAGAACCAGGAGGCAGATGACCCTAGTGGCCTCGTCGTTAGGACGGTTGGCACTGCCTTCGACGGGTCCTGTTATATCGACGTGAGCGGCGACCTGCTCTGTACCGGCACAGTCAGCGGCGGGACCCTTGTGGACAACGGCAAGCGCAGAGTAGCGCTCTACGCCGTCGAGGCTCCGGAAAACTGGTTTGAGGATGCGGGTTCCGCTCGTCTGGCGAATGGATCAGCTGTGGTCAACATCGAATCAACCTTTGCCCAGACGGTCAACAGTGGAGTCGAGTATCACGTCTTTCTGACGCCAAAGGGCGACTGCAAGGGACTTTACGTCGCCAACGAGACGGCGGACAGCTTTGAGGTGCGCGAGCTGGGAGGCGGCACAGCGAACATCGCTTTCGATTACCGCATTATGGCGCACCGTAAGGGCTATGAAAATGTCCGCCTGGCCGATAAGACGGAACGCTTCGCGAAATCGGCGGCACAGGACAAGCAGATGCAGCGCACGCAACCTAAACTGCCCAAGCTGAGCCCGGCTGGAAGCGCGGTGCAGCAGCCCCAGAGGGTCCCAAGGATGGTGGAATCCGTTCCTCATCAGCCTCCGGCGTATTCGGCGCCGCAGAAGACTGCCGTACCGCAACATAACTAACGCTTCCGGACCAGACACCCGGATGAAAGGCAGCACGACGGATGTGTTGCAACTTTCGAGGTTGCTGGCTGGTGACGTGAAAGAATCGCGAAATGACAGCCCGACCCGCGATCTTCAAATGGCGGCAGACCGAA
>PMAT01000019.1 GCA_003152695.1 Acidobacteriaceae bacterium
AGGCGCAGCCGCAACAGCGTGCTAAGGCGCAGCCACAACAGCCTGCGCCCGAAGGAAAGAAGAAGTAGCAGCGATCCACAGGGTTCAGTCGCGGCCAACGGATGGGCGGGGCTTCGGCTCCGCCTTCTTTTTGCCCGGATTGAATAATCCGAGTTAAACATGAATAGATCCCGGATCGTCGGCAATCCGGAAACTAGCTTCCGGAATTCGCAGTTTCCAGAACCAAGTCATTCTGGAAAACTGAGCAAGCGCAGGAAGCCCGCTGAAAAATCAGGGAGTTGCGCGGGCTGTTTCGCGAGGGGTTTTGGAAAGGTGCGTTTCCAAATGCCCCCTGGTCTCGCCGCAATCGAAAGAATAGGTTGTGATAACGCCTGTTTGCGACACCTATCGTAATTGAGGCTCGAAAGTCGCCGCTAGTCGACTGCAAACGGTTTTTCTGCATGAAGCCCAGCGGCCAGCTGGTGACTTCGACATTCTTCCTTCGGCATTCCCGGCCATCACCTGCCGCAGCGTCAGCGGTCACTGACAAACTACCCACCAGCGGTGTGCAATTTTGGTGGGTGTATCGGCAGAAGTTTCCTCTAGCCCTTTTTTCACCCACCTCTCGATCGTCCGACAAAGCTGGTCGCGCCATGGAGGATTTGCAATGACAAAACTACGAACTCATATGTTATTTACGTTTGCGCCGGCGAGGCTGTGCATCATCGTCCTGTTTTGTTTCGCAGCCGTGATTGCCGCGCCCGCGCAGAGCGTCTTCTTCACGACTCTGGTGAGTTTCGATGGGGCTAACGGTGGCGACGGCTATTCGTCTCTCATCCAAGCCACCGACGGAAACTTCTACGGAACGACTTATGCGGGCGGGACAATGGGCAACGGCACGGTCTTCAAGGTCACCGCTGCGGGCACGCTGACCACGCTGCACAGCTTCGACGGCGGGGACGGCGCCTACCCTCAGGCCGAGGTGGTGCAAGGCAGCAACGGAAACTTCTACGGGACTACGGTGGGAGGCGGCGCTGAACACGGTGGCGTGGTCTTCAAAATCACCCCGACGGGCACACTGACCACGCTCTACAACTTTTGCTCACAGCCAAACTGCACGGACGGCTACAACCCTCGCGCTGGGCTGGTGCAAGGCAGCGACGGAAACTTCTATGGGACAACCTTTCTTGGAGGGGCTGACAACAACTGTCCCATGTGGCAGGGGAACGGCTGTGGTACGGTCTTCAAAATCACCCCTGCGGGCACGCTGACCACGCTGTATAGCTTCTGCGCTCAGCCAAACTGTACCGACGGCTCTTACCCCTTTGCAGGGCTGGTGCAAGGCAGTGACGGGAACTTCTATGGGACAGCTCAATACGGCGGTAACCTCGGGTGCGGTAGTCGTGGTTACGGTTGCGGTACGGTCTTCAAGATCACCCCAAGCGGCACGCTGACCACGCTGCACACCTTCGCCGGCCCGGACGGCGCACAGCCTTATGCCGGGCTAGTGCAAGGCAGGGACGGGTACCTCTACGGTACAACCCCCGGGGGCGCTAACGGCTATGGCACGGTCTTCAAAATAAGCTCCGTAGGCACACTGACCACGCTCTACAAGTTTTGCTCACAGCCAAACTGCACGGACGGCAGTTACCCTGAAACTGCGCTGGTGCAAGCCAACGATGGGAACTTCTATGGGACAACCGGGGGGGGCGGGGCCTATGACTGGGGCACGGTCTTCAAAATCACCCCCACCGGCGCCCTGACCACCCTGTACGGATTTTGTTCTCAACCGAACTGCGCTGACGGCGCACAGCCTTTTGCCGGGCTAGTGCAAGGCAGGGACGGCAATTTTTACGGGACAACCACTGAGGGAGGGACCGATGGGCTTGGCACGGTCTTTCGCCTGGGCGTGGTTCGCTCGTGCGTGACCTGCCGTCCGTGACATGAAGGCCAGACAACGTGATGGCTCAACCAGAAGCCGTTTCGGGCCAAGGGCGTGCAAGAGTTCGAACTTGACAGCACCGGTAAGTGGCGATATATCCCCATATCACAAGTGATCGGGTCGGTCGGCTCCGTTTCGCGATCGCTTATGATAACGCCTGATTTCGTCAACGATGCCCCTCCTTTCCGGGTATCACTTTGGTTTTTCAAAACTTGTCACATCGCTATGCGACACAGATCACTGACAGATGTTCACCGACATTGGTGAAATTTTAACGGGCGTCTCGGAAGAGATTTCCGGCTCCGTCCGCCTATCGGTGTCGTTGCGGCGGGGCAAGACATTAGAACCTCCAAGAACCGTCCTTCTCTCCTAAACGCTCCATTGCGTCCGTCGCATTCAGGCCCCGATTCGTCGAACCACATGGCCAGGAGGACATCCCATGCACAGCAAGGCACATGTCCACAGTTCTTTCGCCGGCGCGATCTGGAGGCCGGCGAATGTGGCGTTTACTATCTTGCTCTCGATTCTGTTTCTCATCTTGGTCGTCCTATTCTCGACGCTCACGGCACAGGCGCAGACGTACCGTGTCCTGCATAGTTTCACCGGCGGGGTGGATGGCGCGTCGCCGCAAGCCGGCTTAGCAATCGACGCTGCAGGAAATCTGTATGGGACAACCTGGGCCGGTGGCAGCGGTGGTCTCTGCTCCGCTCCTCCCGGATGTGGCACCCTTTTCAAAGTCGCACATGCAGGTTCGGGTTGGGTAACCACTCCGATCTACGAGTTCATTGGCACCAATGACGGTGGTCACCCGATAGCGCCTGTGCAATTTGCCCCGGACGGAACCCTGTACGGCTCGACGTATTTCGGATACGGTACGCTTTTTCGTGTGACACCGCCGCCGGCAACACCTTCAGTAACCCCATTTAGTTTCGGGCACATGACTGTGCTTTCTTTCTTTGATGGCTTCGTTTTTGGTCCCTTGGGTGAACTCGCCTTCGATAGCTATGGAAACATCTATGGCACAACGCCGTTTGGCGGCCCCGACGATGAGGGCACAGTTTTCGAGTGGTCGGGCGGGAGTCTTAGTGTAATTTACTCCGGCCAACACCATACCGACGGACAGACTCCCGAAGGAGGCGTAACCCCCGATTCCTCCGGCAATCTCTATGGCATATTCTCTGCCGGCGGCCCTTACCAGTCCGGATTCGTATTCGAGTTGTCGCCTTCCCAGCAGGGTTGGACGATACAGAACCTCGCCAGCTTTTCTGGAGGTTATACCCCAGTCTCAGGGCTGGTTTTTGATTCCCACGGAAATCTTTATGGAAGAAGGGGCGGCGGCGTATTCCAACTGGTAAATGTTGGTCGCTATTGGAATATTAACGGGATCGGTAACGGCGGATCGTCGGCTCCCTGGAGCTACCCGAGGCTAACGGTCGATAGTGCCGACAATATCCTCGGAGCGAGCTACGACGGCGGTGCCTATGGAAAGGGTTCGGTTTTCAAACTGACCTACTCGGATGGTAACTGGACGCAGACCACGCTTCACGACTTTTGTCCCGACGCGCCCATTTGCAGCGAGGGGGCACAACCCGCGAGTAATGTGGTCTTTGACAGCCAGGGCCATCTTTTTGGCACCACAACCGCGGGCGGGGCTTACGGCTATGGTGTGGTCTGGGAGATTACGCCGTAGCGGACATTTCGGCATTATCGCGAGTTGGTTAATTGACGATACATCCCCATAGCACTCACTGTCCGAGCGCCTGCCATTTGGTCGCTTGGTCCGCCATCAGAAAAACGATCCACTTGGACGTATAGTCGCCGTTCCGTCCTTGTGACCGCGATCTGGTGGAGTTCTTCAACAGCACGGGTTGGGCGTTATACGGCCATGTGAAAGGAAAGCATTCGTAAACACTGGCCGACTTATCGGGAGTAATCTCCCACAAGAGGGTTTGGGGCCAACTTCGTGTCGCAGACCACAAATCCACAATCATTGGTCCATACTGGCGGCCTCCCACGCCGCAGTCAGTATGGTCGGTCAGTTTGGGGATGATGGTCTCGAAGCTGGCCATCTTCCGCCGGAATATGCATGTACGCGAGATTCCACCGGCGACGTCGAGGACCGCAACAACAAGATTCGAGTGGTGACCCAGCGGATCCCACGGATTCCGCACTTACAACGTGATGCAAATTGCCCTTTACGACACGCTGGGGCGACTTCCTGAACCGGGATCAGCCTACAGATTCTGCTGAGGAGGCCATAAACAATACCTTTCCAAACAGGGCTTGCGACAAAGCCTTGGTTCAATCTCCTCCATGGGTGTAATCCTGGTACACCCCGCAGCATAAGATGATGTCACCCACCTTCTGAAAGTAAGTTGTCTTATGCTCTTGTTTATTTGTTTCCGGATTCAGATACACATAATCAACCCATCCGGAACCCTTTGACTTCGCCTTTTCCACTATCTCCTTGCGAAAAAGCTTGCCTTCGGTGTCGGGAACGGCGATCAAATTTTGTCCGATCAGTGCCGGGTTCTTGGGGTGAGCAAGCATAACGCCCTGAAGATCGTACGCGAACACATAAAGTTCGCCTTTGTCAAACATCCCCTTGGGCGTGCTGATCTCCGCAAGTGCTTTCTCTTTTCCCTGGTACTTCACATACGCAGCCGCCCTCTTCACCAGGGCCTTTGCATCGTCTCTATCGGCAGCGTGCGCCAGAACTGCGAATGAAAACAATCCGATCACAACTAAGAATGCTATGGGTCTCTTCATCGCTGTTTCCTTCACTTTGTTTCAATTTACGAACGACTGAAATAACCCGCAGGTTCATTGTTCGAAATATAGTGACTTCCAGTTGTATCTCGTCAAGCCTGCCCAGCTGCCGCCGGTTCGTCCGGCACCGCGATGCCCTCCAGAATTGCTTCTGGTTCTTCGGCCTCGGCTTCGGTCTCTCTGTTCAGAACTTGCGACATCCTGTCCTTGTCGAGTTCGCCCTCCCAGCGGGAAACCACCATCGTCGCCACCCCATTACCAACCAAGTTGGTCAGGGCGCGCGCCTCGGACATGAAGCGGTCAACGCCGAGAATCAGAGCCAGGCCAGCCACTGGAATGGTGGGTACGGCGGCAAAAGTGGCCGCCAGGGTGATAAAGCCGCTGCCGGTAACGCCGGCCGCCCCCTTGGATGACAGCAGCAGCACACCCAGAATGGTAAGGGTCTGGATCAGGGTAAGCCGGGTATTGGTAGCCTGGGCTACGAAGACTGCCGCCATAGTCAAGTAGATAGAGGTTCCGTCAAGGTTAAAGGAGTACCCCGTCGGGATTACCAGACCTACTACGGACTTGCTGCAGCCCAGATTCTCCAGTTTGGCCATCATGCGGGGCAGGACCGACTCCGAGGAGGAGGTTCCCAGCACGATCAGTAACTCCTCCTTAATGTACTTGATAAATTTTAAGATGCTGAAGCCGCAGAGTTTGGCGATAGTACCTAGGACGATGAAGATGAACAGCAGGCAGGTCAGGTAAAAGCTGGCCATCAGCATGCCCAGCTTACTCAGGGAACCGAGACCGAATTTCCCGATGGTAAAAGCCATGGCGCCAAAGGCGCCGATGGGGGCAACTTTCATGATAACTCCCACGACGCCGAACAGCACATGTGCAACCTCGTCAATCACGTTGAAAGCCACTTTCCCGCGCTGGCCGAGCATGGAGAGAGCAAAACCAAACAGGATAGAAAAGAACAGTACCTGCAGAATGTCGCCCTTGGCAAAGGCATCCACTACAGTGTTGGGAATGATATTCATCAAGAAGTCAACCGTGCCATGCGACTGTGCCTTTGCCGTGAAGGTTTCCAACGCTCGGGTGTCCAGCTTGGAGACATCGGCGTTCATGCCCGCACCCGGCCGGATCACGCTGACCACCACTAGGCCGATCGCCAGGGCCAGAGTCGAGACGATTTCAAAATAGAGCAATGCCTTGACGCCAACCCGCCCTACCTTCTTCATGTCCTCCATGCCGGCGATGCCGGTTACCACGGTACAGAAGATGATCGGAGCGATGATCATCTTGATCAGCTTGATGAAGCCATCGCCCAGCGGTTTCATGTCCGCGCCGGTTTCGGGGTAGAAATGCCCGAGCAGAGCACCCATGACGATCGCCGTCAATACCTGGAAGTACAAATTCTTATAAATTCTTTTCCCTTTCATACGTATCCTTCCACGTCATTGATATGATTCAGAGTCTCTAACCGGCATCTCCGTTCTTAGCTGCCAACAGCCCCACACTATATACCCCGTGAGGAACTCGAGCGCACGATTTTCCTTTGACTGGGCGCAGGGCCTGAGACAAGGGTCCCGTCTACCCCACCAACCCGGGACCCGAAGGTGTTGACCGCGGCTTCTCCCTCCGGTCTTGTCTGACACCGCTCCGTCCCCTCTGGCTCTGAATCGATTTCCCGGCTCCCGCTGCCCCGGCTATCCCGCCGGAAGCGACGGGCAGTTTGGGCCGACTTCAAAAAAGGAACTGTGGAACAATATGGAAACCGCTGGCGGCGGACAGGCATGAAATATCGCATTACAGCCGAGGGAATTCTGGAGACCGGACTCTCCGGCTTCGACCTGATTAACTTTCCCCTGCTGAACAAGGGGACCGCGTTCACCGAAGACGAGCGCACCGACTTCGCCTTGCACGGACTGCTTCCCCCGCATGTTGGCAATCTTGAAGATCAGGCGGCGCGCCGTCTCAAGGCGCTGCGCGACCGTAAAACTGATTTCGGGCGCTATGCCTATCTGCGGGACCTGCAGGACACGAACGAAACCCTGTTTTATGCCGTGCTGGTGAGCAACATCGAAGAGATGATGCCGCTGGTATACACCCCCACGGTCGGCGAAGGATGCCAGCGTTTCAGCGAGATCTGGCGCAAGCCGCGCGGACTGTTTCTCAGTTACCCCAACCGGCATAAGATTCGCGAGATCCTCGAGCACCACCGCTATGACACAATCCGTGCGATCGTGGTCAGCGATGGTGAGCGCATTCTCGGGCTGGGCGACCAGGGTGCCGGAGGCATGGGAATCCCCATCGGCAAGCTCGCGCTCTATACCGCCTGCGCCGGCATTCACCCGCAGGCGTGTTTGCCTGTGTTGCTCGATGTCGGTACCGACAATGTGGAGCGCCTGGAAGATCCCCTCTACGTGGGATGGCGTCACCAACGAGTACGGGGCGGCGAATACGACGATTTCGTCGAAGCCTTCGTCAGTGCCGTGATCGCACGTTGTCCCCGTGTGCTGTTGCAATGGGAGGATTTTGCCGGCATCAACGCGGGACGATTGCTCGAACGCTACCGCGACCGGCTCTGCACCTTTAACGACGACATCCAAGGGACAGCGGCGGTGGCCGCAGGGACGCTGCTGGCCGCGATCAACGTTACCGGCATGCCCTTGACCGAGCAGCGCATTGTGCTGTTCGGAGTGGGATCGGCCGGCATCGGCATCGCCACGCTTCTGCTGACCGCGATGAAGAATGCGGGCCTGAGCGAAGCGGAAGCGCGCCGCCACTTCTATGCGGTCGATAAAGACGGATTGCTGGTGGAGGGCATGCCGGACATACGTCCGGCACAGCAACCATTTGTGCAACCGCGTTCTGCGATCGCCAATTGGAAACTGGAGGATAACGATCACATCAGCCTGCTCGATGTGGTGAGGAACGCCAAACCAACTACGCTGATTGGGGTCTCGGGGCAAGCTGGCGCGTTCACCGAAGAGGTGATTCGCGCCATGGCTGCCTCGGTCGACAGGCCGGTTATTTTCCCGCTGTCAAACCCTACGTCGCGTTCGGAGGCTACCCCGGCAGACTTGCTGAAGTGGACTGAAGGGCGCGCGCTCATCGGCACTGGCAGCCCGTTTGCTGCGGTGAACTGGAATGGTCGCGAATTGCCGATCGACCAGACGAACAACTCGTACATCTTCCCTGGAATAGGTCTGGGTATCCTATCGGTAAACGCGCGGCGCGCCACCGACACGATGTTCATGGCTGCCGCCAGATGTCTCGCCGAACTTTCTCCCGCTCGGCGTAGTAAGGCGGGACGATTATTGCCCCCGGTTTCCGAACTTCGCTCGGTGTCATTCGCCGTGGCTCAGGCGGTCGCGCTTCAAGCGATCAAGGATGGCGTTGCGGACCCACTCGACGAGCAAATCTTGGAATCTCGCATCCGCGCCAATGTCTGGGAGCCGGTCTATCTTCCGTACCGCTTCGACCCGTGCCCGTAACTCCACAAGTTCCCGAATCGGAACCGAATATCAAAAGCTCTGATTAGCGCCGAATCTCGGGATTGCGCCTGGATCACGGGCAACATGAGGTTATGTGAAATCGGGAACTGGATTGCACTCGTGGTTCGCGGCCGGCGAGGCACGAAGTTCCCCCGAAGTCGGCTTCTGGGAAGTTTCAACCGATAGGTAATGGAAAACGCCCCAGGCTCCGGGAGCATATTCGCCCCCCCGCCCGGTGGCAGGGCACGGGATGCCAGCCGCAAAGCCGACTTCCTGTTACAAATCGGTGTGACCTTTGCTTTGCGGCGGCAGAGTTCCAAGCACCCGAGGGATGTTGCGCTGACGGTTGATAGCATTTGTCCATCAGCGAAGGGAACGGGAAACTAATCCAGTCGATTCCGCCGCGTTGAAGGTTCGCGACACGATGCTTTGAGTCGCTAGTCGCAGACGGCATTCGCTCGACGAGTTTGTGCCCGGTGCAATCCATTGAACTGAGCCTTACTGACCGGACTCGGGCAACTCCGGAGTGAGAAGGTTGAAGCCAGAACTGTGTTTCAGCGGAGCGAATCCTTCAGTACGAAGGCCGAGTGCGCTAATGAAGGACGCCAGTAAACCATCGTCTGGCAGCTAATTCAGCTTCGCGAACCAAGGAGTGATCGCAATGGCGAGCGCAACAGCCGTGAAGGACCCAGGATGCGGCATGGACATGGATACGGCCACCGCTGCTGGACACACTGAGCATGCCGGTTTGGTGCGCGAATACTTGCAGCCATGCCCTGACCTCTGCCGAAGAAGCCAATGACACTTATTCCGTTTGATGAGGTGCGCTCAGACCTTCGGCCACGGGCCGCAGTCGTCGTCGCCCATCCGGACGACGAGACACTCTGGTGCGGCGGCTACATACTCACGCATCCGGAGTTTCGTTGGCGTGTCGTGACCTTGTGCAGAGCATCGGATCCCGATCGTGCGCCAAAGTTCCGCCAAGTCCTGCAGCAATTGGGGGCAGAGGGTGAGATGGCGGATCTGGATGATGAACCGGCCCAGGTGGGGGTACCAATCGAGCAGGTGCAGGAAACCATCGTACAGCTATTGGCTGGGGAGAGCTACAGCCTGATTTTGACCCATGGCCCGAAGGGCGAATACACACGACACCGCCGACATGAGGAGTGCTGCCAAGGCGTCGTTGACCTTTGGCGATCGGGCGGTATCGATGCAGGGCGATTGTGGTTGTTTGCCTACGAAGATGGTGATCGGGCGTACTTGCCTCGGGTTCGCGAAGACGCAGATCGGCGGCAGATGTTGACAGACGATATCTGGCAAGAAAAGCGCAGATTGATTATGGATTGTTACGGGTACGGTGCGGACAGTTGGGAAGCGCGGAGCACACCTCGAGAAGAAGGTTTCCGGTGCTTTGACTCGGCACAAGCAGCGGTAATACGCACAGCATTGCTGGAGGAAAAAACGTGAAGGTGCTTGTGTTGTTCGACTATCCACCACCTCCGGGCGGCCTGGCGATGCAGGGCGATCTTTTGTGCAGGGGTCTGCGCGAAATCGGCGTGGACGTTCACCCGGTACATCTCAAATCGTCCCTGGAAAAGGAATGGTACTACCGCTGGTTTCGGCCGGACGTTGTGGTGGGCGTGGGGTATTGGGGCCATGTTCCGGACTTGGTCTTGCACCCGCAGAAGTTTGGAATGCTGGCGGTCCCATGGTTGGTGGCGGATGGTTTCATCGCGGAATATCGGAACGTTTTAAACGCTTTGCCGCTGATCCTGGTCACCTCCAACTGGGTGAAGGATGTCTACGTTAGGGACGGCATCAAGGGAGACAACATTGAGGTGCTTCCTGTGGGTTGCGGCACGGACCACTATGTGCCCCATAGCAGTGATGACTTGAAAGTCAAATCGATCCGCAAGGACCTGGGAGTATCGGAGGACCAGCTGATGATTCTGACCGTCGGCGGCGATGGGGCGTCCAAGGGTGCCCGGGAGGTGATGGAGGCGCTGGCGCTGATCGATGCCGAGGTACCCGACTGGAGATATGTCTGCAAGGTTTGGCCTCAGCCCCGCACTGTCCAACAGAACTTGCTCGATCTCGAGCTGGCGGCGCGTCTGGGCATCGACAAGAAGGTTATCTACTCGACCAGCATCGTGTCGCAGAATTTCATGCCCTACTTGCTGGCCGCCTGCGATATCTACGCTGCGCCGTCGCGGCTTGAGGGTTTCGGGATGATTCAGGTGGAGGCCAACGCATGCGAAAAGCCGGTGATCGCGATCGACGCGATGGCGTTTCTCGACACGATGGTCCACGGTGAAACGGCGTTTCTAGCGAAAGTAGCAGAGGAGAGAAAAATCACTGAGGCGGTATTCGGGGAAGGCCACGGGATCGAGAGTGGCCAACGTATCGTGTTTCCAAACCCGCGGACAGCGGAGTACCGAGCCAGCGTGCCCGACATCGCCAAATACCTCCTGACACTCATGAACGACAGCACTCTGCGGCGGGAGATGGGTGAAGCGGGCCGAAAGCATGTCGTCGGGTTGTTTGATTATCGCCAGGTTGCCAAGCGCTTCGTGAAGATCGTCTCCGACCGATTGGGGATTCAGTAGAGAGTAAGGTGGTCAGGAGCGAGTGCTCCTGGTCGCAGCTTTGCATGCCATAGAGGTGGCAATGTTTATGGACGAAAAATCGATCGCCTCCATTGATCAGGCCAAAGAGGCGGCCCTCCGCATCCTGCTGCATAACGCGCATGGNNCCCCGGACCGCAGGCTGGGGATACCCGGAACCGTATACGCGGGACCTGATGATTTCAGCCCTGGGTTTTCTGGCAACCGGCAACGAAGAGCTTGCAGACGCGCTGCGGCGCACATTGGTAGCGCTGGCGGAAAATCAGACGGCGCGTGGCCTCATTCCATCACTCGCCCACGATCCAGATGACCGTGGCGCCAGCGATACGACGCCTCTGTTCCTCTTTGGCCTGGCACTTTACAGGAAATCGGCCAACCTGCCGGAGTTCCTCAACCAAGCAGCGCAGAGCGCCTTGAAGTGGATGCAATACCAGAGCCCTGATGACCGGGTAATGGTCTCCCAGCTACCGACCAGCGACTGGCGTGACGAGCAGTGGGTGATGGGTTATGGGCTGTACGTGAACACACTGGTTTATGCTTACCTCAAGCTTTATGGCGAGCACGAGTCCGCCGGTCAACTGCGCGAGTTGATGAACCGTCTGGAAGTCTGCGGCGAGGCCAAGAACCCCCATGAGCACGAGGGCCTCGTAGTGCCATCCAAGCCTTATTACGCGCTCTACTCCTACAAAGTCCTGAACAGCGACCGTTTCGATCTGCTGGGCAACAGCCTGGCAATTCTGACTGGGATTGCTTCGCCTGAACGGGCGCGAGATCTAGTGGCATGGATTGAGGCCGAGTGCGAGGCCATGCGGGCTCGCGGAGAGCTGGCCGTGGATTTGCCGTCCTGTTTGTTTCCTTATATCCTGCCCCATCATGCCGATTGGCACCCGCGATACGAGATATATAATCGGCCCGGCGACTACCACAACGGCGGCGTCTGGCCGTTTATCTGCGGCTTCTATGTGGCGGCATGCGTGGCGGTAGGTCGGATGGATCTGGCGAATCGGAAGCTGTTGGCGCTAACCGAACTGGTCAAACCGTGGCACGAAAATGAGGCGGAGTGGGGTTTCAACGAGTGGATTCACGCGCAGACCGGCCAACCGAGTGGGCGTGATTGGCAGACCTGGTCGGCCGCTATGTACCTTTACGCTGTTCAGTGCGTGCAGCGGCAGGACACTCCGTTCTTCGGCGATATGCGCCCAGGCGATCTGAATCGTTGAGGACATCGAAAACTTTCACTTGAGGATCGAGCAGGATATTTTACGAATCAAATTGCGGGCGAGCGAGGCGGTGCCGGCCGAGGCCTAGGAGATGGCCCACGTCGGCAACTGGGACATCGACCTGGTTGCCAAGAGCTACCTCTGCTCAGCGGAAGCATATCGGACTTTCGGCGTCGATTCGGCAATGTTCCAGCCCTCGTTCAACTCGATACAGGCTCGAATTCACCCTGATGACCAACGGGCGGTCGGAGAAGATATCGCCGAAACTGTCTCAGCCGTGTCGGAGACTAAAGGGAGCGGGGCCTGTCGCAAGACGAAGCAAGGGTACAAACAAAGGTACATTTGTAGGGCCGATATGCTCTTTAGAAGACTTCAGGCTCCTTGCCGTACTTGAAAATAGACTGTAAACCTATGATTATTATAGTACTTGAACTCTGTCACGGCAGAGGTTGGTCGGATTACTCCTGGAAAACGCCCAGTGTCCGGGAATCCACTTGGACGGTTAGTCGCCGACTCGTACACTGGCCTAAACGGGCTGTGGGAGCGAATTAGATTTCCGGCCGTGTCGTCGGGGACACGGAAACGTCCTATCCTTGTCCTCCTGAGCAAAGTGGGGTTGCGGCTGCAACCGAGCGCCAGTTCGGGAAGGGGCTCCGACAGGAATTCTTGAAGGACAGAATCAAATCGCGCACCCGGGAGCGGCGCTCCAGCAATTTGGTCAACAACCGATCGAGCTCGTCTGCGGCACAGCCGTACCACTCAGCAGGAATCTGATCGACGAGCGGCCACAGTGAACTCTCCGGAAAGCTTTCGATCTTGCTCAGCCACGGCTCGAAGCTGTCCCACCCTGTGACACCGGCGTACACATCGTTGCGCCCGAAGACACCACGCAATGGTGCATCCGGGAAGCTCCACTCGCCGGCGTTGAAAAAATATCCCTGATCAATGAACGTTGCGGTGAACTTGTGTTCGCGCGGGCGCCTCCAGAAAGCGACCTGACGGCCATCGGCGTTGCATGTCCATTTGTCTAGGGCGAGTACCCCGGGCCCTGGCCCAGCCAAACCCGCTCGTCACAGCTGAGAAATGTGATAAACCGGACATGTAGGCCGTTGAAAGCCGCTGAGTATTCTCGCTTTTGCACGCTGGGCACGAGTACGGATTTATCTCACCTGGTGCACTCAGCGCATGCGCCTCTGACTGGAAACGATGGCTGCTATTTGTCCCAAAATGCTTCCCGTTGCGGCCGTCTTCGTTGGCTTGCACATCTGTCATCGGGTCTCGTCTTTGCCGAAGCCGCATCGCGTGGGGTACGTTACGACAAGTACTTTGCTATTGGCAAGTTCTCCCGCCACATATTCAACCGCCGGCTATTGTCGGCCATGCGCGCCAAGAATAATTTGGCATCACTACCAATTTTTTTTCTTGCATTTCTCCCGCAATGGTGTTTTATTATTCCGCAACAAGCTTCGGGAGACGATCACCTGTCGCCCGATCTTGTCCGGTGGCTGCGAGCTGTCTCATGGCTTTGCTGTCATCGACCTGTCTCTTGAGCAGCCGGAACGCGCTCAAGGCTTTCTAGATCCTGTCTGTACCGAAATCGCTCGTTCAATCTGCTGGTAATTGTCGACACACCATCTGCAGTTCTGTTCTGCAGACCAAATACGTGTGGACCCGACATCGGTCTGCCGGGCCGGCGAGGAAGGGGTACTGAATCTCCCCTTCCCGACCAGCCCTCAATGCCTGCTCAATCTTTGTACTCGTGGAATTCTTGACCTCTTGACAGCGACACCGCTACTGATGACGAAGCCTATTGTCGTCTCCTAGCGGTGCCCGCGATGCCAAATTGCGGGCCGACAGACGCGGAATTCTGCTGCTATTTCAAGCTCGGCAGCAACTCCTATGTCCTTAGGTCGCTGGTTTTCTGGCAGCTGACGAGCAGAACATGGCGCATATCGAACCGCTGAGTGACGCACAACCGGCCGCCCAGATTCTGGGGCTGCTTCCCGTAACCCGAGGCGCCAGCGTGCCGAACGGCTCTATGGAATCTCACGCCGACAGAACGCTGGGCGATCAATTCCCCGATGCAACCCGTCACACTGAACCCATTCACCGCGCAGTTCGCCGCCGAATGACAAAACGGCTGCGGAAATGGGGAAATGCTGCTGTCCAAGGCGAAGCGAGGTCCGTATGACTCCCGAGCCGTTTGTCTCAGCGGAAGAAGCGGCGCGGTTCCTCTCGGTGAAGCGCCGCTACCTCCTCGCCCTCGCCCGCAGAGGGCTCGCTGGTGCTTATGCCCTCGGCACGGGCACAATGCGCAAAGTCTGGGTCTTCCGGCTCTCCGAACTCGCCACCGCTGTTGAGGAACAAAGTCACCCAATCCCAAAAGCCCAGAAGTGCGTTAGGATTCGGTCAGGCAGTCTCCGCGCTGAAAAGAGGAGCATATGAGCTATCAGCGTGGATCACTTAAGAAATTGCCGCGCAAGGGAGGAGAAACCTGGGTGCTGCGTTACCGGGTCACCAAAGCGGACGGCAGGCGGGTTGAGCACATCATGCCAGTTGCATTAGTGCGTGATTTTCCAAAGGAAAAAGACGCATGGCGCGAAGTGAACAGACTAGGCCTACTCGTTCGCATTAACGATGACCCCGTGGACGTGCGTCTCCGTTTCGATGCCCTTGCCGAGCACTACCTCAGGAACGACTTTGGGGCCGATGCCGTTCGACCGAAGACCGAGCGCACGACCCTTAACACTCAGCAAATCGTTCGGGGCTATCTCATCCCCCGCTGGGGGAAGGAACTCGCGAACGACATCAAACCCCTCGACATTCAGCGCTGGCTGAAATCGCTGCACACGGATCAGGGACTCGCCTGGACGACGATCTCGAAGTTTCGCGGCACTATGCTGCGCGTCTACAAAGTCGGCATCCTTCACGAGCACGTAACCCGCAACCCCGTGTTGGCGGTCGAGACACGCTCCACAACCAACTACAAGGCGATTCTGGTGACCCCTCAGCAGACGCTGACCATTCTCCAGAACCTGCAGAACATCCTGCATCGCGTTCTCGTGCTCACCTGCGCTGCAACCGCACTCCGTTCATCAGAGTTGCTCGCACTACGCTGGGCAGATGTGCTCTGGGACCAGTCTAGGATCGCGGTTACCAAACGCTGGTCTCGGGGAAAGGACGGACCAACCAAGAGCCGCAAGTCGGAAGGCTACGTTCCCTTGCACCCTGCCCTCGCCTATCACCTGAGGGAATGGCACGCACAAACGTCTTACGCCAAGGAGACGGACTTCGTATTTCCGTCGATCAAAGCGGAAGGTCGTGTGCCAATCTCCCCTGCGGTCTTTGTTGCCGACCATCTCCGGCCGGCAGCCAAAGCCGCAGGCCTTCAGATTGCTAACGGCCAGAGATTCGGGCTCCACAATCTCCGGCACTCGCTTTCTAATTGGCTTGTGAACAAGGCGAAGGTCGAGCCCAAGACCGTGCAGAGCATCCTGCGTCATTCACGCATTCAAACGACGTTGGATATCTACACCCAGGGCGATGGCGATGAAACTCGGGCCGCGCAAGGGGCGTTCCTGAAGGAATTGGGAATGGCTTCGGAGATGGTCCAGTGAGCGGCGTTTTGTGGGTTGAATTGTGGGTTGGGCTTTTCGGGCAAATTCCCCGTAAGCCCTTGAAAAATATGGTGGGCGCTACAGGATTCGAACCTGTGACTTCCACCGTGTGAAGATGGCACTCTACCGCTGAGTTAAGCGCCCACGTCGCGGTATCTCGATTGTAGCAAATCAAGCCGCGAGGCCCATCGCGCGGGGCTTGGCAAAAACCTTGCAGCACCCGCCTCTAATGTGTTCATCTAAACGGCTTATGGCACTCGAAGAATACAAGCGCAAACGCGATTTCAAGCAGACACCTGAGCCTCCCGCGAAGGTGGAACGCGGCGCGCGCCGCCGCTTCGTGGTGCAGAAGCACCGCGCCACCCGCTTGCATTATGATTTCCGGCTCGAGATGGAGGGCGTGCTCAAGTCGTGGGCCGTGCCCAAAGGGCCGTCGCTCGATCCCGCCGACAAGCGGCTGGCCATGCAGGTGGAAGATCATCCCGTTTCGTACTTCGATTTCGAGGGCACCATTCCGACCGGCAATTACGGCGCGGGCACCGTCATGGTGTGGGACATGGGCACGTGGGAGCCGCAAGGGGATGCCGCGGAGATGCGGCGCAAGGGCGACCTGAAGTTTCGCCTCAACGGCGAGAAGCTGAAAGGCGACTTCGCACTGGTGCACATGCAGTCGCGCCGGCCGGGAAGCAAGGGCACAGAGTGGCTGCTGATCAAGCACCGCGATGCCTACGTGCAGGAAGGCTACGACATCGACAAGTATGACTACTCGGTGCTGACCAAGCGCACGATGGACGAAATCGCGGGCGATCAAGGCTCGGCGGAGTGGAAGAGCAGTCGAAAGGCATCCGCCAGCGGCGCCACCAAGAAGAATGACTGGCTGGCCGAATCGATCGCGAAAGCGGATGCGAAGAAGGCCAAAACCGGGAAGAAATCAGCCACGGCGAAACGCACGCGGATGAATCCCACCCAAGCAAAAGAAGCTTGGGTGGGGCCCCCAGCCAAAGCCGGGAAGAAAAGCAAAACCGCTCGCCCCGCCAGCGCCTCCGCGGGCGGCGTAAAAAAAAAATCCCAGGCGGCGACGAACACAGTGAAGGTCTGAAGCCCGAAGCCGCGCTCATCGGCCACAAATCGCCGATGCCTCGCGTTATCCACCCCATGCTGGCGACGCTGGTGGATAAGCCGTTTGACGGCCAGGATTGGCTTTACGAGGTGAAGTGGGACGGCTATCGCGCCATCACCTTTCTGGAGAGCGGCTCGGTGCGCCTGGTTTCGCGCAACCAGAACGACATGACCGCCGCCCATCCCGAACTTCGCTCAATCCCAGATTCGGTCAAAGCGCGAACCGCAATTCTGGATGGCGAGATTGTCGCGCTCGATGAGCAGGGACGGCCTTCGTTCAGCCTGATGCAGCAGCGGACGGGAGTTGGAGAAGGCGGGCGTCGCATTCGTCGCACCCGCGACGATATTCCCGTCGTGTATTACGTCTTCGATCTGCTCTACCTTGATGGCTACAACCTGATGCCAGCCGAGCTGGAACGGCGCAAAGAGCTGCTGGCCTCCGTCGTGGCGCCGGGCGACGTCATTCGCTATTCCGACCATTCCGTCGGAAACGGCAAAGCGCTATTTGCAGCGGCGACCGAGCGCGAACTGGAAGGCATTGTCGCCAAGCGCCGCAGCAGTCCTTATGTGCAAAAGCGCAGTAGCGACTGGCTGAAGATCAAAATCGTCAAGCGGCAAGAGTGCGTGATTGGCGGCTACACCGATCCGCGGGGCTCGCGCGAAAACTTTGGCTCCATTGTGCTCGGCCTGTACAACGATCAGGGCCGGCTGATTCCCGTAGGCCAAGCCGGCAGCGGCTTTACCGAGGAGTCGCACGCCGCGATGTGGAAACGGCTGCACGCGCTGGAGACCAAGCGCAGCCCGTTCTTCGGCAAAGTGGAAAGCATCACGCCGGCACACTTTGTGAAGCCGGAGCTGGTCGCCGAAATCAAATTCACCGAGTGGACGCACGAAGGGCAAAGCGGCGGAATGAAGATGCGCGCTCCCGTATTCGAAGGACTGCGCTTCGACAAGAAGCCGGAGGAGTGCACGTTCGAGCGTCCAGCCAGCGCGTCAGCCGAGGTCAAGAAGGCAGAGGCGAAGTAGGCTACACCCGGCTCACTTGACATCCTTCATCGGCAGCACGGAACCGTAATCGTGGCCGCTAGCGTCCACGGCGCGCGCAATCACCGCACTGAAGGCATCGCGGACCTCCGGATACTTGGCCACAATCGCCTTACTGACGGCCATGTTGTCCTGGAACGCCAGGCCGGTGTTGGAGGCGTCGGCGGTTTCATAACGCACCCGCAGGTCGAGATTGTCTCCCACCGGCACGGCCACCATCTCCGTGACTTTGAATGTCTTGCCATTGGCGGCAAGGTTCAGTGGATTGCCGTTGCCCGGCAGGTCGCTGGGGCGCGCGCCCTGCATCTCGTCGGCAATCTTGTCGAGTTGCGGCGTGCTCATGAAATTCACCGGCGCCATCAAGTCCCACGCTGTCAGATAATAGAACCAGGCGTTGTGCAATTGCCCTTTGGACTTGTACTCGCGCGCCTTGGTCAGGTACCACTGCCCATCCTGGCCGCCGATGGCGTCCAATCGCGGGTAATACCCTGCCAGCTTCCACGCGCCGCTCACCTCTTGCAGGATCAGGGTCAGCGTGATCGGATCTTTGCCGGCAATCTTCTGCATCACCAGCGCGTAACGTCCAGCCGGCAGATTGGAAATCGAGAACACCAGACGGTCGGGCGAGTTATAGATGCCGCAATAGAAATCTGCCCGTGACAGGGTCCCCTTGGATTGCGACGCATCTAGCAAGTAGGCTTCGCTGATGGTTCCGGTGCCTTGGGAGAAGTACGGCTTGTTGGTAACCACGGCCTGTTCGATGCTGGCGAAATCTCCCGCAATGGCGGGAATGGAATTGGCTTTGAGCCCGGCAACATCTCCGCGCTTGGACATGTCGAGATATTGGCGCGCTGCGGCTTCGACGGCATTCTTGGTGGGAACGTCCAAATCGGCGCCACTGGCGCAAGTCTGCGCCGTCCCCGCGGGCGCCGCGATGGTTACTGCAAGCAGCAGGAAACCCATCCCAAGGAGCAAGTAGCAGGTCGAGCGATAAGTGAACGATAGTCGAATCATGTTCGTGGCCTTAACGCCGCGTGAATGCCCATTGCGGTTTGCAGAATGTATCGGATGGTGGGTGGCTCTCCGATCCATTAAGATGCCGGCTACCTTTTGTCAGATGGTCGGCCAACCCTCCTCGCCGGAAATCTGCGGCGCGGCGCCGAATCAGCACAGACACGCCCTGGCCGGGTTTAGAATAGACTCAATGGCACGTGTAGGGAAACGATACCGCCCTTCGGTCGTCGAACATATTATGGTACGCCTTCGGCACAACCTCGGATTGGCCTTGTTGCTGGCAACAGGACTGTGCCTTGCGGCGGGGGAATCGCCAGCCCAAACGGTGGCCCCGTCCAGCGGAACTCCAGCAACGAGCTCGCATCCGCAAAAGACGCACGCTCACCACAAGAAAACCGCTCCGGTAGCCGAGACCCCGCAACCGCCGCCAGCGCCGCCGACCCTGGAGCAAATGTCTCCCACGCCGCCGCGCGTCAGCTACCAGAATGGATTGCTCACCATCGACGCCCAGAATTCGACGTTATCGCAGGTGTTGCGCGCAGTACAGGCTCAGACGGGTGCGTCTGTCGAGATGCCATCCAGCGCAGCCAACGAGCGCGTCATGATGCAGGTGGGTCCCGGGCGGCCACGCGATATCCTGAATACTCTATTGAATGGATCTAAGTTCAATTACATCATTCTGGGGATGATCGACAATCCGGGTGGCGTGCAGAAAGTAATCTTGACNNGAGATGCCGGAGGCCGACAATTCCCCGCAACCTCCCCCGAATGTGCAGAGGCCGGGGCGATTCCAGCCTGGACAGGTTCCGATGCCTGCGCCCGACACGAATTCCTCGCCCGCACCCGACAACGACAACCAGCCGAACGCCGGGAAAACTCCGGAACAGTTGCTCCAGGAGCTGCAAAATATGCAACAACAGCAGCAGCGCTATCAGCAACAGTTGAATCCTGCCAATACCGGGGAACAGCCGCCGCCGGAGCAATAGCAATAACGATGGCGTGAAAACAGTGATGGCGTAAATCGATGTCCGAAGAGCGCCCCGCCGGACGCTCTTTCTGTTTCAGCTGACGATGCGTTTTCGCCCTACGTCGTGACGCCCACTGCGCAGAGCTCGCGCAGCGACTCTGCGTAAGGGGCACGTGCGACACCGCGTTCCGTGATGATCGCCGTGACGTAAGCATTCGGGGTGACATCGAACGCGGGATTCTCAACGGCTACGCCGTCCGGCGCGATCTGCTTGCCTGCGAAGTGAGTCACTTCCCTGGGAGAACGTTGCTCGATGGGAATGCGGCTGCCATCGGGCGTTTCCAGATCCACCGTCGAAAACGGGGCTGCCACGTAGAACGGAATGCCGTGCGCCTTCGCCAACACTGCGACCGTGTAGGTCCCAATCTTGTTGGCCACATCGCCATTGGCGGCAATACGATCAGCGCCGACAATCACTGCATCGATTTTTCCCTGTTGCATCATGGCGCCGGCCATATTGTCGGAGATCAGCGTGGTCGGAATGTGATCTTTCATCAACTCCCACGCTGTCAGACGTGAGCCTTGCAGAAACGGGCGGGTCTCGTCGGCAAAGACGTGCAGCTTCTTGCCCGAGTCCACCGCCGCGCGAATCACGCCCAGCGCCGTGCCGTAACCGCAGGTCGCCAGCGCGCCCGCATTGCAGTGGGTCAACACTCCGCCACTGGAGGGCAGCAGCACAGCGCCGTGCCTGCCCATGGCTTCGTTGGCGGCAATGTCTTCCACCAGCATGCGCTGCGCTTCGGTAACCAGTTCCTGTTGAATCCGCGGGATTGGTTGAGTGCTGACCTGTTCAAATTTGTGGCGCATGCGGCGAATCGCCCAGAAGAGATTGACCGCGGTGGGGCGAGTCGCAGCCAGGACTTCGCAGATGTGGTCGAAATCGCGCTTGAGCTCGGCATGGTCCCTGGCCTGCGAGTGGCGAACGCCCAGCGCAACTCCCATGGCCGCGGCCACACCAATGGCCGGTGCGCCACGCACGATCATGGTTTTGATCGCCTCGGCAACTTCTTCGTAGCTCTTGCAGATGACGTAGGTTTCTTCCGTAGGCAGCTTGGTCTGGTCAATCAAGCGCACGCCCGCGTCCGTCCATTCCAGGGTCTTGATCATCTCGTCCGTTCGGGCCAGCTATGTGCTGTACGCCCGTGCCTCAAGTTCGACCAGTTGCACTGGATATCCGTCAGGATCGGTGAAAATGGCGAGCCACCCAAAGTCCTCATGGATCGGTTCCATCATCATCGGCACATTTTTCGACTTAAGCTCCTGCACGACGCCTTGGATATCGCTCACTTCAAAGCCGAAAGTGCAGCCCAGAGTCGGTGCAATCTTGCTGTGCGGAGACTCCGGGTGTAAGCCGAGGGTGATGTTGCCGGCGGAAAGCGAACTCCAGCCCGGGGTATGCAGCTCCACCTTCAGGCCCACCACATCGCGGTAAAACGCGACGCTGCGTTCCATGTCTCTCACGATCAGCATGATGGTAGTCAGTTTCCCGATCATGGATTGTCTCCTTCAGTGAGTTCAGGATCGATGGACCTCGCAGCGGTTTCCCGGCGTTTCACATGTTTCGCGCGAACGTCGTTGGCAGTGAACAGCGCCACGAACTTCGCCGGGGCGGCCCCCTTTTCGACATTGGCGCGACCTCCCGCTTCCTCGCGCTCCACCAGGCAAAGCACACCGGCGATCGCAAATCCGAACTCGCGCGCCGCCTCGATGGCCTGGATGGTAGAAGCTCCCGTGGTGCAGACGTCATCCACGATGACCACCCGCGCCGGCTTCTGCCGGAAGCCTTCAATGCGCTGGCCCATGCCATGCGCTTTCTCCGCTTTGCGCACCAAGAAACCGTGCACTGGACATCCCTGCTGTGCGCTGATAACAGAAGTCGCCACTACGATCGGATCGGCGCCCATGGTCAGCCCGCCAATCGCGTCGGCCTGCCAACCGCGAGAGCGAATCTCGTCGAGGACGGCTTGCCCGGTCAGCAACGCCCCCATCGCATCGAGCGTGGTGAGACGGCAATCAATGTAGTAGTCGCTGGTCCCGCCGCTGGAAAGCTTGAATTCGCCCAGGCGAAACGACTTTTCCGCCAGCATGGCCAAGAGTTTTTCGCGCGCCTTTGCCATCCTGTCAACCATACCATTTCAATTGGTCACTTTTTCCAGATGGCGGTAGTGATCGCTGGCCAGCCACAACAGCGTAAACAGGGAGAAGTTGTAACCGCAATGCATGAGGAACGAAGCGGCCACAGAGTTGGTGCGCGCGCGCGCCACGGTGAACACCACGCCGACCACAAAGATACTCAGGATGGGCGCCCACGCATAGCCTAACTGGGTGCCGTGAATGGCGGCGAAAGCGGCGGCCGTCACGACGACGGCCATGGTAAGGCCGAACGCCCGCCGCAGCAGCGGGTACATCAGCCCGCGGAAAAACAGTTCTTCCAGCAACGGCGCAAGCGTCACTCCAAAGGCGGCCATCAAGTAGACGCTGGATGCGTCATGGAAATACTTGTCCATGGGCAGCGACTTCGGGATAGGCAGGAAGCGCGCAGCGCCATCCACAGCTACCGCCACAATCGTCCCCATAACAAAAAAGCTCGGGGCGGAAACTCCCGGCCAATTCCAGTGGATCGCTTTCCCGAAGCGTTCGTGGCTGCGCGAGCGCACCAGAACAAACATAAACAAAAGGACGATGGGGTAGGCAGCCGCCTGCGCTCCTATCACGACGCGCGCGTTGGTAGCCAGTTCGGTGATCGGTGCGTTCCGGTATTCGGAGGTGGCACGCGCGATGAACAGTGCGGCTATGCTGAAGCCGAACACGACGATCCCCGTGATCACCATAACCGCCACCAAATCCCACGCTGACCAGGCGGGGAAGGGCCGTTGCACGGGGAGCACGACGACGGGTTCTGGCGGTGCGATTGGGTCCGGACCCGGCAGACCGCTGGGCACTTCGGCGGCGAGCGGATTTTCGTTTGGATCTGGCAGCAGATTTAACACGGCTTAGGCGTTGCTCCTCGCATTGGACGAACGCGGCAACAGTTTGGCGAGCGTCTGGCCGGTGTAGGATTTTTTCACCCGCGCCACCTGCTCCGGCGTGCCTTGCGCCACCAAACGTCCGCCCTCCTCGCCCCCCTCGGGCCCCAGGTCAATGATCCAGTCGGCGTTGCGAATAACATCCATGTTGTGCTCGATGATGACGATGCTGTTCCCCAAGTCGGTCAGCCGATGCAGGACCTCCAGCAGCTTGCTGACATCATCGAAGTGCAGCCCCGTCGTCGGCTCATCCAGAAGATACAGTGTCCTGCCCGTCTGGCGCTTGCTGAGCTCGCGCGCCAGCTTGATGCGCTGCGCTTCTCCACCCGACAGCGTTACCGCCGACTGGCCGAGATGAATGTATCCCAAGCCGACATCCACCAGCGTCTGCAGTTTCTGCTTGATCTGCGGGATGTTCTCCAGGATGGGCAACGCGTCGGCCACCGGCGTCTCCAGCAGATCGGCGATTGAGTAACCCTTGTACTTCACGGCCAGGGTCTCATGATTGTACCGTTTGCCGCCGCACACCTCGCACAGCACGTACACGTCGGGCAGAAAGTTCATGGCGATGCGGCGCTGCCCATCACCCTGACAGGCCTCGCAGCGTCCACCGGCAACGTTGAAGGAAAAGCGTCCGGCCTTGTAGCCACGCTCGCGCGACTCCGGCAGCATGGCATAAAGATCGCGAATCTGGGTGAAGACGCCGGTGTAGGTCGCGGGATTCGAACGCGGCGTGCGGCCGATGGGCGACTGGTCGATGCGGATGACTTTGTCGATGAATTCGGTGCCAGCGATTGCCTTGTGGGCGCCAGCCTCTTCGCGTGAGCCATACAGCGACTTGGCCAGCGCGCGGTAAAGAATATCGTTGACCAGGGTTGACTTGCCCGAACCCGACACGCCCGTCACCAAGGTCATGACGCCCAACGGAAAACTGATGTCGAGATTCTTCAAGTTGTTTTCGCACGCGCCGAGAATAGTGATGGCCTTCGCCGCGGCGGGCTGCCGTCGCGCGTAACGATACGCAATCTGCTTCTGCCCGGAGATGTATTGTCCGGTCAGCGAGCCCGGCGCCTCCTCTATCTGTGCGGGAGTGCCGCTGGCCACCACTTCTCCGCCGTGACGGCCAGCGCCCGGCCCGAGATCGATGACGTAATCGGCGCGCCGAATGGTGTCTTCGTCGTGCTCGACCACCAACACGGTGTTGCCCAGATCGCGCAATGATTCCAGGGCGTGCAGCAGGCGGTCGTTGTCGCGATGGTGCAGTCCGATCGAAGGCTCATCGAGCACATACAGAACGCCGCGCAGCTTCGATCCGATCTGCGTGGCCAGGCGAATACGCTGACCCTCGCCGCCGCTCAGGGTCGCAGCCGAACGGTTGAGCGAGATGTAGCCCAGCCCGACCGCGTTGAGAAAACCCAATCGCTCAGCAATCTCCTTGCGAATTCGGCCCGCAATGCGCTCCCCGCGCTCGGAGAGCGTGATCTGCGCCGCCGCTTCCACGGCGCGCGACACCGGCAGCGCCGTGAAGTCGGCAATGGACATGCCGTTCACCTTCACCGCCAGGCTCTCCGGCCGCAGCCGCTGGCCGTGACAGGCAGGACACGTGGTGGCGGACATGTGGTCCAGCAGCCAGTCGCGATAGGCCTCGGAGGAGCTCTCCTCCATCGCTTGCCGCAGATAGGCGGATACGCCGAGAAAGCCGCCCTTCTTTTTCTCGTCTCGCTCAGGGCCGTAGAGAATCAGGTTCTGCGTCTTGCGGGGCAACTGCTCGAACGGCGTGGTCAGGCTGAATCCGTAGGCTTCTGCCGCCAACTGCAATATGCGGATGAGGTGTTGCGACGCCGAGCCTGGTCCCAAAGCGCCGTCCAGCAGCGGCTTCGACCAGTCGGCAATGACCTTGGCCGGATCGAAATCGTACTTGCTGCCCAGGCCGTTGCACTCCGGACACGCGCCGTACATGCTGTTAAACGAAAACGAACGCGGCTCCAGCACGGGCACGTTGATGCCGCACTCCGGACAGGCCAGCTTGGACGAGTACAGATGCTCCTCGCCGCCGACCACGGCGACCTGCACCAACCCGTTCGCCAGCTTCATCGCCAGCTCAACCGAGGACGCCAAGCGGTGCTCGATTCCGGGCTTCACCAGCAGCCGGTCAACCACCAGCTCGATGGTGTGGTTCTTGCGCTTATCGAGGTTGATCTCGTCATCGGCAATGTTGCGCAGTTCGTTGTCGATGCGGGCGCGGGTGAAGCCCTGCTGTGCCAGCTTGTCCAGTTCCTTCTTGAACTCGCCCTTTCGCCCACGAACGATGGGCGCCATGATCATCACCCGATCCTCAGGCTTCAGGTCCATCACCTGTTGCACGATCTGGTCTGCTGACTGGCGCGAGATGGCGCGTCCACACTGCGGACAATGCGGCACGCCGATGGAGGAATAGAGCAGGCGCAAATAGTCATAGATCTCGGTGATGGTGCCAACCGTGGAGCGCGGGCTGCGGCTGGTGGTCTTCTGCTCGATGGCGATGGACGGACTCAAGCCGTCAATGCTGTCCACATCGGGCCGCTCCATCTGGTCGAGGAACTGGCGGGCGTACGCCGACAGCGTTTCCACGTAGCGCCGCTGGCCCTCGGCGTAGATGGTGTCGAAGGCGAGCGACGACTTGCCCGAGCCGCTCAGGCCGGTAATCACGGTCAGAGTGTTGCGCGGAATCTGGACGCTGATGTTCTTCAGGTTATGCTGGCGCGCCCCGCGGACGGTGATGCTGCTGATACCCATGGATGACGGTTGGTTCGACTCCCAGCGCGCAGCCCAGATGGCCTCGATCCAGCGCCGAAAAATACGGTCGCGTTCTTCGGGCTACGACCCGGGAACCGCAGTTTCACCGTGATGCACTGCTCTGGAAAGTCCGCGAGAGGGGAAACGCAACTCTACTCACGTATCTTAGTTGCCAACAGCGAGATACGTCAATGCGAGGTAAAGTGAAATTATCAGAGTAGATGATTGCCCTGCCTCCGGATTCAACCTGCTCGGGGAAATTCTGGGCATCGTCCTGCGGGTTCCGGCTCATCGAAAGAAGAGAACGACATGACGACGTTTCTGCTCTCCATCCTGCTCCTGTTCACCATCGTTGCGGCATTCGCCTTCGGGGTGGCGATGGGATATTGGGTGATTTGCGGAGTACTGAACTTATTTCATCCCAACCGTACCCCGAAGAAATCATCCAGCGCGCCAGCCCTGGCGCCGACGGTGGGCGGG
>PMAT01000109.1 GCA_003152695.1 Acidobacteriaceae bacterium
GTTTCCCCGGACAGCAGTGAATTGATCTCAATATCATGTTTCGCACAAGCGATGCATTGGCTGTTGGCTACGCTGACATCTACTACATGCGTCAGTTGCAAATGCAGGTCCTTGACCTAGCAAAACCCCTGAACGTTTCCTTGGCCACGGCGGAGATCGGTTTGTTAAACATGTATTTCTGTAGAACTTATATTCAGCGAACACGGACAAGCAAGAGCGGGGTGCGCATGGACGGCCTGAAAGCGGCCAATGCTGTGGTCAAACTGATTAAGGCACAGCAAGTTGTCGAGCCAAACGAACGTCCGTAACCGCATTTCGAGACGNNGCCAACGAAGCCAAGCTACCTCCGTAACCGCATTTCGAGACGATACTCACCAAAATACTCACCAACTGCCAAACAGTTATGAGTTTGCCCGCTCGCCCTCCAGAAGTTTCTTCTTCCTCTCAATTCCCCACCGATATCCTGCCAGGTTCCCGTCGCTACGCACCACGCGGTGACATGGCACGGCCAGCGCCACAGGATTCGAAGCGCAAGCGTGGGCCACAGCGCGGACCGCTTTCGGCTCGCCGATGGCGCGCGCGATCTCGGTGTAGCTGCGGGTCTCGCCGCGCGGAATCCGTTGCAGCGTCTCCCAAACTTTCTGCTGGAAGGCGGTGGCGCGCACGTCGAGCGGCAAGTCGATCGTGGTCGTCTCGCCGCCGAGGCTGGCCAGGAGCGGCTCGATGTAACGACGCATGGCTGCATCGTCACGATGCAATGTCGCTGCGTGGAATTCGCTTCGCAGGCCGTGCTCCAACTCGGTCGCGCTCTCGCCAAAGCGCACCGCGCACAGCCCGCGCTCGGTGGCAGCCACCAGCATGCGCCCCAGCAGGGTCGGCGCAATCGCGAAGGTGATCGTCGCGCCCGCACCGCCGCGCCGGTACGCGCCTGGCGTCATGCCAAGCTGTTGGCCGGACTTCTCATAGAGACGGCTGGGCGAGCTGAAGCCTGCGTCGTACAGTGCGGTGGTCACATCTCCTCCTTTGCGCAGTTCCGTCTTCACCTGCTGCATGCGCCGCGCAGATTGGTACTCGCGCGGACTGAGCCCCGTTGCGCGTTTGAACAGCCGCTGCAAGTGGAACGGGCTGAGCCCGACACGCTTGCTGAGCCCGGCGAGAGTCATTACGCCTTCCGCATTGTCGAGCAACTGCCGCGCCCGAAGTACATATTGCGCCTGCGCGGAGATTTCCGTCGGCTTGCAACGCAGACAGGCGCGGTAACCGGCGCGCTCGGCTTCACGCGGATCGAGAAAGAACTCAACCGAGTCGCGCCGCGGACGGCGGCTCGGACACGATGGGCGGCAGTAAACGCCGGTGGTGCGTACCGCAAAAACGAAACGTCCGTCCTGCCGGGCATCGCGCGCCATCACTTGTCGCCAATGGTTTTCGTTCTGGCTGTCATTCTGAAGTTCGGTTTGCATGGTCACAGCGTAGCCCCGGCGCGGGGGCGGCGCTATCCGGCCCTTGCGGGCAAAGGGTTTTGCCGGCGCAACCTCTTTCACGGCTGCGTCGCGCGTTTGGCGGCGGACGGTTGCCTTCGAACTAGTCCCAGTTCTTCTCATGCTGCCAAATGTCGTGCAAGCTTATCTTCAGTCCTCGGGCATACCAGATGTCGAACTTCTCCAGCGCGTACGGATACTCAAAGTGTCCCGCCCATTCGGCGTGGTCGGTGATGCTCTTAAGATGCTCGGGATTATCTTCGTCGACCACGATAATGCTCTCGCCGGTGTAGCCGTGAATTCCCCAGTACCAGTAGTTTTGATGAAAGCAGATGGCAGGCGGCAAACCGTACTTCGGGCCGAAATAGTCAATCGCGCCAGCCTGCCCGTAATCGCCGGTCTTGATGGCCGTCTTGGCCTGCACGTCGGGCGGCAGGCTGTGATACACGCGGGCCACTTCGGCGACCATGGCTTCCCAGCCAAGCTCGTCGGAATAATACTGCGGCAGTGGAGAGCGCGCGTGACTGTGCTCGCTGATGGGCGGCGCGAAATGAATGGCCCGCGTAAAAGCAACGAATTGTGCGGGGCTGATCACGGGCGCAATCAGTGGCAAGAACACCAGCGCCGGAATCACGAGCACCAGGACAAACACGGCCTTCAGCCAAGTGCGTCGAGTGTGCCCGATCCATTCTGCGCAGACTACGGCCCCAGCCGCGAAGAGCATGGGATACGCCGGAGCGACGTAGTAATCCTTGCCATGCAGAACCATGAAGACGGCGAGCGTGACCAGGTAGGCCCAGCCAAGAACGCGGTAGCATCTTCCTTCACGGCCAAAGAACAGCCAGGCCAATCCCGCCAGCCACAACGGAAGCGCGAAGGGATTCACCATCAGGATCTGCCGCAGCAAGAAGTCAACGGGATTCAGTTCAACGTCGCGGCCGCTGGCGTGGATGTTGTGCATTAACTGCACGAACGGCCAGTCGCGGTGAACATTCCACAGCAAGTTGGGCAGGAAAATCAGAAATGCCAGCCCGCCAGCGATCCAGATCCACTTATGGGTGAAAGCCTTGCGCCCGGGCGTGAACAGCAATCCCACGACGATGCCCATCCCGAACACGGCCATCGAATATTTGTTTTCCAGGCCGATGCCTGCCAGCACACCGAACCACAGCCACAACTTCTGATTACCGGTCTGGATGATGCGAATGACGACCGAGGCGCAGCCCATCCAGAAGAGGGCTTCGAAATCGTTGGTCCCAAGCAGATGGCCGTTGATGACGAAGACGGCGGAAACCGCCATCGCCAAAGCTGATAAAGCCATTGCGAAGCGCCGTCCGCCGAACTGGTACGCCTGATATCCGGTGAGTGCGATAGCTCCACAGCCCGCAATTGCCGGGATGAGGCGGATAACAAACAGCGAAGCCCCGAACAGTGAAGTGAACAGCCACGTCACCGCCGGAATGAACGGCGGCATGTCCACGTAGCCCCAGTCCAGATGCCGGCTGCAGGCGATGTAATACAGTTCGTCGCGAAAGATGCCGTAGCGGTTCGCGGTCAGCAGATGCAGCAAGAGGCGGGCTGCAACAATCAGAGCGACCACCGCAAAGCCAGTAGCATACCAGCGAGTTTGCGTTTGGCGATCGTTCGACTGCGCATGGTTGGGAGCCGCAGTAGCCATCAAGTTCTCCGAAGACGGAATGTTCACCGAGAATAATACGGAATTAGCAGGGAGTATGTTTCAGACGTGCAACTTGCCTCAAGCGAATCTTTCCCGTACTCTGAACGCGATGGAAGTCCACTTCACAGCAGAGCAGGAAGCGCGGCTGGTACAGATCGCCACCAAGGAGGGCACCGATGCCGAACGACTGGTGAAGGATGCCGCCTTGCGTCTGCTTGAGGAAGACGCCCGCTTTCGTAGCGCCGTGCGCGAGGGCATTGCGCAGGCCAACCGGGGCGAGTTCATCGAAGAGGAAGAAATGGACGCCCGCCTAGAACAGATGCTCCGCTCATAAAATGCGTATCCGCTGGACGCCAGCCGCTGCCGCCGACCCTACAGCACATTAGCGATTACCTCAAAGACCACCATCCGCACTACCGGCACCCGACTATGCGCAAAGTGTATGCGGCGATCCAATCCCTGAAAGAGTGGCCGCATCGTGGCCGTGTCGGGCAGGAGGAAGGAACCCGAGAGCTTTCGTTCCCTCCTCTGCCCTATATCGCCGTCTATCGCGTGGCGGAGCAGAGCATCGAAGTCTTGCGGATTTATCACGGCGCTCAAGCCCGGCCCTGATCGCACCTCAAATTATTCGTACGGAAACAGGTGCGGATTTTGTCTCTATTTGCCACTGCCGGTGTTCTTGACTTCTTTCCATTGCAGGCTGAACACCGGCACTCCCGAGTGCTCCACGTTGATGTGATTGTGGCCCATCGAAAGATGGCCATTGGCGGTGGAATTGATCCGCATGTCTGCTTCAACGGAGGGCAGATGGTGCAGGCCCGGCGCCGCCACTTGCGCGACAATGCGCGGGGTCGCTCGTGTTTCTGGCTCCGACCCACTTATGCCCATTCGGCTGTCGAGGACCGCCCCCAGAATTCTCTCGGATGCGCCTTGTTTTTTCAATTCGATCAGCGCCGCCGGGCTGGTGGCGAAATCGGTGTTCGACATCCGGATTTCACGCAGGATGATGCCCTCCGGCAGGCCCGCTTTCACCATCTTGACGATGTCGGCATTGGTCAGGACTTGATCTGTCGGAGCTTGCGCTAAGAGAGGAAGCGCCAGCAAAAAAGCCATCAGGAAAGCCAGTTGAAGTAAACGAGCGCCTCGCATGTGCGGCGCCTCCTTTGTATGCAGAAAACTTGGGTACCTAACGATAAAGGCCAACGACCCGGGAGCGACCCTGTTCCAGATTACAGCCCCTAAATCATTGAACGCGAAGCGTTGAGAAAGTTGCAACATTTCTCGGGAATTTTCTTGTCGATTACGCCGCCAGCCCTCTCCGAGGTATTGGCAATCTTTGCTAACCATGCTACGATGAGGCCGCACTCACACTAGAGAGACAGGAGCCAGGCCATGCCTACTCGCAACGTCAATCTGACCGAAGAGCTTGAGCGCTTCGTGCTCACCAAGGTTGTAAGTGGGCGCTACGAGAACGCCAGCGAGGCGGTGCGCGCAGCACTCCGGATGCTGGAACGCGAGGAAGAGCAGTACGAGGCGAAGCTGGCTGCGCTGCGCGCGGCCATCGACGAAGGTGACGCCAGCGGGATTGCCAGGGGCAACACATTTGCGCGTGTCCGAAAGACACTCAAGCTTCCCGTGGCGCGGCGCTAGCCCGTGGCAGGCTTTTGTTTTTCGCGGCGGCCCGAGGCTGACCTGCTGAGCATTGGCGATTACACCCTCCGCACCTGGGGCGAAGCTCAGGCCGACCGTTACATCAGCAAGCTCGAGACTTGTTGCCAGATGCTGGCCGACAATCCTAGGTCAGGCCGACCATGTGATGATGTTCGCCCCGGCTTGCGCCGCATGGAGCATAGCAAGCACGTCGTGTTTTACCGGCTGCGGGAAGCCGGCGGCATTCTGGTTGTTCGCATCTTGCACGAGCGCATGCTGCCCGAAAGACAGGCGATCGATTAGTGTTTAGTAGGCAGTGATTAGCGGGCTAGTGGCGCGGCTTTGGCTGCGAGCTGGCTACTGGCTACTGGCTACTGGCTACTGACTACTGACTACTGACTACTGACTACTGTCCATCCCCGCTCGCACAATCGCCGTCGCCTGTCCCGCGGATTCGAAGATGTGCGCCTCCATGCCCAGATCGCGGGCGGCTTCGACATTATTGGCGCGGTCGTCGAAGAACAGCGTCCGTTCCGCGCGGCAACCGAGAGCGTCAAGACAAGCGCGGTAGATGGCCGGATCAGGCTTCAGGATGCCCAGCTCGCACGACCAAATCTTCACCTCGAATTCATCGAGCCAACTGAATTTGCGCACCTCGGCCAGCAGGTCGTGAGGAATATTGGAGAGGATGGCGGTCCGCATCCCGTTTGCCTTGATCTCGCGCGCCAGCGCAAGCGCCTCGGGATTGACGCGCAGCCACATGAGCGTTTCCATGTCGGCGATGCGCTCCACTTGCGCAGGCCCGAGCGCAACACCAGCGGCGTCGGCGAAAGCCTGCCAGTGTTGCCGGAAATCGGCGCGGCCGCAGTCGTAGTCATGGCGAGTGGCAGAGTAGATTTCGAAGAAGGGCGGCTCGGTAACGCCAACCAGCGTCGCAAATTCCTGCAACTCAGCCTCCGAAGGCGCCAGGCTTAGCACCCGCCCATAGTCGAAGATGACAGCATCCCAGCGGCTCGATGGCATCGCTTCTATTCTTACACGGACCGAGTGTTCCCGAGCGAGCCTTGCTGACAGCGATTACCGACCGCCATAATGGTTCCGCCCGCGCGAAGGCAACAGCAACGAAACGGGGGAGAGGATATGAGTTTGAATGCGCAGAACGGGCTCATCCATCTGGCGAGTCCACACAGCGTTGAAGAAACCATGCAGCGCCTCGAAGCGCTGCTCAATGAGCGCGGCGTCACTATCTTCGCGCGCATAGATCACAGCGGCGAGGCCGCAAAGGTTGGGCTCGCCATGCGCCCTACCAAGCTGCTCATTTTTGGCAGTCCGAAGGGCGGAACTCCCTTGATGCAGGCTGCTCCCAGTGTTGCCATCGATCTGCCACTGAAAGCATTGTTCTGGCAGGACGCCGAAGGGAAGGTTTGGCTCACTTACAACGATCCTGCGTACTTACAACAGCGCCACAATTTTCCTGCGGAGCTGCTTCCCAACATCGCAGGGGTGAGTGCGCTGTTCGGGAAAGCGGTGGAATGACGCAAGCAGAGTCGCGGTCAGGCAGGCTGCTGGCCACACGAACATCGCTGGTGAAGTGATCTAGCCGGCTCGCAGCAGCATAAGCGTAACGTCATCGTGCTGTGGGGCGTTGGCGACGAAACGGTCGAGGTCGCCCATGATGGAATTCAGCAGCGCGGCGGGAGCATAGTTCAAACCTGCCTGCAGCACCCCGAATAACCGGGCCTCACCATACTCCTCTTGCCGCTGGTTCTCGGCTTCAACCACGCCGTCGGTGAAGATCACTAGCCAGTCGCCAGTTTGCAGCGTCACCGAGCCGGACTCATAAGGAGCATCCTCCAGAATGCCGAGCGGCACGCCGCCAATCTGCAAGCGCTCAATGCTGCCGGTCTGGCGCCGCAGTATCGGGTTGTTGTGGCCGGCATTGACGTAGCTCAAGGTCCGCAACCCCGGATCGTACTCGGCGATAAACGTAGTCGTGAAGCGGCGGCCGTTCTGGCTGTTGCTGCAGGCATACGCGTTCATGCGGCCCAGCAGTTCGACCAGCGGGCCTGGCGTTGTGGAAAGCGTCTTCAGGCTGGCTTGGAAGGTAGCCATCAGCATGGCGGCCGGGATGCTTTTCCCGGCCACGTCAGCCACTGCAATAAGGAATGTTTCGCCGGCTGGCCCTGAACCGGGGCGCGCGAAGACATCGTAGTAGTCGCCGGCCACGGTGTTCGCCGGACGGGTGGCAAACGCGATCTCGAGGCCGGGCACGGCGGGAGGATTCGCCGGCAGCAGCCATGCTTGGATTTCTTTGGCGATCTGGAGATCGCGCTTCATGACTACCCGGTCGGCGACTTCCAGAATCACCAGGACCAGCAGCAACAGGCCGCCCCAAAAGGAACCGCTAAACCAGAAGACCCTCGCTCCTCCAGTATTGTCCTGCCCGGAACCTCCTATGTTGGTAAAGAGGAACACCAGTGCAAGCAACAGCAGAACGCGGCGCGCCGGAGTCAATTTTTCCAGCATCGCCCAGAAAAACTGGCGCGCGACATTGAAGAAGTGTTTGCGCTTGGATACTCCCGCGGTGCGAGTGGAATCTACGTCCTGGGAGTAGAGGCGATAACTGGAACGAGCGTCGGCCTGGAACTGATTCCAGAGCTCGTTGAGCTTCATGCCGTCGGTGACGCGCTGCCAAAACTTCTTGAGGCCCGCCATCACCGGCTCAACTCTCGCGGTAGATTTGTCCTGCGCGGTGGCACAGAACCATCGCGTTGGTTGTTCCAGTTCATTCTGTCCATCAGGATTCTAGACGATGAGACCTGACGTGAAACCGTAAGGATTCATCCGGCGGCCAGCCAGTCACTGTCGGGTTTCGGGTTTCACCTGTTCATCGAGAAAGGCCACCGACTGAACGCCCGAGACCTCAAAGCGCTTGCGGCAGCGAATGTTCTTGCAGGCGACTAGGTCGTCGCGCCGGACCATGTAGGAGCGGGCTTTGGCAAATTTCGCGCGGTCACGTTCGTCAGCGCGTGGAGGCAATTGACGCTTCTTGGTGCGGACGAACCAGCCCAAATCGTATTCGGCAGCCTGATGGCAATGAGGGCAGTTTAAGGTGGCTTTCCTGGTCTCTTGCCGCTCGTCATACAGCTCGCGCTCGTCCATCAGGTTCCTCCGTGTGGGACACCACAGAGCATGGCTCAACCCAGCCCATAGTATTAGAACACAACCGCCGCTTCGAGGATGTGATACGGGGTGCAGGTTTGCGCAAGACTATAGCGGTTCACCGATTTTCGCTCTAGGAACCAAGACCCAGCGGAGAGTGTCCGCTGGGTCAGCCTGCCTTTGCTGGAAAACCCTGCGGCAGGTGCGTGGGGTAAGGAGGAGAATGGTAACCTGCGTCGCTTCGCCGCCGATACAGTTTCTTATCTGGCGGCCGGGTTTCACTGCGTTGCTAAATGTAGAGTGCCAGTTCCGCTCGGCCAGAACATCCCCCTGAGGCCGTACCTGTCGTGCCGCTTTCGTCGTATCGGAAACTGGCTGAGCAGTTCGTCCCAATCGCCGCTTCAACCGCCCGGAACGGTGCTATCCTACGCGCAAAGGAGGGCTTGTTTATGGCTCGCTTCGCGCTGTGCTTCATCCTGCTAGCCGCTGCCCTCGGCCACGCCAGCCAGTCGCCGGCCACACCTGACAACCCGGTCATAAGCCCGAATCTCGCGGGCCTGAGCTCGCCGATGGCAACAGACAGCGGGCAGCGACCGTTGGTAGCGGCCGAATTGCCGCAGGACATCGCGCGCGCCGGTGCCGACGAAGGAATCTGCTACAAGATTCGCGCTTACATTTTCAAGCGCGATGACGACCACGCGCCTCAGTTTGTCAGGAGCACGACCTGCGGTCCAGGTCAGCCACGCGCAAAAGATGCCGTCTGGCCGAAGGCGCGACTGGTACCGGCTGATTGAGATGGAGGCGATGCTTCTGCCGAAAAGTTCGCGAGGCTGAAGGCAAATCGCGCTATTGCCAGCGCATTACTACTCTCCGCCGCTGACCTTGGGCGCGTAAGGATTGTCGTCCACCACCTGCCATACGGTATCGAGCACCGTTCCGTCCACCCACTTCACGACAGCCACTGGACGATCAAGTAGCCGGGGCTTGGCCGGTTTGCCGCCGCAGATCTTCTCCACTTCGGCTTGCAGTTCTTCGATGGGACGAATCGGCAGACCCTTGCCTTTCACCGCATCCAGCAAGTCTTGCCGCCGCGGATTGATGGCGATGCCGCGTTCGGTCGCAACCACGTCGATCAGTTCACCCGGCCCGGTCATCGTAGTCACCTCGTCGACGATCACCGGAATGCGATCGCGGAACGACGGGACCGCAAGAATCGTGCATCCTGCGAACAGGCAATTCTGCCAGCCGCCAATTCCGTGCAGCAGCCGTCCGTCGGAATGGGTCACGACATTCGCATTGAAGTTGACGTCGACCTCGGTTGCGCCCAGCACGGCGGCGTCAATCATCGAAGCAAAGTTACCCTTGCCGTGAAAGTTGTACGAGGTGAACGGACTGGTGGCCACATGACGAGGATTGCTGGCGATCGAATGCACTGCATCCAGGTCGAACGTCTGCCCGTCGAGAATGTATCCGATGAGACCTTCGCTGAGCAGATCGACCAGGTACTTGGTTGAGCCTCCGCGCACGAAGCCGGCCTTCACGTTGGCTTGTTTCATCATGCCGGCCAGGTAATCCACAAAAGCCAGCGCAATGCCACCTGCGCCAGCCTGGAAGGAGAAGCCATCGCGCATGATTCCGCTGTCGCGCAGAAAGCGCGCCACCAGCTCGGAAATTCGCAGGCGATCGGGGCTGCGAGTGATCTGCGTGGTGCCACTGACAATCAGGGAAGGATCGCCGATGGAGTCAACCTCGACCACGTAGTCAACATTGTTGCCCTGAATCTGCCAGGGAATGCAGGGGAACGGAACCAGATTGTCGGTCACAACGATGACGCGATCGGCATAGACGGAATCGGCGAGCGCGAATCCCAGCGAACCGCATGCCGACCTTCCGTGCGATCCGTCGGCGTTGCCAAAGAAGTCCGCCGTGGGCGCGGCGATCACCGCGATGTCAATCCGGACTTCGCCATCCTGCACCGCCTGCCAGCGCCCGCCGTGCGAGCGCAACACCCCCAGGCCGCGCATGTGTCCGTGCGAGCAATAATCGCCGAGCGGCCCATTCATGCTGCCTTCGATGTGATGCACCGCCCCCGACTTCATAAGGTCGATCACCGGCTCGTGACACGGAAACGATGCGCTGGGAAACCACACCAGGTCTTTGGCGCCCATGCGCGCGGCGGTCTGCAATGCGGTGAGCGCGACGCGGTCGCCGTTACGCAGGTGATGATGACTGCTGATGGTCATGCCATCACGCAGTCCGCAGAGACGCAGCGCGGTTTCCAGATTGGCGACGCGCTTGTCCCCGTTTGTGGGATAGTCGCTGCTGCTGCGAATCGGTGGGCCAGCTTTGTTTCCCGTAGGACAATGCTGGTTGACCCCCTTGTACGGCGCCTGTTCGCGACCGTTGACATGAGTTGGCACACGTCGGCCGGCAGCATTCGTTACCAAGCCCGTTGCCACCCCCGCGCTCATGATGGTTCTCCAGTTGACGCCTGATCGGCAATGATGCCCATCTTCCTGGCTCGTGCGACCAGCTTCACTGCGCGCTGCACGACCGGAGCGTCAATCATCTTAGAGCCGAGGCTCACCACGCCAAGACCGCGAGCTTGTGCCTCTTCGAAGGCCGCAACGATTGCCAGCGCCTTCTCCAGTTCGTTCGGTGAGGGCGCAAATGCGCGATGAATGATCTCAATCTGCACCGGGTGAATACATCCCATGCCTTCAAACCCCATGGCGCGTGAAGCCTCGCCCCAGTGCAGCAGCCCGTCGGTGTCGACTACGTCACCATACACGGAGTCAATGGCCTGCACGCGCGCGGCGTGGGCGGCATTCACCACGCGCTGGCGGGCATAGAGCGACTCGCTTCCGCCTGGAGTCTTGGCCACGCCGAGATCGGCGGTGTAATCCTCCAATCCGAGGGTGATGGCGGCAATGCGGTCCGAAGCCGTCGCGATGGCGAAGGCATTCTCGATGCCCAGCGCTGATTCGAGAATCGGCATCAGCCAAATGGGCCGCGTGACGCCCGCTCGTTGCGTGATCGAATCAACAGCTCCCACAACGTCAGATATCTGCGCAGCGGTTTCGACTTTCGGAATCAGGATGACATCGGGCGACTGCGGAACGATCTCTTCCAGGTCGGCCAGTCCGAGCGGAAGCTGATTGATTCGCACCATGCGCTCCGCCGCGCCGAAATCCACGGCCCGCAGCGCATTACGAACCAGCAACCGCGCCGCGTCTTTCTCGGCATAGTGCACCGAGTCTTCCAGGTCGAGGATGACCGCGTCTGGCCCATGCAGTCCGGCGTTGATGAAGTATTTGGGTTCGTTGCCGGGCAGATAGAGTCGGGATCGCCGCAGACGGTCCCGCGGCGACGGCGCCGCAAGCGTCACCGCCTCTGGCAGCGCTGACTTGCCTTGTGCGAGTCCGGCGCGGCGCACCGCCGCCTCGATGCGCGCTGCGATCACGAATGGCAGCGCGCCTTCGTCCATGATCCCGATTAGCGCGTGTTCGACGCCCAGCGCGCGCAAGACGTCGCGAACTTGCCGGCGAATGACGTCACCGTAGTACAGTTCGACGCGCGACCGCAGGCCGATCTCAATCCCGCCGCTGGCGCGCTCTTCGAAACTGACGTGCAAGTCGGAGCGAATGTCGTCGCCGGCGCGTCCCGCCTCGCCTCGTCGCAATGTGCTAATTTTTGCCACTGCCGGCATAAGCCTTCTCCACCGTCACCCCCAGCTTCGCCAGGATGGCGTCTGTCATCTGGGTTGTCGAGGCGGCGCCCTGTGCCAGCGATTTCGCTCCGCCGGGGATGCGCATCATGTCATAGGTGCGCACTTGGCCCTCGGCCACAACCGCCGCGATAGCGTCGCGAATCTTGCACGCCTTGTGGTTCTCGCCGAGATGATCGAGCATCATCGCCGCCGAAAGAATCATAGCAATCGGGTTGACGATCGCCGGATTCAGCTCGGCATACTTAGGAGCAGAGCCATGTGTGGGCTCAAACACTGCAACCTCGTGACCGATGTTGCCGGAAGCCGCAAAACCAAGCCCGCCAACCAGTCCCGCGAACGCGTCGCTGATGACATCGCCGAACAAGTTGCTGGCCACGATCACGCCATACTCTTCGGGGTTCTTGGTCAGCCACATGGTCTGCGCGTCGATGTTGGTGGACCACAGCGCAATCTCGCTGTACTGCTTCTGCACTTCCTTGGCGGCCTCTTCCATCATGCCTGAAGTTTCGCGCAGCACGTTGGGTTTCTCGCAGATGGTCACCGATTTGTAGCCGTGCTTGCGCGCATGAAGGAATGCGGCCTCGCAAATCCGGCGCGCTGCCGGACGCGTAATGATGCGGACTGAAATCGCCAGGTCCTCACCGGCGACGTTGGCGAACGGCTTGAACTTCGGATGGGTGCACAATGCGTCACGCACCGGTTGCGGAGGATTCGTCCACTCTACTCCCGCATACAATCCTTCCGTGTTTTGGCGGAAGACCACCACGTCCACCTTGGGCTCTTCGAAGCCGCCAGCGGTTTTCTTGCGGACAAAGTTTAGCGGGTTTCCCGGGAACGACAGGCACGGCCGCGTGCACACATCGAGGTTGAAGATCTGGCGCATGGAAACAATCGGGCTGAAATACTGATAGCCTTTGCCGCGTAATGCAGGGCTTAACTCGGCCTCAGCTTCCTTCTTCGGCTTCGAGGTAATGGCACCGAACAGGCCGACCTTGTGCTGGCGCAGCAGCTCGATGGTGCGCTCGGGAAGAGCATTGCCTTCCTTGATCCAGCACTCCCAGCCGATGTCGGCGTGCACGTACTCAGCCTCGAAACCGACGGCGTCGAGCACCCGAATCGCTTCGGGCAGGACGTGATTGCCAATGCCATCGCCCGGCATGGACACGACTTTATGTTTTGCCATGAATGCCAACTCCTCTACACAACCGAGTATTCCTCTGGATGGATTTGTCATCCTGAGCGGAGTGCGGTCGCCTCGCGACCGCACGGAGTCGAAGGACCCCTATTACGCACATTAACCGTCCACTGCTCTATGTCACACATTGTGGGACTCACACTCGCACCGATACCGCGCTCAGCCCCAGTTTCCGGCTTACCAGATTTTCCACGCCGCCGGCAATCACCAGCGACTGGGGCACACTGCCCAGCGCCGGGAACGCAAACTGCTCGCCGGAGTAGCGTATAGTGCTCGCGGAAAAATCAACCTCGACCTCGTCCCCCGGAATAATCGTCTTCTCCTCGCGCGCGACCGCATCGGAAAACTTTGCGCGCAACCGGTCCACCAGTTCGGGTGTCTCGATGCACAGAAATCCGTTATTGAACGCGTTGCGCAGATAAGTCTGCGAGAAACTACCCGCAATCACCAGTGGAATGCCTTTGTACTTGAGCGCCGTCACCGCCTGTTCGCGACTGGAACCCGTGCCAAAGTTGAAGCCGCCGACAATGACGTCCCCCGCTTGCGTGCGCCCAGCAAACCGGGGATCGTAATTTTCCATCACTGCGCGCGCCATCATCTCCGGCGTCATGTCTTCGCGATAGGTGTAGTCCTTGCCGTAGATGCCGTCGGTGTTCAGGTTATCCTGCGGCAAGAAGATCAGCCTTCCGCTCACGCGTTGCGGAAACCCGGGCAGGATTTCGACCTTCTCGGCCGGAGCCGCACCGGTGACGAGCACTTCAAAATGTTTCTTCAGTTCGCGATACTCGGCCTCGGCAGGTCCACAGATGTAGCCGGCGACGGCGGAAGCAGCGACGACTTCGGGACTGCCAAGATAGCACTGCGCATCGCGCGAACCCATCCGTCCCTTGAAATTACGATTGGTGGCGGAGATACCAACCTCGCCCGCTTCGAGCAATCCCGTACCCAGGCCGATGCACGGCCCACATCCTGACGGTAGCGGATGCGCGCCCGCTTCGAGGAAGGTTTGCCACACGCCGCGCTTTTCTGCTTCCTCCTGCACCGCGCGACTGGCCGCCGCAAGATAAAACTGCACACCCTCCGCGACCTTCTTGCCTTGCAGCACCTTCGCCGCAGCTTCGAGGTCTTCCAGCCGCGAGTTCACGCACGAAACCAGATACGCCTTCTGGATCGCGACTTTCCTCTTCGCGACTTCGGCGACCGACTGCATCACCTGCACCGTATCCGGGCCCGAAACGTGAGGCGTGACCTCCGCCAGATCCAGCGTGATCCGGCACGCGTACGACGCATCTTTGTCCGGAGCCGGAGGATTCGTGCGCCACTTCTCAAATTTCTCTTGGGGAATACGCGTGACCCCCTGCGCCCGCAATTCTCGATTGCGCGCTTCGAGGTAACCTAGCGTAATCTCATCCACCGGAAACCAGCCGACCAGCGTTCCCCACTCGGTGGACATGTTGGCGATGGTCAGTCGCGCATCCATGCTGAGCGACGCCACACCGGGCCCAGTGAACTCGACCGCGGCATTCAACACTTCTTCCCGGTTGTAGAGTCCGCACAACGTCACGATCACATCTTTGCCGGTCGCACCCGGCGCAAGCTGGCCTTCGAGCACAACCTGCACCGTGCGCGGAATCTGCCACCAGAACTCACCCGTCGCCCAGATGGCGGCCGCGTCGGTGCGAACTACCGGCGTGCCGATCGCGCCCAATGCGCCATACATATTGGAGTGCGAATCGGAGGCGACGACGAATGTCCCCGGCAGTACGTAGCCCTTCTCCACCATGATCTGATGGCCGATGCCGGTACCGGGCGGATAAAAGTCGATGCCTTGCTCGCGCGCAAAAGCCTCCATGCTGCGATACTTCGCCAGGTTCGACGCTTCCGTGTTCTGAATGTCATGGTCGGCGGTGATGATCGGCTGCGCGGGATCGTGTATCTTCTTCGCGCCGATGGCTTTGAACTTCTTCATTACCGCCGAGGTGTTGTCGTGGGTCATCACGTGATAGGGCCGGACGGAAAGGAAGTCACCTGCGCGCAGCGGGCGGCCCGGACCCTCGGCCATATGGGCTTGCGCGATCCTTTCGACGATGGTCTGCCCCATCTCAGTGACCTCCCGCCGTCAGTGCCCGGTCGGCCTTGAACAGCTTCATCAGCGCAGTCACGCTCGGCTGCTTCTCCAGGTTCCAGATGGCGTCCATGGCACGACGACGGGCTTCGCGCGACATTACCGGCTCCGCCAGGGCTTCGAATTTTTCTTCCACCTCTTTATCGGTGAGCGGATTGCGCGGATCGCCCTTGGGATAGTCAAGCTGTGTCGTGTATTCGCGGCCATCGATAGTATGAATTCTGACGATCACGCGCTGCAGCGCCGGAAACACTTTCTCGATCTCGGGATCGGCGGCGACCGCGATCTTGCTGAGCTGGGCGCGGATTACGGGATCCATGATCTTCGCCTGGGTGAATTGCAAGGGAGTGACCTGGCGCTCGGCGATCGCAGCAGCGATGACATACGGCAGCGAGTGATCGGCAGTCTCCTTGGTGTGCGGATCGTACTTGCTGGGATCGCTGAGAATGTCGGTCGCGCGTGCCGTGGTGCGAATGTGTACTCTCGCTATGTCGTTGGGCTTCAAATCGTGGTCCTTCACCAGCGCAAGCACAGCGGAGATTGGCGTGTGCGTCAGGGCTTCGGTGGGAAATGCCTTCATCCCACATTGTGTGATACGCCACGAATCGCCCAGCCCGTCGGTCAGAATATTCAGCTTCCACTCCGGCCCAAAGCAGTGCACTAGTCCCTCTTTGCCGTCGATCACATGCTCGGGGCCGGTATACCCCTTTTCAGCCAGCAAGGCTGCCAGCACGCCGCTTTGCGTCGCCATGGGATCGACGGTGTTCTTCATCATGGTCAGCTTGCCGGCGGTGACTGCGCCCAGCGTGGCGCGTGCGCTGGCGCTGATGCCGATGGCGTGCTGAATTTGCTCGGCGCTGAGGCACAGCATACGTCCGGCCACGATCGGCGAGACGAACGCGGTCAATGTGGCGTGATGCCAGCCGCGCTCGCGAATGCCGGGGAAGGCCGCTTCGCACAGCCGCATCTCAAATTCGTGGCCCAGCACCAGACCCACGATGAGTTCGCGCCCATCGCTGCCGGCGCGCTCACCCGCGGCCATTGCCGCGGGAAAAATGTCCGACGGGTGCGACGGGTCCTGCTTCCAGTAGATGTCGTTGTAGTCCATGCAGCGAATCATCAGCGCATTCGCCAGCGACGCCGACATCACATCCATCTGGCGGCCGCTGCCAATCACAGTTGCACCACTCGGACCTGCAATCTCGTTCAGCACTTCCAGCGCGATCATGACGTCATGCTGCTGGTAGCCGCCAAGCGCGCAGCCAATGCTGTCGAGCAGGAAGCGCTTGGCCTGATACACCGCATCTTGGGAAAGCTGCTCGAACTTCAGACCGGCGGCCCATTGCGCGACGGCCGCGGTGATCGTCGGCTTGGCGGCCGCTTTGCTCGACGCTGGCGCAGCTGTGGTTGACATCAGAGTCTTCTCCTCGTTTCCTTCTATTTCGCCAGGTTCTTGAACGGCAGAAAGGCCATGAAATCGGCGTGGTGCACGATGTAGGCCTCGGTGGTGCGCTTCACCAGATCGCCTTCGGCGGCGTGCGCCGCGATGATGTGGCACACCTCGTCGGGCACACCGCATTCCATCGCCAGCGCCACCCCGGTAAACGGATGCCGCAGCAGTTCGCCGCGCTTGCTCTGGCGGGTCTTGCCGTCCACGTTTTCGTACTCCAGCAGCTTGCCGACGTCAGCCAGAATTGCGCCCGCAATCACCGTATCCATATCAATGGGCAGCGCGCGCCCCATAAACTCCTTCATGCTCTCAGCCGCCTTGCGCGCGATATGCACCACGCAGCGCTTGTGCTCCATGAACGTCGTGGGGCAGTTCGGCACCAGCAGGGTGAACGGAATGCGGTTCAGGTCGTCCGGCGTGAGCGGGCTGAGTTCGAGGGCGCGCTGCCAGGTCTTTGTGACTTGCTCGCGTAGCTCGGGCGCCTTAATCCACTCGATCTCAGGCCACAGTTTGAGAACTGCTTCGCGCATTGGTATTCCTCCGCGAAACCAGCGATATACGCCCTACGGTGACGCATATCCCTTCGGCCGCAAACACTCTATTGCAACAGCTTCCGTGCATAATCACCTAGGACATTCGTCACAAGCTCCAAGTGACATGTTCGAGCTGGTTGGTGATTTCCTCGGCTGGGGTCTCGGGCGGAAAGCGCATTGGCTTGCCAATCACGACCGTCAGCTCTCCCGGGCGCGCGATTCTGTGGCTGGCCATCTTCATCTGGTACAAGCCATCGATCCGTATGGGGACAACTGGGACGTTCAGCCGCGCCGCCAGCATTCCGACACCTGAGCGGAACGGCGACGGCTTGCCATCCGGCGTGCGCACACCTTCGGGGTAAACCAGAATGCTGTAGCCTCGGTCCACCGATTCACCGGCGTAGGCGAAACTCTCGCGCACACCCGACTGCTGCGGCAGCGGAAAGACGTTGAACAGGGCAACTACCAGATAGTAGCCCGCCCGATACGCTAAGCGCACGAAGGGATTCCAGGTTTGCGGTGGCCGCCACATCTCCCACAGCATCTCTCCCCACATGCCAACCGCGAGCTTGTGCCGCACGCGAGGCGGAAGCGCGATCAGCGCGAAGCCAACATCGATGTAGGTAACGTGATTGCAACTGATGAGAAACGGCCCGTCGATACCGCGCAGGTTCTCGCGGCCAACGATCTTGGGGTGGGCCATGATCATAGTCGCCGGCCAGGTAAGCAGATAGTAGATGAAGTTGCGAATCCACGTGACGGGCCAGCGCTGCGCCCATTGCGGATACCGATAGCCGCTCTGCAGCGACTTCTGCGGCCCACGCAGCAAACGCTCGAGATCGCCAACCGTGCTGACGCTGGTGAAGTTCGCCTCGTTGAGATCGACCTGGTAGCGGTCTTCCAGCGCGCTCATTAGTTCGACGCGGTCCATGGAGCTAAGGTTCAAGTTTCCGTCCAACCTGGCATCGGGTGTGAGTGGGCCGGTGCTGCGTCCAGTGACGCGCGCGATCAGGTCCGCCAGAGCTCTCTTCGGCACGCTAGCTCCGACGTCACCAGTGGCGAAGTGTTGCTGGACCGCCTGCTGGATGGCGGCGATCTTGGGCTTCTGCGTGGGAGTGCGTGGGAAGTCCTGCTCGGGCCACACGAACCAGCGGCGCATCTGCTGATACTCCGCGAGCTGCTGGTTGGCACGCCTGACCGCCGGCTCGGGATCGACGGAATCGCGCAGGATGAGAACGGCGCAAGGCTCGGCGTTGCCTCCCTGCTCCAAGCCGACGACGACGCAGTCGCGTATTGCGGACTGTTGGCGCAGCGCATTCTCGAGGTCCTCGGGATAAATGTTCATCCCTTCGCGGGTGACGATGACGTTTTTCTTGCGGCCCTTGAAATAGAGATTGCCCTCCGCGTCGAGTTCGCCAAGGTCGCCGGTGCGAAACCAACCTCCCTCGCTCAACACCGGCTTCAGTTCTTTTCCCTGCCAATAACCGGCAGCGACGTTGGCGCCGCGCACCAAGATTTCGCCGTTCTCGTCGAGCTTGATTTCGCGGCCCTCGAGTACTTTGCCAATCGAGCGTTTGCCGGTGCGAAAGGGATGGTTCAGGGAAATTAGCGAAGTCGTCTCGGTGAGGCCATAGCCTTGAATTACGACGAAGCTCAACCGCCGCCAGAACTCTTCGGTGTCGGCGTCGAGCGCCGCGCCTCCTGAGATGAAGGCCCAGAACTTCCAGCCGAATTGGTTGTGAATCTTCCGAAAGCGCCACCAGCGCCTGAGGAAGTGCTGGTCTCTCGCGGCTGCGAATTGGCGCTGGAACCACTCCTCCCGGTCCGCCGCATCGAAATCGCGCAGCAGTTTATCTTTCAGCGACTCCATCAGGCGCGGCACCGCGACCACCACCGATACGCGTTCTCGCTTGATGACATGCAGAACTTCCGTCGGGTTCAACGTGTCCTGGAAGATAACGGTGGCTGACAGCAATTGCGGCAGGAAGATTCCCAGAAACTGCCCAAAGACATGGCTTAACGGCAGCAGATTCAAGAATCGCAGCGGATGAAAAATGCGCTCGTAGCGGAGGTATTTGCCGATCTCGCGCTCCAGCGGCTCCAAGTTAGCCAGGATGTTGCCATGAGTGATGACTACACCGCGCGGCTCGGCGGTCGTGCCGGAGGTGAAGACAATCTGCACCACATCATCGCGAGTGAGCGGCGGCGGAGCCACGGGCTGATCGGGGAGCGCCGCGAGCTGCTCGCGCAGGGTTTCCAGGTTGATCTCTGCGATGCCCGGGACGTAGTTCTGCATCGAGCCAACACAGAGCCTGGCATCCACCTGTTGCGCGATACGCTGGGCGAAATCCGGGGCCGCGATCTTGTCGATGGGCACCACGATGGCACCGCGCAGCAGGCACCCGAAAAATGCGACAACCCACTCGGCGCAGTTCTCGCCCCAGAGGATGACCTTGTCGCCCTTGCCGATGCCGCGCCGTTCCAGCTCGCGCGCAAAGCGATACGCATTGCTCAGCACATCGCCATACGTCCATCGCTGCATGCGATAACCGCGATGTTGAGCGTAGGCCGCCTCCCGAGCGTGGCGGCGGAAGTTATCGAGGTAGTCCAGGATGGTGGTGCGTGCCATCTGCTGACAGTTTAACCGTTCGAACGACGGTGGAGTCCAGGCCTCAGCCGCGCGGCTCTGCCAATCATGGAGCGCGGCGTAACTCCAAATCGCGGGCGGCAGCGTTTTCGACTTTCTCGATCACCACGATGGCCACCCACTCATTGTTGCGATTCAGGTAGCGAATCACCCGGCCGCCGAGAACGTTCGCAACTTGTTGCGGGGCCAGGTCCTGGTGATAGTCGAAGAAGCGTTCCTGAAGTTGCTCGCCGAAGGGCAAACTCCGCAACAGAGGATGCGCTGGCTGCCACTTGGTCGGAAACAACAGCGCCACCTCAAACTGATCGGTCGCTTGCGCGGCCCTCTCGATTTCGAGGGCCGAGAAGTTCTCGATGGGTACCACCGTGAGCGGCTGTTTGACGTATCCCAGGAACGGGCGCGTAAGCTCATCGGAAGCCGGCCACGCCGTGAGCACGCGCGCGCGTGGGAAGCGCATCGCCAATTCATCGGCGGCCTGTTTGTGGACGATGACGTAATCGCGATACAGCAATGTGTCCTCAGGAGCGATGCGATAGGGCGGCGGAGTGAGCAGCGCGAACCCAAAAGCTACACAGGCTAATGCGATCCACCACGGCCAATGCTGGGCGCGACGCCACAGCGTGGAAACACAAACCAGGATCACCAACGGCACAACCGGAAGCAGGTAGCGAGCCAGCACCGCGCCTCCCAGCGCGGACAGGGCCACGACGTGCGCCAGGATGACCACCCCGAATACGAGTTGCACGTTGACGGGAATGCGGGAGCGCAGGGTGCCGTCGGGCCTCTGTAGCGGAGGGAGGCTCATGGCAAAGGCTGCGGCCAGCGTCAGCACAAACAGGTTCAGATAGCCCAGCGCGTGCCAGAGCCGTATCAGGATCGCAAGCACGATGCGCAGTGGAGTGAGCGTAGCTTGCAGGTTGTAACGCAAGTACTCCGGATTGCCAAAATAGAAGCCGGTTCGGTGATGGTGATAAAGGAACCACAGGGCGAGCGGGGCCAGGCACAACAGAAACGAGAAGGCGGCCAGCCGTCTCCGACACAAGCATAATGTTTCGGCCCCTCGCACCCTGCCTTGCAGAACGGGACACAGCAACTCCCAGCCCAGCAGCGCCAAGGGCGTGACGATGGCGGTCTCTTTGGCGAGAGGCGCAAGCGCCAAGAACACGATGGTAGCTGCCGCTCTTCGCTCCACGTACATCGCCAGTCCCCAAAGCGTCAGCGCGCATACCATCATGTCGAGGTGGGCCAGCGAGCTCTGCGTAAAGAAAACGGAGTAGACCGAGGTGCACAAGACGGTTGCGGCAGCCACCTCTTCGTTGGCCACGTCGCGCGCGAGCCGCCACAACCCCAGCAGGGCGAACGCAGCGATCAGCAGCATCGCAGTTCGCGTCACCGCCGGGGTGAAGGCGCTGAACTTCCACCAGAAGGCCAGCCACAGCATCACCAGCGGGGGATGTGCGTTGGAGAGCGTGGTGTGAGGAATGAGTGAGCCGGTGAGTAAGAGATCGCGCGCCGCCGGAATAAAGTAGCCCGCTTCGTCCCAGAAGTACGGCAGCCGCAATAAAGGAGCATGGGTGACGAATAGGAAGGCAAAAATGAGCGCGTAGGCGAAGAGGCATTCACGCAGGCGGGCCTGAAAACTCGACACCCGCAAGTTGTCCGCAGGTTTAATGGATCGGACCCATCCCGGGCCCCATGCGCGGATCCAGCTTGATCTCTCCGAAGGTGTTTTCGTAGTTTACCAGGTTCTGCTGCAGGATCGTATAAAGCGCTTTTGCCTGCTGCGGACTCAAATAGATTCCCTGGAAGTTGCGCACCTCCACGCGGGTTTCGTCCTGCTGTTGCAGGGTGCCAAAAATCAGGAAGAAGTCCCACACATTTACCCGTACTTGAACGCTGTTGGCGTAACTTTCGCGGTAGTCGGGGGTATTGGTTAACTGAATCAATGGCTGCGGAGGATTCGACATGGTGACCTCGAAAATCGCAGTGTAGCAGAACAGTTGCCAGCAGTCAGTTAACAGTAGTCAGTCGCCAGTAGTCGGGCAGGCGGCTTACTTCGCCGGCATGGTGTAGTAACCAGTCCGGTGGCGGACCTGCAGCTCGGCGGGGTCGGGGTAATCCTTGGTCGCGGGATCGATCTTGATATCGATGCGGCGAAAATCCGAGTCAGAGAGCCGGGCGCTGGGGTAGTAGGCGATCAGATATTGGGTGCGTAATTCGTCGCTGATCTGGCGGAATGCCGCATCCAGTTGTTCCAACCCGCTGGCGTAAAAGTACTTCCCTCCAGTGTCACGCGAAAGCTGAATCAGCGCGTGTTCCCCGCCGATGTCACGTCCTGCGCTACTTTCAATGGGCACAATGATGATGCTGTAGAGAATGACTTCAGCCTCCTGGGCCGCGCGGACCGCCTGCTGGTAGCTGATCTGGCTGACAGTGTCGCCGCCATCGGTGATCACCACCATGACCTTGCGGCCGCGTCGCGGCAGCAACGCCTCCGACCCCAGATAAAGAGTGTCGTAGAGGGCCGTCGCCGCCCCCGACCGGATGTGGTTGATGGCGCGGTCGATCACTCGAACATCGGCAGTGAAGGGCGTTACCTGGTCAACCACCTCGCTGAACTGGAATAAGGACAGGCCGTCGATGGGACGCAGAATGGCGTGCGCGAAGCGGCGCGCGGACTCCAGTTCGAGCTTCTGATCTCCGCGGGTGCTGAGGCTGGTGTCCACGGCCACGACGATGGAGAGTGGCAACTCCGACTCGCGATGGAAGACCGCGATCTTCTGCAGCTTGCCGTCCTCGAAGACCTGGAAGTCTTCTTCCTTCAAGGATGAAACCGGTGCTCCTCCGCTGTTGGTAACGGTGATGAATACGTTGACCAACTTGACGTTGACTTTGAACGTGGTATTGGGTTCTTCGCTGCTGTCAGTCGTTGACTGCTGCTTCGGCGAATCAGGGGGATGGGGAACGCTCCGTGACTGCTGCTTCTGCGAATCGGGTGGACGCGGTACGCTGCTTTGCGCGGCCACATCCTGGCCGATGCAGAGAGCAAGGCACCAGGCGCAACTCAACGCAGAAATCACCAGCAGCTCGCGCGCCACGGCGGTTGCCCGAGCGGAAGTCCAGCAGGTTGAAAACATTTGTTAGCTCAAACCCCAGTTCGGCTACTTTGACGCGCTCCCACTCCCGCCGGCACGAGGAATCTCCAGAGGAAAGGATTCGCCATCGGCCCACACCGCCCCATCCTCGAAAAACTCCCGCTTCCAGATGGGCACTGTCTTCTTCAGCGTATCGATCAGCCAGCGGCACGCGTCGAAGGCCGCGGCGCGATGAGCGGACGCAACCACAATATAGACGCTGGTTTCGCCAATCGGTAAACACCCCAGGCGGTGCACGATTCGCACGTCGCGGATAGCGTAATTCGCCAGTGCCTGCTGCGCTAAACGCTCCATCTGCCGCAACGCCATCGGCCCATAAGCAGTGTAGTCGAGGTAGAGGGTCCGGCGTCCGCGGGAGTGATTGCGCACAATCCCGTCGAAGACGGCGACTGCTCCGTCTTCCGGATGCTTGAGGGCGACGATGGCAGCCGTCTGGATTGGCTCGCCCACCAGGCTACAGTGGTCGGAAATCAGCGGCAAAGAGATCTCGGCCGTCGAGTCTTCGTCGACCTTACCGCCGCTTACTGGCGGAATCAGCGCTACCTCATCGTTATCCTGTAAGACCGCCGTTCCATCGGAGTATTCGTAATTGACGGAGAGAGCGATGGCGTTGCGAAAATCCTGCAACTTCGGAATGCGTTGTTGCAGTTCGGCATAGAGATCGGACAAGCGCGCGCCATGGGACAGCTGCACCACTTCACGCTCGCGCCCGGCGAGGTCCCGCAGCATCCCCAGGTAAAGCACGCGCACCTGCATGGCTAAAGCATAACCCACCTGCCAACGCGCGTTATGGGACCTTCTTGGATTTGGCAGGGCGTTGGTGGCGTGGGACTACTGCATGGCGCACTCGGGAGATTTGTCCATCTCAGCGCGGAGTTTGCTCAGGTCGAAAACGCTGGTGGTTGGCGCACCGGTGAGAAAGGGCTTGAACTCGACGGAAACTTTTCCAGAGTTGAGCAGGGCCTGGATGAATTTCACACGCTCAGCGTCAGTCTTGGCGAAATAGGCGTAGGTTATAGTGTCTCCGTAGGGAACCCATCCCGTCGTTTGCGTGGTCCCGCCTATCGTCATTTTGAAAATCTGCTGTGCACCTTTTGCATCCATGTCAGTGTCTTCAACCAGGGCACCGCCTGCCGAAAATGCAATAGTGTGTCCGGTCTTCTTGCCCTTGTGAACGCATTCCACGGTTAACGTGGGGAGTTTTTCCTGACCCGTGGCCAATGAATAGGGCTTCTGTGCCGCAACGCTCAGAGCGACGGTGCCGTTGCCCCGGGAAACATGCACCTCTTGCCCCACGCACAGCGACGACCACAACACGATAGCGACAAACCTCGATAGGTTCACTATGGACATCCTTGCCAACATACTCCCCACCACGGTCACGCTCTAATGAATGTCGAAGTTTTCCTGGTGCAGTAGAGGATCGCTCTTCACCAGCACGGTCTTGCCCGTCAAGTCTTCCATCTCTGAGATTAGCTTGCCGTTATTGGCCTTCAGGGCCTTGGCTACTTCGGGATTCACGCGCAGCGTGATGTCAGTCTTGTCATGCACCTTCGCCATCTTTCGCATCTCGATGTAAAGCTCGTTGCATACGGTTGGCACCGACTTCACAAAGCCCGCACCCACGCAGTAGGGGCAAGTCTCGCCCAAGGTGCGTTCCAGCGATTGCTTCACGCGTTTGCGGGTAATCGCGACCAATCCGAAATCGTTGAACTGCAGCACCTTCGACGGAGCGCGATCGTTGCGCAAAGCCTCTTCCAAGGCCTGCATCACCTTCTGGCGATTCTTGCGCTCGTCCATGTCAATAAAGTCAATGACGATGATGCCGCCCAGGTCGCGCAGCCGGATCTGCCTCACGATTTCCTTGACTGCATCCACGTTGGTCTTGGCGATGGTGTCTTCCAGCCGCTGTGTCTTGCCAACATATTTGCCGGTGTTGATGTCGATCGCGACCAGCGCTTCGGTCTGGTTGATGACGATATGTCCGCCGCTCTTCAGCCACACCTTCGACTTCAGCGAGCGATTGATCTCGTCCTGAATGCCGAACTGCTCGAACAACGGGGTGTCTTTGGTGTAGAGCTTGATGCGCCGGACCAGCGACGGTTGGAAGCGGCTGGCAAAGCGCACGACGCGCTCATACTCGTCTTCGGTGTCCACCCAGATCTGCGAGAAGTCGGCATTGACCTGGTCGCGCAATATTCGTTCCACCAGGTTCAGGTCGTGATAGATCAGCGCCGGCGACTTGCTGTTCTCGGTGCGGCTCTTGATCTCGGCCCACAAATGTTTGAGGAAGCGAATGTCGGCGCGCAGATCTTCTTCTTTGATGTTGGCGGCGGCGGTGCGGACGATGAATCCGCCTAATCCGTTTTCCCGTTCGCTGGTCACGATGCGCTTCAGCCGCTGGCGTTCTTCGTCGGAGGCGATCTTGCGCGAAACCCCGACGTGGTTGACCGTGGGCATGTACACAAGAAAACGGCCGGGCAGCGCAATGTGGCTGGTGATACGGGCGCCCTTCTTACCGATCGGTTCCTTGGCAATCTGGATCAGCACCTCCTGCCCTTCCTTCAACAGGTCGGTGATGAGCGGCTGGTTGCGGTTGGTATTGGGACGCGCGCGGAAGTTGCGGCGCGGACCACCACGGCGGTTGCGATCGCGAAAGCCACGGCGATCGTAGCCGGGACGCTCCGTCTGACGCTGCTGATAGCCGGCAGTAGGAGACGCAGCCCGCACCTCGGCCCGGCCGTTGGTCGCTTCGCCCTCGCCGGACTCTTCTTCCTCTTCCTCGTCGGCCTCGGAGCCGTAGATTTGTTCTCCACGCTCCTCAGCCGCTACCACTTCGTCCTCATCGACGTCGGCAATCTTGGGAATCCAACGGTCCGAATCGCCGTTGTCGGCGTCGAGGGTCTCTTCCTCAAGAACCAGTTCCTCATCGCCCTCCACTTCGCTCATCGCACTAAGATCGTCGGGGACGGGATGAAATTCCATCTCCTCGTCTTCCAAAACTTCATGCTCCAGGGTACGTCCCACGGGAGCGACCGAAGGAGCGGCAAGCGATTGGAAGCCTGGCGACTGCTGGGTTGCGCCTTCGCGGTGATTTTGTTCCCGATTTTCGCCGGCCGGCGGGAAGTCGGTGCTCTGGAGTTCGGCTGGCGGGTCTTCGGGCAGAGTTGGATTCTCCGCCGTTGCGGTCAGAAGCTCGGTCGCAGTTGCCTGCGACGTCACTCTTGCATCGGGCTCTGCACCGTGGGACTCGGAAGGCGCGACCCTCAGGCGTTCCCGCGGTTCCGGGTCATCATCTTGGTGCGCGGCTTCGGCCTGTTCCGTTTCCTCATGCTCGATGACAAGGACGCTCCCGGCTGGTGGCGTAGTTACCTGTCCGGTCTGGCGTGGTTCGGATGCGGCGTGTCCGGGTTCGAGCCCGGAATGTAATTCGGGTTCCTTAACTTCAGCGCCGACCTGAGCATTCGAATCGACAGAGGGAGTGGAATCCTCAACTGGAGCAAAAAATCCCTGCTCGCGCGTGTCTTCGTCCTTCGGCTCAGGCGCGGGCTGCTGCGACAGGTTGCGATACTTCGAAATCGACTCGCCAGGCAGAACGATCGGCGTATAGCCTGCGGGCGGACCATAATCCGCGCGGGGACGCGCACGCGGGCGCGTTTCCGCATGATAGGCTGGCGCTTCCTCCACGGGCTTTGCGGGCTCGATCTTTGGCTCTGGCCGGTCGTTGCGCTCGTCTCCCTGACCGCGACGTCCGCCACGGCGACGACGGCGTCCCCGCCAGGGCCGGGTTCCTTCCGCCGAATCAGGATCTGCCGTGGTCGAAGCCTCGGTCTCCTCGCCTTCCGATTGCTCCCCAGGAGCAGGGAAATCTTCTTGGGCAACTTCGAACTCCTCCGCGATCTCGGGTTCAGCAACGGCAGACTCCGCTTTGAGCTGTGCCTCTTGCGCGGCGTACGCTTTGCTTACATCGATGGCATTGCGCGGCACAGGAATACTTCCGAATTCTTCTTCGTCTTCTTCATCGCCGGTGACTTCGAGGAAATCAGAGACATAAAGGAAGGCATCGCGTTCCAAGCCGATGTCCACAAAAGCCGACTGCATGCCGGGAAGCACGCGCGTGACCCGGCCTTTGTAGATCGATCCTGCGAGGGTGTATTCGTTTTCCCGCTCGAAAAACACTTCGGCGAGTAGGTCGTCTTCCACCAGCGCCACCTTGGTTTCGTGTGGCGTGGAGGACACATAAAGTTCCTTATTCATGGAATGCTCCGGTCTTGCCGGCGCGGTCGATGGGAAGGACAGGAAAAACCCTACAGGTGATTAGGCTGACGACACACCGGGACTTACGCCGGGGTGCGCACCAGACCTGATTCGTGAAGCAACAATTTGTGGAATCTTTAGCACCGTATAGAGCACGCGTTTCGAAGGTTGTGGCCTCACTCTCAGCATCAGCCAAGGGGCCGTTTCCCGCCTCGAAAGACGTGCTTTGCAATCCTGTCCGGCCTGTTCTCCTGGCGGCCGGCATGCCCTCGTACGTGAAGGCGGTCGTAATCTTGTTGTCATCCTTTGGAAGCCCGACGTCCAGTCTGTAATGGCTTCCCCGGCGAATGAGACCGGCAGTTCTGAAGCGCGTCCCAAAGGACGCTAAGAAAGTCCAATGCCAACAGTTTGCAATTCAGTTCACAAACCGGCGCATACGAATGTTCATCACGATTCCCAGCGCCAGGAACATGAACAGTACTGAGGATCCCCCGTAACTCATTAACGGTAAGGGGATGCCCGTGACCGGCATGAACCCTACCACCATGCCTACGTTAACCAGGACGTGGAACGCGAGTACCGCGACCACACCCATGATCACAAAGGCACCAGCCCGATCCGGGGCCGTCTGAGCGTTCTGCACCAGACGCATCAGCACGATAAAGTATAGCAGCAGCAAGCCCATAGCGCCTAGAAATCCGTGTTCTTCGGCAAAGGCGGCAAAGATGAAGTCGGTATGCGGCACGGGCAGAAATTGGCCCTGGGTCTGGCTCCCGTGTGCCGTTCCCTTGCCAAAGATTCCCCCTGAGCCCACGGCTACCTGCGACTGAATCACCTGATATCCATGGCGTTGCGGGTCGGCCTCCGGCTCCATGAAGCTGGTCAGGCGGTCTCGTTGGTAAGGCTTGAGGACATGCCAACCCACAGGGGCCAGCAGTGCCCCCAATACCAGGATGACCAAGGCATGGCGGGCCTTCATTCCACCCAGGAACAAGCCCATCACAGCGATCGGGATGTAAGTGAGCGCCGTTCCCAGGTCGGGTTGGGCGAGCACCATCAGCATGGGAACGCCGACCAGCGCCCCTGCTTTGACGATGTCCTGGGCCGTACATTCGGACTTTGTCTCGGCAAAATACTTGGCCATGGCAAGAATGAGCACCAGCTTCACCCACTCCGAAGGCTGGAAGTGAAACGAGCCTAGCTGCACCCAGCGGCGCGCGCCCAGATACTTCTTGCCGAACACTTCCACCGCAACCAACGATGCGATGGAAATCAAGTACAGCAGCGGTACCCGTTCCAACAAGGCCTGGTAATTGAAGAAGCTGACCACGAACATCAGACCTACGCCGCCCAGGATCCAATACACCTGCTTGAGATGTACACCCATAAACTTGGTGCTGAGGGTTGCGCTATAGATCTCGAGCACGCCCAGAGAGCAAATTAGCAGCACCAGCACCAGCAGGACCCAGTCGAAATCGCGGAAGGAGATGTAGCGGCTCATGGCTGCCTCCCGGGAACGACTGTCGTCGCAGGTGTGATCGTTGGCTTGCCAGGCTTCTTTGCTGCAGGTGGAGCTTGCAGCTCAGGATTTGTCGCCGGGGGCGTCGGTCGACTCTCGGCGGGAGGTTCGGTTTCGGGATGGGCCATCTCCACATGGGACTCGGTGGTTTCGAGATCAGCAGGACGAATAGCCTTGTCCGCTTCACTCACTCCGGGCGCCGCAGTTACCGGCTTGGTCTTGCCGTCGGCTGATACCGTGAAACGCCCGGCTTGCATCTTGTCGGGAGTCTTGGCGTCGCCCTCGTGCCACACCGCGGCAACTTCCGCCTGCTTAGATCCAGAAGGCGATCCTGCCTTGGCCACCTGCGTCTGGCGAGTACGCTGTTTCTCAACGTAGGCCTTGATCACCTGCGCAGTGGCACGAGCGGCAAAGTAACCGTGCTCGCCCTCCTCGAGCAAAACCGCCACAACAATCTCAGGATTCCGGCGCGGCGTGACGCCAACAAACCAGCCGTTGTCCTTGTACTTACTCTTTTCGCTGCTGCCCATCTTCGCCTTGAGTTGGTTGGAGATGGTCTGCGCACTGCCAGTTTTTCCAGCGAAGTCAATTCCCGGCAAGCGAGCGCTGGGCGCGGTTCCAATGGGCGACACCACCGCCGCCAGTGCGTCGGTGATGGTCATCCAGTTCTCCTGGTCGAGGCCAATGTTCGTTTTATCGGTGTAGTTCGCCACCTGCTTAAACCCCGGCGGAAACTGGTCTGGAAAGGCCACATGCGGACGGACCAAGACGCCATCGCTGGTCACCGCGCCGACTGCCCGCGCCAGTTGAATCGGCGTAGTCGCCACTGCCCCCTGCCCGATTCCGACGGAGATGGTTTCGCCGGCATACCACTTCTGCTTGAAGTTCTTGATCTTCCACTCTTCGGAAGGCATGACCCCAGAGACTTCCTGTGGCAGATCGATCCCCGTCTTTTGTCCGAGTCCGAGCATGGTGGCGTACTTCGCGATGCGGCTGATGCCCAGCTTCTCAGCCAGCGTGTAGAAGTAGGAATCGCAGGACTGGTAAATCGCTTTGCTGATGCCCACGGTCCCGTGACTGCCGTGTCCGGCGATCCAGCATTTGAAGAAGCGGCCGTAAAAGGTCTTGCCACCTCCGCAAGTAATGACAAGATTCTGCGCGATACCTTCCTGCAGTCCGGCGGTGGCCATGATGACCTTGAACACTGAACCGGGAGCGAGCTGCGCCTGGATGGCTTTGTTCAGGAGCGGCTTACCGGGGTCGGTCACCAACTGGTTCCACTCATCACGCGTGATGCGCACCGCGAACTCGTTGGGATCGAAGGCGGGACGGCTGACCATCGCCAGAATCTCACCATTGCGCGGATCCATGGCGACGATGGCGCCCGGCCTGCCCTCCAGAGCCTCCTCGGCCGCTATCTGTAGATCGAGATCGATGGTGAGTTTGAGCTGTCTGCCGGGAACCGCCGCCACGTCGCTGAGGGTGCCTACTTCCTTGCCGCGACTGTTGACCAGTACCTGGCGCGAGCCGTTCTTGCCCATCAGAATATCGTTGTAGTACTGCTCGACGCCCGACATGCCGACGATGTCGCCGGGGTTGTACAGCTCCCACTGCGGCTGGGTCAGCATGTCTTCGCTCACCTGGCCCACGTAGCCGATGATGTGCGCCATGAATCCGTTCTTGGGATAGAGGCGGCGGTGAACGGTGATGATGGCGAGCTCGGGGAACTCCTCTTTGTGCGATTCGATGAAGGCCAGCTCGTCGGGGGTAATGTCGTCCTTGAGAAACAGCGGCTGATATCCCGGCACCGCGGCCATGCGCTTCAGGCGGGCGCGCAGCTCGTCGGGCGGGATGTGCAGCCCAGCAGCGATCTTGTCGGCGTCGGCCTGCAGATCGCGGTTCTGATCGCGCAGCAGCAGCACCGAGAACGAAGGATAGTTGTCAACGATGATGCGGCCTTCGCGGTCAAGAATCTTGCCGCGCGGAGCCAGGATGGGCACCTGCTTGATACGGTTCTGTTCAGCCAGCGTGCTGTAATAACCGCTGCGCGCCACCTGCAAGCGCCACAGCCCGAAGGCAAGCACGAGGAAGATTCCCGGCAAGACGTATTGCACTGCGGTAAGCCGGAGCTGGGAGACTTTTTCGTCGCGACCGAACATCAAGAACTACAACTTTCGCAGGGTCTTATGGTTGCAAAGTTTTGAAACTAACAGAGTGTCCGCCCTGTCGCCAACTCCGCCGCGCGAAGCTGCGCACCGCAGGACTGCACTCGATTTAGTGGCGAATCACAGATCGGAAACTCTGAACTATTGTAGTCCGAATCGGGGCGAGAACGGAGGGGAAAAGGCCGGGCAAACGAGAACTCACCAAGGAACACATCAAGCGGTTAAGCGCGACATTCGGCGTGTCGCCTGCGTTGTTCCTCTAATCTCGGGGTTCGACCCTACCGCTGCTTGAACCTGTCGAGAAACTTGAAGACAAATATGCCGATCACGGCGTTGGCCAGCGCGGAAACGGCCACGTGGCTCCAACTCCACTGCTGCACCTGGCCAAGCAGGCCGTGCGCCACGCCGTAATAAATCCCCTGGTGGGCCACGAAAAAGATGTAGGTAATGATGAAGCGCGAGCCAGGATTCTCGACGTCGATTTTCAGGCCCAGCGACGACGCCGAGTACCCGATGATCGTCAGGGCAATGCCGTACATGCCCAGCGGATGGTGCGGGCCGGCGAAGAGGTCCTGGATCAGGCCAATGGCGCAGCCCGTGAGGCATCCGCTGATCGGATTGCGCCGGGCCACCGCGAAGAAGATGGTGACCATGAACGGCAAATTGATCGCCGCCAAGAATGGAATCTTCCCCAGAATGAAGATCTGGATCAGTACCGCAACCAGTGGGATGAAGATGATCGCGGGCCAACCGAACTCGTACACCGCGACCTGGTCGCGTGAGGTGAGGCTTCCCCGGAATGGCATGACTCGGCTGGTCACTGCGGCGGTTGCTCTCCGTTATGCGGCGGCGAAGGCGGCTGTGGATTCGGATTTGGCGTCTGCTCCGGAGCCGGCTTGGATCGCTTCGACGGAGGCGTCGTCTCGTTTCCAGTCGCGGGGCGGTTCGCCGGCGATGGACCGGACACGGGCGCGCTGGTGTTCGCATGTGGCGCAGTTGCCGTTCCAGTTCCGTTTAGCGGTTTCGCAACTGTCCCAGCGGGACGCGTCCCATCGGCCGCCGCAGGTTTCGGCGCTTTCGCCGCTCCCCCACTTCCCGCCGTCGTCGCACTTGTCGGAGTGCCGTGCGTAGCGGTAGCCGATCCGTTGGTCTTGGAAGCAGCCGCGGTCGAGCTGCCAGTCGCTGGCTTGTTCGCGGCTGAAGTCGCTGCCGCACCAGAACGAGCGGCCGTTGCGGCTGTTCCCGTCGTCGGAGTTGCCCCGGACGCTGTACCACTTGGAGCGCCAGTTTTCGGTTTTCCAGCGGCGTCAACTTCCGGCTTCGCGGGAACGGTCGGCAGGCGTTCGGCCAAAATATCCGACGCACGGCGCGGCCCCAAATCCTTGCTGTCCGGCATCTTCTCTGTGATTTTCGTGACGACCAACACTTCCTCGACCTGATCGAGTCGGGCCGACGGAACGACGCGAATATTCAGGAACAGGTCCTTGCCGGGCTCGACCGAGACGACTTTGCCGACCGGCAGGCCTTTGGGAAAGATTCGGTCTCCCCCGCTGGTGATCACCTCTTCGCCGGGCTCCACCTTCTCGTCGCTCATGACGTATTGTAGGGTAGTCACACCATTCGACGATCCTCTCAAGATGCCCTGCAGGCGGGAGGACTTCAGCGCAGCGCCCACGCCGCTAAATTGATCGTTGATCGGCAATACCTGCGAGGAGTCGGGAAAGACTTGCACGATCTTGCCCACGATACCCGCCGGCGTGATGACGGCCATGTCCTGCTTGATGCCATCGTTCAATCCTTTATCCAAGTACAGAATGCGCGATTGCTCGCTGCCACTGGTGCCGATGACCTGGGCCGCGACTGTGGTATCGACGTACTGCTCCTTGAATGCGAGCAGGGCCTGGACGCGCCGCGCCATGCGCGCATCCTCAGCATAGCGGGCGTCTTCAACTTTCATACGGTCGATCTCGGCGCGCAGCTCCCGATTTTCCCTGCGGACACCGCGAAGATAAACGTAGTTTTTCCAGATGGCGTTCACCCATTTCTGGGTGTGCACCACAGCTGTTTCGACAGGAGTCACGGCGGAGATCGCCCACAGGCGGAGGAGGCGGGTGTCGCCGCCTTGGGTCGGGCGGTGCACCTGCACAGCCAGAGCAATAATCTGGATGAACAGAATGGCCGCCAGTACAATCAGGTTCTTATAGCGGCCGAGGAATGTGTCCATACACTACGCTGCTTCGGGAAACGCAAGAATAAGTTGTCATGACAAGCGACGCGAGGCATCTGCTTTTGCGATTATCGAGAACAGCAGATCCCCTCGCTGCGCTCGTGATGACAAGTCAAATGGGCTCGTGCCGCCGAGAGATCAACCCGATGCCTAGTCAATCGATATCTTCCGCAGCAGCTTGAAGTCGCTCAACATTTTCCCCGTGCCCAGGACCACGCTGCACAACGGGTCGTCGGCAATCGAGACCGGCAGCCCGGTTTCTTCGCGGATGCGTTTGTCGAGGTTCTTTACCAGGGCGCCACCCCCGGTCAGCACGATGCCGCGGTCGCTGATGTCGGCCGACAATTCTGGAGGCGTGCGCTCCAGGGCGACGCGAATCGCATTCATGATGGTCGAGACGCACTCGCTGAGCGACTCGCGAATTTCGCTGTCGTCGATGGTAATTGTCTTGGGCACGCCCTCGATCAGGTTGCGGCCCTTGATTTCCATGGTGAGCGGCTTGTCCAGCGGATAGGCGGAGCCGATCTCAATCTTGATCTGTTCGGCAGTGCGCTCGCCGATCAGCAGATTGTACTTGCGCTTCAGGTAATTCATGATGGACTCGTCCATCTGATTGCCCGCCATACGAACCGAACGCGAATACACGATGCCGCTGAGGGAAATCACCGCAATATCAGTCGTGCCGCCGCCGATATCGACCACCATGTTGCCGCTGGGCTCGGTGATAGGCAGGCCCGCGCCAATAGCGGCCACCATGGCCTGCTCGACCAGATGCACTTCGCTGGCCTTGGCGCGATACGCCGAGTCCATGACCGCGCGCTTCTCCACCTGCGTGATCTCCGAAGGCACGCCGATGACGATGCGCGGATGCACCAGCATCTTTCGGTTGTGGGCCTTCTGGATGAAGTAGTTGAGCATCTTCTCNNGAAGTCGGCGATGACGCCGTCTTTCATCGGCTTGATGGCGACGATATTTCCCGGGGTGCGGCCAAGCATCTCCTTGGCCTCTTTGCCCACCGCTTCTACTTCACCGGTGTTTTTGTTGATGGCGACGATGGAGGGCTCGTTGACCACGATGCCCTTGCCGCGCGCGTACACCAGCGTGTTCGCCGTCCCCAGGTCGATCGCCAGATCGCTGGAGAACATGCTGAACAGCGAGCGCAAGTTGCTGAATCGCGAGGCGCTACTATGAAAGCCGTTAGATGACATTACGAACTATTTCTTTCTTAAGATGACCGGTATTGCCTCTAGTTTATGACAGAAGCGGCACAAGTGCGCAGTAAACCAAAATGCACGACTCCGGCAGATGACGAGGTTTGTGTTCCGAGGCACACCGCCGGATGGAATGTCGTTGGTCGCTCCACCTGTTGGCGAAGCGAAAGCGTTGGCGCTTCTATGCGTTGTTTGCCACTTAGAGTACTACCAGAGGGTAGCACAGGAGAATGTTACTTTCGCGCTACTATGCAGGACAAAATGCAGTCACCTCAACGTTCAGGCGCTGGCTGTGCCGCTACTCTGGTCGGGCGGCTTCCCAGCGCTGCGAACGTTCATGAACTTGCTAAGCGTGTCGAACCAGAAGGGCGCGCCAAGTGACACGGCCAAAATCGTGATCAGCCATCCTCCAAAACGATTTTTCAGCAGATACCAGATCCAGCACCAGAATCCGGCGGTCGTATGGCCGGGCCAGTCCTTGTACCAGTCTCCCTGCCAGCCAGCGACCTGACCCAGGAGTTGCTTCTCTTGCTTGGCGATCACGTCGTTATCCGAAGGCGACGCCGCCTGGGTTTGCGCGTCCGGTCGTCCCTTCTGCAGGCGTACCTTCGCATCCTCGATGAGCACCGCGCTCCTGGTGGGATTGTTCCAGAGCGTATCCAATATTCTTAAAGTGTCCGCATTCATCAGTAGCGTGACCCCTGCCGCGAGGACAAAAACGCGTATCTGAGTGGTGCGCTTGTACCATCCCGAGACGCGATTCATGCTTTGTTCGTACCAGGCTTCAAGCCGCTGTTGGTCCGTCTTGAACTGGGGATTTTGCAGCACGGCCGTCAAGGCGGTCCTCGCCGCCTTGTTTTCCAGATTGGCCACGCCCTTACGCAGCGCGTCGGGATCGTTGGCCGCGGCAGGTCCAGTCAAAGTATCCATGAGCGCCAACGCGAACTTGTTGGAGGCGATGTACGACGGCAACCTGTCGTTCTCATCCTGTATGCCTTGGATCAGCGGATGGGCGTAAAACTCTGCCTTGAGCGCCGGGTCGTGAAGCAATGACAATATGCCCTTCTCCAGCGTCTTGCCGCGCGAGTTGATAACGCCGGCAATGGTCTCATTCACGGTAGAGCAGACCAGCGCCATCAGAAGGTAGATAAAGCTGACGCCGATAGCGAGATCAAGATACGGGAAGGAAGCGGCCATACGCACACTCCTGATGGAAAGCGTTGGACTATATCACAGACAAGAGAGAGAAGTGAGTATGGAGCGTTTGTGCCGCCGACACAATAGAAAAAAACAGGGTCCGCCGTCCAGCAATGGCGCTTTTCCGTAAAGGTCGAAGAGGCCTTTTTCCAGATCTCCACCTTACAGCGGGTGAACTCTTCGGGTTGCGGGTCCGGATGCGAACCGATACGATTAAAGGTTTGCAGTTCGCTGCGGAGGGCAATCTTATGGCTACTATGGAACAGAAACCGGCAGGCGTTCACACCGGCCCTAAAGCCAAGGTCTTCAAGAACTTTATTGGCGGCGAGTGGGTGGAGAGCCGCACCGGCCGCACCTTCGAGAACCTCAATCCCGCCGACACACGCGAAGTGGTCGGCATCTTCCAGAAATCGGGCAAGGAAGACGTAGACCACGCCATCGAGATCGCCAAACAGGTGTTCAAGAAGTGGCGACTGGTGCCGGCGCCGCGTCGCGCCGAGATGCTATACAAGGCTTCCGAGCTCCTGATCGCGCGCAAGGAAGACTACGCGCGCGACATGACGCGCGAGATGGGCAAAGTCATCAAGGAGACGCGCGGTGACGTGCAGGAAGCCATCGACTGCGGTTACTACACCGCCGGCGAAGGCCGCCGGCTGTTTGGGCCGACCGTTCCGTCGGAGCTGCCCAACAAGTTCGCCATGGCTATCCGCCAGCCGCTGGGCGTCTGCGCCATGATCACGCCATGGAACTTTCCCATGGCGATTCCGTCGTGGAAGCTCTTCCCCGCGCTGGTCGCCGGCAACACCGCCGTGATCAAGCCCGCGCAGGACACGCCGCTCTCCACCTTGAACTTCGTGAAGACGCTGCATGACGCCGGTATTCCAGCAGGCGTGGTCAACATTGTCACCGGATTCGGCAGCGACATCGGCACGCCGATGGTCGAGCATCCTGAGGTGCGGGCAGTTTCGCTCACCGGCTCGACGGCGGTGGGACGCATCGTGGGACAGGAAGCGGCCAAGACGTTCAAGCATTGCTCGCTGGAACTCGGCGGCAAAAACCCGATGATCGTGCTCGACGATGCCAACCTCGACCTGGCGCTGGAAGGCGCGCTGTGGGGCGCGTTCGGCACCACCGGGCAGCGTTGCACCGCGACCAGCCGCATCATCATTCAGAAGGGCGTGTACAAGAAGTTCGTGGACGAACTGGTGGCGCGCGCCAAGAAGCTGAAGGTGGGCAACGGTCTTGACGAGAGTGTGGACATGGGCCCGGCCATCAACTCCAGCCAGATGGAGACCGATCTTAAGTACATCAAGATCGGCAAGGACGAAGGCGCCAAGATGCTGTGCGGCGGACATCGCCTGGAGGGCAAGGCGTACGCCCACGGCTGGTTCGTCGCGCCCACGGTGTTCGCGGATGTCGATCCCAAGATGCGCATCGCGCAGGAAGAGATCTTCGGGCCGGTGGTTTCGATCATCCCGTGCGATGGTCTGGAAAACGCGATCGAGATCGCCAATGACATCGAGTACGGATTGTCATCGTCGATCTACACCAAGGACGTGAACAAAGCGTTCACCGCGATGCGCGATCTGTACGCCGGCATCACCTACATCAACGCGCCCACGATTGGCGCCGAGGTGCATCTGCCCTTCGGCGGCGTGAAGGCCACAGGCAACGGTCATCGCGAAGGCGGTATCGGCGCAATCGATTTCTACACCGAATGGAAGTCGGTGTACGTGGACTATTCCGACAAGTTGCAGCGGGCGCAGATCGACCGGCCGGAGTAGGGCGCGGTTTCAAAGATAGGAGCCAATCATGGCTACTCAAGAAATGTCCAAAGTTGTGGCTGCCAGCCGAATGGCCAACGTGCGGTACGCGATTCGCGATCTGGCCGTTGTCGCCGACGAGGTCGCGAGCGAAGGCCACAAGATTCTTTACCTCAACATCGGCGATCCCTGCAAGTACGACTTTGCGCCGCCGCCGCACATGATCGAGGCGGTGCTGAAGGCCATGCGCGACGGCCACAACGGCTATGCCGATTCGCTGGGCATCAAGCCGGCAATCGAAGCCATCCACGGCGAAGCCGAGCGCAACGGTTTCCGCGAGGTGCAGAGCATCTTCGTCGGGATTGGCAGCGGGGAAGTGATCGACACTTGCCTGACCGCGCTGCTGGACCCGGGCGACAACGTGCTGACGCCAAGTCCTGAATATCCGCTGTACGGCGCCATCATGGCCAAGCTGGATTGTCCGGCCAACGCCTACGATCTGGACGAAGACAACGGCTGGCAGCCCGACGTGGCCGACATAGAGCGCAAGATCAACTCGCGCACCAAGGCGATCCTGCTGATCAATCCCAATAATCCGACGGGCGCGGTGTACTCCAAGCGCACATTGGAAAAAGTTCTGGAACTCGCCCGGCAACATGGACTAATTGTTTTCGCCGACGAAATTTACGACAAGCTCATCTTCGATCCCAGCGCCAGGCACATCTCGATCGCGACCCTGGCGCAGGACGTTCCGGTAGTGACCTTCAACGGACTCTCCAAGGCGTATCTGGTCCCCGGCTGGCGAATCGGATGGGCGGTTGCGACCGGACCGCGCGATGTGTTGCACCCTTATATGGGGGCCGTGCACCGCCTGCTGCGTGCGCGGCTGTCGGCGCCGCATCCGTTCCAGCACGCCATCCAACCGGCACTGGAAGGCCCGCAGGACCACCTGGTTGAGGTTTGCGGCAAACTGCGGCGGCGCGCCGAGATCACCGTCGAGTGGGCAAAACGGACGCCGCGAGTAAAACTGGTTGCGCCTAAAGGCGCGTTCTACGCGCATCCGTCGCTGGACATCCCCGAGGATGACCTTGCGTTCGTAACCGACTTGCTAAAGCAGAAGCACGTGCTGGTGGTACACGGCTCCGGCTTCGGCGAAAAACCAGGGACGCGGCATATTCGCATCGTGTTCCTGCCCCAGGAGCCCGTGCTAAGCGCAGCGTACGAGGCGATGGCCGAGTTTATGCGCGAGCGCTATTCGTAACGAAAGTTCGGATTGAAACCTGTTAGCGTTTGCACAGATACATGGTTGACATCCACTGCCACATCCTTCCCGGCATTGACGATGGTCCGCAGTCCTGGGAACTGACCGCCGAGATGTGTCGCATCGCCGCCCGCGATGGCGTCACCCACATCGTGGCGACGCCGCATTGCAACCACGAGTTCGCTTACGACCGTGATCGCTGTACCGAGATGCTGGGTGAGCTCAGCGACTCCGCTGAGGGCAAACTGACCTTCAGCCTGGGCTGTGACTTTCATTTTTCCTACGACAACATTCAAGACGCCCTTGCCCATCCGCGGCGTTACACCATCGGCGAATCGCAGTATCTGTTGGTGGAGTTCAGCGACTTCGGCATCCCGCCCGAGGTAAAGCAGAACCTGCTTTCCATCTCCAGCAGCGGCATGGTTCCCATCATTACTCATCCGGAACGCAACCGGCCGTTGCTGAATAAACCTGAGATGGTCCTGGAGTTCGTGGAGCAAGGCTGCCTGGTGCAGGTCACCGCCAATTCCTTCACGGGATACTGGGGGAGCCGCTCCCAAAAAATGGCCGAATGGCTGCTCAAACGTCAAGCCATCCATGTAATCGCCAGCGATGCCCACGATCCTGCGCGCCGCCCACCGGTGCTATCGGAAGCTCGTAAAGTAGCCACGGAGCTCGCGGGAGCCGAAGTCGCAGATGCGCTGCTTGTGCAAAATCCGGCGGCCATTGTGGACGGAGAGAGCTTGCCTGGCCCGGCGGGTGCGGTTGAGTTGGACGACAGAGTTTAGAGCAACCGGCAAGCCGCGAAAACGTCAATCTTCCTTTTTCAAGAACACGTGGTCGATCATCTGGCGCATGAAGTGGCCACCGAAGCCGCCCGCACTAGCTGCCAGCAATTGCACAAAGGCGCCATACACCTGACCGCGATCGTGCGGCCATTTCACGATGAAGTGGTAATAGGCCAGCACAAGGGGAACTCCCACCCACACCAGCAGCACCCAGCGCCAGGGCTGCCGCGATTTCCACACGCCCAGCATCATGGTGAAGGCGAGCACGCAAAGTGAGGTGAGCAGCGCATCGCCAACGGCCTGATTGACCCATCCGGAGAACAGTCCGAGCAGGATGGCGATTGCATATACCACTAAGCTGGTGCGCGATGCCGAGGTATGCTGAGGCGGGAGTGCAGTCTGGACGGGGCTATGCAAAATAGCTGAGTGTAGCAGAGCCGATGACACCAGTTCAGCCTGGAAAGAGGCTAGCTTTCGCTCTTAGGCTCCTCGGCCGTTTTCCCTTTTCGCACGCGCACAAGAACGCAAGTGGAATTGTCTTCCCCGCCGCCTTCATTGGCTGCGTCGATCAGAGTTTGGCAAGCAGCTTCCAGCGACGGCAGTTGCAGCAGAATGGCGCTCATGTCCTGGTCGCTTACGTGGCGCAGTACGCCGTCGGTGGTCAGCAGTACGATGTCGCCATCTTGCGCCGGAAACTCGCCAAGGTCGGGAAGCGTGCCTTCCTCCGTACCCAGGGCGCGGGTAATGATGTTCTGCACCGACGATTGTTTGGCCTCTTCCAAGGTGAGCATACCGCGGCGTACCTGCTCCATCACCAGGGAGTGGTCTTCGGTCAACTGCAGTAATTGCCCTTCGCGAAACAGGTAGATGCGGCTGTCGCCCACGTTGGCAATACTGCAAACGCCATCGAAGAAGCGTGCCGCCACCAGTGTGGTACCCATTCCGGTGGTGTTCTTATGCGCTTCCGCGTAATCCAGGATCGCATCGTTGGCCTTCTTGACGGCTTCGGCGAGCAAACGTGCGCCGACCGGCGCATCATCCAGCAAAGCGTTGTCCTCGACTTTGGGCATGCGCTCGCGAAAATACGTCAGGATGGTGTCCACCGCAATTTGGCTGGCAACCTCACCGGCAGCATGGCCGCCCATGCCATCGCACACCACAAAAATGCCCAACCCCTGGTCGAATCCGAAGTTATCTTCGTTCGACGGACGAACTCGGCCCACATCGCTGCGGCCAGCAACCTCTAATGTTAATGACATTCGGGCAACAGTTTACGCTGTACGGCAAAATCACGCGAGCACCGAAAGTGCCATAACCGATACGTAACCTCGGCTGGCACAAAGGGGCCAGCAGTCAGTAGCCAGAAGTCAGTTGTCAGTATTAGATCCAAGAAATGGTTGTTACGAACTTCTGGCCGAAACGCCTTTGGGCAGAAAGTGATCGCCGAGTTCAAGCAGAAACTTCGTAACAGCGGCGGCGACTAACCTCAGTCGACGGACCGCTGATAACCGGCTTCTGAGAACTGAGAACTGATAGCTGACTACTGACTACTGACTACTGCCTTACGGCCTGGTCTTGGCGATCTCCGGTTCCTTGTCGCGCGGGCTCCATTGCTCCATGTGATGCGTGGTCAGGTCGGCGCGTAAATACTCAAACGCTTCTTCGGGGGTATCGGCCCAGTGAAACAATTGCAAATCTTTGGGCGAGATGGTGCCCGCGTCCACCAGCGCCTGGAAGTTGATCACGCGGTCCCAGTAGTCCTTGCCGTACACCACAATGCAGATGCGTTTGGCCAGTTTCTCGGTCTGCGCCAGAGTCAGCAATTCGAATAGCTCGTCGAAGGTGCCGAACCCACCCGGAAACACGACCAGGGCCTTCGACAGGTAGGCGAACCACAGCTTGCGCATGAAAAAGTAGTGGAACTCGAAGTTCAACTCCGGTGTGATGTACGGGTTCGGCATTTGTTCGAAGGGCAAATTAATGTTGAGCCCAATCGTCTTGCCTCCCGCTTCGGCAGCGCCGAGGTTTGCCGCTTCCATGATTCCCGGTCCACCGCCGGTGGTAATTACGAAACGATGCCGCGGCTGATTGATGGTCTTGGTCCACTGGGTCACCAGGAAGGCCAGCTTGCGCGCGTCTTCGTAGTAACGCGCCATCGCGACGTCGGCCCGCGCGCGGCGAATGCGCTCCTGCTCCTCCTCCGGCGCGGGAGTTGCCGAGCCCGGCTTGTCGAGCAGTTGCAGCGCCTCCTCGGCTTGGGAGCGGCTATGAAAACGCGCTGAGCCAAAGAAGACGATCGTGTCCTGGATGCGTTCGCGGCGAAAGCGCGCCAGCGGTTCCTGGTATTCGGCAAGAATGCGGAGGATGCGACCGTCAGGCCCGTTGAGGAATTTCTTGTTCTCGTAGGCCAGGGGCGAGCGATTGTGGCGATGATGTTCGTCTGTCTTGTCAGCCATGGAATGGGTGTCTCAGTCCCTTGAGAATTTCCCCTACATGCATGTTGGATGCGAAAAACCCGAGGCCAGTAGAGAAGAGCTGCCCGTCAGGCATCCGGGCCTTCGCGATAGCGGACCGCCTCTGCGACTCCCATCCAAATGTCCACCAGGCCGAGGCCGCTGACCAAGCCTCGCACAAAATTTTGCATGAGGAATTCCCGGATTCGCGGGTATCCCAGCAGAAGCGAGTTGTTTGTCCAGATGCCGGTCCAGGGCAACGCGGTGAGGATGATGCCTACTTCCAGGCAGAACAACACGAATACCACCAGCCAAATCCGCTGTATCCAGAGATGCGGCTTCTTGGGAGGAAGCGGGTGTGGCATCAGCAGCACGGGACCGTGGGTTTCCAGGCCGTCACCTTCCTGCGGCTGCTCAGGCGCAAAAGCGCTCATGGTTCGCACCCGGTCCAGCGCTTGCCCTCCGAATGATGTCGCCCCTACCACAATCGTTCCTACCAAGATGCCCAACTCGCCCGCCCAGCGTCCCACTGCTCAGGACATAAAATCCACACAGCAGATTCTACCAGTGCGCGCGAAAACGGCGGGATGGGTGTGACGATAATTGGCAGCAGGTTGATATCCTGTCGTCAGATATTTGGGCGATTGGCACGCTCTTATTTCCAGGTGGGAGCGATTCGAGCGCAAGTACTTGGAGGGGATAAATGAGTAAGCAGAGCTGCGGAAAAAGCTGGCATCGCTCAGTTTTTCCGAGAAGATCAAGATTCTGGAAAAACCTCGCCGCCGCAGTCTGGCCATTGCTGCCGCCGGTTTGCGACCGCATAAAACCAAGCCCGCAAAGTAAAACGGCAGGGCGCACTGACCCTGCCGTTCTTTTCCGCTGACAACTGACAACTGGCTACCGACAACTGACTTACAGCAGCTCTTCGCTCCAGTTCTCCAGGAACTGCTTCACCTCGGCCATGAACTGGTCGGCCACAGCTCCGTCAACGATGCGATGGTCATAGCCAATGCTGAGGTGCATCATCGAACGGATGGCGATGGAGTCGTTGCCGTCCTTGTCGGTAATCACGACCGGCTTTTTCGAGATTCCGCCCACGCCCAGAATCGCAACCTGCGGCTGGTTGATGATGGGCATCCCAAATTTCGCGCCAAAGATGCCGGGGTTGGTGATGGTGAACGTTCCGCCCTGCACTTCCTCGGGCTTCAGCTTCTTACTGCGGGCACGCTCGCCGAGGTCGGTTATGGCGCGCTGCAGGCCCACAAAGCTGCGCTCTTCGGCGTTTTTCACCACGGGCACGATGAGGCCCCAGTCCAGCGCGACTGCGATGCCGAGATTGATGGAAGCGTGGTAGTGGATGTTCTCGCCTTCCACCGACGAATTGATGATGGGCCATTTGCGAATGCCATGCACCACGGCACGCGCAAAAAAGGGCGTGAAAGTGAGCTTGTTGCCGGTGGACTGCTCGAACTGCGCCTTCATCTTCTCGCGCAATTTCACGATACGGGTCATGTCGACTTCGAAGACACCGTGCACGTGCGCGCTGGTGCGTTTCGACAGCACCATGCGGTCGGCGATTTTCTTACGCATGACCGACATGGGCACGATGTCGCCGGGGGTAACCCCGCCGACCGGTCGCAGAGGAGTGACGGTCGCAGGTGTGGAAGGAGCAGGAGCCGAGGGCGCGGAAGCCGCAGCAGGTTTGACCGGAGCAGCAGGCTGAGGTCCGCCAGCGCCGTGTTTGGCGATGAACGACTCAATGTCATCCTTGGTGATGCGGCCACCAAGACCCGTTCCCGGAACCTGGGCCAGGTCAACCTTGTTTTCCTTGGCGATGCGGCGCACCAACGGGCTGGAGCGCAGCCGTTCCTGCTCGCCAGCTTCGGGATACTCCAGCACGGTGCCTTGTTGTTCTTGCGCCACCCCGGTCTTCTCAACCGGTGAGGGTTGGGCCGACTCCTTGCCGGCCTGGGGCGCCGAAGGCTGTTTGGGCTCCTCGCCACTGGGAGGCTGCGCGACTTCGGTCTGGGTCGAGCGGCTGCCGTCTCCTCCGGCGGGGGCGGCTGCTGCGGTGCTGGCGGCCGGGGCGGATGGCGCGGCTCCAGCAGCTTCGCCTTCGCCCGCAATCGTCGCCACTACGGTGTTCACCTGGACCGTGGCGCCGGCTTGAACTTTGATGTCTTGTAATGTGCCGGAAGCGGGTGCAGGAATCTCCGCATCAACCTTGTCGGTCGAAATTTCAAACAGTGGCTCGTCGCGTTGAACTTTCTCGCCCGGCTGTTTCAACCACTTGGTGATGGTTCCTTCAAAAATCGACTCCCCCATCTGGGGCATGATCACGTCTGTAGGCATGGTGTCCTTCCGCGGGATACATAGCTGGAACTGCGAGCTTGCAGCAAACGAACATTATATCGCCTACAAGTGGGGTCCCGCGCCTGGTGCAACTAGCGCACCGTCAACACCGCTCGTCCGCTTAGCTTGCCTTGATGCGATACATCGCAGCGTCAGGTTCGCTGTCGTGGTTTGACGCGGTGCGGATTTGACTCTGTAAGACTCGGTCGGCTAGCCTCAATGTTTGTTTCTCGCATGGCCCTAACTTCTTGCGTCGAACACATTCGAGCGGCCACGGCTTCGGGTCATCCCGCCGTCATCTTATGAAGGTAAGACACCAATTTCTGCCGGCGGTACTCACGCTGGCGCTTTGCGCCCAGGCTTTCGCCGGCAATGGGATGCATCCGGTGCATGCGCCCGGGGCCATGGTGGCCACGCTGCAACCTGAAGCATCCGAGGCGGGCATAACGATCATGCGTCAGGGTGGCAACGCCGTGGACTCTGCGGTCGCGGTTGGCTTCACTCTTGCCGTGGTGCTTCCCCAGGCAGGCAACATCGGCGGAGGCGGCTTCCTGCTCTTCCGCCGGGCCAACGGCGAGGTCCACTTCCTCGACTTCCGCGAGAAAGCTCCGGCCAAAGCCACCGCCAACATGTATCTGGACGCCCAGGGAAATGTTGTCCCGGGTATGAGCATTCTCGGCTACAAAGCGATCGACGTCCCTGGCTCAGTGGCGGGTCTGGTGTACGCACAGAAGCATTGGGGCAAGCTGACGCTGAAGCAGGTGATGGAGCCGGCGATCCGGCTGGCGCGCGATGGTTACGTGCTCGACTACGACGCGGCGCGGTCGTTCCACGATCCCAACCTGGCTAAGTTTCCGGAATCGCATCGCATCTTTCAGCGCGACGGCGAGTACTACCAGCAGGGCGACGTTTTCAAGCAACCGGAGCTGGCCAAGACCCTCGAGCGCATCGCTGAAAATCCTGAGGACTTCTACCATGGCGCGATGGCGCGTGAGCTGGCTGCGGCCATCGAGAAGGGTGGCGGCCTGGTTACCACTGAAGACCTTGCCCAGTACGAAGTAAAGGAGCGGCAGCCGATTCGCGGCACTTATCGCGGGTATGAGGTCATCAGCGCACCACCACCGTCGTCCGGAGGCGTGACCCTGGTCGAGATCCTCAACATCCTCGAGGGATACGATCTGGCTAAGCAGGGTGAAGGTTCCGCGCAGAGCATTCATCTCACCGCCGAGGCTTATCAGCGGGCGTTTTTTGATCGCGCCGAGTTCCTCGGTGACCCGGATTTTTCCAAGATCCCGGTTGCGCAACTGTTGGACAAGCGCTATGCCAATGCCTGGCGCGAAACTATCCCGCTGCGCCGCGCCACTCCCGGAAGTGAGTTGCGACGGCCTTCCATCTTCTCGCAATTGGACAGTTACGCCAGCACGCATCCGCAACCGAAGATATTGGTTGAGCCGGTCCACACCACCCACTACTCAATGGTTGACCCTGAGGGCAACGCGGTATCGGTTACGACTACGCTGAACGAAAGCTTTGGCTCGCACGTTACCGCTGAGGGCTTGGGCTTTCTGCTTAACGATGAGATGGACGATTTCGCCTCCAAGCCAGGCGTGCCTAATATGTTCGGACTGATACAGGGCCCGGCAAATGCCATTGGTCCCGGCAAGCGTCCGCTGTCCGCGATGGCGCCGACCATCGTGCTCAAAGGCGGCAAGCTTTTCCTGGTTCTCGGCGCTGAGGGCGGCCCCACCATCATCACCACAGTCGCCGATGTGCTGATGGGTGTGGTGGATTACGGGTTAAACATTCAGCAGGCGGTGAACGCGCCCCGCTTCCATGATCAGTGGCTGCCCGACGAGATCAAACTGGAGAAGGTGGGCTTCTCACCTGACACGGTACGCATCCTCGAGCACATGGGACACAAAGTCTCCGCCGACGCGAGCCTGGATTCTCTGCCGGGACAGCATTCTTCGAAGGCGGAATATTGGGGCGACGCTCAGTGCATCGAAATTGATCCCGGCACCGGTGAGCGCCTGGGCGCCAGTGACGGACGCCATAACGGAAAGGCAGTCGGATTCTGATGCGCCGCGCCATGTCCACGCTGATCTACGCCAGGCGGGAACGGCTGCATCCCGGCCTGCTCGATCAGATGGTATCCGGCGGAGCGGAAGCTATCGAGATCTTCGCGGCGCGCGGGCACTTCAATTACACCGACCGGCAGCACATCCGACAGATCGCCAACTGGTTTCACAGCACCGGAGTGACGTTCCACTCCATGCACTCGCCTATGCACCCCGACGAAGATTGGGGACGCGGCGGCGCGACGCACATCAACATTGCGTCGGTTGAGAAACTTCAGCGCGTTGCAGCTACCGATGAAATCAAGCGCGCCATCGAGGTGGCCGAGCAGGCGCCCTTTCAGTATCTGGTGCAACATGTCGGGATCGGCCACGAAGAGGCGGACGAGCACAAACTCGACGCCGCGATGAGTTCCCTCGAACACCTGCACGCTTTCGCCAAACCACTGGGCGTGCAACTGCTGGTCGAGAACATTACCAACGAGCTTTCCACGCCGGAGAAGCTGATGGAACTGCTGCACTCCGGACGCTTCGACGATATCGGCGTGTGCTTTGACGTCGGTCATGCGCACATCATGTCGAGCGTGCCGCAAGCGTTCGAAGTTTTGAAAGACCGCGTGCGCTCCACCCACGTTCACGACAATGACAAGGATCACGATTCGCATCTCTGGCCCGGTGAAGGCAGTATCGATTGGAAGGAGACCATGGAGCTATTGCGAACTGCGCCGCACGCACCGCCCGTGTTGCTGGAGATCGAAGGGGTGGAAGGCGAGAAGGTTCCGGAGAAGATGGCGCAGGCGTTCAGTAAACTGGAGAGGGCGTTATGAGGACGCCCAGCACCAATCAGTAAGCACTAAAGGCAGTACACTGATGTACTCCGGTTGCCGGTTTCCCGCGAACGGAGCGCTGCCCAGACGCCGCGCGAATAACTATGTCCACACCAGCTGAGAACCTGCAGCGGCCCGCCATCAAAGTCTTTGTCGCCACCTCGGTGATGCTGACTTTCATTTCGTTCTGGCGGGCCTCAGCCATCGTTTTGGCAGATCTCGCTTCGTCGGCATACTACGTGGGCGGTGACGCGGAAAAAGTGATCGGCAAAAGTGCGCCCTGGTTCGTGCTCGCCGTCATGTTGTTCAGCTACGCGGTGCGTGCCCTGTACATCGAATCCAGTTCGATGTTTGTTCGCGGCGGAGTGTACCGTGTGGTCAAAGAGGCCATGGGCGGAAAGCTGGCCAAGCTATCGGTTTCTGCCCTGCTGTTCGATTACGTGCTCACAGGACCGATCAGCGCAGTGTCAGCAGGCCAGTATCTGGCAGGGTTTCTGACCGATACCTTTCATCATCTGGGTTACGACGTTCACGTTCCTGACAACTCCTTTGCGGCGCTTTTCGCCATCGTGGTCACCCTTTATTTTTGGTGGAAGAACACGCAAGGCATTCACGAATCCAGTGAACGCGCCCTGCAAATCATGAAGATCACCACGGTGATGGTGGTGATGCTGATTGTCTGGTGCCTGATTACGCTGGCCAAAACGGGTGCGCACCTGCCGCCGCTTCCCACTGCCGCCACCATGCACCACGATCGTGAGTCTCTCGGCTGGCTGCTGGGCACCTGGGCCGCGCGCATTTCCCTCATCATGATGCTGGTGGGCTTCGGCCATTCCGTACTGGCCATGAGCGGCGAGGAATCGCTGGCCCAGATCAATCGCGAGATCGAACATCCCAAACTCAAGAACCTGGAAAGGACCGGGCTGGTGATCTTCCTGTACAGCCTGTTCTTCACCGGACTGGTTTCGTTTTTCGCGGTCATGATCATCCCCGACAAGGTGCGCCCCGACTATTACGCTAACCTGATAGGCGGGTTGGCCATGAATGTGGTCGGTCCTTACACGCTGCGTTTAGTATTTCAGGGTTTTGTCGTGCTGGTCGGCGTTCTCATTCTTTCCGGCGCGGTCAACACCGCCATCGTCGGCGCCAACGGCGTACTCAACCGCATGAGTGAAGACGGCGTGCTCACCCCCTGGTTCCGCAAACCGCAGAAGAGGTTCGGCACCAGCTACCGCATCATCAACCTGATCGTTGGCCTGCAGATCTTCACCATCATTGCCAGCGGCGGCAACGTATATTTGCTGGCTTCGCTATACGCCTTCGGCGTGATCTGGAGCTTCGCGTTCAAGTCGCTCGCAGTTACGGTGCTGCGCTATACCGAGCCGGAAAACCGCCAATGGAAGGTACCAGGCAACTTTCACTTCAGGGGCGTCGAAGTCCCCATCGGCCTCTTCGCGATCTCGTTGGTACTGTTCTCGACCGCTGTGGTTAACCTGTTCACGAAGCAATTGGCAACCATCGCAGGGGTGGCATTCAGCGTTGTTTTCTTCGCTGTCTTCACCGTCTCCGAGAGGATCACCGCCAGGCAGCACGCGCACGCGGAGTCGGGACTCGACCAGTTCAATATTGCGCAAAATACCGAACTCAGCGCCGAAGCGATGGAGGTGCGCCCCGGCAATGTCCTGGTCGCGACGCGCGACCCTGGCAATCTCTATTACCTGCGGCAGGTGCTGGCCAATACCGACACCACCAAAACCGACGTCGTGGTAATGACTTCGCGTGTCTACCACCGCGAGCACTCGTTCAGCGGCAGCGAGGTGGTGGACACCTCAGAGGTTTTCAAGAAGTATGAGCAGGAGCTGTTCAGCGCGGTGGTGTCGGTCGCCGAAAAAGAGGGCAAGCACGTTTCTTTGCTGGTGGTGCCTACCAACGATGTTTTCGAGAGCATCGTGGCGACTGCGCAGCGCCTGCACTCGTCAACCATTGTCTGTGGCCTGTCCAATAAGTTGATCGCCGATGAGCAGGGCAAACTAACAGGCGACGCCTGGGAACGGCTGCCGGAGCCGCGTCCCCGCCTGAAACTTGTGGTGGTGGAACCTAATGGCACCAAGCACGAATACCTGCTGGGTCCGCACACCCCGCGCATGCGCCAGGAAGACGTGGACATGCTGCACAAATTGTGGAAGGAAGTCACCAGTGATCCCCGCTATCGTGAGCTCCACCATTACCATGTGCTGAATGTAGCGCTCCAGGAAATGACCGAGCGCCTGCACAACGGCGCCTACCGCGAGGACGTCCTGAAGGAAATCCACGACGAGATGCAGCGGCATGGCGGGACGCCCGTCGAGGACGAGGACACTCCTCCTCCGCCGACGTAATCGCGGACGGAATGGCCGAATTTCGACATGACAAACAGCCGCTCTTGCTAACATCAAAGGGTGAGCACCGTTGCCAAAGTCCGCGTTCGCTTTGCTCCTTCCCCTACGGGACAACTGCATGTCGGCAACGCCCGCACTGCACTCTTCAACTGGCTCTTTGCCCGTCAAGCCGGCGGCGTCATGGTGTTGCGCATTGAGGACACTGACGTGGCCCGCAGCGAGGCGCGCTTCGAAGACCAACTCCTCGACGATCTCAAGTGGCTAGGCATCGATTGGGACGAAGGTCCCGATGTTGGCGGCCCGTACGCGCCCTATCGCCAGAGCGATCGCCTGGAACTGTATCGCGAACATGCCGAGCGGCTGGTGAAGGAAGGCAAAGCCTACCTCTGCTTCTGCTCGCAGGAGGAATTGGAACGCGACCGCGAGCTTGCTCTGCAACATCAGCAGCCGCCGATCTACTCGGGAAAATGCCGCATGCTCGATCCCGAGGAGAGTCAGCGCCGCCGCGCCAGCGGCGAAGCGGCAGCGATTCGCCTGCGTATTCCGGAGCACCCCATTCGCTTTCACGACATCGTGCACGGACCAGTCGAGTTTTCCAACGAAGTGGTCAGCGATCCCATCATCCTGCGCTCCACGGGCATTCCGGTTTACAACTACGTCGTGGTCGTGGACGACGCGTTGATGGACATCACTCACGTCATTCGAGGCGACGATCACCTCTCCAACACGCCCAAGCAAGTGGCGCTCTATGAGGCGCTGGGATGGCCGGTGCCGGAGTTCGCGCACCTTTCCACCATTCTGGGGAGTGATCGCGAACGGTTGTCCAAGCGGCACGGCGCAACCTCCATCGCCAATTTCCGCGAGATGGGTGTGCTGCCCGAAGCGCTGGTGAACTACCTCGCGCTGCTAGGTTGGGCGCCGACCGGGGGCACCCGCGAAATCTTTTCACCCGAGGAGCTGATCAAGGAATTTTCGCTGCAACGCGTAACTCCGTCACCCGCCGTCTTCGACATGGAGAAGTTGTATTGGCTGAACCGGCATTACATCAAACAGGGTCCGCCTGAGCGCATCGAACGGCTCGCGGAGGCCTTCTTTGTGCGCGCCGGACTGCTGCCGGAAAATCTCGATGAGCACACCCGAGCCTGGTTCAGCAAGGTGGTCGCGCTGCTCGTTCCTTCGGTGGACAAGCTGGACCAGCTTCCCGAGCGTGCGGCATTGATCTTTCGCTACGATGCCGCGGCCGCGGCGAATTCTCCCGATAATGCCGAGGTCCTCGCGTCGCCGAAAACCGCTGATGTCCTCGCTGCATTTGCGGCGCAGGTGGAAAGCGATTCGTCGCCGATGACTCCTGAGCGCTTTAAGACCATCATGAACGAGGTGAAGGCTAAGACCGGCGCCAAGGGCAAAGAGCTATTTCATCCTGTGCGGGCCGCATTGACCGGATCACACTCCGGGCCGGAGTTCGACAAGCTGATTCCGATTCTCGAGGAAGGCTCGCAGCTACCACTGCCGCAACATGTCATGAATGTTCACGAGCGTCTGGCCGCCTTTCGCGCGGCGCGCGGGGAGTGACAGAATCCGCGAACCAAGGGTTCAGAACTTCGCCAGGTACTCTCGCTTCTTCTCCTCCGGCAAAAACGACGCGCGGAACGAGTTCTTCGCCAGCTCACGGAGTTCATCCTCGCTGAAGCCGAAGACCTGCTGCGCAATTCGATATTCACGCAGCAGGTTGGTGTGGAACATGTCCGGATCGTCCGTGTTCAGCGTGACCTGGACGCCGGCATCAAACAATTTCCGGACCGGGTGTTCCCCTACCACGGCGCAGCACCCGGTCATCACGTTGCTGGTGATGCACACCTCGACCGGAATCCGCTTCTCCGCCAAATAGTGCAGTAATTCGGGGTCGTCGGCGACGTGCAGTCCATGGCCGATGCGGTCCGCCTTCAGGTCCCGCAGCGCACTCCAAATGGATTCGGCTCCCACCGTTTCCCCGGCATGGACGGTCAACCGCAACCCGTGTTGCGCGGCATGCTCATACACCTCGCGGAACAGCTCGGGCCCGGCGCGACGCTCGTCGCCGCCAATTCCGATGCCCACGACGTTTCGTTGCTTGAACCGAATTGCCTCATCAACCACCCGGCGCGCCTCCTCGACGCCGAAGTGCCGGACCGCGTCGAAGATCCAGTACAGCGACATGCCAAAGTCGCGCTCGCCGCGCTGTCGTCCCCGTTCCGCCCCTTCAAACAGAGGAGCAAATTCCTGCCCGCGCCACTGCACCACCCCGGCAGAGATGTACACCTCGGCGTGCAGAACATTTTGCGCACGCAGCTTCTGCATCATGCGGTAGGTAACAAGCTCGTAGTCCTCGGCGGTGCGCAGCCGCTCGGTGACCGCCTTGAACGCCCACAGAAAGCCGGTGAAATTCTTATATTCGTACAACGCGCGCGCTTCTTCCTCGCTGAAGACACGGCCGCTGTCCTCAAGGTTTTTGTAGCGATTATTGGTGCTGGGAAGCGGGGTGGGATGGCGACGGCTCAGTTCCGCCAGCGTCAGCGGATCAACCGTGCCCTCGAGGTGCAGGTGGAGTTCGGCCTTGGGCAATTTTAGGATGAAGTCGTTGGCGGAATCAGTAAGATGGGGCGATTTCGTCATGGGTATGCGAGTACCCGAGATGCTACGGCTTGTTCGACGCGTTGGGCACGGATCCGAGCTGGCGCGGACTGAACTCGCTGCGGTGGCGGCTGTAGAGTATGTACACCGTCAACCCAATAATCAGCCACACGAAAAAGCGCAGCCAGGTCAAGATCGGCAGGCCCGACATCAGCAACACACAAAATACTACGCTAAGGATCGGCGCCGCCAGCCCGCCCGGAGCGCGGAATCCGCGACGGCGCTCGGGCTGCTTGTATCGCAGGATGATGACTCCGATCGACACCAGGACAAACGCGAACAGCGTACCGATGTTTGACAAGTCCGACAACGTGCCAATGTCGAGAATCCCGCCCGGAATGCCCACCAGAAATCCGGCGATCCAAGTTGCGGTGGCCGGCGTGCGAAATCGCGGATGCACCCGGCTGAACAATTTGGGCAACAAGCCATCGCGCGACATGGAGAACCAAACTCGCGCCTGTCCCAACTGGAACACCAGCAGCGACGAGATCATACCCATCATCGCGCCGAAAAGAACCGCCAGCTCCGTCCAGTGCAGCAGCGCGGACTTCGTGGTCCCCGCCAGCTTGCTCATGCTGTTGACCACTGGTGCGGCGTCGTCAATCAAAGTTTGCCAGGGAACGATGCCGGTCAGCACGACGGCAACCGCAATGTAGAGCACGGTACAAACGATGAGCGTGGCAATAATTCCGATCGGCAGATCGCGCTGCGGATTGCGCGCCTCCTCAGCCGCGGTCGAGACCGAGTCGAACCCGATATAGGTGAAGAAGATGATCGAGCCGCCGGTCAGCACGCCGGGCCAGCCCTCTGGCGCGAACGGGTGATAGTTGGCGGGATGAATGAATCGCATCCCCACGAACACGAAGGCCAGGATGGCGGCGATCTTCAGGATCACCATCACGTTGTTGGTTTCGGCCGATTCGCGGATGCCGCGCACCAGCACCACCGTCAGCAGCATGACGATCAGAAACGCCGGAAGGTTGAAGCCAAAGTGCCAGCCGGAAGCGTAGAGCACGTTGTTCTGCAAGTCGGTGAGACCGCCAGGCAAGTATGCGGGGGTGATCCAGCGCAGCGCGGGATGCCAGCCGAACCAACTGAACGTGGCGACCATGTGCGCGGCGAACCCCACGCTCACTGCCATGTTGCTGACCGCGTACTCCAGGATGAGGTCCCAGCCGATGATCCACGCGATCAACTCGCCCATGGTGGCGTAGGTGTACGTGTAAGCGCTGCCGGCGATGGGGATCATGGACGCCAGCTCGGCATAACAAAGCCCGGTGAAGGCGCAGACGATGGCCACCAGCACTAGAGAAAGCGCCAGCGCCGGTCCTGCTCCGGGACGGCCCAGCGTGGCCGCATGATGCACCAGGTAGTCGGCCAGGGGTGCGTTCAGGATGGACGAGGTGTTGAACTTCTGTCCGGCAATCGCCGTCCCCACTACGGTGAATATACCGGAGCCAATCACGGCGCCGATGCCGAGCCCGGTCAGCGACCACGGTCCCAGCGTCTTCTTAAGCCGATGTTCCGGCTCCTCGGAATCGGAGATCAGCTTGTCGATAGATTTGCGCGCGAAGACTTGGTTCGCCAGGGTGACGCTCCCAGGAGTGCTGGAATCAGTGTCTCCGAATTCAAACAGAAAGAGCCGGGCAAGAGCAAGTCAAAGGCGGCGAAAAGTCCCACCCTACTTCTCCGGCGCGAGTATCCTCTCGAAGTAGTCCTCGATCAGATGAAACAGATGCGTACGCGCCTCGTACCCGGCGATGCCATGGGTCTTTCCTGGATACATCATCAGCTCGAACTGCTTGCCTGAGTTAATGAGCGCGTTGATCATTTGAATGCTGTTCTGGACGTGCACGTTGTCGTCGCTGGTGCCGTGCACCTCCAGCAGCCTGCCGTGCAAATTGGCCGCAAAGCTCACCGCCGAACTTTTCCTGTAGCCCTCTGGGTTCTCGCTCGGCAGGCCCATATAACGCTCGGTGTAAATCGAATCGTAATTGCGCCAATCGGTCACCGGCGCTACTGAAACTCCACCCTTGAACATGTCTGTGTGCTCAAGCGCATAGAGCGTGAAATATCCGCCGTAGCTCCAGCCCCAGAATCCGAGCCGGCTCCCGTCGAGTTGCGGAAACTGTTGCAGCGCCTGCTTCACAGCGGCCATCTGATCGCTGAGCTCGGTCTCGCCGAAGTTGTGCTTGATGGCCATGGCGAAGGCCTTGCCTCGTCCGGCCATGCCGCGGTTGTCAACTTTCAGAATCGCGAATCCCTGTTGTGCCAGGACCTGGTCGAACAGGTCAATTGCGCCCCAGGCATCGCGCACCGTCTGCGCTGCCGGCCCGCCGTAGGGATTGACGATAAGCGGCGCTTTGCCGCTCACGATCATCGGCCCGCTCTCCGGCAGCAGGACCACACCCTGCAGAGTGGTTGTGCCGTCGGCGGCTTTGAAGTCCACAAACTTCGGGGTCAGCAGGGTGTAGGCCTCAACGCTGTGCGGCTTCCAAAACGCGTTGCAGACGCCGTCGACGGCGCACAGCGAAACCGTTGGCGGCGTGGTCAGCGCTGAATAGCGATCCACGTAGTACTTGGACCCGCTGGGATCGAAGTCCGCCGAGTGCGATCCATTTTCCTTGGAGACACGGCGGAGTTTCTGCCCGTCCAGTCCCACAGCGTAGAGGTTCGTCTGTCGCCAATCGCCCTCGTTGGCGGAGAAATAAACCACTCCCTGCTTTTCGTCAACGCCAGCAATACTCTCGACTTCCCAGTCGCCATGCGTGAGTTGGGTCACCAGCCTGGCCGGGCCGCTCAGCGGGTCCTGCTTGTCGAACTGGTACAGGTAAATATGGTTGTGCCCATCGCGCCAACTGGTCCACAAGTAGCGATCACCAGAGGTTAAAGTCTGGAAATCCACCTCGGGATGCATGTCGATCCAGGCGTCGGTGGTCTCGGTCATCATGAGCGCCCACTTGCTCTTCTTGACATCCACAAAATACAAGTCCAGCCGGTTTTGCAAGCGGTTAAGAGCTAGCGCCCACAGCAGGCCGTCGCGCACCCATCCGAAGCGGGGAACCAGAGCATCGGGACTGTCTGACAGCGGCACGTCCCCACCCGTTCCCGCGTTAATCCATTTGATCTTGCCGCCATCGGGGCCAACCACGCCCAAGCGCACTTTTGGGTTCGGATCGCCGGGCTGAGGATATTTCTCCTGGTCCACGGTGGCATGGGTGGGCATCCAGTCGGTGATGGGATAGGTGGGCACGTCCTTCTCGTTCATCTGCAGAAACGCGATGTGCTTGCCGTCCGCAGACCAGAAGTAATTGCTGCGGGTGTACAGCTCTTCCTCGTAGATCCAGTCGACTTCCCCGTTCAGCAGGTTGTCGTCGCCATCTTTGGTTAGAGTTCGTTCCCTCCCTCCGTCCAGCGGCTGCGTATAAAGGTTGTGCTTGCGCACATACGAGATGCGGCTTCCATCCGGCGAGAATTTAGGATCGACGGCGGCATCGGAGCTGCTCGTGATCTGCACGGCGGTGCCACTGTCCAGGCTGTAAAGCCAAAGTTGCCCCATGGAGTCGAACAGCAACTTCCTGGAATCGGGCGACCAGTGATAGGCGCCAAGGGAATAACGCTGGGCCGCTTCTTTCTTGCGTTCGTCCTTGATGGCGCTGGTGGGCGGGGCCAACGATGCCAGCTTCTCGCTCGCCACCAGCACAGCGGGCTTGCCCGCCATGGTTACATCCACGTAATACAAAGCTCCGTGTTGGCCGCTGTCGTCCCGTTGTACGAAGGAAACCTTGGAGCCATCGGGACTCCATTTCACATCTTCCGGACCGCGGCCCAGGATGCCGCCAGGCTGGAACATTTCTTCAATCGTCAGCTCTTTTTTCGCTGGTGACTCCTGCGAAGCAGGGGATGGGGACGATTGCGCGACGAGGAATGACGTGGACAGCACACAGCAGACGAATGCAGCGAACCGTGATTTCACGTTAGCTCCGACCAGCAAAATCCGTAGCGGGAAAGTCTATATCAGAAGAGGGAGCTAATGCCGCGCAGCCGCGTAGGCCGCCGCGTGCGTTCAGGCGCCAGCCTCAAAGCTCTTGCATGTACGCGTCGGACGGGTGATCACAAACCTGATCGCAGACTCAGCGCCCGATCTGATAGATCCGCAGCCATTCGACAAGCACGATGAACATGCCGATGCCGAAGTAAAGATTGTGCGCCGTCTGCATGCTGAGCGCCGCCGGTAAAGGCAGGCTGCGGCTGCGGAAGGCGATCACCAGGGAACGCTCGCGCTCCAGGACGAAGTCGGCAATGCGTTGGTGAAAAGCCACAATCAGCAATCCCAGACAAAGCCGCGCAATTTCAATGGCCATGGGGCCCATACTAGCTGAGGTCACCACATTCTCTCAATAGACCGAAAACCTTAGTCCACCAAGGTGACTGCGGGCCAGAGGCCTGGTTTCTGCGTGCTAGAATCCCAGCAGGTTCCCTTGGGGTCCAGATGAATTCCGATCTGCAAAAGCTGATCGACTTGCAAGAAGTCGATGCCCGGATTGCCGCGCTGAAGGCGGAGGTCGCCGCCCTGCCGCAGCAAGTGGCACAGATCGAGGCCAAGCTCGCCGGTTCCAAAGCCCAACTCGAAGTCGCCCAGGCCGGATTGAAGGCCGACGAGATCGCCCGCCGCAAGCACGAGTCCGACATCAAGGACCAGCAGGAGAAGATCAGCAGGTACCGCGACCAGTCGCTGAAGGTCAAGACCAACGACGAGTACAGGGCGCTGAATCACGAGATCCAGTTTGCCGAGTCGGAAATCCGCAAGCTGGAAGACAAGATCCTGGAAATCATGGTCGCTACCGACGCGCGCAAAGAAACGATCAAACAGTCTGAGATCGCTCTGAAAGCTGACACCGCTGCGAATGAGAAAGAGAAAGACCACGCGCGAGCCCAGACCGCCGAAGACGAAAAGCAGCTCGCCGAGTTGAGCGCGACCCGCAAGGAGTTGCGTTCCGGCATCGCCGAGGAGACCCTCACCCATTACGACCGCGTGCTCAAGCTACGCGGCTCCGTCATGGCGGCGGTTTATGAGGATGAAAGTTGCTCGGCTTGCCGGGTACGGCTGCGGCCGCAAGTTTTTCAGGAAGTCATGAGCAACGAGCAGATCGTCACCTGCTTTTACTGCAATCGGATCCTGTACTACATTCCCCCACCGCCCCAGCCGGAAGAAGAGGGAGCGAAGAGCGCCAAAGCGAAACCCGCCAAAGAAGAGTCTGTCGAGGGAGACGAGGCCGCGGCGCAGTAACGAACTCTATGTTGAGCCCCCCGCATCCGGGCGAATTTGTCCGCGCTGACCGGCGCCGCAAAGATTCTGGGCGTTTCCCGGCCTGCGCTGTCCAGCCTGCTTAACGGCAAGGCCGATTTGTCAGGAGAGATGGCCCTCCGAATTGAAAAGGCATTTGGCCCCAAGATGGACACGCTCATGCGAATGCAGTCCGCCTACGACATTGCCCGCACCCGTAAGCGCGAGAGCACGATTCGCGTTCGGCGCTATCGCCGGACCGAAGCCATGCAGGAGTTCGTCGGAATCAGGAAGGGACGCTCCGAAGTTCGCGATCCTGTCGCATACGTGCGGGGCTTGCGGCGCGGCAGCCGGATCGAGCGGCTCGGAAAACAGTGACGGTTCTGGGGTGATTGCTGAGCAGAGTTCAGCCACGCGCCTCGGGTTCCGTTGTCTCGTACTGAAACACCTCTTCCAGCGGAACGCCAAATACACGCGCCATGCGAAAGGCCACGTCCAGCGATGGCGAATACTTATCCTGTTCGACCGCGATGACGGTCTGCCGGGTGACCCCGATTTTTTCTGCCAATTCCTGCTGGGTCATCTCCGAGCCGAGGAATCGCAGCTTGCGAACGTTGTTTCGGATGCGTCCCTTGGTCATCGCAAGCCTCGCCGGTAATAAAACAACTGGGTGACGAACTGCGCCAGTTCGGCCAGGACCCAGACGAACAGCACCAGGTTGACAATCAGGAAAGGCTTGAACGCCAGCATGAGCGCACACATCACCACGAATATCCCTGCTGAAAGCAGAAAGTAGGCGTTTCGATATGCTTTGGATGCGATCAGAGTGTCACGCTCATCCTTGGGCTCGGGTTTCGACTCCAGCGCCAGGAGAATGTGATAGACAATCTCGATTACGACGATAGCAACCACCGCGAGCACCAGACGGCCAATTGGAAGGCTAGCGCCATCGAACTCGGACCGGCTGATATCACGCAAGACGGTCGCGAAGTAATATCCAAAGACCACTCCGACGGCCAACAGTGATCCCAAAATGCTTTTTTCTTGATAAGAGAGATCCATAACATTCTCCTCGGAAGTAATGTTTGACAGACATAATGTAATGCATAGCATACTATATGTCAATAATATTTTACATATAAATGCATCGGAATCCACGTCGGGCTCAGCGACGGCCTTCCGCGTAAGATAAGTCTTTGATTTCAGGGAGGATGTCTTGACCGATTCCGTTTCCATTCCAGCGATAACCGTGAATCAGCGCGGCGCAGCCCGCCTGCGGGGCGGACATTTGTGGGTCTATCGCTCCGATCTGGTGCCGCCAGCCGAGGCTTCGGCGGGCTCGCTGGTGCATGTCCGCGATGAGCGTGGTCGCCATCTGGGATCAGCGCTCTATAGCAGCGCATCGCAGATTGCGATCCGCCTGCTGACTGGCGACGAAATCGGCGAGGCAGAACTCCCCACTTTGCTGCGCGAGCGCATTGCCGCGGCAGTTCGCTTTCGCGCGCAAGTCGCGCGCGACACCGATTCCTACCGCGTGATCTTCAGCGAGGCAGACCTGCTGCCCGGGCTCATCCTCGACAAGTACAACGATGTGCTCTCCCTGCAAGCGCTGACCCAGGCTTTCGATCGCCAGGACCTGCGGCCGACAGTCCTCGACGCCATCGCCGAACACTTTCCCCAGGCCAGCATCGTCGAGCGCGTCGATCCGCACATTCGCGAACTGGAGCAATTGCCCGCCCGCCAGTCGCAACTGGTGCGCGGCGAGCGCTCCAGCACCATCTTCACCATGAACGGTGTCCGCTTTCACTTCGACGGACTCGGCGGGCAGAAGACTGGCGCCTTTCTCGATCAGCGCGAGAACTATGCCGCCGCGGCGCACTACGCTCACGGCGACGCGCTCGACTGCTTCACCTATCAGGGAGGATTTGCGCTGCATCTGGCACGAGTGTGCGCAAGCGTCGCCGCGGTGGATTCGTCGCGCCCGGCGCTGGAAGTGGCGGAACGGAATGAGCAGCTCAGTCGCACCGCTCACCGCTGCGGCGAGATCGAATGGACCGAGGCCAACGCTTTCGACCTGCTCAAGGACTACGCTACCGCGGGCCGGCAGTATGACACCATCGTTCTCGACCCGCCGGCATTCGCCAAGACCAAGCGCGCTGTGCCCACCGCCCTGCGCGGCTATAAGGAGTTGAACCTTCGCGCTCTGAAGATGCTTCGTCCCGGCGGCATTCTGGTCACCTGCTCCTGTTCGTTCCACGTCGGCGAGGGTGAGTTCCAGGCGATGCTCGGCTCTGCCGCTGCCGATGCGGGCCGCCGAGTGCGCATCCTGGAAGAGCGCGGCCAGTCGCTCGACCATCCTGTCCTGTTGAACGTGCCGGAAACCGCCTACCTGAAGTGCGTCATCGGCCAGGTGCTGCGGTAGGCCACGGTTAGTTCGGCGGCAGGGAAGCCCAGTTTAAGAAGCCAAAGTGTGCTAACAACCGATTTAATATCTATGGTTTAGCTGAATTCAATTATCTTGGTACCACGAACCACTACTCGTTACTTGACAATATCGCACTCATATTTTATGCTTCCTTAATGCTAAGTTATGCATCAAACTTAGCGATTGTCGGAAAGACCGCAAACTTTGTTTGGAGGCTTTGAAAAAAGTGGATAGTGGCTAGTGGTCAGTGAGGGGGGTGCTCCATCTGCCGGCGTCTGTTAGGCCGCTGGAGCTTCGAGTGCAGGATAATAGATCGTTGGTTGACTCTATTCGCGACCCACTAACCACTAACCACTATCCACTGGAGTAGCCCCATGGCAATTCGTTGGGACAAATTAACTGTGAAAGCTCAGGAAGCCATGCAGCGGGCGAACGATCTCGCCAGCGAGCACGGCAATCCTGAGCTGCAGCCGGCACATATTCTGGCCGCGCTGCTGGAAGACCGCGAAGGCATCGTTTCGCCTCTGTTGGAGCGCGTAGGACTGCATGTGCCGACGGTGCAGGCCGAGGCCATGCGCGAGATCGAAAAGCTGCCGAAGGTATCCGGCAGCGGCGCCACGCAGGCGCATCTTTCGGATGCCGCCTCGCAGATGTTGGAAAACGCCTTCAAAGAGGCGGCCAACTTCAAGGACGATTACGTCTCGACCGAGCACCTGCTGCTGGCCCTGACGAAGCTGAAGCGCGATCCGGCCAAAGAGATTCTGGGGAAGGCGGGCGCGACTTACGACAACATTTTGCGCGCGCTGACCTCGGTACGCGGCAATCAGAAGGTGACCGACCAGAATCCCGAGGCGAAGTACCAGGCGTTGGAGCGTTACGCCAAGGACCTTAACGAACTCGCCCGCCAGGGCAAACTCGATCCCGTGATTGGGCGCGACGAGGAAGTGCGGCGCGTGGTGCAGGTACTATCGCGCCGGACGAAGAACAACCCGGTGCTGATCGGCGAACCCGGCGTCGGCAAGACCGCGATTGTTGAAGGTCTGGCGCAGCGCATTGTTTCCGGCGACGTTCCCGAGCAGTTGAAGAACAAGCGCGTGGTGTCACTTGATCTGGGCGCGATGCTGGCGGGCGCGAAGTATCGTGGCGAGTTTGAAGACCGCCTGAAGGCGGTGCTGAAAGAGATCGAGCAGTCGCAAGGGCAGATCATCCTGTTCATTGACGAGCTGCACACGCTGGTGGGCGCCGGCGCTGCCGAAGGCGCAATTGACGCTTCCAACATGCTGAAGCCCGCCTTGGCGCGCGGTGAGTTGCGCGCCATTGGCGCCACCACGCTGAACGAATATCGCAAGTACATCGAGAAAGACGCCGCGCTGGAGCGCCGTTTCCAGATTGTTTATGTCGGTGAGCCCAACGTCGAGGACACGATCGCCATCCTGCGCGGTCTGCGGGAGAAATACGAAGTTCATCATGGCGTCCGCATCAAGGACTCGGCAATCGTCGCGGCGGCGACGCTGTCGCATCGCTACATCTCCGATCGTTTTCTGCCCGACAAAGCCATCGACCTGATTGACGAGGCCGCGGCATCGCTGCGCATCCAGATCGACTCCATGCCGACTGAGATCGATCAGTTGGAGCGCCGGGCGACGCAGCTCGAAATCGAGCGCCAGGCGCTGAAGCGCGAAGACGACGCGAACTCGCGCGAACGGCTGGCCGCTCTGGAGAAAGAGCTGGCGCACATCAAGGAGGAATCCAACGCCCTAAAGGCGCGCTGGAAGCAGGAGAAGGAAGCCATCGCCAAGGTGCGCGAGGCCAAGGAGCGCATCGAGAAGCTGAAGCTGGAAGAGCAGGAAGCCACGCGCAAGGGTGACTACAATCGCGCCGCGCAAATCAAGTATGGCGAGCTGCCGCAGCACGAAGCTGAGGTCAAGAAGCTTGGCGCCGCGATGGACGGCAAGCAGGCGCGCATGCTGAAGGAAGAGGTGGACGAGGAAGACGTCGCCAAGATCGTCAGCAAGTGGACCGGCATTCCGGTGTCGAAGATGCTGGAAGGCGAAGTGAAGAAGCTGGTGACGATGGAAGACCGCTTGCGGCAGCGCGTCATCGGACAGGACGAAGCGATCCAAAGCGTGGCCAACGCCATCCGGCGTTCGCGCGCCGGGCTGAGCGATCCGCGCCGTCCGATTGGTTCGTTTATCTTCCTCGGACCGACTGGCGTCGGCAAGACCGAACTGGCGCGGGCGCTGGCCGAATTTCTTTTCGACGACGAGCACGCCATGGTTCGCATCGACATGTCGGAATACATGGAAAAGCATTCGGTGTCGCGACTCATCGGCGCGCCTCCGGGCTACATCGGTTACGACGAAGGCGGCCAATTGACCGAAGCGATACGCCGTCGGCCGTATGCGGCGGTGCTGTTCGACGAAATCGAGAAGGC
>PMAT01000002.1:0-161 GCA_003152695.1 Acidobacteriaceae bacterium
CTTCGAGCGTTCTGTCGCGCATGGCTTTGCCGAAGCCAACGTCCGGCCGATTGCGCATATATTGGCGCAGCGCCTCGTGAACCTGTTTGCCTCTAACTCGTTCCGTCATCACTCGATGTCCATACTCGTGTCACTTGCTAGCGCACCAGAAACGCAGTTAC
>PMAT01000002.1:196-6431 GCA_003152695.1 Acidobacteriaceae bacterium
CTGCCCATCCAAAACCTTCACCGGAGTTTCTTGTTTGACTTTGAGTTTGGTTATTTGCTCATCACCAAGCTGCGAGTTGACAAAGCCATACAGCGACTGCGGAGAGCGCACCCCGTCCAGCTGGTACACCTGCGGGGTGTCGATGCTGTACGGCTGAGCGCTGTGATTACAGACGGCGTAACGAATCAGCAGGTGGCCATCTTTTTCATACAGGTCGCTGATCCAGACCTCGAGTGGCTTCGAGGCTCGCTGCTTCGAAGGCAACATTCGGACCGGCTTTCCCGCGAGCAGTAGTTCGGTGATCGACGGCGAAACCGGGGCAGGAGAATTCGTATTTGCCGGTTTCACTGGGTCCGCGGCGTGCACCGGCTTCTGGTCGATGGCAAAGTCCATGGTTGCCACTGAACCCGCGGGCTCCAGTTCGTAGTTCAGGCGCTGACTTGCCGTCCAGATGAACAGGTTGGTTGAGGCATCTGCTTCCGTGGGCTGAACAAATACCTTGTTTTCGCGCCACTCGACCTTGAACGAAGGGCTGCCGGCGGCCACCTCAATAACCGGGTCGCCGACCTCGATGACAGTGAGGTGGTTGAGTGCCGTCTTCAGATGCACGATTCGGGTGCGATCACTGGTTTCGATTCCAATCTTCTGGGCAACAAGTGGGACAACGGTTGCTGCCAGCACTAGCAGAGTCAGCGCGATGCGTTTCATAGTTCGCTTCCTTCTTCCTTTGCTCCGTTCCGGGTGAAGCCCAGGAGACTTCGGGGGAAAAGTCTCCTGGACGGTTGTGGTTAGTTGGTTTCAAGCAGCGGAACAACGCCTCTGTTGGGGAGTTGCGGCCGCTGTTGGGTGTCGGGAAAGATCACCTTCCCGTTGCGTATCGCACTGCGTCCCGCCTTGATCGGGAACTTCCGGACTCGCTCTAGCACGACGGGCGAGCCTTTTTCATCGCGATCGGTGAACACTTCCCCTGTCTTCGTGACTTGCGCTATGAAGATCAGGCGTTCAACGATCTGTCCATTAGGTTGAGTGAGGGGTTGAACCAGGAAGATCCGCCCTTCCGAGTCGATTTCCACTTCGCCGTCGCACAGGCCGGGAACTTCCACGGTGACTGGACGGCCACCGGTGCGCTCCGCGATCTGATTGACGACTTCTTGCGGAAAGCTGTAGAACACGATCGACCCGGTCCCGGTCACCGCGTTCGGGTCCGGAGCTGCCCGTCTTTCCCTGCACACGATCGCGTGCAAGGCCGACAGATAGGACAATCGAGTTCCATTCTTGCTGCTGCTCCATTTCTGAAGACCGTTTACCAGCGCCTTTAGCTCTTCTCCAGCTCGTTTTTCGTAGGCGTTCAAGGCAGCGGAAGCCTGGTTGCGCCGGAAGAACAGCTGCTTGCGAGCCTCGGCGTCGTGCTTATTCGCCTCGATGTCCGCATTGGCTTTCTCCAGGTCAGCAATGAGCTGTTGACGCCGGCCCATGATTTCGGTCACACGGTTCCCGTAGTACCGGTTGACCACGAAGCACTCCTGATAGATCTCCGGGGTGAAGCTCTGTCCTCCGATCACTCCCCGGAAATCGCTCAAGCGGGCCGTCGCGGCACTGCCAAAGAACCGCCCCAGTTCCTTGCGGATGAAGTTGTACAGTCTCCCGACCTTATCGTTGCCATCGACATCCAGATGCTCGTCCATGTCTTCGATCCGGCGTTTCTGTTTCAGCTTCAGCCAAGGCGCTGTAGGCACATCGTTGCGGATAGTGCGGATCACCTCCTGATCGGGTTGGGTGCCGTGCTTCAGCTGATCCAGCGCATTCTGAAGCTGGTCCACCAACTCCCGTGCCAAATCGGGCCTTCCTTTGGCCAGGCACGAAGTCTTCAAATCGGTTATGGCACCGATCTGATTTCCGCGGGCCTGCATGGAAACTTGCGGAAGGTTCCACCATGGACTCGGAGGTTTCGGGTTTTTGGTCTTAACGGCAGAGTGTTGTTCCTCGTAGGCGAACCGGTCTGCGACGAACCGTGGAAAACGGTTGTCCTCGACCAGGCAAACCATATCGAAGTCAAAGTCACCGCCGTTTCTGGAAGCGGTTTCCGAATGAAGGACCAGCGTGCCTCTCAGCTGCAGTTGCTCCGTAGCAACGGCAGCGACACTTTCCGTCGAAAGCTGGCATCCACGTTGTTCGAGGTGCTGCGCCAACAGGCGAACGGTGTCCTCCACTGAGAGGATTTCGGCCGGCAGGAGGTCTTCTTTCATCCGGATGGGATAGCGCACGACCAGACCACGCCGGCAACCTGATTCGGCGATAGCGCTGGTCTTTGGGATCCAATCCGAACCGCAGACCACTTGTCCTTCATGCAGGAAGAGGTAGCCATCGTCTGCGAGCGCGAACCCGGGAAGATGGAAGCCGCCACTGGTGCAGAGGCGATACGCCCATTTCATCAACACCCGCTGGAGGTGATGCTGAATGAACGGATGCCTCAACATGTACCCGGTAGCGTCGGCAATCAGAGCTGCCTGCGCCACCGTGTATTCGTTCGAGGTGTAGTCAGGATCGGTTTCTTCGCCGGGCTCCAGTACTCGTTGACTCTCTTGCGTGCCCAGCAACTGAAACAGCTCCGTGAAGTTGTTCCCCTCGGAGGCCTGCCGCACTTTCTCGATTTGGCCGAGAGCGTACGGTTTGATTTCCAGTTCAATCGAGTCTTCCGGCGCGTGTTCCAGCAGGGTGTAACTCGAATTGAATTCGAGATTGCGGGAAACGTCACGAAAGCCGACCATGACCGGACCGCGGAAGGTGTGTGCTTGACGATCTCCCATGAGCGATCGAATCGTCCGCAGCACTTTCCCCTGGTACTTGGGCTTCACGCACGATCTGGGCAGGATGATGTCAACGTCGAGGCTTCGAGCGACTTCATCCGCCATGACCTTGAATGCGCCCTTCGCCTGGGTCTTGTCGAAGGCCAGGCGAAATTGATAGAGGCGATGCGTTCCGATTCGCCTGCCTTGAATCCTGCGCTTCGCCTGTTCGACCAGCCCCTTTTCTTCTGTGTCAGTCAACGAAAGGTCCTGCTGCTCTTCAGATCGCTCGGCAACCCGCTGCGCATGCAATCTCTCCGTCTCCCTGGCCAGAAGTTCGGACTGGTGCTTTTGCTGGAGTTTCCGGAACAACGACTGTGAGATCCATCCTCGGCAGTCATTGGTGCCGAATTCATGATCATCGACCACCATGACGCGGCAATCTGGCGCCTCGCCGAGAACCTTGCACGAGGACACCAGGATCCCGAAATAGGTGATCGCAGCCTGCGGCGAGAAGCGAAACCTCTCCCCAAGCGTCTTCTCGAAGGAACTCTCGACCGCGTAGAACTTACCATTCTTTGCGCTGCCGCTAGCTCCAACCAAGCTGTAACGAATGCCATCAATCTCGATCCTGGTGAGCGCTTGCTCTACCATGGCCTGCTCGCATGAATCCAACGGCTCCACTGGCACATCGACCGTTGCCACGCGAATGCCGGGGTAGAGTCCTTGCAAGAGGCTGTTGGTGAGTTGCGCTTCCCGATCCAGTTTCATGGTCTTCTTCGATACGTTTCCATTACGGTCAAGTTCGAGCGCCAACACCGGGATGGCGCCGCAATTCGTAGCATTTGGCATTGCGAATCTCCTTTAAGCTGTCGAGCAAGGACAGCCGGAGGAGACGGCTCGTGCCAGTCTCTTCGCTGCCCTCGCCGAAAACCGAACCAAAAGATTTCGGCCAGGCAGCAAAGCGCCGGCCAACACGAGTTGTAGTTGCTACGCCTTGTTAGTCCTCACTGCGTCAGGATTCCAGTAGCTTCTGGAGCATTGCCGCAGCCCGCTCAAGAAACCGCGTAACCTGCGCAGCCTGGACCATAACCACTCTCCTAATGCCCACAGCCAACACAGCACAGCCGTAAGCAGGAAAGCCAAAAGTGCTCCCATCAGCAAATCCGAAATGCTCAGGGGCACATACTGAAAGTGCTGCCGGACCAACACAAACAGCTCGAACAACAGAATCGGTCCGCAGACTTTCGCTACAGTGAAGAACCAACGTCGGAACAGCACCCGAAACCGTTGCTTCACCATCTCTTCCTCCTTTTCTCTCCGCGTGGTGCCAGAACAGAAAGGAGGGCGCTCGCGCGGTCCCTTCGCGTCCTGGTCGAAAACGTTGTCGGTTCCCAGCCAGGCTCGCGAAACGAACCAGACCAGCACTCAACCGCAATCAGCTTGCGGATCGCTCACCACAGATCAACATCATCTGTAAATGAAGCCAGTGCCATAAAAACTCCTAGACTCTACTTGCCGTTGACGGCTTCTTTGTTCAGTTGCGGCTTCCTTCCCGCAAAATCCGGCACTACACGAAACTCCTGAACCTCGTAGTAGGTGACCCCCAAGCGGAGCGCCTCGACCAGCGCTTCGCCTTCACTCGTCACCTCCCGGTCCAACGCCGGGGTGCCATTGGCGCCGTTTGCCTTGGCAAGGAAATAACGCGCGTTTCCGTTGGCTTCCTCGTCCGAGTTGGTACGAGAACGTCTTGTTCGGGTTACCGTTTTTTCGGTGCCGCTGTCAGTTCTGTTCGCTTTTGCTGCCGGAACCGTGTCTGTTGCCNNTCTGGATTCACCAGATTGCCTCTGGTTGGGCGCCTTCTACTTGTCGAGCTCGCTCTTTTGTTCAAGCCCATTGTTCCGCTCACCGACCATTTGCTGCTCGGAGTACTCAGCCACCAGCAGTCCGCTGGGATTGAATTCACTTCGCCGCTCCTCGACCAGCCGTATGTTGTACTGACCAACAATGCGGTCCGTCACCTCCGCTCCGCTCTTCACCTTGTGTACTTCCTTGACTCCGAATACGACGTAATCCCAGGGCGCGTTCTTGGAGCGATCGATCGAGCGAATTCGGAGATCCGAGATGATGTGGTCTTCCTGGATCCTGCCCACGGTATCGTCGTCGCGCAGCTTGTTCAGGGTGAAGGTCCGCAAGTTGTTTGTCATCATGTTTAACGACTCAGCGAGGTTGCGGGGCGCGGAATCCGGCGTATATGAGAGGTAGTGTTCGAGGAACCGCCGAACGACGGCTTTGCCTTCCAAGTCCGTCGGTGCGACGCCCTCGGAGGCAGTTGCATCCGAACCCGCTGCCTGCGCCGACAACACCATCGCCATCTGCGAGGTCCGGTCTTGCCTTGCGCCACCGCCCACCACCATCGCATTTCCATCCTTATCTACGCGGATGACCGTGGGTGGCTGGATGCGGACATAGATGGCGAACCCGAGCGAACTGAGCGCGATTACAGCAAACAAGATCGCTAGAAACATGGCGCGATTGGCGTATGCGCGCAACATGCCGTCGTGTTCGTAATACCTGGTGAAGCTGGCGATCTCCGGTGCTTCTCTCCTCGACTGTGGTTTTTTCATGATTCTGCACCCATCCCTGCCCAGCGCATGGTTCTGCCAACCACGTGTCCAGCTTGCCAAGCCGCGAAACCGGCAAGGCTGCGGCCGTTGTAGCCACTGGCTGGTTGCCCGGTAACAGAAGGCGATCCCGGCCCGGAAGGATCTTCACTATTGCCCTGTGGAGCAGAATGAACTGCTCCAGTAGAAGGGGCCTCACCGCCAGCGGACATCGTCGCAACGGCTGTGCCATTGACCCCATCGAGACTCGCCGGTGTGGGTGGTCTTGACCCGCCGGTCACGGCGCCTCCACCAGGACCTTGGCCGACCACTCCGCTACCTTGACTGGGAGCTCCGGAACCACCGGACGGGGGAGATGGCGGCCCGCCGGATGCCGCCGGCCGCCCTGCAGCCAGACCGCCTCCGCCTGCGGATGCTAGTCCCGACGCCACAGCTCCAGCGGTCATTACTCCACTGATCACTGTCATCAGGGTGCTGCCAACGTCGCCACGAACGATGCGGCTTGCAATAAAGGGAATCAGAGCAATCATGATCGAGAGCAGCACGCTGGCCACGCTCATCACGATCATCTGGCTGGAACCGACAAACGCTTGCAGAAACGAGCCGTTAAACTGCATTGGATCGGTGATCTGCAGCGCGGACATCAGTGATTGCAAGATTGCGTACAAGAGGCCCCAGCATTGGAAGATCATCATGTTCACGAAGTAGGTTCTGCCCACTTGGCCGAGCCCACGCGATGGGATCAAGGCCAGGACAAACGGACCGACGACATACAAGATCGATCCGTACAGCGCATAGAACAACGTGAACAAGGTGTAGGTGAAG
>PMAT01000123.1 GCA_003152695.1 Acidobacteriaceae bacterium
GCGCCAGTCCTCGACCCAACCACATCACATAGAATTAAAATAAATTTGTCCATCAGTTTGCAGCAGAGAAAAATCACAACTTTAAGATGCATCTCGGGTGTTAGATATACCAGACCGGGCACATCAAGCACATCAACTTGAGAGGAGAAGCCCCAATGAAAGCGAGAGCGGCGAAGCTCGTCCTTGGTGTGGGAATTCTAATGCTTCCTCTGTTGATCTCTGAGCCCTTGCGGGCGCAGGTCGCTGACGCCACGCTGTCGGGCACCGTTACAGACCCTTCGGGAGCAGTCGTACCCAACGCCAAAATCTCCGTCAAGAATTTGGACACCGGCCAATCGACGGCCACTCAAACCGATTCGGCAGGGATCTACAGCCTGCAGAACCTCACGCCGGGGGAGTACGAGGTTTCCATCTCGGCTGATGGGTTCGGCACGAAAGTAGCCAAGATGACGCTCACGGGAGGGGCCACGCTAACCATGAACGCTGCTTTGGCTGCACCGCCGGCGCAGCCCCAAGCCCCTACTGAGAACCTGCCGAACGCCCCTTCCAGCATGCTGCCTGGAACCGAAATGTTGGGCGCAGCCACTTTCCCCACACTTGCAGAGCAGGTGTTATGGGTTTGACATGTTCGTGCAGACCCGCTATTCGTTGACCGGCGAATGCCGCGTCTTTAAGATGAGGAGATCCGAGCAAGCACTCAAAGGCCGGGCGTCTTTTTGAATGATCGACCAGATCATCTCGCATTACCGCATCACCGAGAAACTCGGCGACGGCGGCATGGGTGTCGTCTACAAGGCCGAGGACGTAACCCTGCACCGATTTGTCGCGCTGAAGTTTCTGCCGAATGAACTAGCCAAAGACCCGCAAGCATTGGGCCGCTTCCAGCGAGAGGCTCAGGCGGCCTCTGCCCTTAACCATCCCAATATTTGCACGATCTATGAAATCGGCGAGCATGAGGGAGAGCAATTCATCGCCATGGAGTATCTGGATGGCGTGACGCTGAAATACCTGATAGCCGCCCGTACGCTCGATATGGAACGCATTGTCGCAATTGCCATCGACACTGCTGACGCACTCGATGCCGCCCATGTCGAAGGCATCATTCATCGAGACATCAAGCCAGCGAATCTGTTCGTCACCAGGCGTGGCCACGCCAAGATTCTGGACTTCGGGTTGGCAAAAGTGGCACCAGTTGGCGGCAGAGTAATGGATGGAGCGGGAGTAACGGTCCAAGAGACGGCGAACCCCGAGGAGTATTTGACAGGCCCCGGTTCTACGCTCGGCACCATCGCTTATATGTCGCCGGAGCAGGCGCGTGCAAAAGAGTTGGACGCCCGGACGGATCTGTTCTCGTTTGGAGTTGTCCTCTACGAGATGGTGACCGGCGAGTTACCCTTCCGTGGCGAGAGTACAGCAACCGTTTTCGACGCGATCCTCAACCGCGCTCCGGTAGCTCCTGTGCGACTGAATCCCGATCTGCCCCCGGATCTGGAGCGAATCATCAACAAAGCCCTGGAGAAGGACCGCAATCTGCGTTACCAGCACGCTGCGGGAATGCGCGCGGATCTGCAGCGCCTGAAGCGTGATACAGAGACGGGGCGAATGACGGCCGCTGGTTCCGGGTCGTCGGTAGGGCAGGACAGCGCCTCTCACGCTGCCCCACAGCCATCGGCGTCCGGCTCCTCGCCTGCGCTTGGTCTCCCTGTGCCAGCGAGCGCGCTAGAAGTGGCTAACAGCGCTCAGCTTGCTATCACCTCGAATCCGCCCGGGGCAGAGGTTTCCGTCGATGGCAATTTCGTCGGCAATACCCCTTCGGAAATCGGACTTGCAGCGGGCTTACACACCGTCACTATCTCCAAACGCGGTTACAAGACGTGGGAGCGCAAACTCACGGTCTCAAGCGGCAAAGTGACAGTGACAGCCGAACTGGAGCAGTAGAAAGGGCGCTGCTTTCGGGGAAGTTCACGTTGCGAACAGCCATCCTGATCTCGGTATTGCTGCCGCTGTTGTCTGTGCCTCGTCACAATCCTGTCCGGCTTTGAAATCAATAACTTCGCAGGGCAGCCGGCAAGCGGGTCTGCTATAACTTTGTTGCCATGTTTGACCTGTTTCGGCTCTGGCTCGGAGCCGTGCTTCGCGGGTTGCGGACGCGCCGCAGTCTGATGCTCGAAAACCTCGCCCTTCGCCAACAACTCGCCGTTTTTAAACGCAAGCAACCGAGGCCAAGGCTGGGAGCCATCGACAAACTCTTCTGGGTCGTAGCTCGCCGGTTCTGGGCTCACTGGGAAAAGGCACTCTTTATTGTCCTACCGGACACCGTTGCGCGCTGGCATCGATCCGGGTTCAAACTGTACTGGGCCATGCTCTGCAAAGTGCCGAATCCAGTGGGCGGTGGCCNNTCGGCTTCGACGTGTCGGAAACTACCATTTCCCGCTGGATGAAACGAGCGCCCAAGGACCCTCAACCCGCCAAGCGCTGGCTGGCCCTAGTATTGCTCCGGCGCTCTCAGCTCCGATCGGCCTCGCCGCCCCGTTTGATTAAGCTACCGCCCGGCTACTTCTGATAAACGAAGTGGGCGCGTCGGTTTTGCTGCCAGCATGACTCGTTGCTTTCCGTGCAGAACGGTTTTTCCTTGCCGTAGCTAATCGTGCGCATGCGGTCGGGAGAGATACCGAGCTGCACCAAAGCCTGCTTGGCTGCGTTAGCACGATTGTCGCCCAGCGCCAGGTTGTACTCGGTCGAACCGCGTTCGTCGCAGTGGCCCTCGATGGTGAACTTCATGCTCTGGTGCTGCCGCAGAAAACGCACATCTGCCTGTAAAACCTGTTGATACTGCGCAGAAACATCATAGCTGTCGTAGTCGTAGAACACATCCTTCATGTTCTCCGAGAACAACTGCCCATCGGTGCCGTTGGAGGTTTGCTGCGGCGGCGGGGGCGGAGCTTCCATGACCGTGATGCGCGCCGTGGCCTCCTGCGTACCGGAATCATTTTTCGCCACCAGGTGATAGGTAGTCGACTCAGCCGGTATTACCTCACGCGAACCACTCGGATCGACCTTGCCCAGTTGATCGATGGTGACGTCGGTAGCGTAGTCGGTCTTCCACGTCAAAGTGCTCGCCTGGCCCGCATGAATGGTGTTGGGATTGGCTGTCAACGAGGCAGTAGGCGCCAGGGCCGGTGCCGGAGGCGGTGGTGCGGAGGCCACTTTCTTCTTACCACAAGCACTTACGGCCAGCACCACGGCGAGTGCAACGATAATCCGGATCCATTGACTCCTGGTTAGCTTCAACTCTTCTTCCTCCACTTTCCAGCGAGAGCACTCGCATCAGTTCATGGCAGGGCCGAAGTGTGATCCTTCCGCGCCCATAAGCCCGGCGTCACGGCGGGGCAGCTCTTTACCATTCTCTGCGCGACCCGAGAGAACCCGTTGGCTGCCTGGAAACTACCGAAGATCGGGAGGCTGCATGAGCAGGCGTCAGCTAGAAATGCGCCCCAGCGTGCGCTTATCGCGGCAGGATGTCAGTCAGCGCCCATTCGATGCGATCCACCTCCTCGCGAATCACCCGGATCGCTTGCTGATGGCCGGGATACGGCACGGGCGCAATGGATTCGACCGCGTGACGGATCTTGTGGTTCCGGTCCCAGATCAAGTTGATTCTGGCCGAGGCCTCCATTCGGTGCTGGTAAATTCTCTTAGCCACCTTCGTGGTCATCCAAGCGAACGCCAGCCCAAACAACATTTCGATTGGAAGACGGTCGGTTGCTCCATCGAAATCCAAGAACGCGAGCCGATAGACGGCTTCGCCAAGACCAAGGGAAGCGAATATCACTCCCAGCCCAATCAATCCAAGCGTCAGGCGGTCAAAGGGGCGAAGCCCCAAAGACGGTTGATTATTGCTACGGTTTTGCTTGACTGACATTGCCCCCCCAAACGATATGTAATGATTCGAAAGTTCGGTGGTGGTCGTTCGCCAAAAATAGATCGCATCGTTTTTCGGGCTGCACGACACACGTCAAGTTAAGGGAAAGCTGAATTGTAGGCCTTATTGAGACGGTAGAAAAGGCAATCCGAAGAGACTAGTCGAGGCTGCAAGCCGCGCCTTTTCAAACCGGGCGAATTTCTTGACCATAATGGAAGCTTAATCATGGCCAAGCGAAAACTTAAATTCGTGCGTGACCATCCCCTGCTCGGCATCTGCGAGTACTGCAACATGCAATTCTCCTCCGGCTTGATGCCGATCGAAGCTGGGCTACTTCGAATATCAACCGTCGAGATCGTAGGATTTCAGATGATCTTGGAACTTATCGTCAACGTGTTCTTCACTCAGTATGCTTTTGAGGGTGTCCATTTGATCTGCCGCCAATGCCGCGTCCGCAAGCGCCTGATGGTGAACAATGGAAAACGTTGCTCCACAGTTATCGCAAACTGCTTTAGCCATGTTTCGATACTGACTTGGCATCTTTTCCCCAACTCGAATTGCCTTGTATTGACTCATCTCACGCNNGCTCTTTCCGCCCTCCGCTCGTATGCTTTCCACAGGGCTACAAGGTCGGCCACGTTCCACAGCCGATCTGTGACGCCAGCGGCCATCGCCGGAGTCATGCGAAGTGTAGCGCGGCTGGCGTGGTGCGGAAGCACAGGCTGGACCGGCTGGCGTTCGCCCCGATCTTCTATCGCGCTCTGCGCTCCATTCTAGAATCTGGCGGGCCAAGTTACATAGGAGGTGGTACCCATGCCGCTTAAACGGGAGTCAACGGCAAATGGAAAGTGCCAAGCGAGGACGAAAGCGGGCCGGGCAATGTGCCGCCCCTGCCGTCCGCGGCGGCAACCCTAATCCTTTTAGGGATCGTGCGGGTTCTGGCGCGCCGTTCGGCGAGCGCCGATTGGATGAAGGTCACCTCGCGCCCCAGGATATCGGTTGCTTCGCGGCAAAGGTCGGGGCGCGCGCGCATGAGTTGCAGAAACTCTTCCCGCGGTACGTGAACTACATCCGACGGGACCACCGTCACGGCGGTCAGGCTGTAGGGATGTCGGGTAAACGTGGCGGGCAATCCCAGCAGCGAGCCCGCGGAGAAAACTCTGTCCAGCTTGGGCATGATGCGTATGCCCATCAGCACCTTGCCCTTGCACACAAGGAAGACCCCCGCGCTTTTCCCGTCTTCACGAAAGAGAATACGCGCCGGCGGAAGGCCTCGCTTTCGACCCGCTGATTCCAGGGCGGCTTTCAACTTGTCAGACACCTTCAGAATATTGCTCTTGGCACCCACACTTTTCATTGTGCGATTATGCCAAAACTGCGCACAGCGCGTCTGTGACTCGAATCACCGGTAGTTGTGAGGTCGGTTAGAAAGCGGCGGCGGCGAGTGTTCTCGAACTCCCGATGGATCAGGTTCTCCCGAGTTCGCTGGACAACCTGAAAGCCGCGTGTGCCCTGCACTTCGCATATTACAATTTCTGCCGGATACACCAGACGTTGCGAGTGACGCCAGCGATGGAAGCGGGGCTGACCGATCACACATGGAGGCTTCGGGAGTTGCTCTCGTAAACTTCCCCATGGGTTTTTCGTAGTAGGCTGGCCTGATGGCCGAAGAACCCAAAATCATGCAGCGAGTTGTACGCACGCTGCGAGAAAGCGTTTGGGTACATTGCTATCTGGCGTGCGGGCACATGATCACGGTGCATCCGGAAGACCTCAAAGAATCGTCGTCCCCTTCCATGGTTGAATGCTGGGCGTGTGAAGAAGAAAGCAAGGGAGCGAGCAAAAAGAGGTTTCCACCAACAAAGTAGCCTAATAGTGCATCAACGCAAGTTTAGGACACTACCCAATCGGCGGCAACTTTCTACGACCTAGGGCCCGACTGCTACAATGCTCGGCAAACCACTTGGAAAGGACTCTATGGACTTCCAAATCTTAGTTTCAGATCTCAAGGCCGAACGCAATCGGATTGAACACGCCATCTCCGCACTTGAACGACTCGCCTCACGCTCCTCAGCTCGCAGCGGACGCCCGCCTAAGGCTAAACGGGTGGCGCCAGCCCCCGGCAAGAAGCCTCGTGGTATGAGCGCAGCCGGGCGCAGGCGCATCTCGGAAGCGATGAAGAAACGCTGGGCAATCTGGCACGGAAAATCGGCTCCTAAGCGAAAGCCCATGAGCCCCGCCGCTCGGAAACGCTTATCGGCCATGATGAAGAAGAGGTGGGCGCAGAGAAACAAGATAACGACAGCGTCCTGACGATTGCTGATATTTCTTTGCAACCTATGGTTGAAAAGCGACTGACGACATGACACGATGAAATCCGTTTATGAATTCCGGCTGACTTCTGTTCCCGCCTGTTATGTACGCTAGTAGCAGCGCCGCGCCTGATCAAAAGGGGAGCTAAGCTTGGAGAGATCCCGTTGAAGCTCGAACGCTCCAATGTCGAATTTGCGATTTGGCGGAAGAAAGTGGATAAGTCTCTCTTCGAGCACAACGGAACAACTATCCCCGGATGGGCCTGCAAAATGTGGGTGCTACACCCCATATATGGAAAAGTGACGAGCCGAAAAGTTCCAGCAGCTGACGTTCTGGGTGTCGCCAGGATGAGAGGTTCTTTCCATTTATCCCAGAGCTTTCGCAATACGACCCAGAACAGCTTGTGTGACGCAGTGAGTCGCCGGCGAGGGCGCTGGGCGTGAAGAGCGAGCAACTGCTGACGCAACGCAAGATTTTCGAGGAGGAGATCCTCGCGGGCACAAAAAGCACTGCGAAGCCAGCCGAGGAGGTGCCGGAGCCATACGATCATGCTAAGAATCTTACCGGAACGTTGCCAATCGAGCTTGGTGCCAAGTCATTGATATTACGGGTGTGCGATGTTTTGACGACCCACAGCCTGCGGTGAAGACGCCGAATTGTCATTTGACGTGCGAAAAGAGTAATGAGAACATCAGTGCAGTAGGTGTACTAACCTTCCGTCTGTGTACCGAGTACCTCTCTCCAGTCGGCTTCTCATTCTTTAACGTTGCACTACGTCGTCACCGGTGCAGGAGGTCTACCATGCGACACAAAACTGCGAGTGTTTCAACCGCGAAGCCCGACAAAAGCTCGCTCGAATTGACCGAGGAGTTAATTCGGGTACGTGCGTATCAGCTTTACGAGGAACGGGGCTGTAAAGGCGGTCACCACCTCGAAGATTGGCTCCGAGTAGAGGCCGAAATAGTTGGGAAGAAACCCGCTGCTGTTCGGAGCGAACGGAGCCCCAACGCTTAGCGACCATGGGAACACCAGAAATCCTCGACACATTCCATGCTCCCCGCCTACGTGGGTGAAGATGCCCAACGGTCAGTAGCAATGTGTTGCGAGTCAAGGGACACCAATAAAAAAGTGAGCAACAGCGCAATATTGAATCGAAGTGGCCACCATCCCCTGTGGTGGCCATCTCTATCGTCCCCACGATCAGCCGTTGACGCCGCGGACATTTGGATTGGCGGGATCGCGCACGATGCCGAACTTCGTGGCCAGGAGCACCTGATCGCGTTTTGCTTTAATCGCTCGCCCGACGAGCTCCTCGTTCGTATGCGGCCCGTACACATCGGATGTGTCGAGGAAGTTAATGCCAAGCTCCAGCGCGCGATGAATCGTGGCGATTGATTCCGCCTCGTCTCGGCCGGAATAGAACTCGCTCATTCCCATGCATCCGAGCCCGATGGCGGAGACAATCGGACCGTTACTGCCAAGTCTGCGTGTCTTCATATTCCAGAATCATCCTCTCGCCCTTGCTGATCGACCGAGGCTGCCCCTTCCCACTTACGATATAGTGAGGATGCCAATCTCAATTATGCTGCAAGAAGGACGACCTTGGCCCACCTGTTTGAAGCAATCAGTCTGCGCGGTGTCACTCTCTCCAACCGCATCGCGGTTTCGCCGATGTGCGAATACTCCAGCGAGAACGGCCTAGCCAACCAGTGGCACCTGGTGCATTTAGGCACTCGCGCGGTAGGAGGGGCGTCCCTGATCTTTACCGAGGCCGCGGCGGTCTCGCCGGAAGGACGCATCAGCCCGCAAGACCTAGGCATGTGGTCGGAAGCCCACGCTCAGGCCCTGGAGCCGGTGGTGCGCTTTGTCCGCTCGCAGGGCAGCGTTGCCGGCGTTCAACTAGCGCATGCCGGCCGCAAGGCCAGCACGCTGCGGCCCTGGGATGGGAACGGGCGAGTGGAGATAGCCGACGGCGGCTGGCAGCCGGTTGCACCCTCGGCCATCGCGTTCTCACCCGAATACCTTATGCCTCGAGAGGCATCGCCTGACGACATTGCCGGCATCGTGCGCAGCTTCGCCGACGCAGCCCGCTACGCGCTGGCGGCTGGGTTCGAAGTCGTGGAGGTGCATGCCGCGCACGGCTATCTGCTGCACGAGTTCCTGTCGCCGCTCAGCAATCATCGCCAAGACGAGTACGGCGGCAGCTTTCAAAACCGGGCGCGCCTTCTGCTCGAAGTTGTCGCGGCCGTCCGTCAGGTGTGGCCTGAGCGGCTGCCCCTCTTTGTACGTATCTCCGCGACGGATTGGGTCGAGGGCGGCTGGACTGCGGACGACTCCGTCGAGTTGGCTAGGGTCATCAAGCCCGAAGGCGTGGATTTGATTGACTGTTCGTCAGGTGGGAACGTTGCGCGTGCGCCTCTCCCGCTGGGTCCCGGCTATCAGACCCCATTCGCGGAACGCATTCGCCACGAAGCGGAGATCGCCACAGGTGCAGTCGGCATGATTACTTCGCCGGCGCAGGCAGACCACATCATACGCACCGAACAGGCCGACCTGGTACTTTTGGCCCGCGAGATGCTTCGTGATCCTTATTGGCCGCTGCACGCAGCGCAGGCGTTGGGACATGTGGCCACGTGGCCGGTGCAATATCTCCGCGCCGCTCCCGCAGGATCGCAGCCTCGAACCGCCCGCCAGGACTGAAGTGGCTACACCGTAACTGAACCTCAACAGACCCCACAGGGCGCCCTTGCATTAGGGCGCGAGAGCGAAGCTCACCCTTGACGAGCTATGACGGCGGCAGATTTGAATGCGGGGCGCCGAAGCGCGCTTTCCACGAATGGCTGGCGAGAAATCTGTAGTGCCGTATCGACAGTGCTCCGCAGGCAGGACTTGGGCGGTGGCGATGGCGATGGGCGGAGCATTGTCGATAGGGCGATTTGTGCTAAACCCGGTGAGGATTTAGCCAAATAGTTTCTGAACTTACCGCAGAACGTAATCGAATCGACAAAGCGATCACTGCCCTTGAAGGATTGAACGTGGCATCAAGCCCCCGCCGTGGTCACCCACCGAAGCCACAGTCGTCGCAACCAGCACTACGTAAACGCACAATGAGCGCATCGGCTCGCAGGCAGATTTCGGCTGCAATGAAACTGTGGTGGGCAAAGTGGAAAGGCAAGCCCGCGCCGAAGAAGGCCGCAGCCCCAGTTAAGAGAGCTACTGTTCGCCACCCGATGAGCCCAGCTATGCGGAAGAAATTATTGGCGATGATGAAAGCACGTTGGGCGGCGTTGAAGAAGGCTGCTTAATCGCTGGAGTCGCTAAAGGATATTAGTGTCGGGCTGTTGGGAGATAAAACGGAAATTCCAGATCGATTGATCGAGTCGCGGAACCGCCATAAACTTAGTGGAGCTTAACGGTTCAACCGCGATCAAGGAGTGAAGATATGTCCCATAGTATTGGTTGAAATCCGGTTTGTGC
>PMAT01000092.1 GCA_003152695.1 Acidobacteriaceae bacterium
GCACAATCGCCATGTTGGAAGTCAGCGCTCCATCGACCGCGTTCAAGGTGGACACCACCGGCTGACCTTCCGCGTCCGGCCACAACGACAGATAGCCCACCGGATGGCCGCCGAATGGTATCACCGTCGCGTTCAACACATAGGCCTCGGCACTGGAAACACTGCACGGACTGGCCAGCACCGTGACCGGCAGCATGCCGCTGAACGTGCCCGTGCTATGCCGTGTGTCCAGCACCCGGCAGGGAGCCAGGGTGTACAGCGATAAGGCTTGCGCTCCGTCGGCGGGTTGCGATCCGGATGCCCCCGGCGCGAAGTACCCGTCCACATCGATGATCAGGTCGGTGTTGTCGGTGACGTACACGCTGATGGCCCCGCTGGTTCCCGAGGGCACGATGGCGGCATTGGCCGTGACTACACCCGTCGTCGCGTTTAAGGTGGAAACCGTCGGCCGCGATTGTCCCGTCGGCCATACCGTCAGATAACCCAGGGTGGGTCTCGGCACGGCGGTGAAATTCAGCGAATACCCCTGCGCGCTGTTGGGTATGTTGCAGGAACTGGAGAGCACCGGGAAAAAACGCACCTGCCCGCCGCTCAGAGTCGGTCCCCCTAAGGGCCCGTTGGGCCAGCGCGTGTCCGCCACCCGGCATGGGGTAAGCGGGAAAAACGCCAGCGTCGCGCTCGTCGCCGGCACAAAATAGCCGTCGATATCCAGCACCACGTCGGTGGTATCGGTGGCGAACACGCTGATGGCTTCGTTGTCGCCCGCCGGCACGATGGCCGCATTCGCCTTCACCCGCCCATTGGGAGAATTCAACGTCGATAGCACCGGCCGCGGTTGTCCCGTCGGCCATACCGTCAGGTATCCCAAGGTGGGATGGGGAACCACCGTGACATTCAGCGAATAGGCCGCCGCCGTATTGGGAATGCTGCAAACGCCGTTGGGCAGCGCGAAGTCGCGCTGGGTCTGGCCTTGAATTTCCGGACCACCCAACGGACCGACGGACCAGCGCGTGTCCACCACCCGGCAGGGAGTTACGGCAACGAACTGCAGCGGCACCTGCGCAGAAGCGGCCAGACAAATCGCTAAGCAGGCGAACCCAACAACCGATAACCAGACGTGGCGCATGGAGGGCATGGAGTTTCTCCTAAAAAAGGCGAATGGACTCTCTTCAAAAATGGCGAATCGACTTTCGATCTTGGCGTCTGCTTGCACCACGTGGACAACATCATCGCTCTGTTCCCAACGTGACGGTGCTGGTTGCACGTGGACAGCATCATCGGCTCCGCTCCCCACATGACGGTGCTGATTGCACGTGGACAGCATCATCGGCTCCGCTCCCGCCGTGCTGGTGCATGTTCGAATGAGATTGAGTAGGCCGCAATGGCTTGGTCACGAGCTGATCCCGATTCGGTTTGTGGCAGGTGCACGCTTGTGCAGGGCGGGTTTCTCTCGGGGCCTAATTAAAGACAAGAGCCGCTAAAGTTACCGACCCAATGGGTCAACCGTCGTGGGAAGGCCTACCAGAATCATTGTGTCCGTTCACCCGCCGGGTTGCCAGCAATTTCATTGTGGAACCGCTTTTTGTATTCCCAAAATGGGAACGCATCCTTGCCGTCAAGATTACGTTCTAGCTACCGCCGCTTCTTGTTGAGAATTCCCAGAATTTCCTGCAAGCCCTGGCGGACTTTCTTGAGGTGGTCGGTGGAACGCGGCTTGGGGAAGGGCAGGCCGTCCTGCCGATGCGAGGGTTTCAGCTCGGCCTTGAGATGCGCGCGGGCTCCGGCGATGGTGAAGCCCTCATCGTAGAGCAGCTTCTTGATGCGCAGCACATTTTCCACGTCACGCTGGCGATACATTCGCTGCCCGGTGCTGCTCTTGACCGGCTTGAGTTGCGGGAACTCGGTCTCCCAGAAGCGCAACACGTAGGCCGGCAGACGACATAGGCCCGCCACTTCACCGATGCGGAAGTAGAGCTTGTCGGGGATGACGGGATCGGAGGCGCCGCGGGCCTTGCTGCGTTTTTTCTTCTCAGCAGTCATCGGGTCGGATCGTGGCATCCCTACCGCACCAACAATCCCGCCGTGGCGGGGCGCTCGTTGGAACACTGGCAACGGGACTCGGAGTCCCATTCTAAGCCTACCCCAGCGCGCTGGACTACGATTATCTCGCTGTTCGAGTTTTGTCAGAGCCGGAGCAGTCCTTTTGCTCAACGAGATTGGCTCGGCGACACGGTATCAGCTACCCTGAACACATGTCCCAAGCGGTAGAGCAGGCGCTGGAACTGATTCGCGAGAACCAGCCGGAATCGACGGACCGGGCGCTGGCGCTGCTGCAGAACACGGTCTATTCCTTCAGCATGAAAGTCTGCGGCCATCCCCAGGACGCCGAGGACACTATGCAGGACGTGCTGCTGAAGTCCATCCCGCACCTCGCCAAGTTCGACAATCCGCAGGCGCTGACCGTGTGGCTGTACAAGGTGGCGCGCAACCGCTGCATCAGCAGCCATCGCGGAAGCCAGCACTCACCCGCCAAGAACTTATCGCTGGACGAATTGATGCCCGACAGCGGCGAGCTGCAAGACCTGATGAGGAGCGGAGAACCCAACCCCGAGGTGGCGTTGCTGAATAGCGAAAGCGCCGAGCAACTGAGGCACGCGATCCTACAGGTGCCTCCGCAGTACCGCATGGTGCTGGTGTTGCACGACATGGAAGAGTTGAGCACAGCCGAAGTAGCCAGGATCATGGACTTGCGCGAAGGCACGGTGCGGGTGCGGCTGCACCGCGCGCGCTTGATGGTGCGTCAGGCGCTGGCCAGGCTGTCGCAGGCCCGCCCCGCCACCGGGCTGACGCTGCATGCCGCCGCCGAGCCGCCGCGACCGCTGCGTTGTCGCCGGTTATTTGCCGCGCTCTCCGATTACATGGACGGCGTGATCGACGATGCGGTCTGCGAGGAGATGGACCTGCACCTGCACGACTGCCAACCCTGCCAGGCGTTCCTGGCGAGCCTGAAGAACGCCGTGGCTCAGTGCCGTTCGTATCAGCCGCAGTGCGATTCCCGCCGCGCCGAACAACTCCGCCGAGAGCTGTTGCCGAAATATCAGCGGGCGGTCAAGGCCCTGGGACGAAAGAGCAAGGCCGTCCGCAATTAACACCGGCAGCCTCCCTTGCCCGAGCCTTTCCCGAATTGGGAATCACCCAAAAGTTACGTAGATTTCCTGTAACGGTGCGCCCCGTCACTGCGTTTATCCGTGTGGCCCGGATGTAATGGGCCAGGGAGCCCCAAAAGGCCCCTTACACCACGGAGAATGACATGATCTCGGCAAGCGTAACCTTGACTCAAACCCTCGGCAATCATCGCCAGTTCGTAGCTACCAGCGGTACCGGCCACCATTTCCTCATTGACGACGCTGCCGGAAACACCGGCGCGAAGCCCATCGAACTCGTCGCCATTGCGCTGGCGGGATGCACGGCGTTCGACGTCATCAACATCCTGCGCAAGAAGCGTCAGCAGGTCACCGGCTACGAAGTCAAGGTGGAAGCTGACCAGACGCCAGACCCGCCGCAGGTCTTCGCCCAGGTTCGCATCCACCACATCATCAGGGGTGAGAACGTATCCGCCCAGGCGGTCGAAGACGCCATCCACCTCTCGGAAGAGAAGTACTGCTCGGTCGGCGCCATGGTCAAGTTGAGCGCCGAACTGCACACCACGTTCGAGATTGTGCCGGCGCTGGAAACTGCTCTGGTCGGGGCGTAGGAATGTTGGGAGTTCCACGCTCGCCGATGACCGCCATCGTGGGAAGCCGCTCGTCGCAATCGCCGAGAATTGCAGTGACAATCATCGTGCGATTGGTTGCGCTCGCGGCCATGCTGGCGATGCCCATGGCGGCGCAAACCGCGACTCCGCTCACCTTGCCGCAAGCCGTCAGCATGGCGCTCGACAAAAATCCCCTGCACAAGGCCGCCTTGGCGGACACGCGCATTTCGGCAGCAGGCATCCGCGAGGCCCGCTCGACGCTCATGCCGAAAATCATGTTCACCGAGAGCGCCCTGCGCGGAAACGACCCGGTATTTGTTTTCGGCACGCGACTGCGGCAGCAAAGCTTCACCACCGCCGACTTCGCGCTAAACAGGCTGAACACGCCAACCCCAATCGGCGATTTCTCCAGCCGCTTCTCCGGCCAGTGGAGCCTGTTCGACGGGCTGCAAAGCTGGTTCGGCGTGAGCCGCGCAAAATACATGCAGCAGGCGGTCGCGCAGCAACTGGACCGCACTGACCAGGAGCTGGTGTACCAGGCGGTGCAGGCTTACTTCGGAGTGATGCTGGCGCAGAAGCAGCAACAGGTGGCCGAAGACGCGTTGAACACGGCGCAAGCCATCGAGGCCAGCAGCCAGGTGCGGGTGGAGAGCGGCATGGTCGTGGACTCAGACCAGCTGAGCGCGCAGGTGGTCACCTCCCAGCGCAAACAAGAGCTGATCCAGGCGCGCGATGGTCTGGCGCTGGCGCGCGCGCAACTGGCGCTGGCTCTCGGCATGCCTGCCGATACCGCCTACGAACCGCAGGAGGCGCTGGCCGAGCGCCAATTCCCGGCTGCGACCGCCGCGGAGTTGGAATCGATAGCCCTGGAAAAGCGTCCCGACCTGAAGCGCATGGAGTCGGAGCGCAGCGCGCAAGCCAAGAGCGTGTCGATGGCCAAGGGCGCACTGGCGCCGCGGCTGAACGTCTTCGGCTCGTGGGAGACCGACAGCCCTTCTCCGGGATGGAACGGCGGCAACAACTGGATTGCCGGCGCGGAGTTGCAGTTCGATCTGTTTGACGGCGACAGCAAGCGAGCGCACATCGCCCGCGAAAAGGCGGTGCAGGAGAGAGCGGCGGCGATGCGCGATGCTTATCGCGACGAAATTCGGCTGCAAGTGCGCAAGGCGTATTACGAATACGACGCCGCGCGCCAGCAAGTCGAAGTCGCGCGCGGCGCCATCGCGCAAGCGGACGAGAGCCTGCGCATCAACCAGAACCGCTACGACGGCGGCCTGAACACGGTGAGCGACCTGCTGCGCGTGGAAGAAGCCGCCCATCGTGCCCGCGCCGACTACTGGCAAGCGGTGTACCGCGTGCAAACCAGCTACGCCGGCGTCGAGCTGGCGACTGGCACACTGACCCCCGCTTCTCCGGTGGTGACGCAATGAATCGTAATACGACTCTCTTCGCGCTTGCGCTCCTCCTCGCTTTCACCGCTTGCTCCGGCGAGAAGCCAACGCCGCCCCCCGCGCCCGAAGTTGTTCGCGACGTCACGCTCTTCACCGCGCAACGCACCACCGTCCCAGATTACGTGGAGGCCACCGGCACGGTGCGCGCGTCGCAGTCGGCGCAACTTTCCAGCCAAGTCATGGGGACCATCACGCGCGTCAACGTACACGAAGGCGATCGCGTGCGGCGCGGCGAAGTCCTGATCACGATCGACGAAGCCCAGCAGCGTGCCGCTTACTCCGGCGCCAATGCCGGACTGCAAGCCTCGCAGGAAAACATCGCCGCCGCCGATGCCGATTACGCGCTGGCGGAATCGACGATGAAGCGCTATCAGATGCTGTACGACAAGAAGTCGGTGAGCCCGCAAGAGTTCGACGAGGTCAAGGCCAGGCTGGCCGCGGCCAAAGCGCGACGCGATGCCGCCCACGCTGGCCGGACGCAAGCCGAAGCTGGGGTTTCGCAGGCGAGCACGGCCATGGGCTTCACCAAAATTCGCGCGCCCTTTGACGGGCTGGTGACCGCCAAGCTGGCCGACGCCGGCGCGATCGCGACTCCGGGCGTTCCGTTGCTGATCGTCGAAGACCCGGGCCACTTCCGCCTGGAAGCCACTGTGGACGAAAGCAAGATGGGCGCGGTCCGTCTGGGTGAAGCAGTTCCGGTGGTGATCGATGCGTTGGGCGACCAGGCGATCGCCGGCAAGGTTGTGCAGATTGTTCCCTCGGCCGATCCGTCGAGCCGGACCTTCACCGTAAAGATCGATCTTCCAGTGAATCCGCAAATTCGTTCCGGTCTCTTTGGTCGCGCGCGCTTTCCACGAGGAGAGCGCCAATCAATCCTCGTGCCGCAGACCGCGGTGCTGCATCGCGGACAGTTGGACGCGGTGTACGTGGTGGGCAAAGACCAGATCGCCAGCCTGCGTTACGTCACGCTGGGAACACCTTCAGCGCAGCAGGTTGAGGTCCTGTCGGGGCTCGAAGCTGGCGACCAGGTTGTCGCCCAGCCGGGCGATCGCGAATTAAGCGGCAAGAAGATCGAAGCGAAGTGATGGCCGAGATCAAGACTCCAATGCGGATCGCGGGCGCAATAGCTTCGCACTTCATCAACTCGAAGCTGACGCCGCTGTTCGTGGCAGCCTCGCTGCTGCTGGGCGCATTCGCCATCTGGAAGACCCCGCACGAAGAGGAGCCGCAGATTGTCGTGCCCATGCTCGACGTCTTCGTGCAGATGCCGGGTGCGTCGCCGGCCGAAGTCGAGCAGCGCGCCAGCATCCCCATGGAGCGGCTGCTGCGCGAGGTGCCGGGCGTGGAGTACGTGTATTCCATCTCGCAGCCCGGCATGAGCCTGCTGGTGGAGCGCTTCTACGTGGGAACCAAGGAAGAAGACGCCATCGTCAAGACCTACAACAAGCTCTACTCCAACTTCGACCGCATACCTGCCGGCGTTTCGCAGCCGCTGATTAAAGTCCGCTCCATCGACGACGTGCCCATCATGGCGCTGACCCTGTGGGGCAAAAATTACGACAGCTATCAACTGCGGCAGATCGCGGGCGAGCTGGAAAACCAGCTCAAACAACTCGACAACGTTGCCGAGACGAAGATCATCGGCGGCCTGCCCCGTCAGGTGCGCGTCACCCTCGACACGCAGAAGCTGGCGGCATACGGCATGACGTCTGGAGCGGTGGTCGCACAGTTGCAGCAAGCCAATGCGCGCGGCGATGCCGGCAGCTTTGCCCGCGACAACCAGCAGTTCGCAGTCGAAGCCGGACGTTTCCTCGGCACCGCGAATGACTTGCAGCAGATCGTCGTCGGCGTACATCAAGGACGGCCAGTCTATCTGCGCGATGTTGCTGCCTCCATCATCGACGGCCCCTCGGAACCGCAGGATTACGTGTTGTACGCCAACGGCGCGGCGGCGAACGGCACCGTGCGCGGCGAATATCCGGCGGTGACCATCACGCTGGCCAAGCGCAAGGGCACCAACGCCACCGACATCACCCAGGCGGCGGAGAAGAAGATCGACTCGCTGCGCGGATACCTGCTGCCGTCGGACCTGAACGTCACCGTCACTCGCAACTATGGCGAGACCGCGAAGGACAAGTCCGATGAATTGCTGCAGCACCTGTTCCTCGCGACGCTTTCCGTCACGCTGCTGATCGCGCTCGCCCTGGGGTGGCGTGAATCGGGCGTGGTGCTGATCGCGATTCCGGTCACCTTGGCGCTCACGCTGTTCATTTTCTACTTCTTCGGTTACACGCTGAACCGGGTGACGTTGTTCGCGCTGATCTTCTCCATCGGCATTCTGGTGGATGACGCCATCGTTGTGGTCGAGAACGTAGTACGTCACTTTCGGCTACCGGGGAGTCGCGGGCGGGCCTTATCCGAGGTCGCAGTCGAAGCCGTGGATGAAGTCGGCAATCCCACAATCCTGGCGACCTTCGCCGTCATCGCGGCCATCCTTCCGATGGCCTTTGTGCGCGGGTTGATGGGGCCGTACATGCGTCCGATTCCAGTGGGCGCATCGGCGGCCATGCTGTTCTCGCTGATCGTAGCGTTCGTGGTTTCGCCGTGGACGGCGCTGCGCCTGCTGCGCCATTACGCCGAGCGCGTCATCAACGAGCACGAAGCCGAAGGCTGGACGACGCGCCTCTACCGCCGAATCATGGGCCCGCTCGTCGCGCACGCGAGACGGCGCTGGCTATTTCTGGGCGGCATGGTCGTGTTGCTGCTGCTCGCCTGCTCGCTGGTGGCACTCAAGCTGGTCAAAGTCAAGATGCTGCCCTTCGACAACAAGAGCGAGTTCCAGGTCATCGTTGACATGCCGAACGGCACTACGCTGGAGCAGACCACGCGCGTCGCGCAGGAGTTGGGACAGTATCTCGGCAAGCAGCCTGAAGTGGTGAACTACCAGATTTATGCCGGCACTTCGGGCCCTTACAACTTCAACGGGCTGGTGCGGCATTACTTCCTGCGGCAGGGCGCCAATCAGGCCGACATCCAGGTGAACCTGCAGAATGTTCACCAGCGCCGCACGCAAAGCCACGAGATCGTCAAGCGGCTGCGTCCCGGCCTGGTCGAGATTGGCAACAAGTATGGCGCGCGGTTAAAGCTCGCCGAGGTGCCCCCCGGTCCTCCCGTGCTGGAAACGCTGGTCGCCGAAGTGTATGGGCCGGATTACCAGCAGCAGATCGAGCTGGCGAAGAAGATCAAGCAGATCTTCCAGACTACGCCTGGCGTCGTGGATGTGGACTGGTATGTCGAAGATCCGCAGGTGAAATACGACGTCAAGGTGGACCTCGACAAGGCCGCGTTGAACGGCGTTTCCGCGGCGGCGGTGGCCGAGACCGTGCACATTGGACTCGACGGCGCAACCGCGGGCTTGCTGCACGATGCCAAGTCACGCGAAGACGTTCCCATTCGCGTGCAACTCGACCGGCCCGGGCGCTCGGCCATCGAGTCGCTGACCGCGATGCGCATGTCGACGGCCAGCGGCGGACAGGTGTCGATCGCCGAAGTCACCAACGTCGAGACAAAGACCATCGACATCACCCGCTACGGCAAGAACCTGCGCCCGGTGGTTTACGTGCTGGGCGATGTGGCCGGCCAGGAGGAAAGCCCGGTTTACGCCATCATGAAGATGGGCAAAGCCATCGACCAGTTGCGGACTGCCGATGGATACCGGATCAAGCAGTACAACGTTGCCATGCCCAGCGAGACCGACCGCCTGGCGATGAAGTGGGACGGCGAGTGGCACATCACCATCGAGGTGTTCCGCGACCTGGGGTTGGCGTTCGCCGCGGTGCTGGTGCTGATTTACGTGCTGGTGGTGGGCTGGTTCCGGTCGTTCATTACGCCGCTGGTGATCATGGCGCCCATCCCCCTGACGCTGGTCGGCATCCTGCCCGCACATGCGCTGATGGGCGCATTCTTCACTGCAACGTCGATGATCGGCTTCATCGCCGGGGCCGGAATCATCGTGAGGAACTCGATCATCCTGGTGGACTTCATCGAGCTGCGCCGTGAACAGGGCATGACGCTGGAACACGCGGTGGTCGACGCGGGCGCGGTGCGCTTCCGCCCCATGCTGCTGACCGCGGCCGCGGTCGTGGTGGGCGCCAGCGTAATTCTGTTCGACCCGATTTTTCAGGGCTTGGCAATTTCTCTGATGGCCGGCGAAGTGGCTTCCACGCTGTTGTCGCGCATGGCCGTCCCCGTCCTGTATTACATGGTTGAAAAACGCAAACTGCCGACGCCACCCACTCTAGAGTCCGCGCCGGCCCCTTCGGAGGTTCATGTATGAACATCGAACGCTCAGTGCGCCTGATCGCGGGCGCTTTTGTCCTGGTCTCACTCGCCCTCGGCCACTGGGTCTCGCCCTACTGGTATCTGTTCACCGCCTTTGTCGGACTGAATCTGTTTCAGTCGGCCTTCACCAATTGGTGCCCGATGATGACCTTCCTGCGCAAGTTTGGCGTTAAGCCGGCAGGTGGAGTGTAATAGAAGCATGGCTGGCTGGGTCCCAATAATCTTGATTCTTGTCGCCTACGTCGTGGTGACGCAGTGGCTTTTGCCTAAGCTCGGCATTCCCACGTGACGGAGCCAACGTGCCGGGTCCCGGTGCGAAATCAAGCCTGGACGAAACTCGTCCGTGGGTCAGCCGCCTCCCGCGAAAGACGAGCGCGGAACATAACGCTTTCGCCGTGATTTGTATTTGGCTGGCTCCGGCGTTTATACTGCGCTCCCCAGCATGAAGGTCATCGTCATCATTCCCGCAGCCGGATTGGGCACGCGCATGTCCAGCGCCGGCGCAGTTGCAAAGAGCCAGAGCAAGCAGTTCTTCGAGCTGGACGGAACTCCCATTCTCATCCATACGCTGCGCAAGTTCGCACAGTGCCCGGCGGTCAGCGAGATCGTGGTGGCATTGCGCAAGAACGAAACCGCCGGCTTTCAAAAGCAAATCGAAAAAGAGAAACTGAAGAAACCGGTTCGCGTGGTTGAGGGCGGAGAGCACCGGCAGAACTCCGTGGCCAATGCGCTGGCGGCCATCGACGCGGCCGACGACGACATCGTCCTGGTGCATGATGCAGTGCGGCCTTTCGTTGACCAGGACACTATCGCTGGCGTGATTGAAGCGGTGAAGAAGTATGAGGCTGCGATTGCCGGAGTGCCCGCGGTTGACACCGTGAAGCAGGTCGAGCGGACGGCCGATGGCGCTGTCGTGATTGCGACCGTCCCGCGCGAGCGCATGGTGCTGGCGCAGACGCCGCAGGGGTTTCGCTTCGGCCTGCTCAAGAAGGCGTTCGACGAGGCCGCTGCCGACGGATTCATGGGCACGGATGAAGCTTCTCTGATCGAGCGCAGCGGAGGCACGGTGCATGTCGTGATGGGTTCGCCGCGAAACATGAAGATCACCTCGCCCGCCGATCTGGAGTTGGCGGAATTCTTTTTGTCGCAGGAGAACCGCCGCAAGGCCAGCCTGGGCGGGTGAGAAGGGGCGCAGCTTTAGCTGTGCCGGTGCATGCGGGGCGAGTTGGGCTTCAGCCCCTGAGGGAACTCGCATTTCCTCTCTACACCGAAGTCCCTCAGTGGCTAAAGCCAGCATAATGACAGCATCCTGCGGCACGGCTGAAGCCGTGCCCCTTCAAGGAATAACAGAAGACTTTGTCCGATCCACAACGCACACCTCGCATCGGCTTTGGCTGGGACTCGCACGAGTTCCAGCCTGGCATCCCGCTCAAGATCGGCGGCGTGCTGATTCCACACGACGCTGGTCTGGCCGGGCATTCTGACGGCGACGTACTGCTGCACGCTCTCACCGATGCGCTGCTGGGCGCGATCGCCGCCGGAGACATTGGGACCTACTTCCCGCCGACTGATCCGAAATGGAAGGGCGCCGACTCGACTGTCTTCGTCCGCGAGGCGCTGAAGCAGATCGAAGAAGCGGGCTACGTAGTAGGAAACGTGGACAGCACGCTGGTTCTCGCTGCCCCTAAGATCGGGCCGCACGCCAAAGCGATTCAGCAGCGTATCGCTGCGTTACTGGGCATCGATCCCTCATGCGTGGGAATCAAAGCCAAGACTCCGGAAGGCATGGGCACCGACAATGCTGCCATCGCGCACGTGGCCGTGCTGCTCACCGAGATTTGCTGGCCGTAGGGCCGCGTTGAAGCGACACTGGACCGGTGTTGCTAATTGTCATCACGAACGGCCTTCAGGCCGTGAGGGATCTGCTGTTGCTCTCCAGGCGTCGATGCATCTGTAAATAACAGCAGATTCCTCGCTTCGCTCGTAATGACAATTCTTGGGGGGAATCGTCAATTCCTAGCCTCGTCCCGCACACCCGCTCTCACCGCGTAAAATAAGATTCTCTGACGAGACGCTCTTTCTGCGCTCTTCGTCACTCGCATTGAGGCAACGCAATCATGTCAACACCAACCCGCGATGACGCGGCTGCCACGCCGCAAGCCGTCTCCCCCGATCGGCCGTCGAATTTCATACGTGACATCATTCTCGAGGACCTGAAGACCAACAAATTTGGCGGACGGGTGCAGACCCGCTTTCCGCCTGAGCCCAACGGATATCTGCACATTGGCCACGCCAAATCCATCTGCCTGAACTTCGGCCTGGCGGCGGAGTTTGGCGGCAAGACCAACCTGCGCTTCGACGACACCAATCCGGAAAAAGAAGAGCAGGAGTACGTTGATTCCATCATCACCGACGTGCGCTGGCTGGGCTTCGATTGGGAGGACCGGCTCTTCTACGCCTCAGATTATTTCGATCAGCTTCACGCGTGGGCGGTGCAACTGATCAACGCCGGCAAGGCCTACGTGTGCGATTTAAGCGCCGAGGAAGTCCGCCAGTATCGCGGTACGCTCAACGAACCAGGGAAGGAGAGCCCGTATCGCAACCGCTCCGTCGAGGAGAACCTGGAGCTGTTCGCGAAGATGCGCGCCGGCGAGTTTCCCGACGGCTCGCGGACCTTGCGCGCCAAGATCGACATGGCTTCCCCGAACTTGAACATTCGCGATCCGGTGATGTACCGCATTCTGCACGCCGAGCATCATCGCACCGGCGACAAGTGGTGCATCTACCCGATGTACGACTTCGCCCATGGACAATCCGACTCCAGCGAGAAGATCACCCATTCCATCTGCACGCTGGAGTTCGAAGATCATCGCCCGCTGTACAACTGGTTCATTCAGCAACTGGACATTTTCCCGTCGCAGCAGATCGAGTTTGACCGACTGAACATTACCTACACGCTGCTGAGTAAGCGAAAGCTGCTGCAACTGGTCCAGGATGGCCATGTGCGCGGTTGGGACGATCCTCGCATGCCGACGCTCTCCGGGCTGCGGCGACGCGGCTACACGCCCGAGGCCATTCGCAATTTCTGCGCCGCCATCGGCGCGTCCAAAACCAACGGCACCATCGAGCTGGCGATGCTGGAGCACTTCCTGCGCGAGGACCTCAACCAACGCGCGCCTCGGGTGATGGCCGTTCTGCGTCCGTTGCGGGTCGTCATCGACAACTATCCGGAAGGGCAGCTCGAGGAACTTGAGGCGCTAAACAATCCGGAAGATCCCGCCGCCGGAACGAGGAAGGTGCCGTTCTCGCGCGAGCTCTACATCGAGCAGGATGACTTTCGCGAGGAGCCGCCGAAAAAGTTCTTCCGGCTATTCCCCGGGCAGGAGGTCCGTCTGCGTGCCGGATATTTCATCAAGTGCACTAGCGTGGTGAAGGACGACAAGAGTGGCGATGTGGTCGAGGTCCATTGCACCTACGATCCCGAGACGCGCAGCGGCAACGCTCCTGATGGCCGCAAGGTGAAGGCAACCATCCACTGGGTTTCGGCGAAGCACGCCATCAGTGCCGAGGTGCGCCTGTACGAAAGCCTGTTCACCAAGGAAGACCCGAACGACGTGCCCGAGGATCAGGAGTTCACCGCCAATCTCAATCCCAACTCGCTGGAGACGTTGACCGCCGCCAAGCTGGAGCCGTCGCTGGCCAGCGCCAAGCCGGGCGATCGCTACCAGTTTGAACGGCTGGGATACTTCTGCGTTGATCCGGACTCGACATCAGGGAAGTTGGTGTTCAACCGTACGGTACAGTTGCGCGACACCTGGGCGAAGATTGAGAAGCGGGAGAAAACGAACCGCGGATGAGCCAGCCGAGACGCAGCAGGTAATAGCTATGTAGCTAAGATGATATAGAATATAGCTATGAAGACGGTCAACGTTGCCGAATTAAAGAATCGGCTTAGCACTTACCTGCAACTCGTGCGTGACGGTGAAGAAGTTATTGTCAAAGACCGCAACACGCCAGTAGCTCGCATCTTGCCGTATGGGGGCAGTGCAATGACAGAAGAGGAAAGGGAGCTTGTCGCATCCGGAGCTATGAAGCTGCCGCCGAGAGGTGGCGTCAACTGGAAGAAATTCTGGCAAATGCCGGCCCCGAATCTTGGGGCCGAGCGGGCCCTTCGCGCTGTCCTGGAAGAGCGTGAGGAAGGACGGTAGTGGAACCGGCATTTTGGGATAGCAGCGCCCTTGTGCCTCTGTGCACGGAGCAGATGGGGACGCCTTTGTTGCGGCAGCTCAGTGAGCGTTTCGGGGTCGTCGTCTGGTGGGCAACCAGAGTGGAGGGGCGAAGCGCTTTCGCCAGAGAGCTGCGAGCAGGGGCTCTGACAACGATGCAACATCAGCAGGTGGTTGGCCGCCTGGAGGAGTTGCAGCAAGGCTGGCGCGAAATTCAGCCGACCGAAGACTTGCGGCGATTGGCCGAATCCATGTTAGAGCGGTACCACCTCCGCGCGGCTGACGCACTCCAGTTGGCTGCTGCCTATACCTGGTGCAAGAGCCGTCCATTCAACAGGCACTTCATTTCCGGCGACAGGCGATTATTGGATGCAGCCCGAGAGACGGGATTTCGCATTGTCGACACCGCCGGAGCTCACTGAGAAAACTTATACCGTCACGCATTGAGTATGCCCGAAACTGACAACTCTCCCCGTCTCCGTTTTGCCCCTTCGCCTACCGGCTATCTCCACGTCGGTGGGGCACGCACCGCGCTGTTCAACTGGCTGTTTGCGCGGCATTACCGAGGCACGCTCGTCCTCCGCATCGAAGACACCGACGTCGAGCGCTCGACCGCCGAGATGGTGGAGGGCATTCTTGTCGGGCTGCGCTGGCTGGGCATCGATTGGGACGAGGGCCCGTACTTCCAGTCGCAGCGCATGGATTTGTACCGCCAGGCGGCGCAGCGCCTGATCGAAAGCGGCCATGCGTACTACTGCTTCTGCACCAAGGAAGAGTTGGAGCAGCGGCGCGCGCAGGCACAAGCTGAGAGCGGCGATCCGCAATACGACCGCAAGTGCCGCAGTATCGTGCCAGAACAAGCAAAGGTGCGCCGTGATACAGGCGAGCCCGCTGCCATCCGCTTCGCCGTGCCGGAAAGCGGCAGCACCTTCTTCGATGACGCGGTCGTCGGTCGCGTGGAGTTCGCCAACACCGAGTTGGAGGACTTCGTCCTGCTGCGCTCCGACGGCGCTCCCACCTATCACCTCAGCGTGGTGGTGGACGACATCGACATGCGCATGACGCACATCCTACGCGGCGCCGACCATCTTTCCAATACGCCCAAGCAGGTGATGATCTACCAGGCTCTGGGCGCGCCGCTGCCCGTATTTGCGCATGTGCCGCTTATTCTCGGCCCCGACAAGACGCGGCTCAGCAAGCGCCACGGCGCCACCAGCGTCATTGCTTACAAGGAGGAAGGCATCGTCCCGGAGGCCTTCCGCAATTTTCTGGCGCTGCTGGGATGGACGCCGCCCGATTCCTCGCAAGAGATCATGGACGACCGCGCGATGATTGATCTCTTCGACCTCAACGGCATCGCAAAGTCGAACGCGGTTTTTGATCGCGGCAAGCTCGACTGGTTCAACTCCGAATACATTCGCGCCTGCCCGGCAGTGCAGTTGTTGCCGCTGATCGAAGAGGAATGGAAGAAGGCCGATCTCATTCCGTTCCAGACCAGCCGCGACGCCATGGCCGCCACGGTGGACCTGGTAAAGCCGCGGGCGCGCAACCTGAAGGACTTCGCAACCCTGTTCCGCGCGTACTTCAGCGATAGGTTCGACGTGGATCCAGCCGCGGTGCAGAAGTTCCTGCAAGACAATGTGGTGCGCGAGATGCTGGTGGAGTTGGCATCGCGTTACGAACAGGAAACCGCATTCTCCGAGGCGAGCACTGAGAAGATGCTGCGCGACTTCGCGGCGCAGAAGAACGTGAAGGCTGGCCTGCTGATCAATGCCGCGCGGGTCGCGCTGACCGGACAGGGAGTGGCTCCGAGCTTGTTCGCTGTGATGGCGAACCTGGGACAGGAGCGGACGGTGGTTCGGCTGAAGAAGGCGACAACCCTATAGGCGCTCCGCCAAAAATCATTCACCACGGAGGACACGGAGATCACGGAGTTTGTCCTTCTTAAAGCCATCTCATAGAGTCTGGTATCGGGGAACGACTTTACAGGCTGCGGAGAAAGTCGGAAAGGCGGATCCCTCGGGCTCAAAGCCCGCTCGTGATGACAAGAATAAAGGACTTCCCGCTAACTACTTCTTGACTACCGTGACCTGGAACTGCACCGGGATCGAGCGCGGGGGATAACAGGCGCTATGGTCGCAGGCCTGGAATCGCAACTCGCCCTTCACGGGATAGCTGCCGGCGGCGGCCTTGGCTGGCGCCTTCAACACGGCATTGATAGTGAAGTCTCCGCTATAGACGCTCAGCTTATCGTTGGGCGCGAAGGCAAACGCCATGTCCTCTCCTGCGGGATACTTCAAATCCGCAACCGTAAGCTGTTCCGGCGCATTCAACGTGAGCACGGTTGGAATCAAGTAGTCGGCCCTGGGGTGGTGGGAGTTGATGTGGTACTCAGACCCAATCCGAAAATCCATTTCCACGCTGGTGCTGGCGCCCGCCTGTAGTTGCACATTTCCCACCGGCGCCATGGTCACGTAAGGCTGCTTGTCGCCTGGGGCTTGCGCCAAGCCAAGAGAAGCAAGGAACAATACGACCGTCGCTAGGATTCCCGAGCGCTTCGTCATTCAGCAGCCTTTGTTGCCCGCTTCCTATGCGCTGGGGCGTTCACGATGGCTGCGCGGCTGGTCTGGGCGGTTCCAGGGTTGTACCTACTCGCCAGAATTTTCTTGATGTCGTTTTCGATCTCGTCGCGGCTGAACAGTCCGGCCGCTTTGTCCACGATGACTCCGTTGCGATCAATGTAGAACGTGGTGGGAAGATATTGCACGTCGCCATAATCGTCGGAAACCTTATCCGTGCCCAATAGGACTTGATAGTTCACGTCCATGTCATGGGCAAATTCTGCAATCTTGGCTGGGTCGGTGTCATCCATGGCCACGCCCAGGACTACCAGGCCATCCTTGCCGTATTGCTTCTGCAGCTCCACAAACCACGGCATCTCGATCTTGCAGGGAGGACACCACGTGGCCCAGAAATTCAGCAGCACCGCTTTGCCCCGGAAGTCGGAAAGCTTCACTCTTCGTCCATCCAACGTGGGAAGGTCGAAATCGGGCGCCTGCAACCCTTTAACATTGCCCACCATTTTGAGAGGTCCGTGCTTGCGGGTACGATCCAGGTACTTGCCGGCAGCCAGCATCCCCATAATGGCCCCCACCAGAATCACGAACACCAGTGCATTACGTTTCACAAAAGCACCTTTACAGGGCGAACCGGTTGAGGAACGAAAGATAGCCGGAAAGCAGTTTCAGATTATTCAAGAAGATAAGCACACCCACCGCAATCAAGAGCACGCCGCTGATGACTTCCACAGTGTGTAGATGCTGACGGAAGCGCCCGTAGAACGCCAGAAAGCGGTCCACGCCCAACGAAGTCAGCAGAAAGGGTACGGCCAGGCCAAGAGAATAGATGGCCAGTAGCAAAATTCCTTTCAGCACCGTGTCCTGCGTCTCCGCCAACACTAGGATAGCGGCCAAAATGGGACCGATGCACGGGGTCCATCCGAAGGCAAAAGCAAAGCCCACCAGGAAGGAGCCCATCACGCTGGAACTCCCCTTCACGTTATGCAGGCGCTTATCGGCGTAAAGCGCCTTGATTTTCAGCAGGCCGGTGAGGTGCAGTCCGAAAATAATGACCACGACGCCGGCGATTTTGGTCAACAGCGAGTGATACTGGTTGGCGAATTGTCCGACGCTGGTCGCAACCGCGCCCAAGGCAATGAAGACCACACTGAACCCCAGCACGAAGGTAATGGAGTGCAGCATCACGGTTCGGAGCACGCGCCGGTCCGACGACTGCAGGTCCTCGACGGTAGCTCCCGAAATTAACGACACATAGCCCGGCACCAGGGGAAGTACGCACGGAGACAGAAACGACAACAATCCCGCCACGAAGGCGGCGATTGGCAAAGGAAGGCTGTGCATAAAACTCTATTGTAGCAATGTCAGGGCCCGACCCCTATCACGAAAGTTACGGTTTGCAGGTCGTCTCTCCCGTAAGCAGACGCGGGACGGGCAGGAAAAGTTACACAAAAGTACTGGACTTATTGACGGGGCGGGTTGGCACAGGAAGAGGGGACTTTCGCAGTCCAGACCACGTTTCGGAGATTACGATTGAATCTCCCGGATTGTGGGGATCATATTTGACGGAAGCCGGCAACCCCAGGCGGCAGGAATATAAGTCAATGAACTGCCGCAGGTGGGTAACATCCTGCGACGCCTCGTAGGTCACGCCTGCGACATCGTACTTGTAGTCCAACAGAATCATCTGCCGGCCTGATTCACTCTCCTCCAACTCCAGGACATCGATGACGTTGCCGTCGATGATGCGCCAGCCAACGTGAGCTGCGTCCTGCGCTCGCATTCAAGCTGCTCAGCAGGCTTCTTGTTTCGGCGTGAAAGCAGGGCATAGCCAACGATGGCGACGGCGGCCCCGAAGGCGAGAGCTGGGTACAGGCGGAGTGCATTCATGGCTGGGCGCTAAGCTTGCGCGGACTCTTGCCCCCAAGATAATCGCATGGAACGCCGGAGGGAATCGAAAAATTGCCGTAATCCTGGGTTCACTTGGGCGGCGACTCTGATGGCACCTCGCGCGCGACCAGGAACGTGCAAAACCGCGCTTCTATTCGAGATTTACCACGGGATTCTTTAGCGTGCCGACGCCCTCCACCGTGACCTCGACGGAGTCGCCTGGTTGCAACGGCCCCACGCCGGCGGGAGTTCCCGTGGCGATCAGATCTCCCGGTTCCAGCGTCATCACCTGCGAAACGAAGTGAATGAGTACGTCGAGCGGAAAAAGGAAGTCCACCGTGGTCCCATTCTGCCGCAATTGGCCATTCACGCGGGTTTGAACGCTTACGCCCTTCCAGGGATCGAGGTCCGCCGCCACCACCGGGCCGACCGGACAAAAGGTGTCGAAGCCTTTGGCCCGGGTCCACTGCCCATCTTTTTCCTGCAAGTCGCGCGCGGTCACGTCGTTCACGCAGGTATAGCCAAGCACGTAAGGGCGCACGTCATCGCCTGGGCGCAAGCGGTAACAGCGCTTGCCAATCACGACTCCGAGCTCGCCTTCGTGGTCCACGCGCTGCGAGAGCGTGTGGGGCCGGCGAATGACGTCGCCGCTGGCGATGACGGAAGAAGGCGGCTTTAGAAAGATCAACGGCTCGGTGGGAATCGGATGCTTCAGCTCGATAGCATGTTCGCGATAGTTCCGGCCTATGCAAACCACCTTCGACGGTTGCACGGGAGCCAGCAAGCGCGCTTCGCCGAGGGGCAGATCGCTACGTTCAGCGCCCTCAAACTCAGACCAGGAACGCGGAGCTGTGGCCAGGGTGCGAGTGATGGTCGCGACCCCGCGCACCCTCTCGACGAGTCCGTAGCGGATGACATTCTGGTATTGAAATCGGCAGTAGGACATGAGACCTCGATGGATGCTTACTTGTCAGGAACGGTTTCGCTGGCCTCGGCGGAGCGTTGGCTCTCGTTGCCCCGCAGATCCACCGCAGAAACAGAATAAATATATTTCTTGCCAGCCTCGACATTCTCGTCACGGAACGACGAGGTCTGCACCAATTGCTGGTTCAGCTTTTCAAACGGCGCGCCCTCGACGCGCCGGAAGACGTTGTATCCGGCGAGATCGCTCTCCAAATTCGGGGCCCAAGTGAGATCGATGAAGGGCTTCTGGCCCACGCTGGAGAAAACCGCCTGCAGTCCGGCGGGCTGGGCCGGCGGATAAATGTCGCGCGTGAAGACCTCCACCGGCTGCGAATCGTCGCCCTCGACCGCGGTATTGATGCCATGCGAATCGACCTGCGTAACCGTGGTGATGCGATATTCGTACTTCTGTTCCCAGGCAAACGTTTGGTCAAGATAAGATCCCGTAGCCGCAGGTTCTACATCTCCCAATGCGGTATAGGCGGGAGCGCCCACTGGCTTCCGCATGATCCGGTAGCGATAGCGCAGACCCGCCGGGGCCGCAGGTGGAGCGGGGCCGGTCCAGGAGACGCGCACGCCTTCGCCGCTGACCTGCGCCGACACTTCATCGGGGGCGGCGATGGTCGGGGCCACCGGAATCGGCACTTGATTGGAGAGCCCGGCACTGCGTCCGTGCGAGTTGATCTCTTCCACCGCATAGGTGACGAAGTCCCCAGGGTTCTCCTGCCCAAACTGTGGCGGCAGCAAATCCGCATAGCGCATCCGAGTTGCGAGTTCCTCCGCCTGCGGCTTCTTTTTGGGCTGCGGCCGGGGCTTAGGTGGAAGAACTTCGCCGACCGCCTCACAGGTGCTCATGAGCCCAGTGCCTTCGTGACGGCAGATGCGGATTGCGGGCAGATGCTTGACCAGGGTGCGATCGGTGTTCTTGCGCTGCAGCGTCCAATCCAGTTCGACACGGTTGCCCTTGCGGGAGGCGGTCAAGTCGTCCACCGGACGCGCCAGTTGCAACGACGGCGGTTGCGGGGCTCCGGGAGTTCCACATCCGGTGAGTGCCGCGAGTACAACCAAACTTCCAGCCAGGCAATAGAGGCGCAGTCTCATGGAAGCTAACAGGGTAACAAATTCCCGATTAGACGTTGCACGGGTAGTGCGGGCCTTCAGGCCCGCGGTCCAATGACAGGACAAGAAAGCGCTAAGGTGCCGCAGCTTGATCCCGTGGTCTATTCCAGCTTCTTGGCTAGAAGCTCGTTCACGATCGCTGGATTGGCCTGTCCCTTAGACGCCTTCATCACCTGACCGACAAAGAAGCCGATCACGGTCTTCTNNCGCCGCGATACTGCTCCAACTGCCTGGGATTGGCGGCCATCACCTCGTCGATGATCTTCTCGATGGCGGCAGTATCGGTAAGCTGCTGCGGCTTCTCCTGCTCGTAGATCGCGGGAAAATCTTCGCGTCGTTCGAAAGCCAGATCGTAAAGCTCTTTGAGCATCTTGCCGCTGATGGCGCCGCTNNGACTGCTCGATTTCCAGCCCCGCGGCATTCAGCCGGCCGAGCAACTCGCTCTGCACCAGGTTGGCGACGCGCTTGGGATTCTTGGCGGCTTTCGCAGCCTCTTCAAACTGATCGGCCAGCGAGCGCGTGCCGGTCAGCGTGCTGGCGTCGTACTCGGTAATGCCATATTGCGCAACCATGCGCGCGCGCCGGGCCGCCGGCAGTTCGGGCA
>PMAT01000126.1 GCA_003152695.1 Acidobacteriaceae bacterium
GCGAAGTTGTTGATTTCACAGCTGGACAGGATTGTGACGAGGGACAAGCCCAGGCATCACATAGAATTAAGATAAATTTGTCCATCAGTTTGGGGCAGAGAAAAATCACAACTTTAAGATGCATCTCGGGTGTTATATCTACCAGACTAGGCACATCAAGCACATCAACTTGAGAGGAGAAGCCCCAATGAAAGCGAGAGCGGCGAAGCTCGTCTTTGGTGTGGGAATTCTAATACTTTCTCTGTTGATCTCTGAGCCCTTGCGGGCGCAGGTCGCTGACGCCACGCTGTCGGGCACCGTTACAGACCCTTCGGGAGCAGTCGTGCCCAACGCCAAAATCTCCGTCAAGAATTTGGACACCGGCCAATCGACGGCCACTCAAACCAATTCAGAAGGGCTCTACAGCCTGCAGAACCTCACGCCGGGAGAATACGAGGTTTCCATCTCGGCTGATGGGTTCGGCACGAAAGCAACCAAGATGACGATCACGGGAGAGGCCACGCTAACCATGGACGCTGCTTTGGCTGCACCGCCGGCGCAGCCTCAAGCCCCCACTGACAACCTGCCGAACGCCCCTTCCAGCAGTAAGACAGGACCTTCGCTTCAAGACTTGGGCTTCCCTCCGGATCAAGCCCAAGCAAATGCTCAACTGCAGGCGTTGCTTGATAAAAGGACGCACATGCTCAAGATCCATCAACGGATGGGTTTGATCACGACCATTCCGTTGATTGCCACCCTTGCCACTTCCCTCAACGCCGGGGGCAAGAACACGAGCACAGCCTCCCGCGATCTGCATGCGGCTCTCGGTGGGGTGACGGGAGATTTGTATGCCATTACCGCTTACTATGCAATCCGCGCGCCCAGGGTGCCTGGAACTGAAACCCGCGGTCCGATCCGTTTTCACAAGGCCATGGCTTGGATACATGGCCCCGGAATGATCCTGACGCCCATCTTAGGCATTATGGCTTTCGATCAAAAGGAAGACGGCGAAAAGGTTCATGGCATCGCCTCCGCGCATGGACCAGTAGCCATCGTGACCGCCGCGGCGTTTGGGCTCGCTGTAATGTCGGTATCGCTCAAGTTCTAAGCAGGCCTTATGCATAAAAGAATACTGACAACCTTCTTACTCATGGCATTTCCCGCGTTTGGCGGATCGGATAGGCAATGGGTTCTTGAACAATCCACGCTCACCTATCACGTCTCTCACCCGCTGCATTCGGCCGACGGTGTCAGCCATGCCGCCCGAGGCAAGGGCGTTTGTCACGACGGCCAATGCGATTTCTTGATCGCGGTACCCGTTAAGTCCTTTGATTCAGGCGATAGTAACCGCGACCTTCATATGCTTCAGGTGACGCGAGGCGCACAATTTCCTATGGTTACGGTGCGCACCCGATTGCCAGAAGCGGACTCCACATCTACGACTATCCGTGGCGATCTGGAAATCCAGTTCGCCGGTCAGACTGCCCAGTACAAACAGGTTCCATTCCAGTTGGTGACGCAAGGAAATGAGACCCGAATCTCAGGAACAATTCCGGTGTCGCTCTCCGATTTCAAGATCGAGCCACCGACGCTGTTAACGATGCCTGTTAAGAACGAAATTCCGGTGCGCGTGGACATGACTTGGCGTCCGCAGTGAATGGCAGGCGTCGCCGCCTTCTAATGAGACGAGCAAATTCTCGCCCAAATTTGCGGGAACAATTTCATGGTTCTGAAAGTGGGTCCGCCTCTCGTCGTCGAGACCAAACATCTCGACCAGTTTGTAGAGATAATGGAACGAATACTGGTTAAAACCGTCCAAGGTGCGGGAAAACGGGCATCTATTGCCATGGCCGTCGTTGCCATGCTTTGGCTGACGCCCTCAGGGTCCCTCGCACAGGCACAAGTACAACTGGCTAACGCAACTGTATTAGCACCGAGCGCCGCCTCGGAATCGGCGCTGCCCGACGCTCCCTCGGCCACTCGCGAACCGCAGTCCAACGAATTCCTGGGAGGGGTTGGAACGGCGGCCCGCACTATCGGAGAGGACGAACTCCACATCCTTAAGGCGCCCTTCAAGAAAAGCGCCATCAAGTGGGACATCCTCTTCGTGGGCGCCACCGGAGCGCTGATCGCGACCGACGAACGCGTGGCACACGCCGTTCCCGCTAGCAGGCATCAGATGGGGCTCGACGTCTCTGATGCGGGCGCTTATGCCTCGGCCGCCATCGCCGGCGGCATTTACCTGATTGGCCTGTCTACCCGCGACGAACACGCCCAGGAGACGGGTATTCGCACCGCTGAAGCTACTCTCGACAGCGTGATCTTTTACGCCGCTGCCAAGGCAATTCTGCAGAGACAGCGCCCTTACACCGGAGCCGGTGAAGGAAGATTCTTCTCTGGAAACTGGAGCAGCGGATCGTTCCCTTCCGGACACGCCATGTTTACCTGGACCATCGCCTCCAGCGTGGCGCACCAATATCATTCGCTGCCAGTGCAGCTGCTGATGTATGGAATGGCCACGGCGGTCAGCACCACGCGCGTCACCTCGGGACAACATTTCCCCTCAGACGTATTTGTGGGTTCGACCTTGGGCTACCTAGTCGGGGCCTACGTCGCGCACAAGCCAGAGAACGGCTTCCCCATACGCTCGCAGAACAAGATCAAGCGCGTGCAGAACGCGATTCTGGAGCACGTGGCGATTCAGTAGCACAATGACAGCTTGCGGGAAAACTTTCTTAACCTAGATGGGGTCACCTCATAAAATGGAATTTAAAGTACGCTAAGAAACCGTAGCGGCTTGAGTTACCTCGCTTTCACAACCAGCACCCAAGCCGGTTTCTTAGCGTACAATTTTTGACCATGAGAGGTGCCCCCCGATCTGTCAGAAGAAGTCCAGACCCACGAGGAGGAAACGATGCCCGAGAAAGAGACAATAGACCGCGCTGACGCGAAATGGCCCATAACTTCAGAGTCGCCCGTCACTCGGGACTTTAGGATGGTCCTGGATTCTGTCGTGGGCTTTGGTGGGGAATCGGCTAGATGAAAGTCCCTCACCCTGTCTGGAATTCATGATGAAAAACAGAAGGATTGGCCCGGCCAGGCTCGCTTTTTGGCTCCTATAATTGGAACTGATATGCTTCCGCGCTAGCAGCGTCCATCCAGGTTTAAGGAGATCGAGAATGAGGACCGTGCTTTGCTGTGTGCTGCTGATTTCGTTGATAACGTTCGTTCAGGCACAGAGCCGCTTTGACGGTACCTGGAAGATTGACCTGGCCGAGTCTCAACCTCCGACGAAGGCTGAGGTCTACCTCCTTCAAGACGACACATATCGTTGCACCACCTGTGATCCCCCGCTCGATATCAGGGCGGATGGGCGAGACCAGAAGGTCACCGGTGAGCCGTGCTACGACACTGTCAGCCTTAAGGTGGTCGACGACTGGACGACCGTGAAAACCGACAAGCGAAGTGGGAAGACGGTCGGAACTTCAAGGATGACGGTCTCGTTCGACGGGAACTCCGCCACGGTCGAGTGGACGGAGAGTTGTAACGCCAACGGTGATGTAGTCACTGGGAAAGACATCCTGAGTCGGGTAACCAACGGACCGCGTGGATCGCACGCAGTTTCGGGTTCCTGGCGGATGGTGAAGCGTGTGAACCGATCCGAGAATGCCCTCGTCGTGACCCTGAAACTTGAAGGCGATACCTTCAGCTTCGCCGATCCGTCCGGGCAAAGCTACGCGGCGAGGTTGGACGGAACGGAGACGCCTTTTAAGGGGGACCTCAGCCATACCATGGTTTCCGTAAAGCGCATTGGCGAGAACACAATTGAGGAGACTGACAAACAGGACGGGAAAGTGGTCGAAGTTGTTCGCTTCACGACCTCAGCTGACGGAAAAACGTTAACCGTCGCCATGGAGAACAAAAAGACAGCAAACACTCGCCAGTTGGTCGCGCATAAACAGTAAGCCGGTTTTGGCCCTACACCCGTGGACCTCTCGCTGTGCGATCGCTGTCCGAGATCAGGTATGAAACCTATTTAAACCAAACCCAGGAGGTTTCCATGCAATGTCTTCAGTTAGCTCTGGCCCTCCTCCTCTGTGCTCCCCACAAACCATCTTCGAGGAGATCGGAGCGCAAGAAGCGCTCCGCAACCCCACATTTCCTCCAAGCCGACTTCGGGGGAAACAGTTAAATTCCACTTGTCCGGTAAATGCGTAAACGGTCCGGAACAGTCGGCAACCGATGCCAACTACCGGAGAACACGGGTTGCAAATGGAGGCGGCGGCACGCGCTCGGCTGGCGCCATGCAGCACCACACCGTTCCCAAGGTTCACCGGGCAACCATTTAATTCCTCACAAAATCAGGAGTAAGATTCGGATCAATGACTCCTGCGGATCCGAAGTCGCCGCGAGCTACCACGTCCCGTCCGTTTCGCTGGCTCACCGGCATTCTCACCGGCGTACTGTTGGCGATGCTCGTAATTGGCACCGCACTATGGGCGTTCACCGGCTTTGGCCTCTTCGAATTCAGCCGCATGCTGCGCGGCGGACAAGTTCACATCAGCGTGGACCAACCCACCCTCATCCACCAGATCCGGGCGCTTCAACGTCTCGAGACAGTCGGCTACACCATGGACAAAATTATCAGCGGCGAGCGCGAGAATCCCATCCTGCCGAGATTACTCGCGGGCGATCGTCTGCTGCTGGTGGTGCACGGCGAGGTGATCGCCGGAATGGATCTGTCGAAGCTTCAGCCCAGCGATGTCGTCGTAAGCGGGCGCAGCGTTTCGATTCACCTGCCGCCAGCCGAAATCTTCACCACTCGCCTCGACAACGCGAAAACGCGAGTCTATTCACGCGACACCGGACTCTTCTCCACGGCCGATCCGAATCTTGAAGGCGAGGTACGCCAGGAAGCTGAGCGCCAACTTCAGGCAGCCGCATTGCAGGACGGCATCCTGAAGACCGCCGACAAAAATGCCCGCCAGACGCTTACCAGCATGCTGACGGGCCTTGGGTTCAGGAATGTAGAGATTCGCTAACGGGATTCGCGGAAGCGCGGTCTAGCTTCCTCCAAGCCGCGCGACCGGGCGCCCCTGTCCTTACGGCCGCCTCAACTCATGCGATGCCCTGTTAGCGTCAAATGACACCCAACTTCCGTGTAGCTCGTATCTCTTCCAACCATCGTGACACAAGACGCATCGTCAATGACGTCACCAGAGGCGGTGGATCCCGGAGCGCCCAGGCGCTTGCGTTCTCGCAGATGTGCGATTGACTCCCCGATTCCGGCTCGCGTGGGATTCCCTATCACCACACTCCCTCGGGCGGCGGTGATACCGTAACAACTATGCATTTTGCGAAACGGCACTCCGGCAAGGAATCGTTGCGCCCAAGCTTCCGGGGCTGGGTGCCTGACGCTGGAGGCTTACTCTGGCTAATCCTATGCGTGCTGCCCTGCAGCTTCCCATTACCGGCCCTGGCTCAGTCGCAGCAGCCTTCTGCCGTCCAGGGAACTGGCAGTGCACCGGATGCACGTGGAAAGGGCGCTTCAGGCGGCGCGCCGGGCGATCAGCAACTGCCGGCGAGCATCAGCGGAACAATTATCGATCAAACGGGAGCCGTCAGCAGGGGAGCCCAGGTGCGGCTTACGCGCGAAGACCAATTCCCAAAACAAGAGGCGGTGTCAGGCGACAATGGGCAATTCTCTTTTGCCAATCTCCCTCCTGGGCCTTTTCAGCTAACCATTAGTTCGGCAGGCTTCGCGACCCATTCGGTATCCGGAATCCTGCGCCCGGGAGAGGCTTACATTGTCCCGCCGATCATGCTGACTGTGGCCCCAGCCGTCGCGGACGTGCAGGTTGCACTCCCGCAGGCCGAAGTGGCGGAGATGCAGATCAAAGAACAAGAGAAGCAACGTGTGCTCGGCTTCATTCCAAATTTCTATGTCAGCTACGTGCCTGATGCAGCTCCTCTCGCGCCGAAGCAAAAGTTCGAGCTTGCCTGGAGGTCAATGATAGATCCAATCACCTTCGTGGGCGTTGGCGCCCTTGCGGGATTTGAGCAGGCGTCAGATGACTTCCAGGGATACGGGCAAGGTGCACAAGGTTATGCGAAACGCTACGGCGCAGGCTACGCTGACGCTTTTGTAGGTACATTCATCGGGGGCGCCATACTGCCATCTCTGCTGAAACAAGATCCACGTTACTTCTACAAGGGGACCGGTAGTATTCGATCGCGGACCCTGTACGCGCTTGCCACTGCTGTGATTTGCAAGGGCGACAATAAGCGCTGGCAGCCGAATTACTCGGTGATTCTCGGGAGCTTTGCAAGCGGCGGTATCTCCTATCTTTACTATCCGGCAGGCGATCGCGGTGCGGGATTGCTGGTGCAAAACTCGCTGCTCAGTATTGCGGAAAGCGGCATCGCCGGGGTCTTTCAAGAATTTGTCGTTCGGAAATTGACACCGCATCTTCCAAGCCGCCCTACGAACCCGGGCCTCAAGCACAACGAAAGAGGTACCGGCAAGTCGCGGCAGCAGGTAAAGCACACTGGATCGGAAAATTCTGAGTGAGTAGTCGGCCATGCGGTAGTGTCGTGTCGGGATTATCGAGACTTGGGTGCTGTAATCCGTACGCGAAGACGTGCGAAAGGCTGGCAACCCATCTGAAGGAGGAGCAGATGTCGGCGTGCATCACCTACTAAGAACGGAAATTCACTTCGACATTGGCCTGCCCGGCTACTGAATGCCGTCTTTCATCGCAGGTCAAAGCGCCACTTGCACACCGGAAACTAGATTTTCTTGACGTCTTTTGCCTGTAGTCCCTTGGGGCCCTGTTCGGTCTGAAACTCGACGCGGTCTCCTTCAGCCAGTGAGCGGAAGCCGCCGCTTGCTACCGCCGTTTGATGAACGAAGACGTCCTTGCCGCCGCCGTCGTCGGGTGTAATAAAACCGAATCCCTTAGCATCATTGAACCACTTTACGATTCCTTGCATTGCACTCTCCTGGACACAAAGCATACTCCTTTGTCGCAAATGGCAGGAAGGGGTAGTGTCCTAAACTTGCGTTGCTGACTCGCTTGCAGGGTCACCGGGGGCTTAATGCTGCTGGCAGAAAACAAAGGCAAAGGCGAGCACAGCAATCACGGCCGCCTTACAATTTCCTCAGTTACTGGGCAAACAAGCACAGTAGGGCGGTATCGCAATACACCTTTACCTAAGCCCTGAGGCTCCTGATCGGCGGTCGGGAAGTTCTGTTCAATCAGCGGCTTTTGATGCAATCCGCAGATTGGCGCGTCTGAATTCGGAGAATGTGCCTCGTAACACTTTGTTTCCATGGAATCTGATTCTATTCGGCTGCTAACAGTTCCGCAATCGTCCAGATGTGATCGGTAATCCCCGCTTCCATCGCTGGCGTCACACGCAGCGATTTGTGTATCCGGCAGAAGTTGTAATACGCGAAGTGCAGAGCGCATGCGGCCTTGTGATTGTCCAGCTTCTTTGAAAACGCATTCGTCAGCCGCGTGAATCGCCGGATTGCCATGCGAATCGTGAGGTTCTGGCGCTCGACGTAGCTGGTGGAAATGTGGCGCGGGTCCGGGCGACCATCGCGTATCTTGACTATGGTTTCTATCATCGGCGAAGGCGAGTAGCGGCCAGCCGCGTCGTGCTGCCCATAGTCCCCGTATATTTTTATCATCTGAGCGAAGTCGGCTTGCCCCGCAAACACATCCTCGACTCCGCGACGGTAGAACACGAAACCGTCAGTCGTGAGCTGGAAACGGCGCTCTTCTGCGATGCGCTCCCGCAGATCGGACAGAAACGCATACGTGGTTTCGCGGTTGCGCTTCCCCACAGTGTAGGACGGAATCAGTTTTGTTTCTGCGTCCATCGCGACGAACACCCAGGCATTGCCAAGCTCTTCGGAATCTTCAACCTTCAGGTTGCGATCTTTCTTCCCGACGAAGCTCCAGATTTCATCGGCCTGAATCCGCTTGCATTGCAGGTTGCGCATCCGTGTGTCCATGAGCGCTATGCAGCGCTCGCCAGCGAGCACCGCAGCCGGAGAATCGTGTCGCGGTGCAACTGCGTGATGCGTTCCACGCTGCGAATGCTGGTCGTATGGTCAAGATATTCGACCGGTTTGAAAAGGCGAGGCTTGCAGCCTCGACTAGTCTCTTCGGATTGCCTTCTCCACCGGCTCGATAAGGCCTACAATTCAACTTCTCCTTAACTCGATCAACCAAGAGCAACAAAATGGTTTGGGCTCGCANNGTCGATCAAGAACTGCTGGTGAGGAACGAATATCTGGCTGCGGAGAACCGTATCCTGAAAGCCCAGATCAGAGGCCGACTGCTCCTTTCGGGAGCTGACAAGGCCACGCTGGCGGAGATCGCTTGGAAGCGAAGATGAGTTCTTTGACCATAAGGGATCTTGTTTGACCTCTAACGTGTCAATTTTGAGGGCCAGCAAGGCGGAAAATGAAAACGGAGGTTTCTTGGCTTCGGGCTGCTTACCTCCGTTACTTTCCGGTTTGTTCTGATAGCCTCTTTATCATGCGACTCTCCCTGAGCCTCTTATGCCTTTTTGCTTTTGCCGGCTTGATGTTTGCGCAGAACCCGAAGCCGGCTGTCGATCGTGTTGCCGCACAGAATGCGCTTTTCGAAGAGCAGTACGAGTCTGACCTCAAGAATTTCCCGGAGCGCGCCACCGCGTTCGGCGACTATCGCTACAACGACAAGCTCACCGACTACTCGCTACAGGCGATCACACAGCGCAACAAGACAAACCAGGAATTCTTGGTCCGCCTTAAGGCCGTCGACACCACGGGGTTCAGCGACCAGGACCAACTGTCGCACGACCTGATGATGCGGGTCTTACAGCAGCGAATCACCGACTACAGCCTCAAAGAGTACGAGATGCCGATCAACCAGCAGAACGGCATCCACACGAGCCTGGCGGACCTGCCGAACTCCATGCCGTTCACGGCGGTGAAGCAGTACGAGGATTACGTCTCGCGACTGCACCAGATTCCGCGCCTGCTGAGCCAGACGGAGGACGTGCTGCGCGCCGGCATGAAGGACAAACTCATGCCGGTTCGGTTCCTGCTGGAGAAGATTCCTGTGCAGTGCCAAGGCATAATTGATGCCAATCCGTTTTTGCTACCTACCAAGAAGTATCCGGCGAACATTCCACCGGAAGAGCAGAAGCGCCTGACGCAGCAGATCACCGGGGCGGTCAACAACGAGGTTATTCCTGCGTACAAGCACTTTGCCGACTTCGTGAAGACGGAGTACGCTCCGCAGGGCAGGACCACGCTGGCGATCACGTCGTTGCCGGATGGCCAGAAGCGCTACGAAAACGATATTTACGCGCGCACGACGACGCACCTCAGTGCGGATGAGATACACCAGATCGGGCTGCGCGAGATCAACCGCATCGAGGCCGAGATGACGGCGATCGCCAAGAAAGAGGGCTTCGCCGACCTGGCTTCATTCCGGGCTTCGCTGAAGACAAATCCCAAGTACATTCCGACTTCTTCGGAGCAGATCCTCGACGACTTCCGCAAGTACATCTCGCAGATGGAGCCGAAGCTGCCACAACTGTTTACGCTGCTGCCGAAGTCGCCCGTCACAGTGGAAGCCATTCCGCCTTTTCAGGCGGCGGCCGCAACACATTACGTTACCGGCACACCTGACGGCAAACGACCTGGCCGCGTCGTAGTCGCCACCTCTAGCTTTGCCGAGCGCTCACTGATCGACGATGAGGCGGTGGCGTATCACGAAGGAGTGCCTGGGCATCACATGCAGAACTCCGTAAACCAGCAGCTCACGGGGCTGCCGAAGTTTCGGTTGCATGGATTGGGCTTCAACGCCTATGGCGAGGGCTGGGCTTTGTATGCCGAGCAACTGGGCAAGGAGGTTGGTTTCTACCAGGACCCGGTCTCGGATTACGGCCGCCTATCGTCGGAGCTGTTCCGTGCAGTGCGTCTGGTCGTGGACACAGGAATTCACTCAAAAGGTTGGACCCGGGAGCAGGTTGTGGAGTTCATGCGCAAGTCTGGCGCGATTGACGAGCCGACGATTCAGTCGGAAACCGACCGCTACATTGCCTGGCCGGCGCAGGCCCTGAGTTACAAGCTGGGGCAGCTCAAGATCAGCGAACTGAGGCAGCGCGCACAGAAAGAGTTAGGCGCGAGCTTCGACATCCGGACGTTTCATGACGAGATTCTCGACGGAGGATCATTACCGCTGGATATGCTGGAGGCTCGCACCGATAAGTGGATCGCCCAGCAGAAGGCCAAGTGAGGTAGCAGATGGCTGGTTGATGCGATTCTTATGTTTAGGCCAAAGTAGCGGTCGATATGAGGACAAGTCGTATCCAATCTTGAGGGAGATGCTCGGGCCAGCCTCTTACGTCGCTCCCGTGCGATGGACAATCGGGAAATTATGCCGCCAGACGGACCCGCAACGATGCGGGCCATAAGTCCGGTTCTAGCCCATCACGGTATTCGGAGATCCTGTCATGGCAGATATCCCAGAAGCCGGTTTGGGGCCAACTTTGTTGGCCGATCACCCGCCAAGTGGCCGGCGGGATGCGACGTAAACAGTAGGCAGTTACTCAGGATCTACTTGCGAGGGCCCAGCGTATTCCACACGTAAGGCTTCACTGTCTCGCCGCGCGTTGCGATACAATTCGTCCGCATGATTACCTGCTCTGGCTGCGGGGCATTATGTTCTGAGAACGCCCATTTGTGTCCTTCCTGCGGGCGTGCCATTTCCATTCCCGACACGCCGACCTTGGAGCCAAGAGGGACTGCTGCCAGACCTGCGCCAACTCCTGTTAGATCGCACCCCGTATGGTCAAAAATCTCAAACGCTTTGAAAAGGCTTGGTTTCCGGTCTCATAATTTCCTCGCACAGCTGTCTAAGCGCCGGAGCAAAAATAGACCGCGTTCTGGGCGTCACTGGGATGAGAGGTTCTTTCCATTTATCCCAAAACCTTCGCAATACGACCCAGAACAGCTTGTGTGACGCAGCGAGTCGCCGGCGAGGGCGCTGAGCGTGAAGAGCCAGCAGCTGCTGACGCAGAGCAAGATTTTCGAGGATGAGATCCTCGCGGGCGCAAAAGGCACCGCGAAGCCAGCCGAGGAAGTGCCGGAGCCACACGATCATGGCAAGAATCATATCCGACGTCGCCAATCCGGCTGATCGCATAAGTCATTGATTTGGCGGGTGTACGATGTTTTGATGAATGACAGGGGATGTGCATCATGCAAAACGAGAAGTATGTAAACCCGTTCGAAGAGGTACACAAGAAAACCAAGGCTTTTAAAGACCACGCTCGCGAAACGAATAAGAAGGACGAGGAACTTCGCGAAAAACAAGCGGTGCGGGATGCAGAGGAGTCCCGAGACAAAATTGAAAAGCTTAACTAGCTGCCAAAACGCCTCTTACTCGAACAGAGCCACTGAGCGGGTGCGGTGGCATGGGTGCGGTGCCGGTCACGGGAGTTGGTGGGCGGTGAGCGATAGACCTGATTGACGTTCTCGCGTTTGCATTTCGCCCTGACCTATTCTGGGCGACCGATAGGGCATGTTGAACTACTGGTGAGGCTGTGGCGGCTCGCTGGTCGCCGGGGCCGTCAGATGCGCATTATTCGACGGCCGCTGCGGGGGAGCCGGCTGCGTAGAACTTGATTGCGGCCCGGAGTCGCTGCCCTGAGTTCCGGCGGTGGCGCCGTATGGTCAAAAATCTCAAACGCTTTGAAAAGGCTGGCTTCCGGTCTCATAATTTCCTCGCACAGCGGCTTTCTGAAACCTCAAGAGCATGTACAATCCGGGTTCGACGATCAACTTTAGGGAGGCTCTGGAATGATTTGGGCTCGCATGCTGGCTTACATCACCGGAACCGTCGATCAGGAACTTCTACTGAGGAACGAATATCTGGCCGCAGAGAACCGGATCCTGAGAGCCCAAATCAAAGGCCGGTTGTTGTTATCCGATGGCGAAAAAGCTACGTTGGCGGAGATCGCCCACCGGCTCGGACGGAAAGCCTTGGAAGAATTGGCGGCTGTCGCGAAACCGGATACGCTGCTGGCCTGGTACCGAAAGCTGATCGCCACCAAGTTCGACGGATCGAAGTTTCGCAAATCTCGGGGTCGTCCCCGAGTTGGTGAGGAAACCGAGCGGTTGGTGGTGCGGATGGCGAAGGAAAATCCCGGGTAGGGCTATGACCGGATCGTGGGCGCCATGGCCAACCTGGGTCTCCGGCTCTCGGATCAGACGGTGGGCAATGTTCTCCGCCGCCATGATATTCCACCGGCTCCCCAGCGGAAGCAGGCGACCAGTTGGAGAGACTTTATCCGTGCTCACATGGCGGTATTGGTAGCGACCGACTTGTTCACGGGGGAAGTGCTTACGCTAAGAGGGTTGATTAGGTACTACGTGCTGTTTTTCATTCATTTGGAGAGCCGGAGGATATGCTTGGCCGGAGTCACACGTCGTCCGGATCAAGAGTGGATGGAACAGATGGCGCGNNNCCTTGCCGCCCAGAAGTCCGAATCTGAACGCCTATGCGGAACGCTGGGTAAGGTCGGTTAAGGAGGAATGCCTGGCGAAGCTGATCTTGTTGGGTGAAGGCTCATTGCGGCGCGTGCTGCGCCACTACCAAGCCCACTATCATGAGGAAAGAAATCACCAAGGCAAAGACAACGTACTGCTATTCCCTTTGTCGACTCAAGCAGTCGGTGGAGAACAGGAAAAGCTGCGGTGCCGGGAGCGGCTGGGCGGCCTGCTGAAGTACTATGAGCGGGAAGCGGCATGAGCTTTCGGTCGGGTAAACTTCCCTTTCTCGGAAGCGAAGATGAGTTTTTTTACCATA
>PMAT01000078.1 GCA_003152695.1 Acidobacteriaceae bacterium
CGACTACGCAGGACCGGACAACCACTCGCGGATAGCGCGGCTGCCGTATTGCCTTCCCCCTACACACCATAGAGTCGGCATCCTGAACTGCGACTTTTCGAAGCTCAATCACCCCGCCCACCAATGCCTCTGTCTACGCTTCGGCGGCCACCTCACGATGACAACCGCAAGACTCGAGGCCAGGATGGATTCGCTACTTCCTTTCCTGTAGGGCTCTTGCATCCCCTACAACATGCCGGTTTATCCCGGCGCACTCCGAGTTGCCCGTCATCCGCTAACAATCGAACTTAGTCGTTCGTAGTGCCGTACTCAGCGGCCTTCAGGAGTGCACGCCGAACCAGCCTCTGATTTGGTCGTAGACCGCTGGATGGCTGAGGAGATCCCAATGGTTCATGCCATATCCGATCCACTCGTGGAGGTCACTAAACTCCAATCTCATTCCGGGCTTCGAATGGCGTCCCAAGGCGCTGTTCACCGGTACGAGTCCGTCTCCCAATAGGTCGAGGCTGGGATGCCCCGTTGCTTGTCGCTTGCTGGCGGCGATGGCGTAGCACTGCACCCCCAGGGGCAACGACAGAGGAGCGCGAAGGTCTTGTGCTGACGCGAAACGGTCGCGTCCTTTCCAGTCATCCTCAAGCACGTTGCCATGGCGCATATCGGTGATGCCGGCGCTGCGGATTCTTCCTAGACGGCCGAATGGCGCAGAATAGGGGCTGATTTCCAAAGCGGTGTTCACCCAATTCCCCAACCGTTCAAGCGGCGCACCGTGGTGTGGCGTTCCCAGGAACACGAGTCGGCGCAGAGACTGAGGCCAGTGATGGCCCGCCGCCGTACCGTAGTAGTAGGCACTCCGGGCCACCAGTCCTCCCATGCTGTGGCCGATGATCGCCAGTTCCTGCACCGGTGCGGGCCATTGTTCGAGAATCGTCTCGATGGAGTCAGCAAACAGACGCCCATTTTCAGAGACGTGCAAACCGGTGTTGTAGTGCAGATACAACGGCGTGTAGCCGAGATCGAAGGCCAGTGCCGCTCCGTGGTCGTGTCCTTTTCGATTCCATTGCAGGTCGTTCAGACAGAGACCGTGTGCCAGCAGGAGCAGCTTGCCGGTGGGCTGCGGTATGGTGGTCTGCAGGCCATTCCTTTCGATTTCAAGTGGCCGGCCCTGACAGCGCAGAGACATGGAAATCGCGAGCGGATTGTTCGTTCGGGCCAAATAGTCCCCGACGACACCGTTCAGAGCGGCCACCACGGCCTCGTGTCTCGGTGACAACTTCCTCTCGTTTGCCGGCGACGCTGGCGGCACCAATACGCTGAGACCACGATCGACCAATCTGGTGACCCCGCGAATGTTGCTATAGACCAGCGTGGCAATGCCGGCCGCGAATCCTTGTGCCGACGGCGGTCCCAGACCGCGAGACGGAAACGCAATCTGACGGTGTACAGCCTCCACCACGTCAGTCAATCCCGCGATGGCGTCAGTCGCTAAGCGACCGAACCCTACCAGGGCGGCAGAATAATCAACAGTAGACGCCTTAGTCATAGCTACTTTGCCAATCAGGGGCCGGATTGCAATCATCAGTAAAATTGCTGCAATGCAGCATACAGCTTGGTCTGTCTGGCTGTCAACGAGATTCCGGGCCTGTTGTCGGCAAAGCGGAAGTAGTCCATCTATCCGAACAGGTTCCGGGACCGGCGCTACAGGCAGTCCTCGATTACCGATGAGAAATCGTCAACTGGTACGTAATCGCGGCAAGTCCGATGACGGTGGCCGGATGAGGCCCGTTCCGGCATTACGTGCGAGTTGGCCTGTTATCACTCGCTAGCGTACTAAGCATGGAATCCTCCTATAAGCGTCCTGAGGCGACCGTCGTTTCCCCGCTCACGCGAAAGCGATTTTTCACCAACTGATCAAGGCAGGTAGCTTCTCCCAATTTCCGGCTAATTGACCATCGGTCAACTGGGAGAAGTCGGCAGCTGGTTGCTCAATCAAACCCTTGATATAGAATGCTCGTCGAGGTCGCAAGAAGGGCGGTCCTTATGTCGGAGCAAGAGAGTAGCAAGGATGAATCCAAACCCCGTTCTGTCTCGCGGCGCGTCATCAATGACGTGATGATTCTGCAACTCGTAGAAGGTGCAGAACCTTTCGAGAAGGGGCAGACCTGGTCGCGGCAAATCTTTGCCAGTCTAGCTTCCGCGACGCGAACCTGCGCGGTACCAATCTGCTGGGCGCCAATCTGTCAGAGGCGACACTGCTGGGCGCCGATCTAAGCGGCGCAAAGTACGCCACTCGAGAACAATTCGAGACGGCCATAGTGGACCAGGCGACTGTGATGCCAGATTTTCCGGAAACTCCAATCGGCAGGCCCGAGAAGTTCGCCTAGGCTACTCCACCGCGAACTCGAACTCATACCGTTCCCTGCCCACCGGCACCGTCACCTTCACTTCTCGCGCAGCAGGCGGATGACGGGCAATACGGAAGTTGAATGTCAGTTGGCGATAACAGGGCTTTGCGTGAGTTGATGTCTGCAACTCCCGGTTCGTCGGCTCGACGGACATGGCGTTTTTCCCAATTCTTCGGATACTTGGCGTGAAATCGCCATATAGTACGTAATTCTGGCCACGGCTCGCAGCCGCCCTACGGTGGGCGACCTGCCACCGTCAGAGCTGTATGTGCCAGGACGAACTCCCATTGACGCGGGCCAGAAGTCCGGTTGGGGGAAATGTCGCGTTTCTAGATGCCACGGGCAGTCCGATCTCCTCGAAGCCGGTTGCTGGCCCCCGTCGCGGCAGCAGACCAGAGGTCCGCAAATGATGGTGGGGTGCTCCGGAGGTTTTCATGGCTTGAGGGCAAACAGTTTAACCAATCGTGAAAAGGGCCACTCATGAGCTTCTACTATTCATTGAGCCGCATCAACGTGCGACAATGCCTGGCAATCTGGAAGTCTTCCTGGCTCGGAACAATCCGAACGCGAACTCTGCTGTTGGCTGACGAGATCTCGCCGCCATTTGATCGGTTGATTGCATCGTCAATCACAATCCCCAGGAACCCAAGTTGATGGCAGACGTCGCGGCGAACTCGAATGCTGTGCTCGCCGATACCTCCGGCGAAGACCAGCATATCGAGGCCGCCCAGCACGGCAGTATAGGCCGCGATCACTTTGCGAATCGATGTGCAAAAGATTTCGATTGCGAGTTGTGCCGGCTGATCTCCTTTTTCGGCCGCGGCTTCGAGGCCGCGCATGTCTGCAGTGCCATCCGACAGCGCGGTCAGGCCTGAACTCTTGTTCAAAAGCTTCTCAAGCGAATCGACATTCATCTGCTTGGCACGCAGAAGATAAAGGAGCACGCCTGGATCAATATCTCCGGTTCGTGTTGCCATCGGAATCCCCCCCGTGGGGGTAAGACCCATGCTGGTATCGACGGACTTCCCTTCGTTCACTGCGGCGAGGCTGGCGCCATTGCCGAGGTGGGCCATGATGGTTCGACTGGCGAGACCACGACCAAGTTGATAAACGACGGACTCATAAGAGAGCCCATGAAATCCGTAGCGGCGAATGCCTTCGTCAAACAGAGGGCGAGGCAGAGGAAACCTCGAGGCCGCTTCGGGCAGGTTCTTATGAAAAGCCGTGTCGAAGCACGCAAACTGCTGAACCCCGGGGTAGGACTTCTCAGTTCTCTCGATGAGCTGAAGCGCCACAGGAATGTGGATGGGTGCGAAGTGAACACAGGCCCTCAACTCCTCCAGTATGGCTGGCGTAATCGGCTGATGTGTCAGGAGGCGAGGTCCTCCATGTACGACACGATGGCCAATCGCGCTTGGCTTGCTGGGTGAAAGCTCCGTCAGCCATCGAGCTGCGTGATCGAGAGCATCCCCCTCTGACTTGAAGCTGAGATTTTCGGAACGGAGTACACGGCGATCGGCGTTCTTGAGTTCGATCTTTCCCGCGGACCGCCCGATACCGTCGGCCAACCCATCGAGCAGAAGGCGTTCTTCCCCATTACGCTCTTCATAAAGACCAAACTTCAGGGATGACGACCCGGTGTTGATAACCAGTATTGATTTTTCGAACACGGCACGGACCCGCTTTCTCGACGGCTGATGTCTTTGTGCTCCACTGTACCGTATCCGCCCAGCTGAGTTGCATCCTAGAGTGTAGGGATTTAACAGAACCGTAATACGGAATCGCTAAGTTTAGATCAGTCGAGGTGACTCTGCTTTCCAGAGGCGCACGGCGATCGCCAGCACCTAATACCCAGCACCTAACCCATAGTCATGCACATCAAAGCAGGAAGAAAACGCGCGAGCGCAGTTTTTGGAGAAGAGACAAACGATATGCCAGCGAAAAAGAGCAGCGCCCCGAAGCCGACCACCGCCAAGCAACTCCTTACGACCCAGGAGGCGAACAAAATCGATGCTTATTGGCGCGCCTGTAACTATCTCTGCGCCGGCATGATCTACCTGCGTGACAATCCGCTGCTCAGAGAGCCGCTCGTGCCGGAACACTTCAAGAATCGTTTGCTGGGACACTGGGGCTCTGATCCCGGACAAACTTTCATCTGGGTCCACCTAAATCGCGTCATTCGAAAATTTGATCTGGACATGATCTACATCTCCGGTCCCGGTCACGGCGCTCCGGCTGTGCTTTCAAACTGCTACCTCGAAGGAACCTACTCCGAGGTCTATCCCGAGAAGAGTCAGGATGAAGCCGGCATGTTGAAACTCTTCCGGGCATTCTCGTTTCCCGGACAACTGGGGAGCCATTGCACACCGGAAGTTCCAGGATCGATCCATGAGGGCGGCGAGCTTGGCTATAGCATCTCGCACGCCTTCGGAGCGGCATTCGATAATCCCGATCTCATCGTTAGCGTGGTGGTAGGAGACGGCGAATCCGAAACCGGCCCCCTCGCCACCTCATGGCACTCCAATAAGTTCCTAAATCCGATTCGTGATGGCGCGGTGCTGCCGATCCTCCATCTGAACGGATACAAGATCGCAAATCCTACGATTCTGGCTCGTATTTCTCCGCAAGAGCTCGACCAACTACTCAGGGGCTACGGTTGGACTCCGCACGTGGTTGAGGGGGACGATCCGCGCCTGATGCATCAGCAAATGGCGGCGACGGTCGAAAGCTGCGTGCAGGAGATTCGCTCGATTCAGCAGGAGGCGCGCCGTTCAGGGAAACCCGATCGGCCGCGCTGGCCGATGATCGTCCTACGCTCACCCAAGGGGTGGAGCGGACCAAAAGAAGTCGACGGACATAGAGTAGAAAATTTCTGGCGCGCACACCAGGTGCCGGTCCTGGACGTGCAGACCAATCCCGAACATCTGCGGATCGTTGAGCAGTGGATGCGGAGCTATCAGCCGGAAAAACTCTTCGACAAAAATGGCACACTGATGCCTGAGCTGCGCAATCTGCCTCCGTCAGGCGAACGACGGATGAGCGCCAATCCTCACGCTAACGGAGGGAAGCTGCGGAAGGCCCTGGATCTTCCTGACTTCCGCGACTACGCATTTCCGATTGACAGCCCCGGATCCAAGGAAGTGTCACCTACCGAGATGCTGGGGAAGTTTCTTCGTGACGTTATGCGGCGCAACATGACTAGCTTTCGGGTCTTCAGCCCAGATGAAAATGCGTCCAATCGGCTGCAGGACATCTATGACGCGACCTACAAGACGTGGCTCGCTGCGATCAAACCTGAGGACGCCGACGGCACAGATATAGCACCTGATGGACGCGTAATGGAAATGCTCAGTGAGCACACGCTCGAAGGCTGGCTGGAGGGTTATCTGCTTACCGGCCGGCATGGGCTCTTCAATACCTACGAGGCATTCGCGCACATCATCGACTCGATGTACAACCAGTACGCCAAGTGGCTCGAGAAATCCAAGCTTGAGCTCGACTGGCGAGCTCCCGTGTCCTCGCTGAACCTCCTCCTTTCCTCGCTGGTATGGAGACAGGACCACAACGGTTTTACCCACGAGGACCCCGGCTTCCTGGATGTCGTGAGCAACAAGAGTGCGGAAATAACCCGTATTTATCTGCCGCCTGATGCAAACTGCCTGCTCAGTGTGGCCGACCATTGCCTGCGAAGCGTGGACTATGTAAACGTAATCGTCTCCGATAAGCAACCGCACCTGGTCTACCTGGATATGGACGCCGCTGTGGTTCACTGCACTGAAGGTATCGGGATCTGGGACTGGGCCAGCAACGACAACGGCGTTGAACCGGATGTAGTCGTCGCAAGTGCAGGTGACATCATCACCGAAGAGGCGCTGGCGGCCGTCGCAATCCTGCGGACCAAGCTGCCGGATCTCAAGGTGCGTTTTGTAAATGTGGTGGATCTCTATCGGCTGGTGCCCGAGAGCGAACATCCTCATGGACTTTCCGATCGTGACTTCGATTCGCTGTTTACCAAGAATAAGCCCGTAATCTTCAACTTCCACGGATACCCTTGGCTGGTCCATAAGTTCACCTACCGTCGGGCGAATCACGACAATTTTCATGTGCGAGGCTACAAGGAAAAGGGCAACATCAACACTCCCCTGGAACTCGCCATACGCAATCAGGTTGATCGGTTTGATTTGGCGATTGACGTCATCGACCGAGTTCCCCGCTTGCAGGCTCAGGCCGCCCATCTCAAAGAATGGTTGAAAACCCAGATTATCGAGAGTATTAACTTTGCTTACAGAGAAGGTATTGATAAGCCTGAAATACGCAACTGGAGATGGCCCTTCCCACAAACGGTTCCTCAACAAAACGCGTGAAGTTTTGTAGTGGGCCTCCAGTAATCAGTGGAGGGTTGTACAGGGAGGCCCGACTCGCCGCAGCGTTTGGACGCTGCGCCGACGAGGTCAATCTGTTCTAATTCCAAGTACAAGATCAAGGCCCGCAGCATCGCCGAACGCTCGGAAGTCGCGGTCTCGCGTGAGTAGGGAAATATTTTTGTCGATACAGGTCTGGGCGATCAATGCGTCGCCGAGACGCGCTTTGCCCCCCTTTGCTATTGCCTTCGGGACTATGTATTTGTTGAAATATACCATCATTCTTGCGAGCCGATCAGATCAATCATCACCTTCATAACATGCTCACAAGCTTCTTCGGGGTTCATTAAATCGTTACCACCACGGGAGCTGAGCACGGCAACACGATTGTCTGGCGTGACGCGAAATTGCAAGATGTAAGCACCAATATTGCGACCAGAACAGCGGATACCGCCCGCTTCCTTAGCCCAGAAAAGGTCCGTATATGTTCGGATGGGTAAAATCCCAGGAAAGCTCACTGAGACCCGCACACCGCTGCCGAACGAACTGGTAGAGCCAGTTAATCCCAACTCTGGAAGGAACTGAACAGAGATTCGCAGTTTCTCTTGCAACTCCCTCCAGAACTTCTGGCTGTCCTTTTCAATGATTAGGGAAGCAAAAGTAACAATTGGCCGCTGTCTGACTTCTTCCTTCGCAGAAGCTGATCCCTGCTCCGTTTGCTCCGTCTTCTCCGTCTTCTTCTTCTTCATCCATTCTGGTATCAGGGGATCATTCATTATTTAGAAGTGCCTCCATCTGTGCTTGCGGTTTCGGCAGATACGGCGGATTCTCGACCGACTCCCGATATTCGATCCGCTTTCCGTCAATCTGCTTGATCGCCCGCGCTACCCGCTGGCCGTCATCCATCTTACGAGTGTTCCAGCGGAACTGAAACTCATTCAAGTAATTCGGCAGGTCAGTACCTCGACACCCGCGGGCGAAGCCCAGTATAGTTGCCTCCTGTCTCCAGCCACCAGCGCGAAGACGTCCTACGCGTCCCTTACACACACCTCATCCTAGAGTGCATCCGTGGAATGGCTGGCACGGGTAAAGGTCGCATCTGACGGCTTTCCGCGCCACAGCGAAGCCTTGGGTTTCTTGCGGTTGAGATTCTGAAAGCGATTGCAATTTCGTGCATGGCCCTCGACACATGAGGGGCAGAGTAAGGTCAAAGCCCACCGAACGGATACGGCCCGGTCAGCGCGCTTCTCCATAAACGGCAGAGGCAGGCAGCGGATTGTCGGCACATCTGCTTTTCGGTTCAGCGGCCCACAGATAGCAAGCCAGCCATGCTGTTGTTGTCCAGACATATAGCGCGGAGTTCAGTTGGACTTGGAAGAAAAGTTCGCCTGTCGCAACTACGGACGCAGCAGCTAGGCAGCCGAGCGCAACGCGATGTCGGCCAAGGTAGAACAAGGCGAGAAGCGCCGGCACCGCCAGAACCTCGTCGGTTGTCCAACATCGGGGAGCCACAAATAGCGAGACCAGCAGGAGCAGGTAGCCCTCATAGCCTGCCCATTCCCACTCGCTGCGGTGCTGCAGGTAGTACCACGCCGCCCAGAGGCACGCCAGCGCGGCTGGCACCAGTTGCAACCACGGCCATGAGGGATGAATGGCCAGCCGTAGCAGGGCGCTTGGCGTTGGCATGAAGATGTTGTCGAGATGCGCGCCGCGTATCGCGGTAAAGTAGTCACCCCATACCGTGGGGCGCACCACCAAGGCAACCGCGCAAGCGACCAATATCCCTGTGACCATACCAAGCATGATGCGCGCCTGCTTCCGGTGGATCGTCCAGAGCAGCATAGCCACACCGAACGGCAGAAGCAGATGGGGTTTGATGGCGCATACCGACAAGGCAATACCTGCGGTGAATGGACGGCTCTTGTAAAGCAGTAGGAACAGCACCAGTCCAATGAGCATGAACGCCACTATTTGCCCGGCAGCTAGACAAATCAGGATTGGCGCAAACGTATAACCAAGCAAGTGTATTCGGTTCTCGGGATTGCCATTAATCATCCGTATCACATGCACCGACATGACAATGCAGCTCACCATAAGGAAAATCCACAGGCCGTTCGCCATCCGGGCGGTGAGGACGCCAAGCGGCATTATCAGTGGCAGGGCAAATGGAGGAATGTACAAAACCGGCGCCTCCTGATGAACATAGCCCTCCGAGCGTGCAAGCAGGGTCACGGCTGTTACGTCGTAGGGATTGGCGCCCTTGTCAAGCAGTTGACCAGACGCCCAGTAGTCAATAAAGTCGCGGTTGGCCGCCCTGCTGCTGGACACAATAAAGGACAAAGTAAATGAGAGCATGGCAATAAAAACGAAGAGTGCGACATATTCACGTTTGCTGGACACAAGCCTCCTTTGCTCAACACCGGCTTTCGGAAAGCCAACAGCAATTGTATATTCCGAGAAAATCAAACGGGCAGAGCTGGTCTTCCACACCAGCACACAGGGTGTGCTGTCCAGTTCGCCGACTGCATCGACGAAGGCGACGAAGCTGTTGCCGGAACTCAACGTGCGGGTGAATCGGACCTATTGATGGCTATGCGGCTGTTCAATCTGGATGCGGCCGTCCTGGACGAAGCGTTCGAGCAGCTGAATACCTTGCTGAAGCATTTGGTCCCAGGTGTCATTTCCGGAAATCGATCAGCTCCGAAGGCTCGCTGTGCTTGCCTGTCCGCTCTTGCCTCCCTCCCGCTGGGACGCGGCCCGGGGCATTATCGATCGCCGTGACCGGCGCCCCATGTGGTGGAGAGAGCTGATTCGGTGCTCACGTCAGGAGGGTTCAGTTCTCGCTCAACGATCGTCAATGGGCGGCGTTTGACCTGGCGGTAGATGCGTCCAAGGTACTCACCGATGACGCCCAGGAACAACGCATTGAGACTGAGGGAGCCGAGAATAAGGATGATGATGGAGGCGAAACCGGGCGGCCAGTCTTTTCCGAACACCAGCCGGCCAAGGGCGTAGCCCACGGTTCCCAGAAAAGTCGCGACTGAGATCAGAAGACCCAAGTAGGTGGCGATTCGGAGGGGGACGACCGAGTGGTTCAGGATGCCGTCCAGAGCCAACCCAATCAGCTGCCCAAAAGAAAATTTGCTTTCACCATGCTGGCGCTCGCCCCGATTGTAGGGGATGCCAATTTGTTCGAATCCCAAGGCTGCGATGGTGCCGCGCAAGTACGGTTGATTGTCTTCAAACTTCAGCAACTCGTTCAGGACCCGACGGTCGACGAGGCGAAAGTCGCCGGCATCGAGTGGCAGCGGATCTTCGCTGAGCGAGTCAATCAGCCGGTAGAAAATCTTCCGCGTCGCATTCATCCACCAACCCTCCTGGCGGGTGGTGCGTACTCCGTAAACCACGCGGTACCCTGCCTCCCATTTCTGAAGGAAGTCCAGGATGAGCGCGGGGGGATCCTGCAGGTCGCAGTCGATCTGAACGGCGGCGTCCCCCCGGGCATTGCTGTAGGCGGTGACGATCGAGCGCTGAAACCCGAAGTTTCGGGAGAAGCGAATGGCGCGCACGCGCGGGTCGCGGCGCGCCAGACCGGCCAGGACCTCGAAGGTTCCATCGGTGGAATGGTTATCGGTGAAGAGCAGTTCGAAATCATACCGATCACGGACTTGTTGCATGATCGGCAGGAGGGCCTCATAGAGCGGTTCGACATTTCGCTCTTCGTTGAAAACCGGGATGCAAATGCTGATCAGCGGTTTGTGCTCAGACATGTTTTACAGCCAGCGTCACGTATTGAGCTCCCAAGGGCAGCCATCGCAGCGACGATTCGAGAGGTCGCAGCCATGCCAAAAAAGCCGGCATGAAAACAATGTAGTCCCGACGTTTCAACCGCAGGCCGGCAGCGGCGAGGCGCCCGGCAGTTTCACGCGGAGACAGCAGGATGGCGTCCTCGTCGAAGGGGCACCGCCCAACCACCCAGCGCGTCACCGGATTTGCGGCGTTGTGCTCGAAGATGGAGAGCAAGCCTCCACGCTCGAGCCGGTCGGCAAGGTCTTGTATGACCCCCGATCGCTGCTCCGGAGGGATGTGATGCATCACGTTCGCCACAACGATCAGAGCGTAATCTCGCGCAAGGTCATTCCATGCCGAGGTAAAGACGCCCTGGGTGGAAAGAGCAGGATCGATTTTCGCAATGCTGTCCTGGGAGACGTCGAAACCATCGATGCGAGCCGACGGCAGGTGCTTACGGAGATAGCGTGACAGGAGGCCGACGCCACACCCGAAATCGAGTACCTTTCCACGGAAGGAAGGACCGAGCAAACGCTGAAGATAGAGCGCCTTGTATTCCGCAAAATAGCTGGAATCCTCGCCCGAGGCGGAGACGGTACGGTCGAGGATGTGGGCGTAATCGTCAGCGAAACGGTCAAACTCCATACGGGTGCTCATCTCGTTTTCTGAGTTCGCGCGCATGATCGAGTATGCGGCCGATGCCGTCCTGCAAACTGATCGTTGGACACCAAGTGGTAACTGCTTCTCGGAAGCGTCGGTTATCGCCGACCAGCCACATCGGCTCATCCGACCGGTAAGGCCGCTTCCCCCAGTGCAGTAGTTCGCGTGGCTTACCCATGGCGTCGGCTACCATCTCTGCGAATCCCCGAATCCGTGTTGGCCGAGAGGAGCAGACGTTGTAAGCCTCGCCTGATTTTAGTCCCTCTGCGGTTGCCGCAGCCAGAAACGCTGCCGCAACATCGTCTTCGAACAGGAAGTCCCTGACCTGCTCTCCCGGAGTAAGGTCGACCGGTTGGTCGTTCTGCAACTGGGAAATGAGATAGGGAACCAGGCGCGGAGGAGTTTCCCGGGTCCCAAAGACGCCGAACAGGCGCAGCGTCACGAAAGGAATGTTCAGGGTAGAGGCCAACGCATTCCCGCAGAGCACCGACGCGGCCTTGACAGCGCCGTATAACGATCTGGGCTGGACGGAGTGCGTTTCCGCAATCAGCGTACCTTGCGGGCCCGGGTATCCGTATTCGGAGCAAGTACCCGTGTGAACGAACCGCCGTAAAGGCCAGTGAGCTGTCGCTCGCAAGAGGTGGAGAACAATCGACACGTTGCCTTCCACCAGTTGGTCAATGTCGCGATCGGCTTGCTGGACCCCATACGATGCGAGGTGAAAGATCACTTCGGCCGAAATGCCGGCTAATTTCGATTGCAAAATCGAAGTTTCGAACGAGGGCACTTCAACAACACAAATTCGACGGCTGCCGGCGAAGGGATGCGCTTTCGAAATCGACTGCGAGCGAACCAGGCATGTGACCTCGACATTTTCCGCCAGCAATCGAGTGACCAGCGCGGAACCGAGAAAACCGGTCGAGCCAGTCACAAGGGCGGACTGTAAGGTGCTGCTCATGACGCTGAGGCCTGCATGTAGGCATGAATCTGGCGCTCGGTCATCGCGCGTGGGGAAAGCGAAGAGCCCTCGTAGAATGCGCGGTACCAATCTACGGTCCACTCCAGGGCCTGTGCGAGGCGGAGCCGTTGGCACCAGCCGAGGTATTGCGAAGATTTTGCGCAATTCAGCCGAAGGTGAGTCGTTTCATGTGGCGCGTTCGGATCTGGCTGAATCCGCAAATCTCCCTTGCCCCAGATGGCGCACACCCGCGCTGCGATATCGACCACCGGGATGGAGTCGTCCACACTGGGTCCGAAATTCCAGGCTTGGGCGTATCGACCTCCGTCTTGATATAGCTTCTGGCCGAGCAGAAGGTAGCCGCTAAGGGGCTCGAGTACGTATTGCCAAGGCCGCACGGCTTCAGGGCGACGAATCACAATCGGCGTATTGGAGGAGATGCCACGAACCATGTCTGGAATGAGACGGTCCTCGGACCAGTCGCCGCCGCCAATGACATTGCCAGCGCGCGCACTGGCTATGGCGGCTGCGCCGTCGCCGCTGCAAAAGGAGCGGCGATAGGCCGCCGTCACCAGTTCGGCTGCGCCTTTGCTCGAACTGTAGGGATCGTGACCTCCCATGGCGTCGCCTTCTTCGTAGCCTCGTGCCCATTCATGGTTTTCGTAACACTTGTCGCTGGTAACGACCACCACGGAACGGACGGACGGCGTCGTACGGGCGGCTTCGAGCACGTGCACCGTTCCCATGACATTGGTGGCATAAGTCTCTACCGGTTCGCGATAGGATCGGCGCACCAAGGCCTGAGCAGCGTTGTGTATCACGATGTCAGGATTTTGTTGAAGGAACGCCTTTCTCACCGACGCCAGATCGCGTATATCGCCGAACGTGGAGACCATGCCATCGCCAACTTCGGCAGCGGTGAACAGGTTTGGTTGCGTTTCAGGGGGCAGCCCAAAACCTGTGACTTCAGCGCCCATCAGCTTCAGCCAGATGGTGAGCCAACCACCTTTGAATCCGGTGTGGCCAGTTACCAGGACCTTCTTCCCGAGATAAAATTCTGGCAGAGAATTCACTTGGTTATCCACGGCGGGTTGCCGGTTGCCCATAAAGATTCGAGCAACTGTTTATCACGGAGAGTGTCCATGGGATGCCAGAATCCCGGATGGCGATAGGCAAGCAGCTGGCCTTCGGATGCCAATCTCTCCAGCGGTTCCCCTTCAAGAGGAATATTGTCGCCGGAAATGTAGTCGAGTACTTCTGGCTGGAACACGAAGAATCCACCGTTAATCCAGCCATCGCTTGAGCGTGGCTTCTCGGCGAATCGAACCACGGTGTCACCGCTCAATTGCAGGCTGCCGAAGCGCGCCACAGGTAATACGGCGGTGATCGTGGCGACCTTGCCATGACTGCGGTGGAATGCCACCAAAGCCTGAATGTCGACATCAGCGACACCGTCGCCGTAAGTGACCATGAAGGGAGCGTTTCCGATCAGCCCTTTCATTCGTCGCAGGCGCCCGCCAGTAAGGGTGTTCAGTCCGGTATCAATGAGACCGACTTGCCAGTCCGGAGTCGAGGAATTTGCAGCCCGCACCGAACCATCCTTCAAGTTCAGGAAAAGATCGCTGTTGTGAAGATGATAGTTTCGAAAGTATTCTTTGATGACCTCGCCTTTGTAGCCGCAGGCGACCAGGAAGTCCTTGTAGCCTTGCCGGGCATAGATGCTCATGATGTGCCAGAGCATTGGCTTCCCGCCGATTTCGACCATTGGCTTAGGACGAAGGACCGTCTCCTCGGCGAGCCGGGTACCCGAACCTCCTGCAAGTATCACCACCCTCATGTTTGGACGTGCCTCTTGACCGTGCAACACTGGCGACTCAATCACAGGGCGCTCCTGGTCAAATCCTAATGGAAGGACGAGGATCGAAGCAATGTGCCAAATGATGGGTGTAACCGGCAGCCTTGCCTGAAGCGGCAACATCGGTCCGTTGGAGACCCGCCGCGCCTCCGGAATTCCGCCATCGGCGAAGCCATCGTGACAATCGCTCCGGCTCAGGATGGCGCTCAGCATTTGGTTGACGCTGGAAACGACTTTTGTCACCAGCCCATCGCCAACGTTGAATCGAACCGGTTCACCTGCAATCATTCGACACAAGGCCAATTAAAGCTACGGCGTTTAGAATACTGCGTGAGTCGGAGCTTCTTGCAGACGTAAGGTAAGAACCTACGCAGCCCTTGTTAAAGCTTGTATTTGATGTACGAGCGTCGATGCAGCTGTGCGTGGCATTCGGCACATAGCGTGATCAGGTTCTGTTCCTCATCACCGCCCGACTGGCTGCGGAATTTTAAATGGTGTACCTGCAAATGCTGCATGCTGCCGGCATGCCGATATACAATTGCGCGGCCTGAGCGTGCACTGTGCGGGCGTACAGAGCCGGGACTCCTGCGCGGCGCGAAACCGGGCCCGGTTTATTCGCCCAGGATCTTCCGTATCTGCTCAAGGTGGTTCAGGTCGTGACCGGCGATTTGCAGCGCCAGGTCGCGCACGGTCATCGGACCGCGCTCAGCGTGAATGCCGTTGCGCTGCCACTCTTCGGGTGTGAGCTGTGCGAACATTCGCAGGTTGGCCTCGCGCAGTCGGCGAAACAACATCAACGACTCCTCGGTCTTGCGCGATGGGTAATCGCCCAGCTTGTGCCACAACTCCTGATCGTAGCCCGGCAGCGGGCAGCCGTCGTGCTCGATCATCTGTCGGTAGCGCCAAGTGCTGACAATCTCGGCATCGGCAAAGTGGGCCAGCAATTCTGCCACCGACCATTTGTCCGGCGAGGGACGCTCATAGAGTTTCCTTTCCGGGAACCAGACAACCAAGTCTGCCAGAAGTTCCGGCGTCTTGCGCTGGACCTCGAGAGGGTCTTTGCCTTCGATGTAGGAGAGGATGCGAGCCTTGTAGTCTGCGATGGTTTCCATGAGACCTCTACCTTTTCCTTGCAGGATTCTAAAGAGTTCTGAACAAGACCTATGCCACCCCCTCCGGGCTAGATTACGCTCAGAACCCGGATTGGCGAAACACAAATGCCGATAGCCGGAACGGTTGGATTACGGCGGATACTGGGTAGCCCACGGAAAGGGAGTGGCGGGAGATTGAAGATCGCGAGCATTGAGAACTTGCTGCCGATTGGGAACGGCACTAGTTGGGAACGAGTGCTGCTCCCTAAGCCTAGCACCCGCGGATCCTGAGACTCGCTTCGTCAGTTCTTCATGGTCCGGATGGTCCCCAGGCCCAGCAAGAGGTCGTCGCTGGTGACCAGCGTTAGATCCATGACCTGAGCGGTAGCGGCGAGAAACCGGTCAGCTGGGTCGCGGTGCGGCAGTGGCAGTTGCTGGGCGGCCAGCACGATCTCGTGGGTGAATGGCGCTTCCCGCAGCGGCGCTGTGGCTTGCGCCAGCCAGTGTGCAAGATTGACGGGCAGCCGAATCCTGCCCCTGGCATTGAGCAGCAGCGCCTCCCAGGTCGAAACCGGAGAAAGCCACAGTTCATTGGCGGGATTCCTCAGCTCGGCTCGGACGCGAGGATTGAGCTGGGACGGTGCCTGCAAGGCCCAAAGCCAGACGTGGGTGTCGAGAAGAAGTCTCACTCGCGCAGTGCCTCAATATCGGTTTCGTCGATCACCGGAGCCACAATGTCGCCCAAGATCTGCATGCTGTCTTTCATGGAGCCGATCCAGACGCCTGCACCGGCATCGGGTGAAGCCGGTACGACCTCAGCGACGGGCTTACCGAAGCGCGTGATCCGAAGCGGCTTCTTGGTTTGTCGCACGCGTTCCAGCAGGGCAAGACACTTCGCTTTGAACTCGGAAATGGCGACTTCTTCCATGATCATGGCACCATTGACTATTAAATTATATCATGGTCATAATTAATGGTCATAATGGATCGAGGGCGTGAGGACTTGCAGCGGGCTCACAAAGGGGGAGCAGGTGCCTGGCACCGGTGAGCCTTCAGGTCTCACGCGATGAGTAGAGTTCTGCAGGGCAGAGTGCGATCGGTACGGGGAGCGTAGGATGGTTCGCCTCCAGGGTAAGCGCACCCCAAAACTTGGGGATGAGGGGTCGACCCAACACCTTCGTAAACGGACGTTTTTGCGAAACGAAGCCAACAAGTCTTTTGTTATGAGCAAAATCATCTTCGCCTAGCGGCGCCAAGTGAGCGTTTAGGTTTCGAGCGAACACCGCTGCAGTCGGCAGCCCGATCGGCCACGGCGTAGACGCTGGTGACGAGTGTCAGATCCATGACCTGAGCCGTAGCCGCGAGAAACCGGGCAACCGGGTCCACGGTGCGGCAGTTCCTCGACACCCGGGGGCGAAGCCCAGTATAGTTGCCTCCTGTCTCAAAGCAACCGGGACCATGCATGGCTAATGCCGTAGAACTGCGCAGCATTCATAAGACCTTCGATCACTTTACCGCCGTCGACCATCTCTCGCTTAACATCCGCGCCGGCAGCGTGTATGGGCTGCTGGGGCCGAATGGGGCCGGCAAGACTTCTTCCATCCGCATGATGATTGGGATCATCATGCCCGACGATGGGGAAGTCTGGCTGTTTGGCGAGAGATTCCACCGCGAACAGTTACAGCGCGTCGGTTATCTGCCGGAGGAGCGCGGGCTCTACAAGAGAATGAAGGTGCTTGACCACCTGATCTTCCTCGGCCGCCTGCATGGACTCCCGGAGCATGAGGCCCGCAAGCGTTCGCTGGCCTGGTGCGAGCGGCTTCTGCTCAACGAATGGACACACAAGAAGGTGGAAGAGCTGTCCAAGGGCATGCAGCAGAAAGTGCAATTCATCGCCGCCCTGCTGCATGATCCGGATCTCGTCATCATGGACGAGCCCTTCGCCGGTCTCGATCCCGGCAATGCCGTTATGTTGAAGGACGTCTTACTAGAGTTGAAAAAGGCCGGAAAAACCATACTGTTCTCCACCCATCGTATGGACCAGGTCGAGCGACTGTGCGATGCCATCTGCCTGATTGACCATGGCCGCTCCATCCTGGAAGGCGATCTGAAAAAGGTCAAGGCGAGCTGGGGTAAAAACCACGTGCAGATGCAATATGAAGGTGATCCCCAACTGGACGGCAACGATCTGGTGGAGTCGTTCAACAATTACGGCAACTATGTAGAAATCCGCTTGAAACCCGGAGCGGACGCCCAACAGTTGCTGCACCGGGCCGCCGACCGGGCGCGCATCACCCGTTTTGAGCTGCTCGAACCTTCGCTGGAAGAGATTTTCATCGACGTTGTTGGGAAAAATGCATAAGGTCTGGCTCATCGTCCATCGCGAATACCTGGAGCGCATCCGCTCCAAGACATTTCTCCTGTTTACGCTGCTGATGCCAGCCTTGATGGCCGGCAGCATCCTGATCCCAGCGAAACTGGCGGACCTCAAATCGGGCCCCCCCCGGCGCATTGTCGTCGTGGCTACGAATGCGGATTTGGCGGCGGCGGTAAAGCAGGAATTGCTCGCTCCACCACCCGCCGCGTCCTCCGCGGGCCCGCCTGAGAAAATAGCACCGAAAGACAACTTCGTGGTGCAGATTAGCACCACGCCGACGGCGGAATTGCACGACGCCCTGGGCCAGCAGGTAAGCGCCGGAACCATCGACGGCTTCCTGTGGCTGAACGAGGATGAGCTGGCGAATCACAAGGCCACCTATAGCGCCAGGGATGTTACCGACTTTCAGACTAATGCGGCGGTGCGCTGGGCGTTGCGGACTGCGCTAGTGAAGCAATCCCTGGCGCAGAAGGGCATGACCGGGCCTCAGGTGGAGACGCTCCTCACCCCGGTGGTACTTAGGACGGTGCACATCACCAAAGGCCATGAAGGCGCCAGCGGCATCACGGTGTTTGTGACCGGATTCATCATGGTCATGCTGCTCTACATGAATGTGCTGATTTACGGGATGTCGGTGATGCGTTCTATCATTGAGGAAAAGACCTCGCGCATTCTGGAGGTACTCCTCTCCTCGGTCACAGCGAAAGAGCTGCTTGCTGGAAAGATTCTTGGGGTGGGAGCGGTTGGTTTGACGCAGATTTTGATCTGGCTGGTAATTGGCGCTCTCTTCTCTACTCCGGGAATGGTGGCCGCGCAGGCGTACCTGTCGAATGTGCATATCGTCGTCTCCGCTATCGCGTGGTTCGGGGTCTTCTTCCTGCTCGGGTACTTTCTCTACAGCACGGTGTATGCCGCGCTGGGAGCCATGGTGAATAGCGATCACGAAGCGCAGCAGATGCAATGGCTGGTCTTCTTACCGGTCTTGCTGTCCGTTTTGCTGGCAAATCCGGTGATGCAGCACCCTGATTCACCGATGGCGGTTTGGCTTTCCCTGGTACCCTTCTTCGCTCCGATCCTGATGTTTATCCGGGTAGTGGAGGAGCAACCGCCCGCCTGGCAGCTGGCGCTTTGTCTGACGCTGATGCTGGCCACGATTTATGGGCTGCTGGCGCTCTCGTCGCGCATCTACCGGGTTGGCATCCTGATGTACGGCAAGCGGCCGACATTGCCCGAACTGCGGCGCTGGTTGAAATACGCAGGTTAGAGTTATGGCGTGTCCGGGCAATTGGCCGCAGGTCGCGTGCGACCTCTGCGTCCGGCCATTCGGGGTGCTCTTGCTGAATTCGCCATCAGCATTCCGATTGGGCGAAGGACTGCCTGGTTTAAAGTACCGCGGTAAGGCGGTATTCGCGGGCCACAGGTTCTACGATTTTCACGCGTCCGTGGCCAGGATTGATTTGTTCGCGGGTCCGGACCACTCCCGCCCGCTCTAACTTCAGAACGTCTCGGCGGACGGATTTAGGATCACGCTTCAGCGCGGCCGCCAGCGCGGTGATCGACGACGACTTTGTCCGCACTCTCTGAACCAGCCGGAGACGCTCCGCCGTCAGCACCTCGACCATAGCGAGTGGGTCCTCGAAAGTGATGGTGATCTCCGGCCGGATCGCTTCCCGTCGATCCAGCTTGCGGGCCCGCTCCAAGGACCGCTTCGCGTAGCCTTCAAATCCATCCGTATTAATTCTCAACTTCATATCGGCTCCCTCTTCTGGCGGAGTTCCCGCACTTCCTTTAGAAATCGTTCCAGCAGCTTCTCGTACCTGATAAAAGCAACCTTCTCCTCGGTACTGGCGAAATGCCGATGATGATCACCGTGGTTGTTGTCGTAACCCAGTACCCTGCCGTTGTCCCGGGCACAAAGAACATGATTGATGAACGCCAGGTTGTACTTCACGACTGCGCCCTGAGAGTCCTGCCATACCTCTTCGCAGACGACACCTTGCCGAGAGCACAACGCACTTGGGTTGTTTCGTCTACAACCTTGCGCAGGCTCCCGGTTTCTTCACCTGCGAATCATATCACAGATAGGGCTTCATAAGCCCTTCCTGTGGGCAGGATTAGCGGGGATTGTAGGATGGTCCCGAGTCTCGCGCGACCCTGCCTGACTGCGCCCACATAGTCAGAAATTCGGGGAACGTGGTCGCGGCCACGAATTTCGGCATCTAAGGTCTATCATAAGAGCTGGCGAAATTCCTCGACTCCCCAAGTTTGCGACAAAGAGTTTAGCGACCAAAAACTGTCGCAGAAAGAGAACTCTATGACAGAAAAAGTTGCGAAGTTAGGTTGGTGGAGCGCAGTGCTCGCCTTGGCGCTATCGACCGCAGTCTTCCCCGCGCGAGCCACCGCTCAAGACCAAGGTCAACCGGATGATCCCCCCACTCGCGTCGCTCGACTCGGCTACATGGAAGGTTCGGTTTCCTTCCAGCCCGCCGGCGAGAACGAATGGGTCGAAGCCGTTGCTAATCGCCCCATGACGACCGGCGATAAGCTGTGGGCCGACAAAGGCTCGCGCGCCGAATTGCAGCTCGGATCGGCCGTGATTCGCCTGAGCGAGAACACCGGCGTCTCCTTCCTCAACCTGGATGACCATACCGCGCAGATCCAACTTTCGTCGGGTACGATCAACCTTCGGGTGCTCCGCCTCGACCCGAACGATGACTTCGAGGTGGATACACCGGACTTGGCCTTCACCGTTTCCCAGCCCGGAAACTACCGGCTGGACGCTAGTGAAGACGGCACCTCCACCGTCGTCAACCTGCGCGACGGCGGGGGCCAGGCCACGGGCAACGGCCAGACCTACACACTGCACGCCGGCCAAAGAGTCACGTTCAGCGGAGGAACCGATTCGCTGAACGCCGATGTAGAAGACCTCGGTGGCCCCGACCAATTCGACAACTGGGCCAACGGTCGCGATCATCGCGACGATAATTCGCCCTCGGCGCAATATGTGTCCCGCGATGTCGTCGGCTACGAAGATTTGGATGACCATGGAAGCTGGCGCGACGATCAGGACTACGGCCATGTCTGGTACCCGAACAATGTCGCCGTAGGCTGGGCGCCGTATCGCGAGGGCCACTGGGACTGGATCTCCCCCTGGGGATACACCTGGGTTGATGACTCCTCTTGGGGCTACGCCCCCTTCCACTATGGACGCTGGGTAACGGTGGGCGGCCGCTGGGGCTGGATAGCCGGGCCAGTGAATGTGCGGCCCGTGTATGCGCCAGCGCTGGTGGTCTTCATCGGTGGAGGCGGCGGGGGTTTCGGCGGCAATGTGGGATGGTTCCCGCTCGGTCCGCGCGAAGTTTACGTGCCCCCTTACCAAGTCAGCCGTGGCTACATGAACCAGGTGAATGTCAGCAACACCACGGTCAACACCACCACCATCACCAACGTTTACAACAACACCATCATCAATAATCGAACCACGAACATCACCAACGTGAACTACGTGAACCGGAATGTTCAGGGTGCGGTGACGGTGGTCCCGCAACGCGCTTTTGCCAGCGCGCAGCCCGTCGCCCGCGCGGCGGTTGCCGTAAACCCGCAGCAGATTGCCGGGGAGCCCGTAAGCGCGAGGGTCGCCGTGGTTCCCACCCAGCAAAGCGTGCTGGGAGCGAAAGCTTCCACCGCGAACCGCGTGACCACGCCGCCAGCAGCAGTAATGAACCGGCAGGTGGTCGCCAAGCGGACGCCGCCTCCACCACCGGTGCCATTTGCAAAACAGCAGCAGGCCCTGGCAGCGCATCCCGGACAGCCTCTGGCGCAGCACGAGATCCAAAACTTGCGTCCAGCCGCCGCGGCTGCGCACCCGATGGTCAAGGTAGCGCCTCCCGGCAAACCGGCGACGCCGACCCCCGGCCATCCCGGCGGCGCGCCCAATGCTGGCCGCCCAGGACAGCCCACTCCGCCTGCCAACCAGCCGAATCGTCCCGCGCCGCCCGCTGAGACGAACCGTCCACCCACAGCGCCACCGCCGAATCGCCCCGCGCCGCCTGCTGAGACGAACCGTCCGCCTGCAGCGCCACCGAATCGCCCCGCGCCGCCTGCTGAGACGAACCGTCCACCTGCAGCGCCGCCGAATCGCCCCGCGCCGCCCGCTGAGACAAACCGTCCACCCGCAGCGCCGCCGAATCGCCCCGCGCCGCCGCCTCAGACGAATCGTCCGCCAGTAGCACAACCGCCGAATCGCCCGGCGCCGCCGCCTCAGACGAATCGTCCGCCGGAAGCGCAACCGCAGAACCGTCCTCCGGTAGCACAACCGCCGAGTCGCCCCGCGCCTCCACCGGCAGCGGCGAAGCCATCTCCGCCGCCGCCACATCAGCAACCGAACCTGACGCCTGAGCAGAAAAAGAAGCAGGAAGAAGAACAGAAGAAACAGCAAAAGCCGCCGGGCGTGTAGCGCCGAGCATGCAACAGAAAGGCATGTGAGAGGTCTGAAAATTTAACCGGCATCCCGGCAATGTTGGGATGCCTTTTCTTGCAGAAGTTTTAGTTGAGTTGCCAGCGGGGTCTTCGACGTCCGCTACTGGAGCTGATGGAACGGAGTGTACAATCTCCGTCCCGTTCCTCCTCTTCCTCAGCACATTACCCCGGCCCCAGTCGAGACTGGCATCAGCGCAGAAGTTTCCCTTCCTTACTTTCCACACTAAAGAGCTAAGGTTAAAGCTGTGTTTAATGAGTCAAAAGTGTATAGTATGGCAACCCACTTCCATGGTCTAGACAAGACACATCAGCGCAAGTAAACTCCCGTTGCGGCGCACTTTGTGGGGGAGATTATGAACTCGTTTGGCGCCAATGCTGCGTTAGTACTGCTATGCCTGGTTGTGATGGCCACAGTCTGGGCCATCATAGCGCTCATATCTTTTGCACGGAGAGAGTGGCCGACTGCAAGAGAAGTGGACAAACTGCAACACGACAGGCTTCACCAAAGGCTGGAAGAAATCACCAGCCAAACGGCGGAGCCCAAACAAGCAGTCTAGCTGCGCTTCTTAGGGCACAACACCGCGGTGACTCTGCGGTCGTTGTATTCCTGGAGATGTGTCTATTGCAATGTAATGTGGTCGGGGTAACGGGGCGCCGGCGATAGATGCAGATCAATTTCGCGCGTTTCCTTTGTACCCAAGGTAAGCTGCTGTTTGCCAAACTCCATCCTTGGACCTTCCATTTCAATCTGGTAAGTGCCCGGAGCCAACGACATCAGCAGGGGTGTCTTCCCAACCGGCTTGCCATCAATTCGCACCATCGCATTTGCCGGCACAGACTTGAAGCTGAGCTTGGCTGCATCCTGTCCTGCACGCTGCTCCAGCGCGCGCCGGTTGGCATCCGCGGGATTGTACTCCGTGTCGTTCACAGCGGCCGCGCCCTTGCGGGAGGCGGCTGCGGAAGCCGGCTTTGTTCCCTGGGATAGCGCCGATCCTATCTTGTTGCCGAGTCCGGCTGCGCCGGTGCCAGCGCCGGTCGCGACGTTACCGTATTCCATCGTCGCCTGAGCGGCGGCAGGGTGCGTACTCAAACAGACCAGAAGCGCGATGGCCATGGCCGTGGCTGCAACCCGCTGCACAACCGACACCACATCAGCCAGAAACATCGATCGTGAACTCTGGAACATTGATGTGCACCTCCGGATCGCTAATGTAGCACAAATGTAGCACACAGTACCGGCCCGGAAGCGCGACCAGAGTGTGCCGGCGGAAAGGCCTGTTGCCGTTCGGGTCTGGCGCTACTTTTGCATTCTGTATAAGCGCGTGCGCGCCCGGCGCGCCTGGGACTCCATCGCTCGAATGCGTTTACGGCTGCGCATCCAGGTAATCCCCATGGCGACGCCTACCAACAAGATCAGGCCCGCGGTCGCGCGATCTTGCACCGTGGCACCCAGTCCTTGAGCGGAAATGGCCCACAGCACACCGCTGCCAATGACCAGCAAAGCGACATAGCCCATAATCGAAGTAAGAATTGCAGACTTCATGACGCAACTCCTCACCAGACTGACCGAGTGCCGCGATCGCGGAGAGTCCGCGCGGCTACTACTCGGCGCCAGCAAGTAATAAGTAAATTGACGCCATTTTAACAGCCTCATCGCCGCAACCGGTCCCCAAAAATTTGACTTGGCTTGGATGGGAAGGTGGGGCCGACGAGATCATCGGCCGGCTTTTCGTTCTGCTCCTGTGCGAGGGAAGCGGTTGGCGGGCCACGGCAAAAGCGTGCTGCGTTTGCTGAGTGGGTGATATATTGGAGATTCCAGGCAGCACTGCCCTTGCAGTCGGGAGTCACCCATGGGTCATTCTTCAGCGGTCCTAACTGAACCTGCTCCTAAAACTAAACCGGGGATGGCGGCACCGCCATCTCCCGAGTCCCTTGCGGAAGTTGGCGTCCGCCAAGCCTTCCTGGAAGACCTGGCGCTAAAAATCCTGTATGTAGCCGGTCCTATGTCGCTTCAGGAATTAGCCTGGCAGATGCGGCTCAACTTCGGAGTGGTGAAAGAACTGCTGCACCGGCTGCGGGCCGAGCACCTTTGCGAAGTCACCGGGATAATCGGGAATATTCCCGAGATCGCCATCACGTCTCCCGGCAGATCGCGGGCCTTGGAATTGTTGGCCATGAACCAGTACTCGGGCCCGGCTCCGGTTTCCTTGACCAGTTACGTAAAACAGATCCGCCAACAGAGCGTCCGCAATGTGGAAATCCATCCCCCCGACATCAGCCGCGCCTTCGCCCATCTGGTGCTGGACGCCAAGACACTCGCCAAGCTGGGGACCGCACTGAATTCGGGCACTTCCATTTTCCTCTACGGACCAACCGGCACGGGGAAATCCTCGATTGCCACAGCCCTTTCCAACGCCTTTGCCTCCGATCGGGTCTGGGTGCCGTTTGCGGTGGAAGTCGATGGGCAAGTTATCTCGGTCTTTGACCCGCATGTTCACGCCCAAGTTGGTGACTCGCAAGCGCACGGTAGTGATGCGCGGTGGGTGCTCTGTCGTCGCCCCAACGTCTTGGTCGGCGGCGAGCTCACCATTGAAATGCTGGAGCTGCAACTGAACCCGATTACCAAGTTCTATACCGCTCCGGCGCAGATGAAAGCCAACAATGGGGTGCTGATCATCGACGACTTCGGCCGCCAGCGCCTGCGCCCCGACGAACTGCTCAATCGCTGGGTGGTCCCGCTGGATCGCGGAATCGACTTCCTCAGCTTAGCGGGAGGAAAAAAGGTCGAGATCCCGTTCGAGCTGTTCGTCGTATTTGCCACCAATTTGGACCCCGCCACCCTGGTGGACGCCGCGTTTTTGCGCAGAATTCAGACCAAGATCAAGGTGGATGCGGTTTCGCATCAGCAATTCCACCAGATCTTCCGCGCCGTTTGCAGCGAAGCCCAACTGCAATATGAAGCGGACATCGTCGATGCGTTGATCGATCGCATCCAAAGCCAACTGAAGGAGCCGCTGCGGGCCTGCTATCCCCGCGACATTGTGAATCAAATTCGCTGGTCGGCGCGTTACGAGCAGAGAGAACCACGCCTGGATCAGGCCGCCGTGCAGACTGCCGTGGAGGCGTATTTCGCCATCGGGACCGGGGATACAGCCCTGGAATAACCTTGCGCGGCGGATGCCGGAACGTAATACTCACGCTGCGCGAATAACCATTGGACCCGCAGGACATCAACCCTCTCATCTTCGCTACAGGCGCGCCCGCCTTGGGCATGTCGGCTTAGGCACAGCCGAGGGCGAAGCCCAGTATTTCTTGACCACCCGCTAATATTCCCGCGAGTCCTCGCTCCATTGACATATCAGATCGCGTTCTTTCGCGGTAAGCCGGGCCGGCCTGTGAATCAGCGTGTATTTCCTGTCCGGCATGTCCCCATTGGTCACTTGTTCGCAGATTTCCTCCAGCTTGTCGGTCTTCTGGTTCGCTGAATAACCACCCCATTCCGACAGATTCATCGCCTTCCGGGCCTGGTGTACATCGCGCGCGATCACCCACGAGACCGGAGCCACGTAACTGTACCAAGGCCACGAAGTTTCATCGGAGTGGCAGTTTTTGCAGGAGCGTTCGAAGACCGCTTTCGCCTCGGCAGGCATCGGCAAGGTTGCGTAGATGGTTTGCGATGGATCCATTCTGGGATTGGTCCGATTCACGGGAATGAACTGTATCGCCGCAAGTAGAACCAGGGCCGCAAGTCCAATTCTCCTCGTTAGAGGCAAACTCAAAATTTTCCTCACGGACTCAGCGGACCTCGTTACGTTCAGTGCAACGACTTCACATAGCAGATAACCTGCCAAATCTGAGGATCGCCCAGCTTGACCCACGATGGCATACCTTGGCTGCGGTTCCCGTTCACCAGCAGCCAATGCAGGTCGCCGTCGGTGGCTTCGTGCTGCACCCGAGAACTCTTCAGCGAAGGCCGCTTCTTGGTTCCCTCTGCGTCCTGGCCATGACAGTGGGCGCAGTGATCGAGGAAGATTCGGCGGCCCGCAGCCACCGCGTCCGGCTGGTCGCGATAGGGATTGACGCGCTCGCGCTCGCGCTGCGAAACGTTGGTCAGCCACGCGCCATTGGAGGTGGCGAATGCGGCCATCGCGCACCAGAGAATGAGCAACGCGGCGATGAAGAATGGGGCCGGCCTGCTGGTCATTGCCCGCTCCGGTGGAAGTGGCTGAAGAACTGTTGGAATTCGTACGACACCGAGAAGCGATACAACACGGGAAGGCTGTAGCCATTCAGCCCAAACTGCGGCGAAAAGGCCACGGTCATGCCGTTCGGGGCAGTCCAGTTAACGGTGGGGCCCAGGTATTGCGAGGTCAGGTGCAGCCCGAAGCCGTTGGCGTCGCCCAAGCCGCCGTACATTTCCACGCCCGCTTGAAACTTCTCCGCGCAAAAAACGCATTCGTGCGCGCTGGCGGCCAGTTGCAGAGGACGGCTTGCCCCAAAGGCATAGCCGAACTCCCACGGGTTGCCCGCAAAATTCTTCTCGCCGATAAAGTTTTCGCTGATGTTCCAACCGCGTAGATTGCTGCCCAGAATCAGTTTCAGTTCAAGCTCGCGCTCTTTATCCATGTGCGCCAGCCGGTTGGGCACAAGGAAGTCATACCTGCCGTCGTGACCGGCGACCTCTCGCAGAGTTTTGTCGGCGCTGGTGTCTTCGAATTCGGCATAGAGCACGGGATTGACCCAGTGCTCGCGGGAAAGCGGACGGAAGCGGTTCTCCCAGCGGAACCCGGTGAAGATGGTACTGTCGTTCTGGGTGGCCTGGCCGTCGAGGTAAAACTCGGTCGTCCACCAACCTTTCAGACCATACTCGAATTCGACATCCGAGCCCATAAAGCGGTTGCCACCCGGTGGGTTGCCCACCGCGTTGAACCATTCGATGTCGAGGTTCCCCGGCTCCTCCATTTCCTGCGAGTAGGTCACGAAGTAGGGATATTCCTGAGCATGACATTGCAGGCAGGAGGGCAGCACCATTCCCGTAAGCAACAGCGCGGCAAAGCCGATTCGCGCCAGCGCCGCTCGCACCCACGATGCCAGAACTGCTCCCCCCAACTCTGCCCTCTCTCGATTGCTAAGTTTCTAGTTGCGACTCGGTCGCATCTGCTGTTAACCTGTCTATGCTGTCGGTAAGCGGGGATGGCTGTCAAGCAGTAGCCGAAGATTTCGTCGCAGCCGTATTGCGACCAGTTGCAACACCGGAGGACACGACCGTATGCCTCTGCCGGAAACCCAGATTCCAGGCCGTCTGCAGGCTTATTTCAGCGAGCGCGGGATTCGCATCACGCAGCAGCGGCGCGCGGTTCTGCGCGTCATCGAAACCGCCACCAAGCATCTCGACGCCAGCCAGATCCTGCGCAAGGTACAGCGCGTGGATGCTTCCGTGGACCGCAGCACGGTGTACCGGACCTTGCAATTGCTCAAGCGCCACGGTCTGATCGACGAACTCGACTTAATGCACATTCGCGGGGAGGGTCATTATTACGAGCGGAAGATGAACCGCGAGCACATTCACATCGCCTGCCTGCGCTGCGGCAAAATCACGGAGTTCGTGACCAGCACCTACGACAAACTGAAGCAGCAAGTGGAAAAAGACTGCCACTTCAAGATTCTGGTTTCCCGCTTAGAGGTTGGCGGCTACTGTTCGGCTTGCCGTCAATAAGAGCGGAACGTGCCGCGGGCCAGCTTGTGCGAGGCCAGCGCCGCGACCCGTACGAGTGAAAAGGCCGGCGTCGGAAGACGCCAGCCGTGAGTTCAAGGGGATCGATCTATAGAAGCTCAGTGCTCAAACACCCCCACATCAGCGTCCGTCTTGGGCTGCAGCACGAGCCATTTGGTGGGCGAGATCACGTTAACAACAGCTTGTGCTGAGCCCCCTGATATAGTCCCTCTGCCGTTGGAAGCAATGCTGTAGTTAGCGATGACGCCAAGATCCTGACTAAGGCCGACGGACTTGCTTGTGTCTTCGTTCAGGGTAATTGCGCCGAGACCATCTGCCGAGATCACAGCTACTTCATTCCTAATGCGACTCCGATTCGGTTTGTGGCCGATGCACATTCAACCGTCGTGGGAGGGCCTACCAAAATCATTGTGTCCGTTCACCCGCCGGGTTGCCAGCAATTTCATTCTGGAACTGCTTTTTCATTCCCAAAACGGGCAACGGCTGCCCGTTGCCCATCTTGCGCTTGTCAATACCCGGGGTGCCAGGGAACGAATTCTACTGGCTCACTGAGGCGGCGACAGACTGAACACGGTGCCATCTCCGTTGGCTCCGCCTGTGTAGGTTGTCCCATACAAATACCCGCTGGCGTCTTGTACCAGACCCACTGTAGGGTTGCTACCGTCCGCGCCGGTGAAGCTGTGCAGCGTGATCAGCGTGCCGCCGGGGGTAATTTCGAAGATCGTGCCATCTGCGTTAGCGCCGCCCGAGTAAGTTGTCCCGTAAAAGTTGCCGTCGATACCATGTACCATCCTGCCAGAAGGCTGGTAGCTGTCCGAGAGAAGGAAGTTGTACAGCGTGGTCAGCGTACCGCCGGGGGTGATCTTGAAGACCGTGCCACCGGCGTCACTGCCGCCTTCGGAGGTTGTTCCGTAGAAGTTTCCATCAGAGCCGGGCACCAGCCCTGCGTGAGGCTTGGATCCGTCGCCGCAGTTCGCTATCGAGCAAAAGTCGTACAGTAAGGTCAGCGTGCCGCTTAACGTTATTTTGAAGACTGTGCCATCGCCGGCCCCGCCCGAGGGGGCCGTCCCATACAACTGTCCGTCGGGGCCTTGCACCAGGGCTTCGTAAGGCAGTTTGCCAGTCAGGTCGTCAAAGCTGAAGAGGACGGTCATCGTGCCGTTTGGCTTGAGTCGGTAGAAATCACCAATATAGTGGACCCCGCCCACGGCGTTAACCCCGTAGAAGTTCCCGTCGCTGGCTTGCATCAGATACGCAGGGCTTTCGCCATCGGTGCAGTGGGTTTGAGCGCAAAAACTGTAAAGCGTGGTCAGGGTGCCGCTGGGCGTGAACTTGAAAGCCGTGCCCTTCCCTTGTACGCCGCCATTCACGGTTACCCCGTAGAAGTTCCCGTCATTGGCTTGCACCATCCCTGCGGGATTAGCGCCGTCATGGCAGTTGGATTGGACGCAAAAGTTGTAAACCGTGGTCAGCGTGCCGCTCGGGGTGATTTTGAAGATAATGCCACCGCCGTGAGCGCCGCCCGCGTAGGTTGTCCCGTAGAAGTTCCCATCGCTGGCATGCACCAGCGGTGCCGCGGGGTTGCTGCCATCAGGACCGGCGAAGCTGTGCAGCAGGGTGAAGATTCGTGTAGACGGATTGATGACGATGCTGAGTGGCGCGCTAGCGGTCACCGGCGGGGTTTCCGAATCGGCAGCCTGCACCGTGAAGTTCGAGGTCCCCACCGTGGTCGGCGTGCCCGTGATCGCGCCGGTGCTGGCGTTCAAATGCAAACCATCCGGCAACGTGCCGCTGGTGACGCTCCAGGTGTAGGGATAAACTCCGCCGATCGCGGTCAGCGTTGCGCTGTAAGCGTTGCCCACGTTGCCCGACGGCAACGAAGTCGTGGTGATGCTCAGCAGCACTGCCGGTGTAATGATGATGCTCAGGGGCGCGCTCGCGGTCGCAGGCGGCGAATTGGAATCCGTCACCCGCACCGTGAAGTTGGAAATGCCCGCCCCGCTGGGCGCGCCGGTGATCGCTCCCGTACTGCTGTTCAAACTCAAGCCGATCGGCAAGCTGCCGGCAGTGACGCTCCAGGAATAGGGAGTGACTCCGCCGGTGGCCGCCAGCATTACGTTGTAGCCGATGTTCTGCGAGCCCGCAGGCAGCGACGTGGTCAGCACCGTCAGTTGCGTCACGGTCGCGTTCACCGTGATGCTCAGCGGCGCCGACGCGGTGGCCGGCGGCGTTTGCGAGTCGGCAACATGCAGCGTGAGAGGATACGTTCCGACCGTCGTGGGCGTGCCCGAAATTACCCAGTTCGGAGGCACACTCACCAGATTCAATCCCGGCGGCAAGTTGCCTGACGTTACGCTCCACGTGTAGGGAGCGACGCCGCCAGCCGCGCCCAGTGCGGCACTGTAGTTGTGACTTAAGGTGGCCGACGGCAATGCCGGGTTCATGATTTTCAGAGTCCCTATGGACGCGAAGTAGCTGAAGATGTCCAGCACCAGGTCGGCGGGATTTTGTACGTAGGCATCGATGGAGCCATTCAGCGTGGGCACAATCGCCATGTTGGAAGTGACCGCTCCATCGACGGCGTTCAAGGTGGACACCACCGGCTGTCCTTCCGCGTCCGGCCACAACGACAGATAGCCCATCGAATGGCCGCCGAACGGTATTACCGTCGCGTTCAACACATAGGCCTCGGCACTGGGAACACTGCACGGGCTGGCCAGCACCGTGACCGGCAGCATGCCGCTGAACGTGCCCGTGCTATGCCGCGTGTCCAGCACGCGGCAGGGCGGTAAAGTGTAAAGCGAAAGCGGATTCTGGCCGGAAGCCGAAGGCGCGAAGTACCCGTCCACATCGATAATCAGATCGGTGTTGTCGGTCACGTACACGCTGATGGCGCCGCCCGTTCCCGAGGGCACGATGGCGGCATTGGCCGTGACTGCACCCGTCGTTGCGTTTAAGGTGGAAACCGTCGGCTGCGATTGTCCCGTCGGCCATACCGTCAGGTATCCCAAGGTGGGGTGCGGAACCACGGTGACATTTAGCGAATAGGCCGCCGCCGTAGGCGGAATGCTGCAAACGCCGTTGGGGAGCGCGAAGTCGCGCGAGGTCTGGCCTTGAATTTCCGGACCACCCAACGGACCGACGGGCCAGCGAGTGTCCACCACCCGGCAGGGAGTTACGGCAACGAACTGCAGCGGCACCTGCGCAGAAGCCAGCGGAGACACCGTTAATAAGGCGAATAGTAAGGCGAACAAAACAACAACCGATAACCAGACGTGGCGCATGGAGGGCATGGAGTTTCTCCTAAGAAAGGCGAATGGACCGAAGAATGGTGGGTTGACCGTCGTGGAAGTTTCGGACCAAGAATCATTGTGTCCGTTCACCCGCCGTGTTGCCAGCCATTTTGTCACCAAATCTCGTGACCTCAGTCACCGACTTTCTTGACCAAATAGGGAGAGGATGAGTAAGCGGGTGAATAGGCGTCTTCCCGGCTTCATGGAGGTGCACTTTGACTAGCCAAGTTAAACTCTCCCGCATAGCAATTAGCAAAATCCTACTGGCAACCGACTTTTCTGCCGAGTCGCAGAATGCTCTTCAGTGCGCCATCTCCCTGGCGAAACGTTACGAGTCGAAGCTTTTCCTCGCCCACGCAATCTCCGGAGCAGCTTCGCTTCCGACCGCAGACGTGTGGCCCGCATTGCCTGACCTGGAGCAACCCAATGCGGAAAAGAACATGGCCCAACTGGAGCAGAACAAAGAGTTGCAATCTCTTCCTCACGAAGTCGTGCTGCAGGCCGGTGAGACCTGGGAGGTGCTCTCGCGGCTGGTGTCAGACCAGAACATCGATCTCATTGTTATGGGTACCCATGGAAGCGGAGGGATCGACAAACTAATGTTGGGCTCGACGGCCGAGAAAGTAGTGCGCCACGCGACCTGTCCCGTGCTTACCGTTGGCCCCCGTGTCCGGGTGCTGTCCCTGGATCGGTTCCGCAACATTCTTTATGCCACCGATTTTTCCAGCGGGTCTCTGCGGGCCCTGAACTATGCGCTGTCGCTGGCCGAAGAAGATCGGGCTGAATTGACCATGATGCATATCATCGAAAACAACGCCGTGTCCGACGCAGAATTAATCGAGTGGAAGCGCCGGGATGGCGACCGCTTGCGTCACCTGGTCCCGCCCGACCTCGATCTGCCGTCCCAGCCCGAGATGGAAGTTGAAGTTGGGGACCCAGCGCAGGAAGTTGTACGGCTGGCGGATGCTCGCAACGCCGACCTTATCATCATGGGTTCGCACCCCAGCGGCGCGGTTGCAACCCACATACCGTGGACGACGCTGCATCACGTGTTGCAGCATGCACATTGTCCCGTGCTGACAGTCCGCGCGGCCTAGCTGGACGAGCCAACGTTGCCAACGGGCCGCCGGAGGAACCAAAGGTCGCTCATCGTGATCATCGGTTTGGGAGTCGATCTTGTCGAAAACCGCCGGGTCACGCAGGAACTGGCGCGGGGCGATTGGCAGCCGGAGAATGGAGTCTTCACCAGCGCAGAGATCGAGCGCTGCAGCACCGGCAAGCATCCGGCGCTGCGCTATGCGGCTTGCTTCGCCGCTAAAGAAGCAACCCTGAAAGCGCTGGGGGTCGGAGTCAGCGATTGGGCAATGTTTCGCGAAGTGGAGATAGGCCGGGACAACAACGGCGAGTATGTAGTCGTTCTGCATGATCGCTTGAAGTCGGAAGCGGAACACTTGGGTGTACGGCACATCAGAGTTTCAATTGCCGCCGCTACAAAACAAACTGGCGCGATGGTCATTCTGGAGTCTTGAGCGGCCATAGGCGCGATGATCGGCGAGGATCGGAGATGCCTATGAGCAACTCGGCGGTCTGCGAAGAACTGACCGCGAAATCGTATGCGGAACTTACCGCCAACTTCGACTGGTCCACCGCGGAGCGGGAGTTAGGCTACCAGCCCGGCCAGGCCATCAACATTGGCTGGATGTGCAGCGACCGCATCTGCCACCTGGGAATGGCAGACAAGGTGGCCCTCTACTGGGAAGATTTCCAGGGTAATCATCAGCAGTTCACCTTCGATGACCTGCGGGTTTTGTCGAACACCGTAGCGCAGTTTGTCTGCGACCTCGGCATCCAGCCCGGCGAACGCGTCTGCCTGTTTATGGACCGGGTGCCCGAGTTGTACATCGGATTTCTCGGCATTCTGAAAACGGGCGCAGTTGCACAGCCGCTATTCTCGGCTTTCGGCGATGAATCGCTGCTCGTCCGGCTGCAAAACGCCAACACCTCGGCCATCCTTACGCAAAAGAAACACCTCCACAAAGTGCGCAAGATTCGCGAGCAGCTTCCGAACTTGCGGCACATCATCGTGGTGGATGCAGGCGACTCTGCGCTGCAAGCGCGCGAAGTGTCGTTCGACATGAAGCGGGCGCCGCGGGTCGAGGCCTTCGCGGTTTATCCGACGCTGGCCGAGTCACCATCGGTCCTGCATTACACCTCCGGCACCACCGGACAGCCCAAGGGCGCGCAGCACGTGCACTACTCCATCATTTCGCAGTACCTCACTTCGAAGTGGGTTTTGGATCTGCAGCCCGATGACATCTACTGGTGCAACGCCGATCCGGGGTGGGTCACCGGCACGTCGTACGGCATCATCGGCCCGTGGTCGAACGGCACGACGCAGGTGGTGCTCGACTCCGGTTTCAACGCGGAACGATGGTACGAGTTCATCGCGAAGCACCGGGTCACGGTTTGGTATTCGGCGCCGACGGCGATCCGGTTGCTAATGAAGGAAGGCACCGAGGTCGTGCGCCGGCATGACCACTCCAGCCTGCGCCACCTGGCAAGTGTAGGCGAGCCACTCAATGCCGAAGCGGTGATCTGGTCGCAGGAAGCTTTCGGCAAGATGTTCCACGACACGTTCTGGCAGACCGAAACCGGCTGCATCGTGATCACCAATTTTCCCGGGATGCCGATCAAACCCGGTTCCATGGGAAGGCCATTTCCGGGGATCACCGCGGCGGTGCTGAATATCAAGACGTACGAACCCATCACCGAGCCGGGGATTGCGGGACTGATCGCGCTGCGTCCCGGCTGGCCGTCGCAGGTCCGCGGCTACTGGAACAATGAAGCCGGGTTCAAGGCCAAATTCAAAAACGGCTGGTATCTGTGCGGGGACCGCGCCTCCATCGACAGCGATGGCTACTACTGGTTCATGGGCCGCGACGATGATGTGATCAACACCGGCGGACATCTCGTCGGACCTTTCGAGATTGAGTCGGCGCTGCTGGAACACCCCGCGGTGTATGAGTCGGCCGCCGTCGCCAAGCCCGACCCAGTCAATATGGAAGTGGTGAAAGCATTTGTGACTCTGAAACGGGGCTATGAACCGAGCGACGATCTGGAACTGGAAATCATGAACCACATTCGCAAGCGACTGTCGCCGCTGGCCATGCCGCAGGCGATCGAGTTTGTGGACTCGCTGCCGAAAACGCGCAGCGGCAAGATCGTGCGTCGCGTTCTGCGCTGCAAGGAGTTCAACGAACCGGTGGGGGACCTCTCCACCATCATGGATGACTAAGCCAACAACCAAGGAAGCAGGACACAACAACCATGGATGAAATCACCAAATTAGTTCGCGATTACGTGATCCGGGAGTATCTGGAAGAAGGCGACGAGCGCGAAATCACCGAGACGACTCCGCTGATTTCAGGCGGGATTGTGGATTCGTTCTCGATGGTGTCGCTCAAGCGCTTCCTGGAAAAAAAGTGCAACATTCAGATTTCCGACGCCTGTGCTACGCCTGACGCCTTCGATACCGTGCAGAAAATTGTTGGGCTGGTACACAAGTTTCAGAAAGCGCAACCCGTCGCTGTGTGAAGACGCGGTTACGCCGGACAAACATGCCCGCAACCGAAGTTGCTTGCGTCTGCGGCGCTGGACGGTGCGCCTTGGCCGCCGGCACAGCATTCATATTCGTAATCATCGAGGAACATCATGGCCTTCATTACTGCATTTCGCAATCGTTACCAGGCCGAGATCGACGGGATCAAAGCCGCCGGCCTCTTCAAGGAAGAGCGCTACATCCATTCACCGCAGTGGTCGGAGATTGAGGTCGAGTTTCCGGCCGGCTCGAAAATCAAAAAGTGCATAAACATTTGCGCCAACAACTATCTGGGACTATCCAGCCATCCCGAGGTGATCGCAGCGGCGCACGCCGGGTTGGACAGCCGCGGCTATGGCATGTCATCGGTGCGCTTTATCTGCGGCACGCAGGACATTCATCGCGAACTCGAGAACCGGCTCACGGAATTTCTCGGGACCGAAGATACGCTTCTCTTCCCTTCCTGCATGGACGCGAACGCCGGCTTCTTCGAAGCTTGCTTGAACGAGCAGGACGTGATGATCGCCGACCGGCTGGTGCACGCCTCCATCGTGGATGGGATGCGCCTGTGCAAGGCCATGCAGGACACGTTCAAGCATTCCGACATGGGGCATCTGCAGGAGAAGCTGCAGGAGCACATGGACAAGCGCTCGCGCATGATCATCACCGACGGCGTCTTCTCCATGGACGGCGACATGGCCAAGCTCGATGAAATCGTCGAGCTCGCCGAGAAGTATGACGCCATGGTCTTTCTCGACGACTCGCACGCCAGCGGCTTCATCGGCCGCACCGGACGCGGGACGCACGAGCATTGTGGCGTCTTGGGGAAGATTGACGTGATCACGACTACGCTGGGCAAGGCGCTGGGCGGCGCTTCCGGCGGTTGCGTCAGCGGGCGGCGCGAACTGGTGGAGATGTGCCGCCAGCGGGCGCGTCCATTTCTCTTTTCCAACTCGGTGGCGCCGGTCATTGTCGCTGGCGCACTGAAGGTGCTGGAGCTGATCACCGCGACCACCGAGCGCCGCGACAAGCTGGAGTGGAATGCCCAGTACTGGCGCGGACTGCTGAAAGATGCCGGGTTCGACATCAAGGAAGGCGAGAGCCCGATCGTGCCAGTCATGCTCTACGACGCCAAGCTGGCGCAGGACTTCGCTCGCGACCTGTTCGCCGAAGGCGTATATGCGATCGGCTTCTTCTTCCCGGTCGTGCCCAAGGGACAGGCCCGCATTCGCACGCAGTTGTCTGCCGCGCACGAGAAACATCACCTGGATTTTGCCATCGAGGCCTTCAAGAAGGTCGGCGAGAAGCACGGAGTGTTGGGACTCGGAAAGAAGGAATTGCTCGCCAGGGCCGGCGCATGACACCGGTTTGTGCGGGACGAGGATTCGAGAACTGTTAACTGTAACGCAGCGCTGGGCGGCCGTACGCAGACTGACACATGCGGCCGTCCAGCGACCGCCCATTCACACCAGAACCGCTTCCGGGACGCAACGGCGCTCATGATGGGGAGGTCGCCATGCTTTGCGAAGAACTCGAACTGCTTGAGGGACAATTCGACGAGATTGTGACCGCGCTGGAGGACCCGACCTTGACCGACGAGGAACGAAGGGCCCTGGAAAAGTCCTATGCGGAGTTGAGCTACATCATTAAGGAGCATCAGAAGGCCGGTCACAAAGGTAGTCCCTGTTTTGAAGAATAAGTAAGAGACTTTGACTGATACACAAATCGGTTGACAATCAAGAACGTGTGGAAGCCAGGCCGTCGCGTCCTGACGCTAGGGGTCTATGGCGTACCACCTGCTGGCGATCGCTCTGGCCCTCGTGGTGTTAATCAAAGGCGCGGGCGCATTTTCCATCGACGAAGCAATCGGCTGGCGCTCCCGAGAACTCACCAAACCGCGGCCCTTCTTCCCCCCCGAAACCGAGCCAAGCCGGATAACCAAAGCATCGCCCGATCGAGCTGGGGTCTGAGCTCGCAACCTGATAGCGACACCAGCAGGTGTATCCTTAAGTTACTCTTTCCAAAACAGCATAGAGAGACAGAACCAGTCGTGGCGCAGTTTCAAGGAGCTTGCCGGTGAAGACATGGAAGCGGTTGCTTCTGACCGTGTGCGTCCTCGGAGTCCTCGGCGTTGCCTACTGGAAATTAGTCATTCCTACCCACCGCGTAGAGACCCGCTCGGAACTCATCATGCTCGGCGATCTCGACGGTGACCATCGATGGGATGCCGGCGACCTGGCGTTGCTTGATCGCTTTCTCAACGACCCCTTTGCATGGCCCGACGGTCTCGCGCTGCGCCTCGACATGAACCAGAACGGGTTGATCGACGAAGAGGACATCCGGATCCTGCGTGCCCTTGTCGCCGCCGGCGGTGACCCCTATGCGGCCGAAGAACGCGCCCGAATCAAAGGCGAATCTTTCCCACGTCCGCGAGAACTCTATCGTTATGTCTCTCTTGCTGAGTATCGTCCGCGTCCGCTCTGGGCCCTCCCCTACCCGCTGGCGAAGGACTCGGTGCTCGATTGGCTCCCCAGTCTGCGTCCACCAGTAAGTACGAGTTCATACTCCGATGCACTCACCGCTGCCATTTACGCCGAGGCCATCCGGTTCGACCAGGCTTGGCGGAAGCGCGAGCCCGAACTGCTTCCGATCGAGCACGCCTATGCGACGCAGAAGCTGGCACACATGAAGGCGCTTTATCAACAGGGCCAACGGTACGAGTTGCTGCTTGCCCTCATGGATGCTGTCGAGGATGCAGAAACGCTCACCGAGCGAGGTCAACCGGAGTTCCCGCTCAAGCTGCTCGTCTTTCGCGATCACCTGCGCGAAATGCTGAAGTCGCCTGTTTACGCTGATTTTAGGGCCGGCAAACAGGACTGGCACGCGGTACTCAAAGTCGTCTCCGGCCACCTTCAGACCGACCTCGGACTCACCTACGAGTTGGAGACGCTCGGCCCGCCAAGAAATCTCACCCACCTGCAGAACTACCTGCAGCGATCGGAATGGCAGTACTACAAGAGCACCACCAAAGAAGAGGACTTCCGCACACTTATCGATTACGCACAGCATGATCCTCGCTACCTGCACGCCGTCTCGCGGACAACTCGCAAGTCCATGGATCCCGAGCTGGAGAACCACAACTTGCCCATGGAACTTTTGTTTCTGGAGGCGCTCCGCATTAAGGGCGGCGATAAGAAGAAGGCAGTCGGTTTGGTGGATGAGGCCATCCGCATCCCCTATGCCTGGGTCAAGTCTATTCCGCGAGAGGACTTGCCGACTTCACTCGCACTCGACAATTTCCTTCTGCCCGGCAACAAGGAGGACGGCGCCGACAAGAGCCGCCACTGGAATGTCTTTGGCGGCATTTGTCTTTACAAATCTCCCCAGGAGGCGCTCGACCTCGCGCTGAAGCGCGAGATGCAGGACCTCCGCGGTGACCAATACTCCGCTGCTGGAATGGAAGACTTTTTCCGCGACCTGATCGCAGGGTTGAATGGCATGTATTACGTTATGACCGTCAACCCCGACTTGCTCAAGAAACACAACTAAGCTTCCCTTTTCGCCTTACTTCAGGTGTTCCACCAGGAACAAATCGGAGAGTTGTCGGACGTAGCCGAAAACGTAATGCTGCTCATCGGCGGCAATGCGCGGACACGCCACCCCAACCACTCCCGCCACGTCCAGCGGGCTGAATGTCTTCCAAGCTGTCCGGCTGCCGGTTTGGATGCCCAGGCGCGAGACCTGACAGGCAGTCTTGTTGCGGTTTCCGAGAAACAGCGCGTTCCCTTCCCGGGTCCAGCGCAGAGACACATCGCCGGGTTGCGAGCCGCGCACCGACTGCGGTTCGCCGCTCTCGGGCGAAACCAAGGCAATCCCATCCCCGCTAAAACTGACCAAACCGCGGCCCTTCTTCCGCCCCGAAACCGAGCCGAGCCGGATGGCCAAAGCCTCGCCACGCAAGGTGACGCCAGCCTCGCCAGGCCGGACAGCGCAAGCCTCGCCCGAAGCGCCTTAGGCCAGTTTGTACGTGCTGAACGGGGCCCTCACTTCCCCACCTGCTTAAGCACAACCATGTTGCGTTCGTCCGCGGCGATAGTCCGATAGAACTTCTTGAGTTCCTCTGCCTGACTGACGGGCACGGTCAGTTCCTTGATCTCGAACGTGCGTGTATAGCGAATGACATTGCCATTGACGGCTGTCTTGGAGTGATAGCTGGCGAAGCTATAGTCCGCGTCGGTGGGCAGTGGTAATTCATCCACTTGGTAGCCCTGGGGAATGGTGATATCGAAGATGTCAGCGTCGCGCGCCAGCCCCTCAAACTCAACCGGATACTGGCGCTTTTCTTTGGTCTCCATGAGCCCGCTGCCTTTGACTCCGAGCACGCGCGCCCGCACCAGCAGCAGGTCGCCGGCATTCTTGGCATAGTTGGCGGCTTCGAAGGAATAGTCAAATCCGAAGGGCTGGTCCGTAAGCTGCAGGTTGAACACCTTGGCGCCGGTGATTTGAAAGTTCGGGAGAGAGCCGGCCAGCAAGGTTTCGATGGGCTTGATCTTGTCGCTCTCTTTGATGGCGTTGCGCAGGGCCCACCTCTGCGACCCGGCCCGATCTCCCGTGCGTACTTCTTTGACCTCGCCCTTCAAAGTGCCACTCGCATCCAGCGTCATGACGGCGGTGCGCTCAATGCTGTTCATCTTCGACGGCTGCCTGGGCAGTTCAATCAACTCGCCGCCATTGGGCGCAACCAGCAAGCCGTAGTCGGACTGCAGGTGTCCGGCGATCTGGCCGAAGGGAGTGATCTCGTTGGTCGGATCAAAGAACAGCAGCGTGCCCAGCTTCGGATCGTGGCGGGTGGCGACCAGCGACGGGTCGTTCAAGCCTTCCGGCAGCTTGATCGCCAGAATCACGTGGTTGAAAGCACTCATCTGCGCCGGAGTTTCGGCAGTGACCGAACCGCGCCTGGCGTTCAGTACAACATAATAGGAATCCACGCCAATCTCATGCAGCATGGCAGCCATCAGAGTCGCTTTGTCTTTGCAGTCGCCGTAGCGATGAGCGAAGACCTGGGAGGCGGGATGCGGCTGAAAGCCCCCAATGCCCAACTCGATGGCTACATAGCGAATGTCGTGTTGCAGGAATTGCGCAATCGCTCTCATCTTGTCCAGTGGCGTCGGCAACGAAGCCGTAAGCGCGCTTACCTTCTGCTTCAGCTCCGGAGATGCATCCACCCGGCCATTGGTCAGTTTGAGATACCAGTCTCCCATCTGCTGCCAGTTGGAGAATGCACTGGCTGCGGACCCGCCCGGAGGAAAGAAAAAAATCACCATTCTTCCTTCGATCCCGGCCCGCGGAGGCATGTCTTCTTCCTCACGCACCCCTTTCACATCGCTCACTGCCCATTGCCACTCATTGCTGCCGCCCGGCGTCGCCTTGGCCTCAGGATAGTTGAGCCACAACGCCCGGTACTCCCAGCCCGGAGGCAGTTGCAAGGTATAGTGACTTTCGCGCGTGGGGCTCTCACCTTGAATGTGCCAGATGTTCTGCAACACCACCGGCTGCTCTTCGATCTGGTAGTCGTAGCCAATGATGTTGCCAGGATCGGGCGCCGGTATGCGCAGCACCTTGGCCTTAATATCTGAGATCAGTTCGCTGCCCTCGATTTTGGGCAGTGACACTTCCAATGCATTCTTGTCTTTCACCTCATAGTCTTTGCCCTGCGCGGGGATGCACCAGCCGCGGATGCTGGTTATCTTTTCGTGGGAATCGAATACGGCGATCACGGTGCCATGTTCGCGGCCTCCCGGCCGCAGAATCTTGTAGGCCTCGCGCACCGAAATCTTGATCTTGTCGACGCTCTGCACGCTGACCGTTTTTTCCGCATACATAAGGATGGCGTCCGTCTTCTCATCATGCGCAGGTTCGGATGCATTGACCAAGGCGTGCATCCAGCCCGGGGCGTCGCCGAACGCCGCCGCTGGTTGACCCATCATTAAGCCTGCCAGCACACCCAGCAGGACCAGTCTCGGCCCATTAGTTGCTCGCGGTCGCCACACCCGGCTGCAAAACAATCTGCTGCTCATCGCCCGTCCTCACAGTCTGGTAAAAGTCTCGCAACGCCGAGTAGTACTTGGCATCCATCAGAAGCACCCCAATGCTCAGAGTTCGCGTAATGTGCAGCTTGCCCTTGTCATCCTCCAGCTTCAGATTGTAGGCAATCGCTTGGTTGCCTTGTTTGTCGGGCGCCGGCAGGCTGGCCATCTTCCATCCCGCGGGCAGTTCGACGGTTATGTCGTCAATTCTCTGAAAGGGAAACTCAAAATAAATCGGATGCGTACGATCGCCATGTTCGAAGACGTGCTTCTCCTGCCCGCCAAACAGGGCGGCCGGAAACATCACGCGGCGTCCGGCGCTGGATACCCATCCGGGGACCTTGAGGTTGAATTCCGCCACCAGGTCCGAAGCCGAATCGTCCCAAGCGGGATGGTTGGTCAACTCCACGTTGCTGCCCGTGGGAATGTACTCCTCCACCTGGTCCTCGAGAAACTTTTTGCGCTCGGCTGCGTCTTCGTTATGCTCCTCGTCACGGCGCACCATGGCCTCCAGGCCGGTGTACTTGAGGGTCAGCTTGCCTTCCAGATCCCCGGTGTCCGACAGCCGTAATTGGGCCGTGCGCTCGACGCGCGACACTGCGGCCTCGGGAAGCGGAGTGCGCACCCAGGTAGTGGCGTCCTTCTCAAGAAGCAGTCCCTGCACTCCTGTCTCCGCCCACGGCAGCAGCCCGAACGGCGCAAATTTGGAGCCGGGATCGCAGTAGATGTCCTTGCCATTCAGGTTCACCAGGACGACGTTGGTATCAAGCCGGCCGCTGTCCTGCAGCTTGGGGCTGAAGAAATAATGGGCCCGGTCCGAGACCATGATCCCGTGCGCGTCGAATCCCGCCCCCCGCACCAGCGCCAGATAGAGCCAGGTTAACTGCCATCCTTCGCCACGCCCGCGTTTCCAGACCTCCGAGGCATTGCTGGCGTTTTTCTCTTTTTCCCGCTTCTCCTCCTGCGCGCTCTTTTCCCGCTCGAACGAGGTGTTGCGCATCTGCTGTACCCGCGCGTAGATCTTCTGCAGCTTCACCTCGGGCGCGTCGCCCGGCGCCACGATCTGGCTGGCTGCCTGTTCAAACGAAGTGCGCTTGCCGATCCCGCTTTCCACGCTGTCATACAGCCGCTTGCTGACTTTCTTCCAGTACGCGTCAGCGTCTTTCTCGACAGCATCTTCGCTATAGATGAAATCCACCCTCGACTTCAGTTCGTTCGGAGGCGGCATGAAGTCTTCCGTCTGGAAGGGCGGGATGTTGAAGGCTTCGAGCCGGATAACCTGATCGGAGCCGTCTTTGGGCGGGGAGGTTCCCGCAGGTAATCCCTGCCAGGTCCAACGCACGCTGAAGCGTTGATAAGGACTGCTGTAGGGCTTCAGGGAAAACTTGGCATGCTTGGTGAACAGCTCATCGCTGAGAATCCAATACGACTCATAGATGCGGTATTCCCGATAGTCGTACGTGTAGGAGTACTTGATGATGCTCCCCACCTGAACATCGGGGAGGGTAAACGTCTTGGCCAGGTACTTCACTCCTTTTGCCCTGACGATGGATTTTTCATAGGCCTTGCCCTCGAAGTTCACCACCGAACCATCCGGCCGTATGGTGCGCGCCTTGAGTTGCACAACATCATTCTCATCCTTGACGAAAGGGATTTCTATGTCCGCATGCTTGCGTCCTTCCTCATTCAGAATCTTGATGCGCACATAATTGAATTCGTGCGAAGTGGTGCCGTTGTCGTCCCGGTCGACCTGGCGGTAGAGAATAATGGCCGCGGCGCCGGGCGCAAGCGGTTCGCTCTTCATCGCCAATTCCTTGGGATCAATAGGCGCCCAGCCGGTGCCCGCGACCAGCCGGCCCGGAATAGAGGAAAGTAAAACCGCCAGACAAAGCGATCGCAAAAGCAACCTTTGGCTGACAACCAGGTGACGCATAGACACAAGCCTCCCTCAGCAAATGATGGCGTTGCCGATTCAGAGTAACCGGTCAGCCTATACCCCAATCATGAGGTGGAGCAGTGACTCAAGTGCGATTCAGGAGAGATTTGCGCCACCGATCCCGAAATGGGAATCTCGGCGCGGGTTGCTTGCGCGATGGGGATTTTTCGCCAATTGACTGCAAGGTACAGCTCCCGACCCTCTGACCTCTCGGGAGTTTGCCAGCACGAAGATTGTTTTACGCGTTCACTTGCCTTCGTCGATATACAACGCCAAGTCGAACTGCTCGGTTGCCTTGTTTGCCTGCACCAGTGGATGCACCTGCACATTCCGGAAACCTCGACTTTGGTAGAGGTCAGTAACCGTGTCAGGCACGGTTGCCAAGCCCGAGCAGTCACCTCGGCGCATGGCGTCGAGCGGCAAATGCTGCTCGATTTCCTGCGCTGAAAAGACCCGTGCCCATTGGACACGAAAATTGCGCAGTCGATACCGAATGCCTTGCCGGACAGTCGCATGCATCGAGGCCGCGTCTGGCGAAGCCTTCGCATTCACCACGTCCAACTGAATGTCCGGCCGGATATAACAGTTGCTGTCCAAAAAAGTGGTGAGGAGGTGCCTGGCAGTATCCATCAACACTTCGGCAGATTCCGGCTTGCCCATCACCGAAGACTTGACTTCCTCAATCTGGGAGGTGGATAGGCTATCGGCACCCTCAATGACAAATCGCGTAACGGTAATTTGCTGGTCGGCCGGGGCAGGCGCCGCGCTTGAGTGGGTCCCAGAACAAAGAACGATAGCGACCGCACAGAACGCCACTTCGCAAAGACGGTTCATTGCTTCCCTACACTTTCGGGCGCGCTTGGGTCTGCGATACACGGCAAGTCCGGCGGCCCGTGCTTCTCAGTCTTTATACTCCCCTACCCATCGACGTTCTAGTTTTAACACGATAGGTGGATTACCTACGCTATGGGGATTTATCGCCAGTTACCGCTGTGCGGCAGTCGCTTCAACCTTGCCGTCAGGTGAGACGACCAGCCCAACGCAACCGCCCGTCGCACCTTGGTAGTCAGTACATTCAACAGACGAGATTTCAGATTGTTTGAGGCCGAGGAGTCCGCTTACTGACTGGTATCTCCACAGCACCATCCGCTTGTCCGGTAAAACGAGCCAGTAGTCACCGTAGCTGACATTCACAACGGCGACATCATCCTGCATACGCCTAACCTCCTCAGCAAGTGCATCCTTCTTCAAATCGTGCATGTCGGCGGCGAAGTTCTTCATTGCTTTGTCGCTCATGGATTTGTTATGCACCCAAAGAAGAGTTGTACCCCACTTAGGATACTTGGCCTGTAACTGTGCAAGCCAAGGCACTGACAAAACGAGGTCTTCATAGCGGCTTGCATTTCGCAAGAAGTCGTCAACCCCCAGAACCTTTCCACTTCGGCAAAGCAAGATCGCCTTTTCCGCGAATCCCGGCGGAAAAGCCTGTCGGGTCACAACAACATGCAAGTTCTGTTCGTGGGGCTTGTTGCCCTCCCAATCCACGCCGAATGCAACGTCGTGGTAGGGGTTAACATCTGCGCCCACGATTTTATAAACCGCCCGTATCCTTGCCAGAGCGTCGGCGTCCTTGGCCTCAGCGCCAAGCAAATTCCAATCGTTCTTGATGTCGCTCATCACGATCTCAGCGAGTTCGAAGTCAAGCCCCTTGCCAGACAGCCGTTCGCGGTTTGTGGCTCGTTTCGGCATAAGAGCGAATAGCGCAGTCGAGATGTTCTTGTTAAATGTTTCTGCACTGCTGCCGTTAGAGGCGATCTTCCATGGCAACATGAAACTGCTTTGCGAGTGGGAAGTGAGCACAACCACCGATCCGTCGTCGTACGTGAGGGTTACTTTGACGCTTGGGTAGTCGTCCGTGTGGCAACAAACAAACAGTCTAGATAGGATTTTCGCGATGAAGTCGGGATCAGTATACGAGCTTATGAACAATGCTTTTTGTCCCGAAGTGCCCAGCCCGCAGCCATCTTGTGTCATCCTGGCCGCTGCCGACGTCAACCAGTCTTTGTTCAGCCCAAGACTCTGAAGGGAGGGCGCAGTAATTACGGGTTGCTGTAAGGCGGTGGCAAGACCCTCGACTAGAGTCGCATCAACCCTCGTCCTTCCGAGACGATATGATCTGTTTGTGTTACGAATGAGTAACTCAGTTTTCTGCGGAGTTCCTAGGCCACCCCAGTAGGATTTTATTTCAACCTGTTGTACGTGACGGTCTACTGCGTACGCCCAGTTCGACAGCACAAATACGAGCACTAGAACGGATATGGCCTTGGATCTGCTCATTTGCAAGAGATTATGCGCTGAGAAAGTTGCAGCGGCAAGATCGTTGGTATAGGCAGGCGCTTTCACAAGCAATCCTGAAGCGGGATTCTTGGCGTGATTATGTGTGAGATGGCGGTTTATCGCAGGTAATCATTAGTATGGGAAAAGGAGGTTGTCCCGTATGTTCACCTCGCAGCCGATTGGATTTGTGAGTAGTCCGTACAAGAACACCAGCGAGATTCCCAAGGGTCTTGGCGCCAAGCACGAGGCCGATGGTGTGCTCAAGGTCCTGCCCGAGTTCGAGCCGGGGCTCACCGACATCGAGGGCTTCTCGCATCTCATCGTCCTCTGGGAGTTCGATCGCGCCCAGGGATTCGAATTGCTGGGGGCACCGCCCTCCGACAATCGGCCGCATGGCGTGTTTGCCACCCGCTCGCCGCGCCGTCCGAACCCGATTGGACTGACCATCGTCGAACTGCGTCGCCGCCAAGGCAGCGAGTTGCATGTTGGGGGCGTCGATATGCTGGATGGGACACCTATTCTCGACATCAAACCCTATCTGTCCAGCATTCCATCGGAAGAGCTACGCCGCGGATGGCTGGCCGAAGCTGAGGCACGCCAGAAGTGATGCTGCGGGCAGCCGATCGCCGGATTTACCTTCAGGGGTGAGAGCCGGCCGATCTAGTGTAAACTCTGGCGCGTCGCCAGGAGATCTCGCATGGGCACGCAGGCTCAAGTCGCACAACTCCAGCAAGGGCCGCAGCTACCACACTGGGGCCTTACGTCTCGGGTCGCCTTTCGTTTCTGTGTGGTGTACTTCGGGCTGTACTGCCTGCTCACGCAAATCGCCGCCGGCTTGTTGCCCATCCCGGACTTCGACAACATTCCAGACCCATCTACCCTGTGGCCGACGCGCCAGATTGTCACCTGGACGGCGACGCATGTCTTCCGGGTCACCCATCCTCTGGTTTACTTCAGTGGCAGCGGTGACAAGATCTTCGACTGGGTGCTGGCGTTCTGCCTGCTGGTGGTCACCACAGTGGCCACGATCATTTGGTCGCTACTCGACCGCCGACGACAGAATTACTTCACGCTGCACAAATGGTTTCGGCTCTTCCTGCGTTTTGCTCTGGCCGGGCAGATGCTGGCTTACGGCATGGCGAAAGTCGTCCCACTGCAAATGCCTTTCCCCTATCTCACGAGATTGCTGGAGCCATTCGGCAACTTCTCGCCCATGGGGGTCCTGTGGTCCTCCGTGGGCGCGGCGCCAGCCTATGAAACTTTCGCCGGAAGCGCGGAGGTGCTGGCCGGAATCTTGCTGATCATTCCGCGCACCACCATGCTGGGCGCCATGGTTTGCCTCGCGGACTCGATCCAGATCTTCACCCTCAACATGACCTATGACGTCCCCGTGAAGCTGTTCTCCTTCCACTTGATCCTGATGTGCTTGTTCCTGTTGGCGCCCGAATTTCGGCGGCTAGCTGACTTCTTCCTTCTGAATCGCGCTCCCGGCCCCTCTACGCAGTCCCCGCTGTTCGTCACGCGCCGCGCCAACCGTATCTCGCTCGCCGTGCAGATCATCTTTGGCATGTTGCTGTTAGGAACAAACGCGTACGGCAGTTGGAACCTTTGGCACACCTTTGGCGGCGGAGCTCCGAGATCGGCACTTTACGGCATCTGGAATGTGGACCAGTTCGCCATCGACGGACAACTGCGCTCGCCGCTGCTCACCGATGGCGGCCGTTGGCGGCGCGCCATTTTTGAATTCCCCACGCGCATGGCATTTCAGCGCATGGACGATTCATTTGCCCGTTGCGCGGCTTCGCTCAACGTCAACGACAAGACCCTCGAACTCACCCGGGACGATGACAAGAACTGGAAAGCTCACTTTAGGTTCCAGCGCGTGTCTGAGAATCAATTGACACTCGATGGAGACATGGACAGCCACAAAGTCCACATGCAGCTTCAACTGGTGGACCGCAAAACCTTCCTGCTGGTCAACCGAGGCTTCCACTGGGTCCAGGAATACCCCTTCAACCGCTGATCGCCACCGCGACACGCCAGGACACGCCTCGGCGGACATCGCCGCCTAGTTTGCGCCAATAGACCCCGGCGGCCACGATTCGCTCACAACCCAACCAAGCGCACCTTCCCGACTGTGTCACCGCAAGCAGTGACGCGGTTCACGGACAAACGGGGCGGTTGGCAGTTATTAAGTAATGTTGTTTGTGTGTGGAAAAGTGCCTCGCATCCACCTGGAGGAACTCCATGCAGACCTCATGCCCGCTCCTCCTGATGGAAATCCCGGCTCATTCCTCTTGCTCCGGGTCCGATCAGGAAAGTGCGCGCTTGAGGGCTGTCAGTCTTGTACCTGGTGGTCTAAGCCTAAAAGGGGGCAGTATGAAGAAATCTGGCCTATGGAAGATGGTGTGTCTCGTCTGTATGTTTTGTGCCGCGTTTGTGATTGCCTCGCCTGCACAAACCTTCAGCACGCTTTACAGTTTTTGCCCGCAACAGTACTGTCCCGATGGCGAGTATCCTCTGGGCCGGCTGGTGCAGGCTACGGACGGGAACTTTTACGGCACCACGTTCAACGGTGGCCAAGGCCCGGGCACGGTTTACAAACTCACCTCCAGCGGCACGCTGACCGTCCTGCACAGCTTTACCGCTTATTCGGACGGGGCCGAGCCTTATGCCGGGCTGATCCAAGCCACCGACGGCAACTTCTATGGGGTCACTACCATAGGAGGCAGGACTCTCGGCACGGTCTTCAAGATCACTCCCAGCGGCACGTTCACCAGCCTGCATGTCTTCGCTGGATATCCGACCGACGGTGCCAATCCTTGGCCCCCGTTGATGCAGGCCAGCGATGGGAACTTTTACGGGACAACCTACGGCGGCGGGACCAGCAACGTAGGCACCGTCTTCAAGATCACCGCGGGTGGCTCGCTGACCATCCTGCACAGTTTCACCGGGACGCCAGATGGCGGCAACCCTCAAGGCGGGCTGGTGCAAGGCAGCGACGGCAATCTGTACGGAACCGCTGTCGGCGGCGGGACGAACGGCGAAGGCACGGTCTTCAAAATCACCACCTCGGGCACACTGACTACGCTGCACAGCTTCGATTATCACACGGAGGGCGCTGCACCTTCCGGAACGCTGGTGAAGGCCAGCGACGGCAACTTCTACGGAACGACCTATGAGGGCGGTGCTAGCAACAACGGCACGGTTTTCAAAATGACCCCGAGCGGCACGTTGACCACGCTCTACAACTTCTGCTCTCAACTTAGCTGCGCGGACGGCCGTGTCCCTTACGCGGGACTGGTGCAAGCCAGCGACGGCAACTTCTACGGAACCACCTACGAGGGCGGGGGAGCCACCGACTATGGCACGGTCTTCGCCATCACCCCCAGCGGCACGCTTACCACGCTGCACATCTTCACCGGCGCTGACGGCTCCTACCCTTACGCCGGGCTGGTACAAGCCGCCGACAGGAACTTCTACGGGGCTACCAAGCAGGGCGGGGCCAACAATGCTGGCACAGCCTTCAAGCTTCACGTGGCATTCAGCTATGCGCTCACGGTCTCGACCAGCGGCGACGGGAGCGTCGCCAGCACGGACGGTTTCATACACTGTCCGGGGACCTGCAGCCACATCTATGCCGAGGGAACGCCGGTGACGCTGAATGCATCTCCTGCCCAGGGCTGGAGCTTCAGCGGTTGGACGGGTGCCTGCATGGGCGTCGGCCCCTGCAATCTGACCATGACCGGGAACCTGGGCGTCACGGCGGTGTTCGTCGAGCCGGGCCACGGACTCGAATTCAGCCCGGCCACTCCCTGCCGGCTGGTGGATACCCGTCAGACCGGCGGTGCGATTCAGGGTGGAAGCTCGCGGGACTTCCCGATCCAGCAGGAGGGCGGCTGCAACATTCCCGCCACCGCTGCCGCCTATTCGCTGAATGTCACCGTGGTGCCGCAAGGTCAACTGGGGTACTTAACCATCTGGCCTACGGGTGAATATCGGCCGGTGGTCTCGACGCTGAACTCGCCGGATGGCCGGGTCAAGGCCAACGCTGCGATCGTGCCGGCGGGCACCAGCGGAGACGTCAGTG
>PMAT01000063.1 GCA_003152695.1 Acidobacteriaceae bacterium
CTCTCTTATCGAGGGGCACCCGAGCACGCTGGTGGTCCGCCGCCCAACCCCACGCCTCCGGGCCATCGTCGTGCGGACGGACGCCCATTCGTGTCAAGGTATATACGGGCAGGGGCCCAGGCGGTGACATCGGCGGCAGATGGTGATCGCCAAGGCCTAGTCCCCATCAAGCATTCGCCATGCGAAGGCGGTCCTGGAAGTAGGCTTTCCAAGTCTCCGGCAGCACCGCAACCTGGAGGGCGCGCCGCACGGAAGTCACGTCATCATCGCTGTATCTCTTGGCAATATAGAGCCGAGTAATGGCAGAAACCGGGACCGCGTTTGGGTCGCGAGCAAGCAGCGTGATCTCGTCGCCGGCGCCGACTTCCCCCTCGCGAGTGACAGCAAGGTAAGAGCCCGACCGCCCGCTGGCGAGGAATCGTTTCACCATATCGTCAGCCTGAAATCTCACGCCGAGTTTGTAGCAGGGGAGCCGAGGCTGCGTCACCACCACCTGCGCGGAACCGACAGAAAACCGGTCGCCAACGTGGACCGAGTCTTCCGGCAAGCCATCGGTGGTGAAGTTTTCTCCAAACATGCCCAGCGGCAATTCACGGCCGGGCAGCTCCGTTTTCCAGTAGTCGTAGTGGGCCAGGGGATAGCAATAAACAGCCTTGAATTCTCCTCCGTGAACGCTGAGGTCGGCCTGGCGATCACCATCCAGGTTAAGCTTGCGCAAAGCGACGCGGCCCTGGACCGGTTGCTTGAAGATCCCCGTGGTCACGTTTCTTCCGTGCCATATCACCTCTCGGGGGAGTCCAACGTTCACTGAGACTAGCTTCATCGCCCGCATCCGTTTGGTCCCGCCTCAGCGACCTCAGCGGGGAAATTTCTTGTGCCGATAAAGTTGATTGAACACAACAAACATCAGCCCGGTCACCACAAATACCATCCAGCTCGCCTCCGGCCCGAGGAAGCCGCCGGTGAGCCATTGCGGCCCTTGCCAACGGGTTTCGAGCAGGTGGCCAACGGCATACTCGCCGGCATTCTGCCCCGACCACAGAAAGAGGTTGGCGAAATCAAAGGCGGCGTGAAAGCCGATGGCGAAGGCTAGTGAACCTGTGCGGCGCAACGTAAGGCACATGAATAGGCCGAGCAGGCCGGTGGAGGCAAAGTCTTCCCAGCGCTCGTGCGGTTTCAGAAAATAGTGCAGCGCGCCGAAGCCGATGGAGAGCAGAATGGCCGCCGCCCAGAAGCCAATGCCATCGGCGAGCGTGGCCAGGAGATAGCCGCGGAACTGGATCTCCTCCGCAAATCCGATGAGCAGATTGGCAATGATCCACAGGACTAAAAAGTACCAGAGCGCGCCGCCATGGATGGCCAGCCCGAGGACGCGATAGCCGCCAAAGGCTGCAATCAGGCCGATGAGCAAAGAAGTGGAGCCCATCCCCCAGGCAAGTCCAACCCAATAGTCGCGTCCGAAGGCGTTGCGCACCGGAATGCCGTAGTCGGCAAAGCGGCGGCGCTCGATGCGCGCCATAATCCAGGTGGCGACCAGCGCCAGGATAAGGTCCTGCAGGTCATTCGAGATGAAGCCTACAGGATCCAGGAACGGCCGCTGCTTGAGATGGACGATCTTTGGCAGGATCCAGTTGGTCAGGAATCCCAGTCCGACGACGATGCCGACAAAAATGAGCAGGCGCCAGCCAGCGCGCAAGCCCCGGGAGTTGAAGAAAACTTTCCGCACGTTGATAGGGTACGCTCGCTTGAGAAATTTCGTTCCCCGGTTTCAATACCGCCATCTCCATGCCAACCCACAGCGGTTCAAACAAGAATCTTGAACGCAGACGTTGACTATTGTCGAGTGGCGGTCAAGCGGGAAACAACTGGATTGGGAAAGAGTGACAGGCCACCGGGGAGCAGCGTGACGACCAGGGCGTTTATCAGTACTGATGCGGCAACTGCTTGGCGGGAGGTACAAGAAGTTATTGCATTCTTAGGGCGCCGCGGGAAGATGCTTTCTCCCGCGCGTGCTTTGGGCCGTTATACGAATTATCTTTTCACACCAAGTATTCTTTATGTCTAACTGATGCTCTACTCGCGTTTCCGCAGCCAGAGTTCTCTTGCACCCTTGACCACGTCCGGCCGGAAAAACTGCACGTGGCTGCATTTGTCGCATATGGCAATCATGAAGAAGTTATGCCTGAACTGCGCTGGCGAACGATACTGTGGCGCGGTAATCCCCAATGCCTGGGCGCCCGCTGCATTCCTGTATTCGTCCTCGGGCCCGTTCTGAAATTGGTACTGGCCTTGCCCGCAAAAACTGCATCTGTGCGCGAAGTCGATCAAGATAGGTCTCCCATTCGCTTCCAGCACTCCGATCAGTCCCGCAACAGCTTCAACCACTATCGAAGCACTTTGGAAGCGCGCGAGGGGCTGTTCAACAATCATTTTATCCAGCAGCTCATGAATCACCTCGAACTCACGGCGGTCCCCAAGACCTCGGCCCAGCTTGTTGCGTTCCGAACGGTGATTCTCCCGATCGAAGATTTTGCGCGAAAACATCCAATGGAGCAACTTGCCGAGAGAATATACATCGCCTGCAGGGGTCACATCCTCCAGACGGCCTTCCCGCGCCTCCGGTGCGCCGAACCAGCGGGGAGCGGCTACTTCCAGCGTGTCCGTCACGCGATGATCGCCCGCTTGATCGTCAAGAAGGAAGCATAGCCCGAAGTCGCCTACGATTGGACTGTAACTCTCGCCTAGGAAGATATTCTTGGGCTTGAGATCCCGATGCACGATTCCGCTTTCATGCGCATGTGCTACGCCTCTGCATATTTCAAGAAAGCGTTTGACGGTTTCTGTTACTGTCTCGGTTGGCAAATCTTCCAGCGTGCCGTTCTTACAATACGGCGTCACGAGGTATGGTGTTCCCCGTTCATCATCGCCGTAGTCGACGATCTTCAGGATGTTTGGGTCATCCAGCTTGCGCAGCGCTTCGATCTCGCGCTTGAACCGCTCCTGTCGATCAGGCTTTCGAGCCTGCGCGGGGTGCATCCTCTTCAGGACAAATAGCGCCCCGGCCGTATCGCCAACGCGGGTTACCTTACGCGCCTCCCCTTGCCCGCTCTTTGGAAAAGGGGTGCCCGCCGACCTCCACGACTTAATGTTGCCAATCTCCATCCACGCCCTTGCTGATACGAAGTCAATCAAGTAGGCAGCGGCTAGGCCTTCGGTCGCACCTGCGTGCGCACGATAAGGCCATCCGTTTTGCGGGACAAATCCGTTTCAAGGCCTGTTGGGTTTTTCAGCATGTGGTTCGGGTCATAGATGAAGCAAAACAGCGCCTTGCAGTCGGGATGCTGCTTGTAGCGCTCGATGTCGATGATTAACTCATCGCCCACCTTCCCGTCGTTCAGGCCTTCCCGAACCATCTTCGTCTCGACCATCACCTGCTCTTGCTTCAGGAGAAAGTCGGTCTTTACGGACTTGCCCGCGTAGCTTCCGGTCCACTCCTCTGGCCGCACATCGTCGAACCTTGTCTCAAGCAGTGCGTGCATTAGGGTCTGAACGTCGTATTCGTTCCTAATCTCGAAGGTGGAGCTGCCGGCGCGCGCCGTCTTCATTTGCAGTGCAGCCCGGTGAAAGCGGTCCCCCAGCTGCTCGACCCGCGACATCGCGCTCGGGAGGTCTTCCGCATGGGAGCCGGGGAGCCGCCTTTCTTCCTCTTCCGTCAGCATCATAACTAGCTGATAAAACTTCTCGTTATTGACGACCTGCAGCGAAATCTTGTTGTACCACCGATGCGTGCCATAATTGTCAAGGTACTGGACCTGCCCCACATACCCTTCCGCTTCGAGGAACTTCACCGCTTTCCAGCGAAGCTCCATGTAGTTGTCGCGCATGTTGACCCCATCGCCGGGCATCAGGGCTTCATACCGCACCATGCTGCGCATCGTCGGAATGAGCGCGGGCTCGGAATGAAAATCAAGTTCGCCCCTGATATCGAGGGCAACATCAATGAGGGCGTAAAACCGTTCTTCTTCCAGCGAGCGTAGTTTTACGATGTTGAGCATCGCCCATCATTTTACAGGGCAAGGAACTACCGCATCTGCTTCTGTTCTGCCCAGGCGCTTCTTCTCTTCCTCGATCTCGGATTCCAAGGCCTTCCGGCATTCGGGGAGACGGTATGCATTTACCCCGTCAGTGATTTTGTCACGCCGCACCAGTTTCCCAGAGGAAGGGCGTACAAAACGGCCTGTATCGCCTGATGTGGATTTTCCCAAGACTGCGCGCCGAGGCTTGAAGACAAGCTTGGCGCCGCAACCCTCGCGAAGGGTTAAGGTTGGTAACGGTAAGTCGGCACAGCGGAAGCGATCTGCGCGATTGCTCACACATCCGCTGGACTACTGCCGTATCACGGTTACACGGGAAGTAATCGGCCCCGCAACCAGAACACGATTGCCGATTGATCACTCCCACGAAAATCCTACTGCCGATGCGTCGCGCCGTGTTCAAATGTGGGTAGCTGACCTTCACATTCACTCGGATTGGAATTTCTGCCCGATGCGCGTTGCCCTTATCGCGAACTTCGCCGCCAGCAGGAAAGAACCCCTCGCCGCCATGATGGATCGCGTCCACCAGGGCTTCCTCGACTCAGGGCTGCCGGAGCCGTTTATTCGTTTCAACTTCGCCGATGGCCCGCTGGTAAGCTTCTCGAGCGTGGACCGGGTGCTGAAACGACACCCTGAGCTGGCGCGATTCGTCACCGAGGCTGCGCCGATGCCGGGAATTCCCGGCGCGCGGCGAATCTCCAATGGGCCGATGTCATCCGGTGCAGGCGAGAAGGTGCCGTACGCAACGCTGCAAGCCATCGCGGCCGGAGTGCCCCGGTCGTTCCCGTTCCACAGCGTCGCCATCCATTTTCATTCGCCGGAGTTCGGCGAGGTGATGCCCATCGCCACCCCCGCAGCGGAGATGGTGTCGGGAGTTCTGATCACCGATAGCTGGTGGGTCAACGGGCGCCAGCGTTCGCTGTCGTCGTGCAGCGTGGTCGAGGTCGAGCCCGGCGATAAGAAGCTGCCCATGCCGGCGGGACCGCTGGCTACGGTCCTGGCCGCATGTGGCAAAGCGCGAAAGACCATACAGGCCCCGTATCCCGGGCAGCTCGGACCAGGGCCGGTGCCTGCGGTCCGACTGCCCTCGGGATGGAACAGCCCGAGCGTCAATCCTGAACTCGCCGTGGCGGTGAAAGCCATTGCGGTGAAATATCGCGACCGTTTGCCGGAGATCGTCAAGCAGGTTGGGCTGCCGCATGACCTTCCGGGACATGCAGAAATGAACCGGCTGGCCCCGCTCGGCGTCCACGCCGGACCGAAGAAGCCGGCGCTGGAGCGCGTCTTCAAGCCCATGGGATACAGCGTTCGCGGGGGCACTGCCGGCGAAACCGGCAGCTTCTCACTGCGCCGGCGGACCGCGGCGAATTCAACCCTGGAGCTCACCCTGGACTGCGGCACGTGGAGCCATAGCCTGCTGGCTATCTTCAAGGTTTGGGGGCTGGGCTGGAAGGCAACGCTCACCATTCCCCCAACCGAGAAGGCGGTAGCCGGAGGGCAGTACCCGATCGGCGATGCCGAGCAGTGGCAGAAGATCGTGGAGAATATGGGGACCCTGGTGGCGGAGTTGGAACGCAGCTTCGTTCCCGAGATCGAAGCGGTGAGCGGCCCCTCGCCGGAGTGGTATCAGCCGGAGAGTTGACCGAGTGGTCCCCCGACCACAATTGCGTAGCGTTTTTTCCTGCATCCGCCGCCGCGATATCTCCTCTTGTTTCGAATGAAATTGTGGCGCGCACCGTAACCTTTTAGGCTGCCAGCAGGTTTAGCTAAGTAAGAAGGGCGTCCTGCGGAGAACACGTTTGAGAGCTGCCGAGAACGTCATGGATGAGCGGCTTCTGATCGAGGCGGCGCAGCGTGATCCGCGCCGCTTCGCCGAGCTCTATGAAAACAACTTCGCACGGGTGTACGCCTTCATTGCGTATCGGGTTCGGAACCGGGAGGAAGCCGAGGATTTAACGTCGGAAGTCTTTCACGACGCCCTTGCCAGGATCAGTCAGTTCGAATGGCAAGGATTACCGTTTGCCGCATGGTTGTTTCGAATTGCCTCAAACGCGATCGCGGATCGCTGGCAGCGCAATGCCAAGCGGCGGGAGGTCCCGGCCGATGACCTGGAGGAAGCGGGCGCGGACGATGGAACCGAACGCCGGGCCATGTTGTCGCAACTGGTCGAGGGGTTACCACGCGATCAGCGCCTGGTGATTGTGCGCCGGTTTGTTGACCAGCGGAGTATCGCTGAGATCGCAACGGAACTGGGGCGAACCGAGGGAGCCATCAAGCAGTTGCAGTTTCGAGCGCTACACAGCCTGCGAATGCGAATGAGGAGCACCTATGAGTAGCCTTTCCATTTACGACGAACTGGATGAAGCCGTCGAGGCGATGCTTAGGCAACCAGATCTTGTGCCCAAGAGAGTCAACCCCGAGCTCAGTGATCTGCTGGAGGTCGCGGTTGATCTATTTACCGTGCCGAGTGCGGACTTTCGTCTGCGCCTTAAGGCTGACCTTCAGCATCAGGCTGCGGCGCCCGGTGGAGTCAAGGTAAAGACATTCCCAGTGGTCCGTGGTCCTCGCGTGGTTCCCGTACGGAAAGCGGCTGGATTCGAGACCGATATTCTTCCCACCTTATTCGGGGAAGGCTATGGCAACTATCCGATTCATCGTACGAATTTCGTGGTTTCGGCGTTGCTGCATGTTGCGGCCATGGCCGCAATCGTAATCTCGAGCGCCTGGATCATGGAACATCGCCAGGAATTCCAACAACGGGTAGTTTCATTGGTAGGCGAGCCCGGCGCGTATGCTCTGCCGATTGCGAAGCAAAAGGCGGGTGGAGGCGGGGGCGGCGGAGACCAAGACAAGCTGTCCGCGTCGCGGGGGAACGTTCCCCGGTCTGCGCGCGAACAGATCACACCGCCGGCAGTCGTAATACGAAATGACAATCCCAAGCTTAAGGTTGAAGCTACCGTCATAGCTCCGCCGAGTTTGGCCCAGCTCGGAATATCCGGAAATCCGCTGGCTGCCGATGCGATGCAGCCATCAAACGGCATCGGTAGCGGCGGAGGCATAGGCAGCGGAGCGGGCGGCGGTATCGGCTCAGGAATCGGGCCGGGTGTAGGTCCAGGTCACGGAGGAGGCTTCGGCGGGGGGCTTTATCACGTGGGAGGAGGGGTCAGTGCACCGCGCGCCATCTACGATCCTGATCCCGAATACTCGGAGGAAGCCCGCAAGGCGAAGCATCAAGGGACCGTTATCCTGTGGATCGTCGTCGGTGCAGATGGCCGACCGCGAGAGATCCGCGTGCAGCGCGCTCTGGGACTGGGACTCGACGAGAAAGCCGTGGAAGCGGTGCGCAAGTGGCGCTTCGCACCTGCGATGAGAGACGGACATCCGGTGGCCGTGGAGGTCAACATCGAAGTGAATTTCCGTTTGTATTAGGCGCGCCCGGCGTCGGCTCGCCTCCTCATGCTCGCTTTCCAGGAACCTTCGACGCGTGCGCGGTTTCTATTGAGATGTTCTGGCATCGCCGTACGGACGATACAGCGTAACTGAAGCGTGGCGCCGCCTCGGCATATCCGCTGCTGATACCTTGCTTCGGCCCACTATGACTGTGGACACAATAGGACTACACTTTTGAGTTCTCCACGGCCATGTCGCTTTGGCACAAGTTTGCAGCGTTAGCTGCACTGCTCGCAATGTTGATGCTCAGCGGAGCCCGTGCGCCGACGCGAGCAGGCGCGGCAAAATTAACGCCGCGAGTGACGCTCTGGGTGTGGGAGCGCCCCGAAGACCTGCGGTTTCTCGACTCTGACAATGTGGGAGTAGCCTTCCTGTCCGGCTCGGTGTACCTGGACCTGCAGCCGGTCGTGAGCCCGCGCCTGCAGCCGCTGCGTGTAGGTGAGCATACGCCGGTCACGGCTGTTGTCCGGCTGGAAAACACCAAGAGCACCCCAGCGGTTTTCTCCGACGAGTATCGCCACCAGTTGGCAGACCAGATAGTGGGGCTGAGCGCCGCGTCGCAGGTTTCCGCGCTGCAAATCGACTTCGACGCCACGCATTCGCAGCAGGACTTTTATCGCTCGCTGATCAACGACGTGCGGGGACGGCTTCCCGCCTCCATGCCGCTCTCCATCACCGCGCTGAGCTCGTGGTGCATGGGCGACGACTGGCTGAGCGGGCTGCCCATCTCCGAGGCCGTGCCCATGCTGTTTCGCATGGGGCCCGACCGCGCGGCCATTTTGCAATCCCTGGCCTGGGGGCAGGACTTTCGCCAGCCCCTGTGCCGCACCAGCGTCGGCGTCTCGACTGACGAGCCCTGGCCTGCGCCACTGCCGGCAGCGCTGCTGGGCCGGCATGTGTACGTCTTTCATCCTCGGGCCTGGACCCAACAGAGTTTTGCTGCCGTCCAGCGGAGGTTACAGCCATGAAATTAATGTCGCGCATCGCACTGGGGCTGACGCTGGTATGCGTGTTGCTGGTTCCTCCCAACATCTTTTCGTCCGGCGGTTGGGTTGAGATGACATTCGTTCTGAAGCACCAGCCTGACGGGCCGGCGAAGGCATTCAATGCAGGCAGGCTCGGCATCCTATGGCCCCAGTTCGAGCGGCGGTACCTGGTGATTGCCTATCGCTATCTGGAGCAAAAGCCTCTCAGGGCAGAGGAGCGGCAAAGCCTGGACGATGCTGCCGGGCCTCACATCACTCCACCTGGCACGCCGTATGACCCCGATCCTCCGGTAACGGCTTGGCTGAAGGCGCGCAGTCACGCGCTGGGACTGAAGGCGGTGGAGAAGATCGACATCCAGCGCTACAAGGTGAACGGCTTCGCGCAGTATCCCAATTGCGGTGACGATGCGTTTACCAATGCCGCCAGCACGGCGATGAGCCGCGCGCAGACGTTTGGTATTGCCGCCGCTCCTATGCGCGAGTGGGTTGCGGGACAGGACGCCGTCTTCCAGAACTGCGGCAGCGCCGCCGATCTTCAGTATTACGGCCCGAACCAGAAGCGGCCGCCCACACCGCTCCACCTGCCTCCGCCCGCGACGCTAAACAATGCGCTGCTCAAGTTTGACCGGCAATATCAGGTGGCCGCGGCCAACTTCTACGGCGGCGCTCTCGATGCTGCAGCGAATGCATTTGAGCAGATCGCGCATGAGCCCGAGTCTCCATGGCACAAGCTGGCGCCGTACCTGGTGGCGCGATGCTATATCCGCAAGGCGACGGTCGGAGTGAACGGCGACAACACGTTCTTGCCGGAGCCGATGCGCACCGCCCAAGAACGTCTGCAGGCCATCCTGGCCGACCAGTCGCTGGCCAGCATGCATCCGGCGGCGCAGCGGCTGCTCGACTATGTGGAGGCGCGGCTGCATCCCGAGCAGCGGCTGCACGCGATTGCTGCGGAACTGGCGTCCGGCGCGGGAGAGAACTTCGGTAACGAGCTTTTTGACTACACCTTTCTGCTGGATCAGCTCCTGGAGCGGCAGGCGCAGAGCCCTGAAGTCCAGAAAGCGTTCCAGAAAATCATTGAACAATCTAACAAGAACCGGAACGTTGACTACGAGATCACTCATGCTGCGATGAACAATACGTTGCTCAAGGCATGGAAGGGGGAGGCAGCCAAGGTGGAAACCCTGGATGACCTGACCGACTGGGTAATCACCTATCAGAGCGAAGGCGCATTGGCTCAGATCAACGGCACATTGGACGACCAGCACGACTTCGAGCGCTGGCAGGCAACCAAATCGACCCCCTGGCTGCTGAGTGTGCTGGTGTCGATGCCCGCGGGCGATCCGCATGTCGCCGAGGTGGAGCGAGCGGCGGCAACGATTGGCGTTGGTTCTCCCGCCTACGACACCGCGCTGTATCACCGGGTGCGCCTGCTAGAGGAGAAAAACCAGCACCAGCAGACGCGCAAGCTGCTGGACGCCAACTGGGCGCGCATCGAGAAAGACTCGCCGTCGAACCGGAACGCGTTCCTGGCCCAGCGCTTCGCCGTGGCCACCAGCTTCCAGGAGTTTCTGCGCTTTGCGCCGCGCGCGCTATTGCAGAACGATTACGGCGATTACTACTGTCTGAACGGAACGTGTAGGGCCTCCAACGGGGCGCAGGTCGAACCGCCGCAAGAGCTGGACTTGGATTCGGTGGGAATCTTCAACCAGCGCCTGCCGCTGTCCATGCTGGTGCAGGCCGCCGACGAGACAACGCTGCCGGCGAGTCTGCGCGACCAACTGGCGGCGCGGACGTGGTTGCGGGCGGCGATTCTCGACGACACAGCCGCAGCACGCGAACTGGAGCCGCACGTGCTGGCGAAGTTTCCGCAGGTGCGCAGCTACATCGAGCAATATGACCGCGCCGATTCGCCGCAGGCGCGGCGCTTCGCCCTGGTGTTCATGGTGATGCGCTTCCCGGGCATGCAGCCCTTCGTTAACGCGTTAGGAATGGGCTCGGTGATCAGGCCGGGAATTTGGACTTATAGTTGGTGGTGCTCTGACGTGGGCGGAAATCCGGAGCACCCTGCTTATCAAAACGCAATGTTTTCGCCTGCCGGATCGGGAGCGCCATCGAAATCCGAGGTCGCTCTTCCCCCCGCGCCTTCATGGTTGACGTCGGCGGAAAGAGAACGTGGCGAGCGGGAGTGGCGCCAACTGTCGGCGATTGGCGGCGCACCGATGTATTTCGCTCCGGTGGTGCTGGACTGGGCAAAGACGCATCCCGACGATCCACGCGTGCCCGAGGCGCTGCATTATTTCGTGCGCGCCACCAGATACGGCTGCGCGGACAAGTCGATTGGCCCGTACAGCCGGGAGGCATTCGACCGGTTGCACCGGAAGTATCCAGGATCGGAGTGGACAAAGAAGACGCCGTACTGGTATGGCTGAGAGGCCTGTGCTGGTTGGGATGCCACTCTGCAAAGCGGGACATCGCGAGGCCTAGAACCCTACCGCCCCAGTACCCAAAAGACGGCCGGAATGCCAACCGCGCCTAACAGAATGTTGATGAAGGTCACGGTCGAGGCCAACTCCCCGCCCGTTGTCGCACGGCTGAATCCCATTCCGATTACGGCGACGAAAAAGAGAACTTGGCGATGAAGCCATTCTCCACGTTGTTCCCCGGCCAGGTCTGCGCCGGATTCTTCAGAGGAAAATTAGACGAGGAGGTAAGTCCGGTCACGACCACGTTGCCGGCGGGATCGACCGCCAGTCCGTAGGCGCGGTCAGTTCCCGTTCCGCCGAGGTAGGTGGAGTAGCCCAACTGCTTACCGTCGGCGGTAACTTGCATGAACTCGACGTCCTCCTCCCCCTGGAGACTCGTGATCAGCGCATCGGCGGTATACGGAAAGTAGGTGGGCGAAAGAACCACAGCACTGGAAGGGGAAAAGGGCGTGTACAGTACACCCGGAGCATTCGTTTCCCCGCCGACATACGCCTTGCCGCGCGAATCGACGCCCACACTGGTGCAAAACGAACCATAGCCCTTGTATCCGCCGCCCAGAAAGGTGGAATAGACCAGGGATGCCTTGCCATCCAAGGATGGATCGATCTTTACCAAATAGGGCTGATCGTTCGACTCACCGTGCCCGAGATACGGGGCGCTGTTGAAAAGGAAGGGAGTCCCCGATCCGGTCATAGGAAAGTCGGCCGACTGGGTACGGCCCGTAGCTACGATGAGCCCGTTGGCATCCATAACCATGCCGTAGAGGTCATCCCGGTCCTTCTTTGAGTCGCCGCCGAGGTAGGTGGAGTAGCGCGCTGAATAGTGCGAGTCTGGGGCACCGGGCCGGCTGGAGCGAAACTGCGCCACAAAGCCGTTGCTGGTGAAGCCGGGTGCATAGTGACTTCGGTAAGCGTTGGGGGTGGTGGGGAAATCATCGGAATCCGTGTAGCCGGCCGCAGTGATGTGATCGCCGGCAGCGTTTACTGCGATGCTGTGCCCTTTTTCGTTGCCGCTACCGCCCAGAAAGCTGCCGTAAATCAACGAGTCCGCGCCGCTCTTGGCGGGATCGATGATGCTCACGAACGAGTCGGTTGCACCCTTCAGGTCGGACTGGAGGGCGTTGTGGGTCACCGGAAACTTGGTCCCGCCGTTGCTGCCGCCAGAGTCGGTAGTGCCGGTGACATAGACCAGACCATGTGCATCGACCGCGAGGTTGTTGCCGTTGCTGTTGTCGTCAGAAAAGCCTGATCCGTCGTCTCCGCTCCCGCCCAGGTAGGTGGAGTAGCGCAGATTGCCGTTGGCATCAAACACGGTCACGAAGTAGTTGGACACTCCGTTGTTGTGGTCCTGAAAGGCGTTCCTGGTCGGGAAGGATTCCTCCCCCGACCCATCCGAGCTGGTCATGCCCCCAACGGCGACTCCTCCATCGGGCATGGCAGCCACCCCCACACCCATGGTCTGCTTGTTACCGCCCAGATAGGTCAGCCAGAGCAGCCTGCCGGCGGGGTCGTACTTCGCCACGAAAGCCGTCATCCCGCTGTGGGGCGCGCGCTTCGGCTGAAAAGCGTTCAGCACAGGGAGGGTGGAGGATTCGGTCGCTCCCGTCACGTAGGTATTTCCCTGGGCATCACTGGCGGCGTTCTGTGCAAAGGTGCGGCCGGGGCAAGTCGCACAGGCCAGCGATCCACCTAGGTAAGTGGAAAAAATCAGGTGTGGTGTCTGCGGCGCCGGCAAGGGCTCCTGCACTTGGGCGGAAGAACGGTTGCTGGTCAGAATAGGGGCGATCGCTAATAACAAACTTATTAGAGGACGGCAGACGCTTCGGCGCATCATTCAGGACTCCTCTTCGGTGTACTTGACCTACCACCGGCGCTAGGGGCGATAGCTGCTTGCGCCGTTTCAGGAGGAACTGTGATTGAACGACTGACTGCCAGGATGAGCAGCGCGGAAATCTTCTCTCTTACGACGGTTGTTTGTCAGTGACGCTTGCCGCATGGCGCCGTGACAAACCGAAGCAACAACCAGGCGCGCGGGCCAGCGACGCGTTATGAATAGCTCTTATCTGGCGAGTGACGGTATGATGTTCCGCCTATGGAAACGATGCAGCCGTGCGATGCCATTTCTGCGACGGGAAGACGCAACCGCGGCTTGGGTGGCGCACCCTCAAGATGGTTGCCTGGGCCACCCGCCTCTTTAAATTAGGTGGTTAGTTGTGGCTGTCGTCTACGCCGTTATACGCAACGCATTGCCGTGCCGTGTAACCAGCGGGCGCGTCGGGCGCTATGGACTTCCACCCACAGGACCTCGTCGAATATTTCACTCCAAAAATGTCATAGTAGATAACTCTGGCATAAATCATGATGTAAGCCCTCCCGGCCTTCAGTTCACCCAGATCGTAGTGCGACAGATTCAAAGGTTGGAAGCCACTAGCCTTGGTTTCTACATACGGCGTAACGTAAAGGGGAAGCGGGTCATCCGGAAACATGGAACCCATTGTGTTTCTGAGCGCTGGCCTCTCATAACTAAAGTCGGGCGCTTGCCCGTTGGGAGTTACTTGCATAACGATTTCCATGGAAAGATTCTTGGCGACTGTCTTACCCATATTGGTAAATTCCACAATTCCCGCGAGAGGGACATTTTCGGCGATTTCTTCGACGTTAACCTTGCTTTTAATTTTCAGCCAGGGCCGCTCTGTGATTCTCAAAGATTGCTCGCTCAATCGAAGCTGTTTAAACGAGATGTAACCCAAGCCGAGATAGCTGCACAATATGAGGAGCGTCAAGATGTTCATAGTGCGCGACCTGTCTATCCAGTGCTGCGAGGTGCCTGGGGTTGTATCTGGATTCTTCCCCTTCTTGTCGTTCGCTCCCATGGAGTCTCCTTCTTGTGCCGAGCAAAGTTTCTGAAGGTGATGGTTCTGATTGCGGTGTTTAGGACGATGTTTTGGCATGGGCGGGTGGCCCACTCTTTCCCTAGAGAATTCTACTGTCTAGGTCGAATCTCAAACCTGGGGTGCCCCACCCTTGTCGCCCGTCTTTGGCGACAGGGTGGGAGACAACTTCTGCGCCACGATCTGCTTTAGCATCTGGATTGGCGACCGCCAGGCTGCTGTGCTCCGGCTCGCTGACCAGCAGATGAACGTGTTCCGGCATGACCACATAGCCGAAGACACCCGGATCACACCAGCGGCGCACGCGCTCCAGCGTCTGCTCAAAGATGCGACGCGCCTGCGGGCTGCCCAGCAACGCTAGTCGCCGATAGCAACTGAAGGTGATGAAGTGTAGTTCATCGGCTTGCTGATAACGTTTGAGTCTCGCGGCACAGAGACAATTTATCTCGCGCTCGGAAGAGCTACGCGGTGATGGCGGTCACACAGCTATGCCCACCCTGTCGCCAAAGATGGGCGACAAGGGTGGGGCACCTGTGATTTCACGCCGGCAACGGTCTCACCTCGCTGCTCGGCCACCCGCCGCTGGCCTACTGTCTGGTAGAACGGCTTAAGGCTCCAGTACTGCCGTCGGCCATGGGAGCCATCGTCGTCTGCCCGCTACTCAATTTCTTCATTGCGGATCGGTGGGTGTACACGGCTAGAGTCAAGCCGCTCAACGCCGTTGCCGGCGACCTGACAAACACGAGCGGGTATCGATAGCCCAAACGGCCCGGCATGGTTGATTAGATGTCGGCCTTTTGCGCTCTCACCTGCTACGGTGACCAGGGTCACGGACAAACCATCAGCACAGGCGTGAAATTCTGCTGCGCCTTTTGCGCGTCCGTTGGCGACAGGACTGCCGTGCGGCGGCGGGGCGTCAGTCATCGGTATTCCCCGAAGCGGGCCCTGGATTTCACAACGCCGAAGCAAAGGTTGGAATCGTGGAAAGTCCCAGCATGAATCGAATCCTTTATGGCTTACTGACCTTGATGGTTCTCTGCGCGTTGGTCAGAGCTGACACCCGGGGACCGGCGCCGCAATTCACGGCCCAGACCTTGGATGGTGAAACCTTCACCAACGCGTCTCTCAGCGGAAGAGTTACCCTGCTGGAATTTTGGACGACGTGGTGCCCGGTCTGCCGCGGCGACCAGTCCGCCGTGGACAACATCGAAAGTATGTTTGCCGGCCAGGGGCTGATTGTTCTTGCCATTGATGTTGGCGAGTCCGAGGCCACCGTCAAGACATACCTCCAGGGAAACCCAAGATCATGCCGGGTCGTGGTCAATGATGGCCGCAGTCTGGCCGCGCGGTTTGGGGTACACGGTTATCCCCACTATGTTCTGATCGACAGCCAGGGCAACATCGCCGGCACGCAAAGTGGCGGCGGTGGAGAAGCCTCACTGCAACATCTGTTGAAGCGCGCTGGATTGTCGTTGCAATCGGATACGCCGGAGGTGGGCAATCAGAAGTTGGCCGCCTCTCCGGGCGTTGGCCGATCGGCGATGATCGAGGCGCCAGGAGGTCCAAGCGCTCTGCCCGCGAAGCCTGCTCCGAAGACGATATTTGTGTTCGCCAACGGTGAGCGCTTGGAGGCGGACCACTACACGCTGGATGCAACCCTCCTGCATGTTACGGTGGACGGACTGCAGCGTACCATCGCGCTTAGCGCGTTGGATATCAAGACGACCATCGCGGTGAATCGCCAACGCGGAATTGATCTCAAGTTTCCCAAAACCCGCAGCGAGGTTTATGTAACCTTCTGACGCCCCAGCGGTCGAGGCGTATGGCTGGGGTGTCGTCTTTGGGTTTGCCGTAACCTGCCTCTTCTGCAGCTTCGTCGCCCCGCAAGCTGTATGGTCATTACTGAACTTCAGGTCTATATTTAAGCCGTGAGAACGCTGTCGATAGTCTTGCTGGCAATTGCTATAGCGGTCCCGCCGCGCAGCTCTTTATGGGCGCAGACTAGTCAACAGAAAAATCCCACCTCCTCGGTGGTTGAGGTTGTGGGCTGTGTGGACCGGAAGGAAGGCAGGTTTGAGCTCACCAACGCCTTTTGGTGGGTGGTTTACTATCTGACGGGAAAGACCGCAGGACTGGAAAAACACATCGGCGATGAAGTGACATTGCACGGACTCGAGGTACCGTCGCCGGCGCCTTCAACTCCAGCCACTTCAACGGAAGAGCGCCGCCCACCAACGTTGCATGTAACCAGCGTCGAATTCATGGTGCACAAGAACCCCGAGGGAGTTCGCCCCATACTCGGCAATCCTGATACATGGGTTAGCTATGAGAATCCCCTGTACGGAATTCGCTTGCGCTATCCGGCGACATTTGGGGATGCGACTTCAGAATATTCATCAGTGCAGTCCAATTTTGCCGTCCCGGGAGCCACGACCGGCACCTCCGTTGTGAATGTGAGCATACCAACGGCTACATATCCCGACTCTAACTTTGTCACTGGCGCCTTCGCAGTATTTGTTGATCCCAGCATTGGGAGCGAAGGAACCTGCAAACAGTTCCGCACCTTCTGGCCGGAGCATACCTCTTCTATGAGTGTCGACCGGGTCACCTATTCGCGGACCCTTGATGTTGGCGTGGCAATGGGTACGGCGGAATCTGTCTACTATTTCCATACCTTTCAGCATGGCCTATGTTACGAATTCGATTTCGAGTTCGCGGACGAGAATGGTACCGGAATCGACATCCCATGCGCTATGCAGTGGGTTACCGAAGACAATAATTTCCAGCTGATGCAAAGCGTGCTTTCTACCGTGTCCTTTCCAATCCCGCAGTTCAAGCCCGCGATCACGGAAGTGCCAGGCCAGAAACTTGTCCCTTCTGTGATCTCATTTGAACACGGCTCTACTCTTGAGCAGCCAGCGGGCCGTGGCAGGGTGACCACTGTCGGTATCTCATGGAAGACCACGCACGCTGATTACGTACAGATTCGGTATCCCTGCACGAAGTCTCTATACGCCTCGACTATACAGCGGAGCGACTACGGTTTGGGCAAATGTGGAGAGAACACCGATACGAACTTGCCGCCGGACGGTTCCATGTCGCTTCTGCTGAGCAACTACAATTCTGAGCCGGTCGATCTGCTGCTCACCATCGACCCCTTCCTGGACGGCGTGGAGTACCCGAAAGAATCGAAGACGATTTCCATCGCGGCGCCCGTCAGTCCTCACGCGGTGCAGGACAATGCGAAACCATACACACCTCCGGCGCCCGCTCCGACGGCGCAGACGCTTACCGGCTGTCTGAAACAAATCGGCAGCACAAACAAGTATTGGCTTGCTAGCTACAACGGCTGGCAGCGGGTAGTCAGAAGCGACAGTGTTGATCTCTCCGTTTATGTTAACCATCTGGTCAAGATCTCTGCCGTGAGAGAGGACCAGGCGCCTGATTGGATCGTGACCTGACAACGGTGAGCGATAGCTGTGAGTAGGGCATTGACCCTGCACGGAAGATCACAAACATCGATAGTTGGCGATAAATCGCCATATCACAATTGACCAGGGCTCTGTTTCGGGGATCGCTTATGATAACGGCTGTTAGCGAAAGAGGAATGAGATGTCCACAGTCGCAAGTCGCCGTCCTACGCACGTTACAGGGATAGCCCCGCAGTTTCTCGTCGATAATCTCGGCCGGGCAATTGCATACTACCGCGACAAGCTTGGCTTCGAGCTTGATTTTAAGGATCAGTCGTTCTACGCCGCGGTCACGCGCGACGGATTCGGGATACATCTCAAGTGTGCGCCGAAATTGGCCGCCGACAGGGAACACCGGAAACAGAACGAACATCTGGATGCGTACATTGCCGTATGCGGGATCCGGCGCTTGTTCAGCGAGTTGAAAATGCGTGGGGCTCAAGTGCTCAAGCCGCTTGAACAAAGACCGTGGGCGTGCCTCGATTTTTATGTCGAGGATACTGACGGCTACATTCTCTGCTTTAGTGAACAGCAAGCGCCAATCAGCTTCCACAAACTTGCGGGCGGTGCCCGTTTCCGAGATCAAAGAGGAAATTCCGGTTTAGGCCGATGTGGTTCCCCGACAGCGAGATTGCTGAGCCAATGAACAGCGCGGCAGCAAGTCCCACAAATCGTGCTAGAGATACCCAGCGCGGGGGGGGGTGTACTTTCCCTAGCCACAAACACTTTGTCATACCTGATCTTGGCGTGCGGCATCGCTACGATTGTCGTCACGGCCTATTTGGTGCTGGTCAGCTATTCGAAGCTTCCAGCTTGGGATGGTTGGATTCAGATCGACTTCGCGGCGAGCGAAGGACCTTCGCACACGCTCGATTGGCTGTGGCACCCGGACAACGGACACCGGATGGTCATTCCAAACCTGTTCTTGCTGGCCGACCTGCGCTGGTTTCACGCCACGCAGGCCTTCCTGCTGGCGAGCATCTTCGTAATCCAACTTCTGCATTTGTGGTTGCTGGGCTGGAGCATGCGCGTCCTCGGCGAGTGGCGCGGGGCATTGTGGCGCACTGGTTTTGGGCTGACTGCATTCTGCCTGTTTTGCCCTTCGCAACGGGGCAACTTCGTGTGGGGCATTGCGACTTGCTTTGTGCTGCCCGGTCTGTTCGCCACGCTTTCATTTATTGGACTGCTGCTCTACTGGATGCGTTCTCGGGAATACTACGGCAGATGGGCGTCGTGGAAATACCTTGTCCTGTCCATTGCGGCAGCCTTGGGGGCTACGTACTCGCTATCCAATGGAAATCTGCTTTGGCCATTGTTGGTAGCTGCGGCGTTGCTGCTTCGGTTGCGCATTGCGGCGGTGCTGACCTTGGCGGTTTCCGGCATCGTGAGCACGACGGTTTATCTCTATAACTATATTCGCCTGTCATCTGCACCCCTTGAGATGCCCGTTACGGTTTGCAAGTATCTGGCTGCGTATTTCGGAAGTTCGTTCGTCCCGACCACAGACGATGTTCTCCATTTGTCTCAGAGCACGATCCGACCGGCAGAACTCGTTGGCATTGCCGGGTTGCTCGTTTTTTCCCTGCTTCTCATGCGATTGCCGTCCTATATTCGAAGCCGCCGTTTCTTCTCCATTCAACTTGTCCTCACGTTGCTGTTCTGCGTTGGGACGGGCGTGTTGACTGCATGGGGCAGGTCCTCTTTTGGTGTCGGCCACGCATTTTCCTCGCGGTATCAGACGGTTGCTCTGGTCTTCTGGTGCTGCATGGCACTACTGCTGCTATGCGAAATTACATTTTGGCGTTCCCGGGGGCAAAACGTTGCCCTGCTCTCGTCGCAAGTCCTTCTGCTCGGCATTATGCTGGTCGCAGCCTACTGGGCCAGAACGCCACTCACAATGGCGAGATTCGGTGGCTTCCACCTGAATGCAGCGGGTGTGGCATTGATTACGGACGTTCCCGACGTCGACGAGTTCTATTGGACCGACTACCCTAACCATGTGCTCTCTTTGGTTCCCTACATGCGGAGCGCGCGATTGTCAGTATTTTCCGGGTCCGAGCCAGACCTATTAGGCGAGCCGTTGAGTTCGGAATTTAATTTGACTTCAACCAAGGACTGCACAGGAAAGGTGGAGTCAACGACAGTGATAGCCAATGACTCGCAGCGATCTCTGCGAATTAAGGGTTGGGCTTGGGATAACAAGGATGGCCGGCCTCCGGCGGAACTTGTCATTGCGACGGACGGCATAATCACAGGGCTCGGAGTGGTGGGGGACTTCCGTCCCATCAATAGGGAAACAAATCCCGCCGTGACCAGCAATTTCAGCGGCTTCATCGGATATGTTCGCGATGTGCAGAAGTCCAGTACGGTGGAAGTTTATGCTGTAACGCGCAAAGGAAAGAAGTCGGCCTGCTATCTCGCGACGTTGGTTCCATCCCCCTGACCGTGCGGGAAATCTACCATTAGTACGAGTAATGTGCTCTTAGCATGATCGTATGGCTCCGGGGTAGCTGCCTGTGATCGCCCACCCGCCGTGGAAGGCAGCGTAGTTAGCGCTACGAATAGAAGAATAATGGTTCGCATCATTGTCTCCTGAGTGGGGCGGGGACCTTACCTTCTCACGCCCAATTCCCTGGTTTATAAATGCACGAGCATAACCGTCAATGGGCAGTAAAAACTAAGTTGCACTGAGAAAGCTGCTGCACGGGCTTGGGTTTGTGGTCAGTGGCGAAGGTGAAGCTGGCGAAAACTACTAAGAGCAAGCAGAGAGGTTTTGGGCGCATGGGAGACTCTGTTTTCTCAGCGACGCTTATTAGTCCCGGGTCCCGATGTAGGGGCGTACCGGTATCACTAACTTTGAAAATTTGCGAGAACTATTTTGCCGCGGAGCGCTCCAGACTATAATTCGCCCATGTCATTGACTTCGGGCACGAAGCTGGGTCCTTACGAGATCCAATCGCCGCTGGGCGCTGGCGGGATGGGCGAGGTGTACCGTGCTCGCGATACGCGCCTGGAGCGAACCGTCGCGATCAAGATACTTCCAGAGTCCCTCTCTTCCGATCGTGAACGTCTGGAGCGGTTCCAGGAGGAAGCACGCATTCTCAGCACCCTGAATCATCCCAACTTGATGGCGATCTACGACGTCGGATCGCAGGACGGGCTGCACTTCCTGGTTTCGGAGTTTTTCGAAGGTCACACGCTGCGCGAGCGGCTGGCGGCTGGTCCTCTACCGCAGCGAAAGGCGATCGAATACGGTTTGCAAATCGCCAAGGGGCTGGCGGCCGCGCACGAGAAAGGCATTGTTCATCGTGATCTCAAACCGGAAAACATATTCGTCTTGCGCGATGAGCGGGTAAAGATTCTCGACTTCGGATTGGCCAAGCAGACAGCGATGTCGGCGGCCGCCGATGGGACCATGACCAGCGCGGACCGGACCTTGCCGGGCACGGTTCTCGGTACGGCCGGTTACATGTCTCCCGAACAAGTGCGCGGCGAAGCCGCCGATTATCGTTCTGACATCTTCAGCTTCGGCACCATCCTCTACGAGATGCTGGCTGGACAGCGGGCTTTCCAGGGCGACTCCAGCGTCGAGGTCATGAATTCGATTCTCAAGCAGGAACCGCTCGAGCTTGCCGAGAGCGGCCTGAACGTATCGCTCGGGTTGCAAAGGATCGTGCAACGCTGCCTGGAAAAAAGGCCCGACGCGCGTTTTCAATCGGCCAGCGATCTGGCCTTCGCGCTCGATTCACTGAGCAGCACCGGGACCTCAAGCGCTGGGTTGCGCGCGTTGAAGGACACCAAGCAGACACGATCGCGAATCTTGCTGGCAGCATCGCTGCTGGCGGCGTTGGCGATCGGCGTGATCGCAACCTGGCTGCTGCGTCCAGCGGCCGGCCATCCTGCGTTCACCCAGATCACCTTCCGCTCCACCTTCCTCCGCCATGCGCGGTTCGCTCCCGATGGGCGCACCGTCGTGTACGACTCCACCACCGACGGTAAACCTACCGAGCTTTTTTCCACGCGCACGGATACGGCCGAGGCGCAATCGCTCAATCTCCCTGCCAGCATCTTGAGTGTTTCATCCACCGGAGAATTGGCGGTCTCGCTCGACACTCTGTTTGATCCGCCATTCACTCCCACAGGACGGCTGGCCCGCGTGCCCCTGGGCGGGGGCTCCACGCGCGAGATGCTGGACGGTGTGACCGACGCCGACTGGGCGCCCGACGGCTCCGCGCTGGCCGTCAGCCGCAAAGTCGGCCGCCATTTCCGGCTTGAGTTCCCGCCCGGCAAGTTGCTGTACGAAACCGATGGCTACATCAGTGATCTGCGTTTTTCGCCCGCGGGTGACAAGATCGCGTTTGTCGACCATGCCATCCTGGGGGACGATCGCGGCGTGGTTAATGTCGTCGACCGCTCAGGAAATCGGAAAGGGTTGACCCGGGAGTTCAGTACCGCGCAAGGGCTGGCGTGGCCGCCCAACGGCAACGAGATCTGGTTCACCGCCGGAGTCAACACCGAGCCCAGCTCTCTGCGTGCCGTCGATCTGCATGGCAAGGAGCGTGTGCTGCTTTCCTCGCCGGTACGGCTGCACTTGCAAGACATCTCCAAAGATCAGAACGTCCTGTTGACGGTGGAGGAAGATCGCGACCAGCAGGTGCTCTCGGATATCGCAACCGGCAAGATACGCGATGTCAGCTCTTTTCCCTACCAGATCACGGAGGCGCTTTCGCGCGATGGGCGAATGTTGCTGCTGAACACCTACATCACCGGCGCGAATTCCGACTACAACCTCTACACCCAGCGCACCGATGGTTCATCTCCCGCCATGATTGGCCAAGGTGCGGGACTGGGCCTCTCCTTCGATGGCAAATGGGCGGTTGCCCTGAATCCCCTCAACCTGCAACAGCTGAGAATCATTCCCACCGGCGTCGGTGAAGCCCGCACCCTCAACGCTCCGCCCGGACTGAGGTACATTGGCGCCACTTGGATGCCCGACGGTAAGCATGTGCTGGTAGTGGCGGCCGCCCCAGGGCATGCCCCGGCTACTTATCTTCAGGAGGTGGCGACCGGGACGGTGCGGCAGGTTACCAGCGAGGGCAAGTACCTCGTGACCAGCGATCAGCAGGTTAGCAGTGTCTCGCCCGACGGCAAATACTGCATCATCACCGATGGCGAAGACCACTACTGGGTACAGCCCATCGACGGAGGAGAGTCACGCGAAATCAAGGGACTCTTGGAAGGCGACCTGCCTCGGGATTGGCATAACGATTCGCAAAACATATTCGTCGAGCGCCCCGCCGGGACTGACAGCGTGGACATTTATGACCTCAATATCGCCACCGGCCAGCGCAAACTCTGGACGCAGTTCTCCCCTTCGGACAAAGGCGCGATCTTGTCCTTGCGCCACCCGGTAATCACACCCGACGGCGCACACGCGCTCTATGTCGTGCAGCGCATCTATTCGACGCTGTTCGTCGCCACCGGCATTCAGTAAGCTTCGGGATTAGCGAGGGGTTGCCGCCCGGTATCCGGCCGGAATCGAGTGCGGCGATACGCCATCAGCGCGCTGGGGCGCCGAAGCGTCCCGTTTCGGATTGGTTGTGATATGGCCTGATTTCAACAGTTATAATTCCCCGCGGACTGATTATTTTCGGAACCCAAGCATGACTGAAGAGCAAAGGCAGGGAATCATATCTCGCTTGAACGGACGGGGTCAGGTAAACGCGTTCGAGGCGGCAATGGCAATCTGGGAGGATTCGGACAAACGTCTAGAACGCCCCCTCCTATTGACGCTGAAATACGGACGCAGACCCTTCAACCGCGCTGCCGCAGCCTATGCAATGCAAATCGTGACCACGCCAAGGACCATCCGAGCATTGGAAAGTGTAGTTAAGAACAAATCCGAGCATCCCCGTGTCAGAGGAGAAGCAGCCGAGGCACTCGCACACTGCCATCGGAGAAGATCCCATGATGTGTTGCTTACAGGGCTTGGCGATTCCAGCAAGGACGTTCGGTTTTGGTGTGCCTTCGCTCTTGGCGAAATGGCGGAGAAACGGGCTGTCCCTTCCCTAGAACATCTTGTCGCCACTGACAGAAGGATCGTGAACGGCTTTCATTCGGTCGCGAAAGAAGCGGCTGATGCGATTGAAAATATTCGAACGGAGAAGGTTGCGCATTGGCGAAAGAATGGCTGTGTGTTTTGCATTCGGCCTGATTCCTAACGTTGAAACATTCCCATAGCGCTCAGATCGCCGCCATCAGCCGCGAAATCCTCAAGTAATGTCTTCCGGCAGCAGCTAACTGTTGATATATCGCCGTATCACAAGCAATCCGCGCCGAGATTCGGGTTCCGGGATTGCTTACGAAATCGCCCGTTATCGCCAACGACGCTGTACCCACAGGGGCGGTGACGATCAGCAGAGGCGGATCGATATATAATCTCTCGCCCAGGAGACCCAAAGCAGAAATCTAGACAAAAAAGGAGAGTGCAATGTCAAACCATTTCACCGGACTCAGTCTCGGCCCCCCGATGGGCGATCAACGACTCGACCTCTGCGACCTCTACGCCTTCCAGTCACCCGCTGACCCGAACAAAACCGTGATCATCCTCAACGCGAATCCTAATGCAGATGCTCTTCACCCCGACGCAATCTATCGCCTCAACATCGATAACGACGGCGATTACCTGAACGACCTCGCGTTCAGCTATGTGTTCTCCAAGCCGCAGAACGGCAGGCAGACCGTTAACGTTTTCGTGGCGAAGGGGCAGGAGTCGCGCTCGGTCGAAGCGGTCGGGACGAAGATCATCGCCGACGGCGAGGTGTCCTTCGGCGCCCAGCCGAATATCATCAACTCGGGCCCTTACACTTTTTTCGCCGGCAGCCGCAGCGACGCCTTCTTCTTCGACTTCGACGGAATCAAGAACCTGTTCGATACCCGGGGCAAACGGAACTTTACCGAGCCTCATCTGGCCGGCAAGTCTCCCTGGACCGGCGTGGATTCCAATACCGAAGCCAACGTGTTTTCGACGGTGATCGAGCTGCCGACCAGCGAACTCAATCCCAAGCCCGAGATTCATATTTGGGGGCGGTGCAGTGTAAGACGCGACGGCAAGTTGCTGCACGTCGATCGCGCGGGCCATCCCAGCGTCAGCAGCTTCTTCAACACCGATGATACCAAGGAGGAATACAACGCGAGCGAGCCCGTCAACGACCGCAAGCGATGGCTCGAGCTGTTCGTGCATCTGCTGGGGCATACCGGCAATTACACGCGCGAGGAAGCGATTGCCGCCATCGACACGGAACGGACACTTCCCGACGTGCTGAGTTTCGATCCGTCGAAGCCCGCACAGTATCCCAATGGTCGGACCTTCGCGGAAGACGTGATCAATTACCGTCTCGCCTTCCTGACGAAAAATGAGTGTCCGCCCACAGGCCTCAAACCTCACAACGACATCCTGAAGGAGTTCCCCTACATTGGCACGCCCCACGTGAAACGTCCCGCAGCATAAAACCGGTACTGGTGCGGATGACACGGAAAACCGCGAAATGTGGTCAGCGCGGCTCGATATTAGGTTCGAGCCGTGCTGATCCATCACCAGCAACGACGGTGGCGTTCCGCGTTTCGGGATTACTTGTGATAACGCCGGGTGCCCCACTCATTCCTGACGTTGGAATGAGTGGGAATGAATTGTCGTAACAGCGAGGTCGCCTCCAATTGATCCATGGTCTCCCACACATTCGAAACCCGCGAATGTGTGGGGCACCCGGCGGCCCCGAGGCAGTCCCGCCACAATTGCGATGTGCTACCCGGAACGGAATACGAATGAACTCCCCGGGGTCGCATGTGTGGTACTGTGGGCAGGCTTCGACTCGGTAGCTACCTTCCGCGATTGCAGCCGCCCAGCTAGGTTTGGCCAAAATACGAGGATAGATGAAATGCCCAGATTCCTGGTAGCGAAGATAATCATCGTTTTCCTTTTCCTAGTCGTCTTTTACTTTGGAATCGCCGGGCTTAGGTCGGGCGAAATAAGATCGAGGGGACATAGGTTCAATCGCGACGAGAATCCTATTGGTTATTGGTTCACCATGGTGATTACATTAGTGGGACCGCTGGCCATAATCTACTTATTGCTAACCAGATGATTCATTGAGCAGAAATTTTGCCTGGACCGCAACCTGGTCGCGGTTCGCACCTGTGCAACCTGCTGTTCTTGAGTTGGATACGAGACCTGTGATGGCGGAAGGGCAAGCCGGTGGCGTCGGTGAGATTACACCACCGTGACGAGACGCTTCTGCGATGAGCATTCTTCGTAGCTGGCGATAAATCGCCATGGCGGGGACGCCATCAAGAGCGTCAAAGTGAATTCCGAAGGCCTGCTCCACCTGGGCACCACGCAAGGGAATTACGACTTCATGGCTGAGGGAAACACGACCACCGAAATCAAGAATGCGCTATTGTCGGCTAAGCACAACTAATGGATTGCGGATGATATAGTCCGCGTGAGCAGCGGCCGGGTCCCCTCCTGTGCTACGTAACTTTGTGGCACAGGAGGAGGACTGAAATTCTCGCTTTGAGTTGCAGCGCTAGTTCACCGTTAGATTCACCGGGTAAGAGGGGATTCCGTTGGCCACCACGACCAGAGTACTTGGTCCGGTCTCCATTACCGCGGGGACATCGAAATGGGTGAAGGTAGGGGCGACGCCCGTAGCTACTGCCATGGTGCCGTGGTCATGGGTTCTGGCGTAGAAAATATGTCCGGTGGCGATATTCTTGATCCGCACCAGCGGGTAATTTGTGGCAGTCTCATACTCGTCCCCAAAGGCAGCAGCTTGTGACAGGCCGTTGAATTGTCTGCCAGAAATGGTATAGCTTTGACCGCGGACGACGGTGGATGGATAAGTGATGATGGAGGGTACCCACGGTTGAATGTAGCTTCCGGAGGCGGCATAGACCTCCGAGCCCCCGACGATCACCTCGCCCGTAGGCAACACAAGTAAGCTGCCCCCATTGCTGAACAGAGTTGGCGTCAGATGTGTCCCGTCGAACTCGTAAAACCTGCCCGAATTACCTTCTACCAGCACCTTGCCGTTGGTTAGCAGCGCCGCAAAATTATCGCCAGCGTCATCGCCGCTGGAGAAGTCCGGCCCTGGAACCCAAGTACCCGGATCAGTGGGGATGGCTCCGGGATGATAGACCGCGGTGTGTCCCGCACTGGCGCCCAGATGCAGCGCTCCGGTGGCGAATACGGTGCCGTCGGGCCGCAAAATGGCAGGACCGATTTCACCCGGAGGACAATAGATCCCCCCTCCATAATGGAGACACCCCTCTTCGGGCGGACCCTGGAGATTCGCAATCGTGCTGCCGTCTGAGACCCACTGCTGCATCGAAGGGATGTACCTTTCTGAGTTGGGATTGGTCAATACATCCGCGGTTAGAACCGTGCCGCTCGGCATGAGGGTCCAGCCTTCCTCAGCATTAAAATCGCTCTTGCCGCTGGAACCCATGGCCGTCCACTGCATCGTGGCCGGATCCAGTTCTGCCATCTGCATATCCAATTTTCGCCCGATAAGAAAATGCCCATTGGGCAGCACCACCGACGGCGAGTCTCCGATGTAGTCCCAGCCCGTAGGAGGATTCAGCGGCGTCCAGGTGTTGGCCCTGGGATCGTAAACCGCGCCCAGATTGGTGAGCACGAACTGGCCGAAATTGTATTCACCGCCTTCAATTAAGAGCCGGCCGTCGGCTAGCACGGCCGAAGCGAAGGCATCGGGAGAGTAGTTGTCCGGCAGGCTGGCGAGCTGGGTCCAGGTCCCATGGACGTAGCTGCCGTTGATGTCCGGCGTCAGCTTCCACCAATCCATCCCCCCAAAGCCTTGAAACATCACCGTTCCATCAGTGAGCAAAAAGCCGATTCCAGCTCCGTCGGGCGGCTGGTGAGTGAGTTGGGTTATCGTCTGCGCCTGGGAGATGCCGCCAGCAGCGAACAAGAATGTGACTAAGGCAAGGAACAGCTTCTTTGTCAAAACAGACCTCTTTCTTATTGCGTCGTCCGCGAACAGGCGCAGATATCGCGTTAAACCTCTCTTGGGAATCCCATACGCAGGGGCAAATCGGGAAACGATGTTCCAGAATTCTGCTTCACTGGGCAGGCCTATGTCAATTGTCAACTGAAGAAAAAAGGGGAGGATGTGAGCAGCATCGGCATCACGGTGAAGGTCCGGGCTTTTGTTGCTGGGGGTGGCCCACCCCTTCGAGTCAAGGAGAAAATCTCGGGATTGTTTACTTGATACAGCAACCCTGATAGGCTTTGGGCGAGATGCCCAAGGAATGCGCCTTTTGCCCGCACGAAGGAAAGTTATCGGCAGAGCATGTCGTTAGCGATTGGATGAAGTCCCTGTTTCCCGGAAAGAAGCTGTTCACCCGAAGGAATCGGGCTGGTCAGATCATAAGCCAAACGATCCAAGAAGAGATTGATTGGACGGCCAAAGTCGTCTGCGAAAAGTGTAACAACACGTGGATGAGCAATATTGAGAGCCAACACGCAAAGCCAGCAATGACCGCTTTAATGATCGGTAAGAAGAACGTGCCGATACCCCAAGCAAGCGCCCACTCAATTGCGCTGTTTGCCTTTAAGACTGCGGTCGTTCTTGATCACACCCAGCGAAAGAGGGAGCCGTTTTTTTCGCGCCGCGTTAGGCACGCTTTTAGGCAGCATCTTGATATTCCCCGCACCCTCCATATGTGGATGGCCGGATTTGCTTCTCGCACCAGCGTGCACTTTCACACTGGCTATTACAAAGGAACTCTCCCCCCCTCCAACCCGCTTGAGATGTATATATGCACCTGCGGTATCGGGCACTTTGTTTTTCAAGTTGTCGCCCAAAAGCAGATCGGCTTTACCGGCTTTTATCCGCGTACCGGCTTTGAAAAGCTGGCAGTACCGCTCTGGCCGCGAGTCTGGCCTCAGTTTGTTTGGCCGGCGGCGAATGTCTTGCGGACGCTGAAGGATTTTGATGCGTTCTCTGAACGGTGGAAGGACGTTTTTCCGAGTAGATGATTGCAAGGGGACCTTTCCGCCCGTCGTGATACACTTCGGGCTAAGAAAGGCCGGAACGCTCGAAAAGCTGGCAGGCCCGGAAGCGATTCGGTCTAACCGCAGAAAATTAGATTATGCCCGTCTGTGCGGATCGTTGCATAGCGGCGAGCCAATGGCTCACCGCTCCCCGGCAACATCCTCGGCCAAGAATTTAGCCATGAGATTATGCCTGTCTATAAAGTTCTTGTAGCGCACACCCGTTTCTGTTCCGTATGCGGCCACCAGTACAAAGTAGTCGTGATGGTTCTCTGAATCTACGGCGAAGCAATCGCGCATTTCGCCGCTACGCTGTTGAATGGTTTGAACGGACAACCTTAATACCGCAGCTTTGAAGGCGTGTTGGTCATCCAAGACGCTTGACCAGAGCCGTTGGTCAGCACGGCACTGCTCAACCGTCGGCGCATGATCCTGACCAAACAGGGACGGTATTAGTAGCAGTGACAACACGCAAAGAGTAACATTGAGTTTCATGGCGGTATCCTCACAAAGCCCCGAAGGGGGAAACGTCAAGTTGGGCCCGGTGCAACGCTATGCAACTGCCCCAGATCCCAACCCGGAACAACCGCTACGCGAAACGCTCCCCCAGGTGCCATGCCAGTACAAGCGTGACCACCCTCGCACAGCACGTTTACCGCGAATATTCCGGACGAATGGGACAAGGCTTCGCGCTCCATGTTCGCGGATATGGTCATTGGTGTGTGAATGTTCACGGGAGATTTGCAGCCTTTTTCATCGCGTCGATATTGCTTGCAGACACAGACCTGACCTGCATGGGGTTGATCTGGGGGAGTTCTTTGAAAAAACGTCATGCGGAACTTATCAGGTGAATAGGCGGTCGCACGGATGCAGTATGGACATAGAACGTTTGTTGGCAAAGCGTCCGTGGCTAACGGCAGTTGATCTGTCACTAGCTGCGGAGGCTTGGTCGATGGGAGCCGAATGGTGTGACCGCAATCGCACCGAACAGTGAGTTCCAACACGTTATGCGGCATCCTTCGTCAGTTCCTCAAATGTGAGCGTCTTGCCGTTGACCAAGTTTCGCAGCGTGTTCTGGAATAGCTGGCCGTCCGCACGGTTGGAAAAGCGATAGGTGAATTCGTCAAGGTAGCGGTCAAGGTGCTTATCCGAGACCTTATGGAACGAGCCGACCAAGCCCCGCTTGAACAGCGACCAAAAGTTCTCAATCGAATTGGTGTGCGTCAACCCGACAACGTATTCCAGTTTGGAGTGATTCACCTTAGAGTGGTCGTACTCTTTGCCCACAGTCTTATATCCGGCGTACTCGTCGGTCATAAGCTGCGAGCCGGGTTCTACGCTCGCCCGGATGTAGGTTGCCAATGCGCGGGCGCCGCGCGAAGGAATCTTTTGCGCCCGAACTTCTCCCCCGCGCTGAATCACGCCTACGACGCATGTCTTGTCATACGCGGCCCGCTTGCGGCGCTTATCGTACTTTCCGCCAATGAAGGTTTCGTCGGCTTCTACGATCCCGGCGAGTTTGGCCGGGTTGTCGGACTTCATGGCCTCACGAATCCGATGGCAGAGATACCATGCGGTTTTGTAGGAGATTCCGAGCGTCCGCTTGAGTTGGTTCGCGGAGATTCCCTTTTTCCCTTCGCAGATCAGGTAGGTTGCGAGAAACCATTTCCAGAGCGGAAGGTGAGAGTCATGTAACACGGACCCGGCGGTCGCAGAGAACTGATAGCGGCATCCGTTGCATTCGTACTGATGGCGTTTTTCTAGCTTCGATACTGAAACGTCTCCGCAACGCAAGCAGCAAACGCCAGATGGCCAGCGCAGCATCTCCAGCAGTTCGCGGCAACGATCTTCGCTATTGAAATTCTCGAACAGTTTGATTAGATTGATATCCATGAAGTACCTTCCGAAAGATGCTCACAAACTGAGTGACAAGAAACTCGCAGAGCATCTGTTTCCGAAAAAAGCCCTCGATAAAATCAAAGAGGACATCGCGAAGAAACCTGAGCCGAAGCAGCCTAAATAGCTAGTGTTTCCGCTGGTTTCCTTCATGGATGGAAGTATGGCAGATTTCTAACCCGGTGTCAAGTAAATAATCCCGGAAAATCTTGGGGTGCCCACCCTCCTCGCCCGACTTTGGCGACAGGGTGGACAAAATATTCACCGAGGCGCTAATCCGCCCTGCACTTCACGGCGCGAAGTAGCTGGAGATGTCGAGGATCAGTTGCGTGAGTCCCGACGCATAAGCATCGACCTTACCGTTGTTGGTAGGTACGATCGCCATGTTGTTGCTGAGGGACCCGTCCGCCGCATTCAGCGTGGAAACCACCGGCTGGTTCTCGCCGTCGGGCCACAGCGTCAGGTAGCCCAAGCTTCCCGGCGGGATCACCGTCGCGTTGAAGACATACGCCTGCGCCGCAGCCGGTGGTCCGCACGGGCTATGCTCGACATCCACCGGAGGAGTCAAGGTCCCGGTGAAAGGCTGACCGTTGCCCACGTGGCGGGTGTCGATGACCCGGCAAGGCGCCACCGGATACAGCGACAGTCCACCCTGGCCCGCTGGCGCGAAGTAGC
>PMAT01000062.1 GCA_003152695.1 Acidobacteriaceae bacterium
CTTGTTGTCGCGCTTGAAGTAGTCGCAGTAAAACAGCGCCATGGAACTGCCGTCGGCGTCAAAAACTTCGAACACGCGCACGCCCGGGGTGTAGACCGGAAGATCTTTGCGCTCCTTGAAGGTCAGTCCATAGAGTTGGTTGGCCGCGTAGAAAACACCGTTCTCGAGCACATTGTTGAGCTCGAAATAGGGCTTGACTTGCTCCTCGTCGAGATCATATTTGGCTTTGCGTACTTGCTCGGAGTAGAAGTCCCAGTCCCACGGCTGGACTTTAAATCCGCCCTTCTGTTCGTCAATCACGGCCTGGATGTCTTGTGCTTCACTGGCCGCCTTGGCTGTTGCCGCCGGCACCAGCGCGTTCATGAACTTCAGCGCCGCGTCCGGGGTTTTGGCCATCTGGTCTTGCAGGTTCCAGGCAGCGAAGTTGGGAAACCCGAGCAGCTGGGCCTTCCGGGCGCGCAGCTGTGCGATGCGGGCGATGATGTCGCGCGTGTCATTGGCATCGCCGCGTTCGGCGCGGCCCCAGGAGTTCGAGAAGAGCGCCTCACGGGTGGCGCGATTCGTCAAAGCGACCAGATCGGGCTGCTGGGTAGTGTTCTGCAGGGACAACACGAAGCCCTCCACCTTGCGATTCTTCGCCGCCTCGGCCGCAGCACCGATCTGCGCATCGCTAAGACCCGCCAGCGCCGCTTTGTCCGTAGTCACGTATGCGGCGGCTTTCGTGGCAGCCAGCAGCTTGGTCGTGAAGTCGTCGGAAAGGGTCGCTAATTCTGCGTTCAACTTCTTGAGTTCGGTCTTGTCGGCATCGCTCAGCTTTGCCCCGGCGTGCACGAACTGATCGTAGGAATACTCAACCAGGCGCAGCGATTCCGGATCGAGCTTGAGCGTCTGACGCTTTTGGTAGATCGTCGCCACCCGCTGAAACAGCTTGGGGTCGAGAAAGATTGCGTCCTGGTGCGCAGCGAGTTTGGGCGCCTCGGTTGCCCTCACCTTCTGCAGCTCTGGATTGGTATTCGCGGCGGTCACTGCGAAGAACGGATCCAGAACCCGCTGTAACAACTGGCCGCTCTTTTCCAATGCGACGAAGGTATTCTCGAAGGTCGGCGGCGCGGGATTGTCCGCGATCGCCTGCACCTCCTTGCGTTGCTCGGCCATGCCCGCCTCCATCGCAGGTTGATAATCCCCGTCCTTGATCTTGTCGAAAGGAGGCGCCTGAAACGGCAGGGTGCTGGGCGCGAAGAAAGGATTGGCAGGACCAAACTCTTGACTGGAGGCCTGCGCAGGAAAAGTGCTTAAGCCAATGACGACAACAGTGACAAGAATTAAAGTATTCATGGCTAATAGTGTAATCGTTGCCAGCCCAAATGTAGTTCCCGTTTGTATCAGACGCCCCAGCGTGGCCATCGTGGGAGCGACGACCGACCGTTATGCCGAAGCCAGCGCGTCGCGGGTGGCTTTCAGCGTGTGGATCAGCGATTCCTTGGGCACCTTGCGGATAATCGGCTCGATCACCCATCCCAGGCCAATGGGGATGTCGCGGGTCAGCGAAATCGCGCGGCACTCGATGTACACGCCGTCGTCCCGCTCCTGAAAACGCCAATAGGAATACAGCCGCCACAAGAATCCGTAACCAGTGTCGGGCGGCAGCACCTTCTCTTTTTCCGTACCGGCATCGTCCACTTCGGCGATTCGCGTGGTATGGGAGCGGCAGCACCAGCGAGCGTCGTCGACGGATGAATAATGCACGTCGTGGTCGGTGTCGAGGACGACGGTAATGATTTTCTTTTTCAGCAGCCGCAGGAAGATATGGAAATCGTCGCCGTTGTGAGAGATCAACTTCGAGTCCATCACCTCGGGCTTGTAAACATTTTTGTGGTTGTCGTAATTTTGAATCAGCGCCAAGGTGGCGGCGACGGTTGCGTGTGGAATGAACGCGGCCCCGATCCAATCGTGGATCAGGCCATTCGGCACCTTGACGGACGCGTCCCCCGACCATAGTTGCGCAGCGATGTCTCCATGCCGCGCTTGCTGAGCTATTTTTGGATCGGTGTCACACCATAGGAATGCGCCGTGCCCATGCAACGACGGCTCCATGGCTGCTTCGGCCTCGCGGATGTACGCTTCGAAAGCCGCCAGCGTACGAGGCTTCAGCTGCACAATGTTGGCAGTCTGCACCATAACTGTCTGGCCTAATGCGAATCGTGAGCCGCCAGGATGCGATTGTCAAGGAATGGGCGTCAATCTTGGAACAATTTCGCCCGCAGCCGGCTAGGCCGAGGCGCGGCGGCGGCGCTTTTTCGGCCGCTTCGGTTTCTCCGGTTTCCGGTGACCAGCTTCCATCTCCGCGATGCGCTTGCGCAGTTCTTGCAGCTCTTGTAGTTCTGCACCGGGCTCGCTTGCCTCTTCCGTCGCCGATCCCGGGATGAATCTCTTCATCATTTGCAGCGGGGAGAGGGCCACGGATTGCACATCGGTCAAACGGCTTTCCAATGTGTTTTGCACTTTTTTGTAAGCATCGAACGCCGACTTCAGGTACCACATGATAAATTCCTGGCCGACGCGGTCGGACGCTACGATGAGCTGCCGCAGCAGTTCCAGCGGCAGTCCGGTGGGCTGCTCCTTGGCGTCTTCCACGATGATCTGGGTCAAGGTGACACGGGTCAGGTCCTCGCCGGTCTTGGCATCGACCACTTGCAAGTCTTTCCCGTTTCGGACTAGTGCCGCGATATCTTCCAGGTTGATGTAGCGGCTCCCAGAAGTGTCGTAGAGTCTGCGGTTTGCGTACTTCTTGATGATCACCTTGCCGGAGCCCACGGGTCGCCTCCTTGTTGCATCGCAAAATAATTGTACTTTTAGATTGACAAGGAGTCCAAGGAATACTAGGTTTAAGTTGATGCTGCGATGCAGCAAAACGGAGGTCATCATGCCTAGAGCAATTAAGCCCGAGCCCACAACGGCCCACGCTCGGGAGTCATCGTTTGTTTCCTTGCTGTCGGGATGGGTGCAGCAGGGGGTGGAAAATTTCTTTGCCACGCAACGAATCCTGGTTGATTTGATCACGCGTCAGAATGCCGATGTCATGCACATGCTGCGGGAGCGGTTGAACGACCCCGCCTATTGTCCGGCCGAGATTTTGACCGACCTGACCGGCGAGGGAGTGACCAACTTCATTGAAGGACAGAAGTTGCTCCTCAGCTTGGCCCAGCAGGAATACGAACTGGTCACCAACGGCATGAAAGAGCGGGTGGGCGGTTCACCAACCGCGGTAGCGGCGACCGACTTCCTGCGTCGCGGTTTCGATACCTTTGTCGAGATGCAGCAGGAGATCCTTAAGATCGCCAACAAACAGATGCACACCTGGCTGACCGCGGTAAAGGCCGGTAAGCCTTATGACGGCGAGGGTCTGGTCGAGGCCGCTCGCGAAAGCTTCGACACTTTCGTGCACGCGCAGAAGAAGTTCCTGGACGTCATCAAGGACGAGGCCTCCAAGGCTACTGAGGGCAAGAACGGCTCGGCCAAGAAGGCAACCGAGATCACCGAGTTGGCGCGTCACGCCACCGATGCTTTTGTCGAGGCGCAAAAGAAACTGATGGATATAGGCGGCCGTCAGGTGAATGCCGGCCTCAAAGCCACCAACCGCTCGCTAAACATGATCTCACCCAGTGCGTTTACGCAATTGCCGGATTTCACCCGTGAAAACGTGAAGCATTTTGTGAATGCGGAGAAGGCCTTGATCGACACGGTTACCCAACGTCGCCCCGCGCACAAGCCGGCCCGCAAAACAGCGCGCCGGAAGCCGCGGACGATCAAGATGAAGACAGCCCACGTTACAGCCTGAACCTGGGCTGATGCTGTAAACATGTACCTCTTTAGCGTGGGAGTTGTCGAAAGCTGTTCCGGCGTGCTGCAGCCCCGATGCTGCGGCGCGCCGGTTCAGTCTGCGCACCTGCCTGAATGGGGAATCATTCCAGCCTTGCCACTCCCCTCTTTCAGAAAATCTACAAATTGTTGGCAACTCTTGACAGCTCCAGCTACACTAACTCACCGGAGATAACGCGCAACGTCTGCCCAGGCGGTTGAGCGCAGACTTTTCGGTTGTCTTGGGTCCCACCAATGGAGGCTCAAGAACAACGGACCACCTGATCAACCATGGCCTCGCCCAACTACGGCTATCGACAAGACTATGTAGAGGCTGACGTTACCATTTGGAAGGAAGCGTTGTTTGGGGCAGAGGTGCTCTTACTGCACGGCTCGCCAGTCTACTATGGTTTAGGCATACCGCAGGGCGACGGGTCCGGAGTCGTCCTGGTTCCGGGATTCCTGGGTACCGACACCTATCTGAAGCAACTGCATTCGTGGCTGGGGCGGATTGGCTACCATGCTTATTTTTCCGGTATTGGGCTTAATGCAGAATGTCCAAATCTGCTCATCGAGCATCGGCTCAATGAGAACATCGCAAAGGCACTGCTCGCAACCGAGCGCAAGATTCATCTCATCGGCCATAGCCTGGGCGGCATCATCGCCCGCTCAGTAGCCAACCAGAGGCCGGACGATATCGCATCCGTAATCACCTTAGGCTCACCCTTCCGTGGAACGGTGGCACATCGCACCGTCCTGAACGCCGCCGAAACCGTCCGCAAGCGAATTTTGAAAGAGCACGGTCCGGGAGTGCTGCCCACCTGCTACACCGGACGCTGCACTTGCAACTTTCTGGCTTCCCTGCGCCGCAAGATGCCCCGCTCCATGGTCGAAACCGCAATCTACACGCGACAGGATGGCGTGGTGGATTGGCGGTACTGCATCACCGGCAATGCCCGCAGCGATTTTGAAGTTTCCGGCACGCACATCGGCCTGGCCTTTAACGCATCCGCTTACGCCATCATCGCGAATCGCCTAGCGCAAGCAACCACCGTCGACTAGTAACGGGCGAGCGCCGTACCTCTGCGCGGCCGTATCTCCGCAGCACATTCCGCAGAATTTTCCAACGAGCGTCATCACACAACGGTTGTGATAAGAGTCAGATGTGGGTGTGTCCGCCGTAGTTCCAATTTGGGAATGGGACCACAAACATTTCATTTTGTTACTGATCCCGCTCCTTTCATGGCGCAAACTGGATTGAGGCACAGTTGGGACGGAGCCAGTGAGGTCAATCAACGCTCACGGTTTACGACCCGCTGAAAACTTGTAATTGGCCGCCCTGCTCCAACTTGAGGGCGAGCAAAAGGAGATTTAACATGCGGCCCAGGATTCTGTTCGTCGTGTTCTTATTCGTTCTTCTAACCTCTCTCACTTGTTTCTCACAACAAACCGACATCCGGCAGTTCAGCGCTTTTGGCGCCTATTCCTATCTCGCCACGCCGTCGTTGAATCTGACCCAGCGCGGATTCGATGGCGACTTTGGCGTCAACCTGCGCAGTTGGCTGACGCTGGGTGGCGATTTCAGCTATAACAGCGGCCACAGTTCGATAGTGCCGAACGATCTTAATGCGGCCACGCAGGCGAAATTAGCGCCGTTTCTGCCGTTTCTCCCGCCCGGGTACGTAATATCGATCCCTTACAACTCTGCGACCTATACGTATGAGGCCGGTCCGCAATTCAACTACCGCGGATTTAGAAAGGTGACCCTGTTCGTGCGCCCGGCGCTGGGGGCGCTGCACGCGAACGTCACGGTCAAGCCGGGCGACCCAATCGCCAAACTGATTGTTGGCGGCCTGCTGGGCTCGAATCCGTCGAGATCTGACACTGTCGTGTTTTACGGCTTCGGAGGTGGGGCCACTTGGGAGATCACGCCGAACTTTGGTCTTCGTGTAGCCACCGACATTGTTCACTATAACTTTTTCTCGAATTTATTGAATGGCGGTCGTAACAGCGTGCGCCTCACGGTGGGAACGAAGTTCTCGTTCGGCAAGAACATCCTGGGCAAGTAGCGTAAGGATGGCGGCCGGCTGCCGCGTTTGGTCCGAGCAGTAGATTGCTGCGCTTTCGGAATCAGCCGAACCGCCAGTCACAAACCTAAGGAAACCATTGCTCCGCGTAGCCGACGAGGCTACGCGGGCAAGCGCGGGCGTTTGTCATGGAGGGCCTGCTGCCGAGTCAGTCCGATTGATCTTCGCTCCGATAGCGAGGAGTAGATGGAGACGGACAAAGCTTCCCCTCTTCAATTACGCTCTTGCGCCATGTGCAGTTGCAGTAAGGGAAATGCTTTGCCGGTTGGCCCATTGGGACTCTCGTTACTTAGTCCGCGAAACATTCTTTGTATGCGAGGTTTGCCATGCGAAAACTTCCCGCCGTCGAAGATGCCAGGGCCATTATGACGGAAGGAATGGAGTGGGGAGTCTGGAGGTGGCTGCTGGAGAAAAAAAGAGTGCGGGAGATCGCCGATAAAGCCAGGGCCGCCCTCGATGATTTCGAGATGAAGGTCAAGGCCACCTGGAGCGACGATCTCAAGATTGCCTACAACCAGCTAGTGACAGAAAGCGGCGATGTTAAACAGTCGCGGCACAAAGCAAAGCTCGCCAAAAAGCCAGAAGCGCCGAAGATCGATTCCGAACTTATGGCCGCAGTCAGGCGGGTGAAGGAAGCCGATGACGACGCGTACAACGCCCATAAGGATGCGGAAGATGTTTTCGCCGAAGCCGAGAAGCGAATGAGTACCAGCGGCGCCCGTGAAGGGGCCCGCAAGGCCCTCCTGGCCTACGATTTGCATGAGGCTGCCATTCGCAAGGCAGAAGCACTCGCCCGCGCCAAGTAATCGTCCGCTAGTTCCGACCGATTCGTCCGAACCTTTCGCTCCCTCCGGATCAACGTTCGCCTTCACCGGAATACCCACCCTCGTCCCCAGCGCCGGCACATTCAGGTGCCAGAAGCCGAGACATGAAATTCAGATTACGCGCCTTTCGCGCTGCGAAAGTATTGTCGGACGTCCGCAGCTACATCCTCTGGGGTGCGGTCGAGGGCCGCTTCCCAATGAAGCCGCTCCAAATACATCGAGTCGCTGCGATAGAACGGCGTCATGGCGGTCCGTGTGACCATGGTCAAGTTCACGCGATCTGCGCCATCCTTGCCCAACTCGCCGGAATACAGTGCCAGATTGAAACTGTTGTACCCGATCGAGTCATACCACGCGAGTACTCGGCTGATGCCCGAAGCAAGCGCTTGAACATCGGCCGATGAAAGGTCGAGGATGTTTGCGCGTTCGCACACGACAGCGCGGACCTCGTTGAAGCCTATCGGCGCGAAAGGCGTCATCCAAACGATCGGTCTGTCGCGGGAGACAATCCGCTCCGCGCGTTCCGTCTCTTCTGCCACAAGATCATTCCAGAAACAACGCCCGTTCGCGTCCCAGTAGGCCGCAACCGACGTATGTTGCATCCGCATCATCGATGTCGGGAATGGATCGACGTACACCTGACTATGGGGATGGGGAAGCGAACCTCCGGACGGATAGAGATAGTTGATGTTGTAGGCGCAGAACCGCGCATCCGCATGGACCTCCGCGGCTGCGCGTATGTACTCAAGCGAGGCGGCCAGATTGTCGGCGATCAGGGCGGGGGTGAAATCGCGAAGGCCCAGCCAATGCTGTGTGGTAAACACGGCGACGGCGGCGTATTTCGAGTACGGCACCAGGTTAGGAAACAGCACCGTCTGGCCAACCCGAATGCGTCCGGCCGGAGTGATTTCCCCGGCGATGCGCGGCGTTACTCGGTCGATGCGTTCTGCGCAGAAAGGGCAATTCGGGTCCGGCGCCCGAGATGAGTCCAGTGCGGCGTCAGCGCCGGTTTGCAACTTCATGCCTTCAGCGATTCGGGCCGAGGTGCCGAGCAGTGGGTCGAAACGGACCTGGAGTTTACGCTCCGAGTACGCCTCATTGCCGGGATTTTGAAAACGCGACAACAGACTCGCGCACCGAAATTGAATCGCCATTCGTACCGCCGCGTATGCGCATTGTACACATCGAGTTTGTCGATCGTGCAGTGACGCTCATCCGCGTAAATGTAATCCCCTTGGTTCGCGGCTATCGCAGCGGCGACGCAGCTTGGGCGCTGACCGGGCTGTGGACTGCATTCATGGGGTCGCTAACATACTTATGACCTGAAATGATTTGGTCGAATCGAGACCGGCCCCTCCCTAGGAGCACGTCGAACCGCGCCGTTCATGCAAGATGAAATGAACCAGTGGGTTAATCCCGGTGTTTGCTACATCCGGATTCTTCTCCAGGTATTGTGCGACGTTGAACAAAGCGCTGGGGTCGCGTCCTTGGAACCCACCCCGCTTAAGGAAATGTACCAGCGGGTTTAGCCCTGCCCGGGCTACATCAGGGTTGTTCTCAAGATAGTAGGAAGTGTCGAATAAAGGATGGGGATCACGCATATCGTGAACGCCATACTGGATGAAATGAACCAGCGGGTTGACGGTCGCAATGAAATGGAGGACCGGGTTGAATCCCCGGCCCTCGACATCAGGATTGTGCTGACGGTAATACGAAACATCGAACAAGGGGTTCGGGTTGCGCCCCTCGAGTGCGCCATACCGAATAAAGTGGACGAGCGGGTTGAGGCCTCTCGTTGCGACCTCTGGATTTTCTCGTAGATAGTAGGAGGTGTCGAACAGGGGGTGGGGGTCTCGACCCTCACGCACGCCAAGCTGAACGAAATGGACGAGCGGATTAAGGCCCAGGCTTGCGACATCCGGGTTCTGCTCGAGGTAATACGAAACATCGAACAAAGGGTTGGGGTTGCGCCCTTCGTAAGCGCCATACTTAATAAAGTGAACCAGTGGGTTTTTCCCCGCACGAGCGACTTCCGGGTTTTGCTCCAAGTAATACGACGTGTCGAACAAGGGGTGGGGATCACGTCCTTCCTGCGCCCCGTGCTTGACAAAGTGAAGCAGAGGGTTAACTGCAATCCGTACAACGTCCGGGTTTTGCTCCTGGTAGTAAGACGTATCGAACAACGGGTGGGGGTCAGTACCTTCGGCGCTGCCATGCTCGAGAAAGTGGGCCAGCGGATCCATCCCTGTTTCCTTCAATTCGGGCTTCTGCGTTAAATAAAATGAGGCGTCGAACAATCCGGTCTCAGTGATGAGGCGGGCAAGCTTGCGTCTCCTGAAGCTCGAAACGAATCGACGGGCGGCTGCGTAGCAGGCCGCCGGTGCCGAGCGTAGTCGAACAAAGAAGTATGTGACAGGCCGAGGCCCGGCCAGTGTGCTGTGTAATCCGTTGCGTTGCCCCTTGATGCGATCAATTTCACGGTCTCGCTCGGCGACCTGCTTTGCCGCCTGGATTCCTAGTTGGCGCAATTCGCGTTCGCGCTGAAGCAGTTCGTCGCTCAACCGTTTTATGCGTTCATCGCGCGCGATGATTTCCCTTCGCAATCCGGAGACGATGCCATCAGAATCTGCCATTGAGCCCTCCGCATCATGCGCCACGAGACGGGGCCGCGACTCAGCATTTTCCGATTCGCCGCCACTTCCCAATCTGTCGCATCCCCGACTCCGCTCGTCCACAACCACTTTGAGTTCAGCGGAGGTCCTGCGGAACCTCTTGATCAAGAGCTTTCTCTTTCTGCTGTTCGAGTCGAAGCCCAACAGCGCCCGTACATCTTTCCAAAAAGCATTGCCCGATACAAACGGTATGAAGACGTGGTATTTACTTAGAACTCTTAGATTAGACACGCCCAGCTTCCAGAATCTGGTTGCGACATCCTTAAAATCTACGACATCAAAGGGACCGGAAAGATATTGATATCCGCTGGTGTCGGGTTGAACAGATTTGGCTAATGAAATCAAATCGATCTGACCCGGTGTTAATTGTTGTTTCAAGTTATTGCAGATAAAAAGCTGAAACACCTGGGAGAAAGGAATGGATACATTCTCCCTGGAACCACTGACCTGGTATTTGCCACTGCTAAGCTCAAAGTCCGGTAGCATCTGCGACAAGAAGTCGATCAAGATCTGATCGGATCTACCCGAGTTCCGAAATGGGCGCACAATGACATTGTCAACCCCAAGCACCTCCGCGAAAGGATGGAGCAGGACGGAGTAATCTGGTGTGGCGTTCTGTTTAAATTCGCCCCTCGCAAACACCTCAAGGAATTCTGGAAAATCAAGGCTGAAGCCATGCTTAACGGATTCTGCGTACACCGATTCTGCATAGTCAGCCTGTGGCCTGAGAAAGAACAGTACTTTGACGGTATAGTCAATTGCGTTGAACCTTGATCGCAGGGTCCGCAATGCCGCAGGATTTTGATAAAGATATTCAAAATCTTCGGAACTCACGCAGGCGCGCGAGGCTTGGACCGAGGAAAGTTCTGTAAGCAGTTCACTCAACGTTCCGTGGATCGGATTGTAACGGGCGTCGCCGGTGAGCTCCCAGGCTATGTTGTGGTGGGCGCTCGGGCTGACCCGGCCGGTGGTCGGGACATACAGACCTTCGCTGGCCAAAGCATATTCGTTGCACTGAAGAAAATTCTGGAGATAGCTACTACCTGTTTTGTGGGTTCCAGCGTGCAGGAAACAGATCCGGGACATGGCGGGATGAGCGGTTTGAGCGGTTTGATACGCCTTCTGAGTTTTTCCTCTCAATGGGGTTTCGCCGGGAACCACGCGCGATGTCTAGCTCGCGAAGCATCTCGTATCGCTTGCGCAGCCGGAATCCAGACGGTTCTGGCGCCCAACAGCCCCACACTATACACCCCGCGAGGAAGTTCGGTAGAAATTCTGCCGAGTATATAGGTCAGGTCAGCGGCAGCACCGCCGAGAGGACCTTGGTAACGCTGTCTTCCACTGATTCCCGGTCCGTGCAGCACTCAACTTCCGGCGAAATTGGAGGCTCGTAAGGATCATCGACACCCGTCAGATTCATGAGCAACCCGGCGCGGGCCTTCTTGTACAATCCCTTTGGATCGCGCTCCACACAAACATCGAGAGGTGCGTTGACGAAAACTTCCACGAATCGTCCAAAACGCTGCCTGATCTCTTCTCGACCAGCACGATAAGGAGAGATCGCAGACACCAAGACAATAACGCCATTTCGCGCCAGCAGGCCGGCCACGTACCCGATTCGCCGGATGTTCTCGTCGCGGCCGGCCCTGGTGAATCCCAGATCTTTGCTTAGGTCCTTGCGAACTGCATCTCCATCCAATACCTCGACTCGCAGGTGTCGAGCTAGCAATTCCGTGCGGACCGCTTCGCTTATCGTTGTCTTCCCAGCGCCGCTCAGTCCGGTAAACCAAACGATCAAACCGGTACCGTCCAACGTATCAGTGGCGCGCGCATCGATATCCGTACTCATCCCGTTAGCAACCGCACCATTATAAGCGATTGGGTGCGCCAGGATTGCGGCGCGCCTTCCACGCAGATGGTCAGACAATAAAGAGCTGCGCCTTCGGTGGAACAGCCGACAATACCGATGCGGTGCGGCCTGACTTGATTTTACAAAGGCGCCACGGATCTCACGGACAGAGAAAGATCAGCTCTTACGGTTTCGCTGCGGCGGCGCGGCAACCCTTGTTTGTTTCCACTTACGACTTTATAGTGGTGCGAGAGGATGGGGCGTCCGCCAAACATCAATCAGGAAATGGTGTTGCCAACGAAAGTCAGCGGGAAGCGTTTATTTTTGACCAAGAGCGATGAAGCTGAATGGCCAACTCGATCACCTTAAGGCGTTGGAAGCGGAAAGCGTCTACATTTTGCGTGAGGCGGCGGCGGAGTTTGCCAAGCCGGTCATGCTCTACTCGATTGGCAAGGACTCCTCGGTAATGCTGCGCCTGGCGCAGAAGGCCTTCTATCCCGGCAAGATTCCATTTCCGCTGCTCCACATCGATACCAGCTACAAGTTTCCCGAGATGATTGAGTTTCGAGACTCCTACACCCGCCAAATCGGGGCTGAACTTATCGTTCACACAAATCGCCAGGCGTTAGACGATGGCGCGACTCCGTACGCGCTCGGCACGCAAAAATGCTGTGGCGCTTTGAAGACCCGCGCCCTGCTTGACGCCTTGTCCGAAGGTGGCTTCGATGCGGCCTTCGGCGGGGCGCGCCGTGACGAAGAAAAGTCGCGGGCAAAAGAGCGCGTCTATTCGTTTCGCGATTCCATGGGCCAGTGGGACCCCAAGAACCAGCGGCCTGAACTTTGGAACCTGTACAACGGCAGACACCACAAGGGAGAGAGCATCCGCGTGTTTCCCTTGTCGAACTGGAGTGAACTGGATGTTTGGCTTTACATCCATGTGGAGAGCATTCCTATCGTGCCGCTGTATTTCGCGAAAGAACGCGAGGTGATCGTCCGCGACGGTTCCCTCTTGCTGATACAAAGCATCGTGCGCCTGCTGCCGGGGGAGAAGCCCCAGACCCTGATGTGTCGAATGCGCTCCCTTGGATGTGTGCCGTGCACAGGAGCGATTCGGTCCCATGCCGACACCGTTCCCGCGATCATCGAAGAGATGCTGTCGTTCCGGCGTTCCGAACGCGAAAACCGTGTGATCGATCATGACGAAGAGGGCTCGATGGAACTGAAGAAGCGCGAGGGCTACTTCTAGTGGGCCCCTCCGGAGCACAACTCGATGCGGCGCTGAGCGAAGTGGTTAACTTGTTCCCCTGGCATTCCGAGGTCTTGCGCTTCACCACTGCCGGCAGTGTAGATGACGGCAAGTCAACTCTGATCGGCCGTTTACTGTACGACAGCCAGAGTGTGTACGAGGACCAACTCGCTTCTGTCCGCAACAGCCGAATCAATCGATCGACCGGCCCGTTGGATTTCTCGCTGCTGACCGACGGCTTGCGCGCCGAACGCGAGCAGGGCATTACGATTGATGTCGCCTACCGCTACTTTTCCACACTGCGGCGGAAATTCATCATCGCCGACACTCCCGGACATGAGCAGTACACCCGCAATATGGCAACCGGGGCGTCCACGGCGGATGCCGCTGTGGTCCTGATCGATGCCACCAAGAGCGTGCTCTCGCAATCTCGGCGCCATGCCTACATCGCCAGCTTGCTCGGCATCCGGCACGTCATCGCGGCCGTGAACAAGATGGACATGGTCGGATATTCGCAGGAAGTGTTCGACCGTATCGCACATGACTTTCTGGCCCTGGCGGAGAAGCTTGGCCTGGCAGACGTGTATGCCGTCCCAGTGAGCGCGCTGGAAGGCGATAACGTGGTGCGCCGCAGCCAACGCATGCCGTGGTTCGATGGCCCCGCCCTTCTGGAATACCTGGAAGAACTCAAAGTGCACGACACCGAGAGTTCACGTCCAGCGCGTTTTCCGGTGCAGTACGTCATTCGTCCAGACTCCGGTTTCCGGGGCTTTGCAGGACAGGTTGCATCCGGAATTTTTCGCCCGGGGCAACCCGTGGTCGCATTGCCGTCCGGTATCAAGACGCGGGTGAAGTCGATCGTGATCTTCGACGGCGAGGCTGAAGCAGCCACCGCCGGCAGTTCGGTCACTCTCACCCTGGAAGACGAGGTTGACGTAAGTCGCGGCGATCTTCTGGCCGCAGCAGATCAACCGCCGACGGTGTCTTGCAGATTTGTCGCGTCCCTGGTGTGGTTGCACCCGACGGAAATGGACCGGCAAAAGCTCTATCTGCTGAAGCACACGACGCGAATCGTAAGGGCACGGGTGACGCGAGTCAATCATCGGGTGGATATCGATTCGCTGGTGAAACTCGAAGCCAACTCACTTCGCATGAATGACATTGCCTCGGTAGAGGTTGAGACTACGTTGCCGCTGTACTTCGACCGATACCGCGAGATCAGGAGCATGGGCAGCTTCATCTTGATTGATCCGTTGACCAATGCCACCGTTGCCGCGGGAATGATTGAAGAAGCAATTCAGGGCGATCGGCTGATGCCAGCAGGCGACGCAGTCGACCGAACTGCCCCGGTATCCGCAGAGGAGCGGTCCGCACACTTCGGGCATCCAGCCGCATTGGTGTGGGTTGAAGGTCATCAGCCAGTAGCGCAACGGATCGAGCGCCGGCTGTTCGAGGACGGCTGGTTTGCCCACCTGATTAACGCTTCCGACTACGAGGCGGGCGAGGTGGTTCCCGTGGTTCACGCCTTTCGCTCCGCAGGAATGATAGTTGTCTTTTCAGCCAGTGACGGGACCGCCCACCGGCAACCGTTGCGGGAACTATTTGGCTCGTCCGCGTTCTTCGAAGTGGACGCAACCGAGCGGCCGGAATCCGAGGTGGCGAATGAGATCATGGAACGGCTGCTGATCTGGAAAGAGACCACCATGCTGAGAGTAAAAGGCGCTTCATGAGCCGGCAGCCGATTGCGGAGCAATACGAAACCCTGGGTCCCGAAGAAGTGATTGATCGCCTCCTCGATGAGAATCGCGGCGCGGCATGTATCACTTGCAGCTTTCAGGCAGAGGACATGGTCGTGCTGCACCTTTTGCGCAAACGACTGCCACAGGTGCCCGTCCTTTTCCTGGAGACTGGTTATCACTTCGCTCAGACCTACGCTTACCGCGATCGCATGGTTGAGTCGTGGCACTTGAACCTTGTCAACGTGATGCCGGCCCAGTCCGTAGCCGAACAGGAGTCTGAACTGGGAACACTGTACCGCACTGATCCGAGTAGCTGCTGTCAGCGGCGCAAGGTCGAACCCCTGATGAAAGCGCTTGAGCCTTTCGATCTGTGGTTCACGGGATTGCGGCGGGAACAGTCGCCTGCGAGAAAGAATCTCAAGACGGTCGAGGACCACCTTTTGCCCAACGGCCGAAGGTTGCTGAAAGTAAGCCCTCTGGCGGCATGGGATTGGAAACAGGTTTGGAGATACACGGCCGAGCACGGGGTTGAACACTTGGCGTTGTACGACCAGGGTTATCGCAGTATTGGCTGCCAACCCTGTACGAGTGTCCCGGCGGAAGGCGCTGACCCGCGTTCCGGTCGCTGGGGTGGCGCCAAGTTGGAGTGCGGAATTCATACCTTCTCGAAAAAAACGGAATGAATGCGCGAAACGGCAGCTCGCGCCAGGTGTGATTTGACCAAATCTCAATCCGACGAGTCCCTTGAGAAGCCCGACTTCGTGATTTCCCTGCGTCCCGGCATCGACTGGCTGTCGCTGGGAATAGCGCTCGTGATTGGTGTGGTATTTCGTTATGTCCACTTCCAGGTCCCTTGGTAGATCGTTCAGCACGAACCCGCTGGCGACCCTGAATGTCTATCTAAGGGGATGGGCGAAGTATCTGCAGCGGTTCGTCCCCGGATTGGCGCTGTTGGTCGCGCTGGCAGCGCTTGCGCGGGTCCTCGGGCGCGGAGGCCTCGACTCCTATTGCCTGGTTTATGCCATCGTTCTCGGCATGCTGATACGCAACACGGTCGGCTTGCATGCATGGTTTGAGGTCGGGACTCGCACCTATGAGGTGTTCTGGAAAGTGGGCATCGTCCTTCTCGGTTCGCAGATGGGACTGCGCAGCTTTTCCGAAGTGGGTGTCAAAGGGGTTGGCTTAGCTGCAGTCGAGATCGTTGCCACTCTCAGCATCACCCTTTGGCTCACCCGGCTGTTCAAAATCGATGGCGCACTCCGACAGCTATTGGCGATAGGAATGGCCATCTGTGGTGTCTCTGCGATCATTGCCCTGTCCAGTACTTTGCGTAACGACGAAGAAGACACCAGCTACGCGGTTTCGGTGATCCTCTGCTTTGGACTGCTCAGCCTGACGGTAATGCCATTCCTTGGGCACCTTCTGCATCTCAGCCCGCTGCACTTTGGGCTGTGGGCCGGTCTAGCCGTGAACAACACGGCGGAGGCTGTGGCCACTGGCTTCACCTATTCCGAATCAGCAGGTCACTACGCCACCATCGCCAAGCTGTGCCGGACTCTGTTTCTCGACGCCGCCCTGCTCTACTTCGTGCACGGAATGATCCGCGAGAAACTGGCCAACAGCACCGTCTCCACCGCGCGAGGCTTGGTGAAACACTTTCCCAAGTTTGCCCTTGGCCTGATTGTGTTCTCGGCCCTGGCCAGCTTTCATTTCTGGTCGCCGGCTGCAGTCGATAATCTGAATCATCTTTATCGCTGGGCGTTTCTGCTGGGCTTCGCGGGAGTGGGGCTGCGAACCAGTCTGTACCGCTTGCGCACCCGTGGCGTGCGGCCACTCGCTTTGGCACTCGGAGTACAAACGATCATGGCCGCGATCATGTTGGCTTGTGTCCGCCTGCTGTTCTAAGCAGAGCCGCCCGGACGTTTCGGGGCCAATCACCATTCGATCCGAACCATTGTATGGAAGCTTCTGGGCCAAGGCGGCTAGCTCAGAACAACTAATTGTCAACTTCAAAAGAGGAGTCGCCTTGCGGATAACACCGGTTTCCGTCGCCGCCAAGAAAACGGAGCCCCTGAACCCACCATCGGTGACGTCGTAGCGCATAGCGACAGGGACCCCAGGTCAGCCCAACAGAGGGGCGGATCTGGGCGCGTCAGGCTGAAAGTCGGACCTACCCCCCTCCCCCCTGATGCCCGTAAAATATTGAAAACAATTAGTTGGTGCGAGAAAATCTCCGCAAAATCTTGAGCCCCAAAGACTTACAGTCAAAATCTTGAGCCGCAAGGGTTTACGGGATATTGCGAAGAGGAAGGAGTTACTTTATGACTTACAGGCTCCTGCGAAGAGCGCCGGTTTCTTTGGGAAACTCCGCTCCTAACTGCGAGCAAACTTTCTAGCCCAGCTTTAGCTGACGGCTGACAGCTGATGGCTGACGGCTGACATCCTTGTACTTTTCAAAGAACTCAGCCGAGCCGGTCGCGCTCCGCGTCTCCGCTCGCATTGGGTACACCGGGCCCAACCTAACAGCATAGATCGCAGGCGCAATTCGTCAAGATCACGAAAGGACTAGTGGCTCGACTGTCCTTTCGTAACCAGCCGTCCGGGGGATGAGGATGGCCTTCCCCAAGCCTGTGGGCGCCACGCTTGAATGGGCCACACGCCCCACCCGATTTCAGTTCAGGGAACTGCCCCCGCGCCCTTCTTCATCGCCTTCTCAACCAGTTTGAGGGACCCGTACACGATGCCGTAATCCAATACCCCTACGGGCAGAAGCGTGTAACCAGGATAGCTCTTGCCGGTCCAAGGGATGAGCAGAACGAGAAACACATGCAATACGATCAGGATCGCTGCCGTTACCCAAAACCATAGGTGTTTTCTCAAGTCCCAGCAGGCTCTAATGGCTGTCATGCACACGCAAGTACAAATTGCCGCGGCTCTCCCCCTCCCTGGATCGCCTAGAAGTACAAACAAAAAGAATGGAGGCACCAAGCATAGGATCATCACCAGAAGCCATTTTCGAGTGAACACGTCGGGAGGTTGATTGTCATCCGGTTCTGTCATCAGTGCCCCGCCCTGCATGATTGGTAGTCCTGATAGGTGTACCATGCCGGGTGCTCCATCCTAGCCTTCCTTTGGCAAGTATTACCTTGCCCCGTCCACTGTTCGGGGCATACGATGATCTCGATTCTGCGAGGTCTAATTATGCCCGACGAGGCGCCGAGTGGAAACAAGGCAGTTTTTGAACTTTTGATGTTATTTGCACTGCCGTTTTCATTTGCTGCCGAAGAAACCTTCAGAGAGGGAAAGCCGTTTCATGTATGGGGGGCATGGACAGGATTGGCACTCGGCCTTTTCTTTCTCGGCATCACTTGGGCCCGAATAGGCGGTTTTGTGGGAGAAAGATTTTCCGAGATTTTAGAACGGGTCGCGGCTTACCGTGCGCTAGTGGTGCTAGGGCCAGCGACCTATATCGCCATTACCCGTCCCGATATACGCTATCGATACACCGCCCTTGCTGTAGGACTGGGATACCTTGCAATCGTTGTCATTGCGTATGTACGCTCCATCCGCAGAGACGTAGACAGATACGTCATGCCGCGCCGAATAACCAAGACACAGGCGCGAAGGTTGCGGGAATACCTATCCCACCACCCATCACATGCGCTCACGATAAAAGTCGATCCACTCGACAGCGAGGCTAACTGGTACGCCAACCAACTTCTCGCAGTATTTAAGCAGACACAATGGAATGTGGACTATAACATCACACGACCTTACATGCCAGATGATGGCCTTTGCATTCATGCAACCGGATCGCAGGGCATTGGGAAAGATGACCCACGGACGATTCTTCAACCAGCGTTTGTCTTCGCTAGAATTACAGTTAATCGCGGCAGTGCTGTTGCCGCCGGAGAGTTCAAAGTCTTTCTATTGGTAGGTCGTAGACCACTCGCAATCCGGTATAGGGAGCCGCTGCTTTCTAGGGTAGGGAAGTTAATATGGGCAGCGGGTAATATGAGGATGAGGCCCTGATGAAGAGCAATGAAGAACAGCCGGGTGCCCCACCCAAGCTTCATTTGCGTGGGTGGGTGTGTTGACTTTCGCCGGCACGCGAACACGCGGCGTGATACAAAATTCCAAGTCTCTCTCCAACCAAGATAAAATCCCCGCCCAAGCAAAACCGGCTTGGACGGGGCACCCTCATCTGAGTAGTACCACTGGCATGCTTGGCTGGGCCACCCGTCCCACCCGCCTTACTCCCAATGATCCGAATATTTTTGGGGATCAAAACCTGGAATTGTACAGTCATTAAACCAACGGTACAGTTGAAACTCCCACAATGCACGAGGTGTATTGATGGCGGGGTCCATGCTTTCAAGTACGTTACACACTTCACTGCGCCCAATACTACTTCTTGCTGTGCCTTTTGAATAAACAACTGTGATGTCGAGGTAGCCTAGCCCTTTAGCCTTATAACTAGGTCCACATTCCTCGACGGTATCGGACTCCTGCCAGAACATATTTGCGTGAGAGAGTCTTTCTAATAGATTCAGAATTTCTGCCGCAGTTACAAACACATGACGTTCCTCCGGGCCTAGTGGAGCCGTACTCCTTCTCGGATCGTCTTTATCAATGACCCCGATAATCAGAGGAGGATAAAAATAGTCCTTTATGTCATGCTGGTAGAAAACTCGTACACCCGTTTTCTTGTCAACTGGTGCACTGAAGACGCGATTTTTACTGACAGTTTGACCAGAGCATAAAGCGGCCAAGAATAATATGATCGTCACTATGGCCAATCGGATTTGCCCAAATCCATGGCCACATCTCACTTGATGTCCCATGTGGGCTCTCCTTCCTCAACAAGTTGATTGCTTGAGCCGGGTGCCCCATCCAACCTTCCTTTGTGTTCAGTCTCATGACATNNGTGCCCCATCCAACCTTCCTTTTTTTGCTTGGGTGGGTGTGTTGACTTTCGTCGGTACGCGAACACACGGCGTGATACAAACTTCCAGGTCTCTCTCCAACCAAGATAAAATCCCCGCCCAAGCAAAACCGGCTTGGACGGGGCACCCTCATCTGAGGAGTATCACCCGCATGCTTGGCTGGGCCCCCTGTCCTGGGCCACCCGCCAATTGCGGCAATGCTAGTGCAGAACGCATACCGATTCGGGAACGCTCCAGATGAAAATCGTTTCACGGTGTCGCGAACCGGCGAGACGGGAGTACCATGGTGCCATCTTCAAGGCCAAAAAGGAAATTCCGGATCCAATCTGCATACTCGCTAGGAGATCACAATGATCGATCGACGGACTATCCCAGTTGTGGCAGTCTTTGCAGCTGTTTTCGCTGTGTTGACCCTCTGCGTGCAAACGGCATCGGCGCAAACTTATACCGTTCTCTATACCTTTCAAGGTGGAACCGACGGCGGCTTTCCGAATCCCGGACTTATCCGTGATTCTTCCGGCAATCTCTACGGCATAACCACTACGGCGGGTAACCGTTCCGATTGTAATAACTATGGTTGTGGAACTGTCTACAAATTGACCCCGAGCGGCCAGTTTTCCGTTCTGCATACCTTTACCGGCGGCGCCGACGGGTGGCCCAACGCAACCTGGGGCTCTCTGATCTCGGATGCGGCCGGCAATTTCTACGGAGTAGCATCGATTCGTGGCGTCCATGGCAATGGCGTGGTGTTCCAGATGACTCCCTCAGGAGGGTATATGGTCCTGCACAGCTTTGCCTCCAGCCCTATTGATGGCATGGGACCGCAGTACACCCTATACCAGGATCCGCTGACCCGGGTTATTTACGGCACAACGTTTGGCGGCGGCCCCCGCGGCTACAACGGTTACGGCACCGTGTACGCGTTGTCGAAGGCGAATATTGTAAGCGATGTCATACTGCATAGCTTTAATTTCAGTGATGGGGCCTTGCCGCAGGGGTCACTTGCAGCCGACGCTTCCGGGAATCTGTATGGCACGGCTGGCCAAGGCGGTACCGCCGACTGTGGCGTCGCCTTCCGGGTAACGAAAACCGGAAGCTACACTGTGCTCTACAACTTCCAGTGCGCACCCGACGGATATCTGCCAGGAAGCGTGGTCCTGGACGCGCAGGGGAACATTTACGGGGGCACCTGGGAGGGCGGCGACGCCACGGCCTGTCCCTTTTACGGCTGCGGCATAATCTACAAGATAACCCCGCACGGGCAGGAGACCATCCTGCATACCTTCCGCAACCGCGAGGGAGCGTCTCCGAACGAGCTTATGTTCGATGCCCAGGGAAACCTGTGGGGAACGACCGCTTACGGAGGCGCTCACAATGATGGCGTGATCTTTAAAATAACCACCGCCGGAACGTACACCGATGTCTACGACTTCACCGGAGGAATGAATGGAGCCACTCCGTACGCCGGCTTGATCCAGGACGCAGCGGGGAATTTCTACGGCACCGTAGGCGGCGGCATTATGGGATGCATCCAAAGTGGCTGCGGCATGATCTTTAAGTTCACTCCGCCGCACTAAACACCGGGCATACAGAAATCTAATTTGGCGGGTGGCTCGCCCTAGCGCCTCCCAATAACATGGGTGCCCCGTTCTAGCCTGCTTTTGGCTAGGGCGGGGCAGTTATGGCCCAACTGCTTCACTGCAGCCGTGTAGCATCACAGCTAGCGGAGCGCGTCCATGGGAGAACTAATCTCCTGCTTGGCAGGAAACACGTATCGCGCGACGCCCTGCAGCGATTCCGTCCCGCGCACTTCGTTGTCGAGCAGAGGCACCACCGCCCGCACATTGTCGAAGTCGCGCCAGATTTCCTGCATGTAGCCGTCTTGCATGGCGACCCGGTTGCGGACGAACTCGGGCGAGTCGGGCCGCACCTGGTCTTTCTGAATCACCATGTTCACGATGACCCCGCCGACGGGGATACCGAAATCGTGGAACCAGTTGATGAATCGCTTGATCACGGCGATGGGCAAGGCTTCCGGCAGGGTGACAAAGAAGAAGGCGGTTTGCTCGGCGTCGGTGAGCAGGTCTCGCGCCTTCAAGATCCGTTCGCGAAAACCGACCAGGTACTCCATCAGCGGGTCGGTTTGCTTTTTCTTGGTGAAGGACAGAAGTTCGCGGAGGGTCTGCGCCTCGGCGCGCGATTTCACCATCTTGTTGACCCAGAGCGAATACACCTTGCTCATGCCCAGCAGACGGCGTGCATTGGCCGTGGGCGCGGTGTCGAAGACGTAGGCGTCATATTCGTTCTTGAGCATCAGGTCAACCATGTTCTCGAACATCGCCGATTCTTCGAACGCCGGATTCATGGTGGCGCTCTCGACAAAGGCGTCGGCCTGGGTGGAAATTTCGGCGAACTTGAGGAACCAGCGGATCTTGGTCTTGATGTCCTGCTTGGAGCGTTCGATGGTCTCCTTGGTGTCGATCTCGTACGCCCACAGGTTGGGGACACCTGTGACCTGCGTCGGCGCTCCATAGACGTTCTGGTCCAGCAACCCGCTCAAGCTGTGCACGGGGTTGGTGGAGGCCAGCATGGTCCGCTTGCCTTCGCGCGCCAGGTGCAGGGCGGTGACGCCCGCCATGGTGGTCTTGCCTACGCCGCCCTTGCCGCCAAAGAACATGAACTTCATTTTGGGATGCGCGGTCACAAATTCGGTAAAGCTCTCTTTTATCTCAGGCATATTCCGCTCACATTTTTCCGTTGCCATACATGATGTCGGCCAGTCTCTCGATCATCGCCAGCCCGGTAATGTCACGCTCGAGTTCGGGAACGCGCCCCACGACCTGCTTGCCGAAAATCTTGTCAATCTTCTGCAAGTATTCTCCCTGCATGGCGAGACGCTTCTGCAGATAGGGTGGTATTACCTGTCCGGCCAGGTCCGCGGGAAGCACGCGGTTCACCACATACCCGACAATGGGAACATCGAATTTGGCGAACAGTCCGGCCGCCTTTTCGGTGTCAAGGATGATCATCTCCTCCGGCACGATCACAAAGAAGAACGCCGTCTTTTGCTTGTCCGTCAAAATACGCGAGGACCGGTTGATGCGGTCCTTGATGTATTGCAGCTCGGTCAGGATATGGTCTTCTTCGGTGGTCTTCTGGCGTTTGATGCGCGCCACCATCTCTTCCTGCTCGCGCATCTCCTGGCGGAGCTTGGTGATGCGATTGATCCACTCGTCGTACACCTTGGCCATGGAAAGGTAGTAGAGGGCGTGCCCCAGCGGCACCAGATCGTAGATGTAATAGTCGTATTCGCCTCCGACCACGATATCGACCACCGCGTCGAAGATGGCGGACTCTTCCATCGCCGGTTCCGCCGACGCCGCCTGAATGTACTGCTCGATTTCCTCTGGCACGGCATCCAGACCATACATGTCGCGGATCTTCTTGCGGATCTGCTCCTGGTAATCGTGGATGTGACGGTCGGCATCAACCTCTTGCGCGTAGAGATTGGGCATGATCTCGACCGCGCCCTGGCCAAAAATGTCGCGCTGAAAGATGTCGCTGAGCGACGCCTGGGGATCGACGGAGAAGACCAGCACCTTGTGGCCCTGCTTCGCCAGCCAATATGCCGTGGCCGCGGAGAAGGTAGTCTTGCCGAGTCCGCCCTTGCCGCCGAACATGATGTAGCGGCGGTCCTTGTGGGTTTCGAATGTTTCTCGCAATGACATGAAAAGTCCTCGTATGAGTTGCTGGTATTGGTTAGCGCTGCTGCCGGCTCAGAACATCGCGTCCGATACGTCCTTTTCCCGCAACATGCGGCGCTTCCACGTCGAGATGTTGGGAACGACGTAGGGCAAAAGCCGCAGCGAGTAATAAGGAGGAAGAATGGGAACTCCGATAAGGTCTCCCATGGTGATCAGGATGAACAGATGTTCCATGCTGGCGCGGGTGCGCAAGGCGTAGCGCGACATATCATGCGCGCTCATGCCGTAGGCAATTTCCTTCAGCTTGCTGAACAGTCCCTGTTTCTCTTCTTTCTCCTCGGTTTCTTCCTTCTTGGTCGGATCGTCTGGCATAGTCACAACTCCATTCCGTGTCTGTTATTGGCTCGGGGTATCACACCCCGTACAGATGAAACTCTTCCCGCTCGGAGAGGTCACGCTCGCGCCCGACCCTCCGTTTCCAGGTACTAATCATAGGTACTGCATAGGGTAAGATGCGAAGCGTGTACAGCGGGGGAATCACTGGGACACCAAGCATGTCACCCATGGTCAGGAGCATGAACGCGGACTCCAGTTCTCCCCGCTGTTCCCGGGCTTGCTGCTCGAACTCGAAGGAGATCATGCCGTAGAAAAACTCGCGGACCTTGTCAAGCCAAGTCCGCGTGGCTGGCATGGTGATCACGCGCATGTCAGGGCTCTTCCGGGGCGAGGGCGTATGCCATAATGGTCGTCGATTCTTTGACTCAGCCGCAAAACGCATGTCCCCCGAGCTATCCATCTTCGTGGTGGTTGTCATCGCCATCGTCGGGTGGTTCGCGCTCGGTACGCACCTGAATGTCCGCAAGGGCCATCGCTTCCTGGAATGGCTGCAGAGCGGCTTGCCGCTGGTCGGAGAAAAAACCACCCTGCGCTGGCTGGGCTCTTCCGTCGTCCACCTCCAGATTGAGAACGCCCGCGAGCCTTTCCGCCGAGTCGAAGTCCTGGTCGTTTTGGAACCCCGTGACGTCCCGCCCTTGTGGCTGCTCTCGCGCCTCCGCGGCAGACGCGATCTGCTGATTGTTCGTACCGAGTTGCGTTCTGTCCCCAAGATACAGGTCGAAATCCTTGATCGGCAAGCCTGGTCCACCCGGGCTGTCGACAAAGAAGTTCGACAGCAGCAGTGGCAACTGGTTCCCTTCGAAAACCCAGGGTTCCAGGTTTACGCTCTCCCTCCGATTGCGAACATCGCTGAGCTGCTGGCCGAAGCTGAACGCCCAGGTCTCTCGCTGGTTCGCATCGGAGTACGGCGAAGCAAGAACAGCTTCGAGATGCAGTGGCGACTACCTTCGCGGCCAGCCTCGGCGGCGCGCGCCGTTTTCGAAACCGTTCAGCGCCTTGCCCGCCAAGCTTGAGGCTTGCACCAGGCCCGAAGACTTCGTGCAAGCTTCGCTAAGCTTCTCAGTCCGCCGCCATTGGCCGTACCTGCGCCGGCCCCTTTAACCGGCCCCAGGCATGCCAGGCGTCGTACGCGATAATCAGCGCCGCCACAAACAGCAAGACCGCAACCACGATCATCGCCACTGCGCCCAGCATGTTGATGGTCTGCGAGGCGATGGTCGAGTTCGACAATATGCTGGCGTACAGGTTGTAGGCGGTCACGATGATGGCCGCCATGGTCGTGATGTACATGAACAGCATCGGCCAGAAGGCGAACCGCGGACTGCGTCCCACCGACTTCAGCCACAGGCTCACGATCAGCAAACTCAGCGCCGCCATCAGCTGGTTGGAAGCTCCAAACAGTTGCCACAGGTAGATCCAGGTCCCACTCAGAACCAGGAGCATGGTCAAGCCCATGGAAATGATGGCCGAAATGTGCGGGTTCTTGAAGCCAAGCCACACATCGCCCAGCCATTCACCCAAGGTGACGCGCATGACGCGGAAGACCAGTTGCACCATGGTCAGCACGATCACCACGAACACGCCGAAGCCCAGCGCGGTCCCGTAGGCTTGCTGGATTCCGCCGAAGGTGACCAGCCCCAGCAGCTTGCCGACGCCGGCGGCGAACGCGCCTGCGCCCGCTCCGCCGGCAATGGAAACCGCTACTAGCGCGAGCAACGCGAGTGCATTTTCCGTGAACATGCCACCGCCGCCCACCGGCAGCGCATCGGTCTCATATTCCAATTGCCGCGCGGTGCCGATGGAGCCCACCAGCGCATGCCAGCCCGAGATGGCGCCACACGCGATGGTCACAAACAGCATCGGCCAGATCGGCTGAATTGCCGGCAGGTTCTGAACGATGTGGCCGGCTGCGTCTTTCGCTTGCGTCATGGGAATCCACCACGCGCCCAGCGCGGGCGAGGAAATCACCTTGGTCTGGAAGGTCACAGCCTGGGTCATGACGGTGTTCCCGAACAGTCCGCGGAGTCCCGCGACGACTGCACCCAAGGCCGAGAAGCCGATGGTGAGGAAGGTGATCCAGAAGCCTATATAGTTTGTGGGCTGGGCGAAGCGCCAGATCGGCAAGACCGTCCCCAGATACGAGAAGGCGAAGATGAATAGGCACCAGAAGATAAACGAGGGCAGCATCTTGATGGCGCCGCCGCCGGCCACGTACTTCGGCACAATCTGGCCTTGGGCATTGACGGTCATCGCCGCCAGACGCGGATCCGATTTCGTAGGATCAACAACGGTGTACAAAGCCTTCCCGCCGCTGAGCTGGTTAATGGCGCCATTCAGCTTCTCCACGAGAGAATTGACGGGGCCACCGAATACGACGGCTGCACCAGGCTGGCCGGCCGGAGTTTTCCCCTTCACCGTGGACATGCCACGTGCGCCCCATGCCATCGCGCCCATGGTCAAGCCAACCGCGAGGACGGTGACGACGATCAGGTCCATCTTCCAGCGATAGAGCATCTGACCCATTACCAGACCCATGATGGCCAGAATGAAGATGCCAAACGGGACATCGGCCCGCGGGTCAAAGATGCCAGCCATAATTCCCACGAAGGCCCCAGCCAGCAGCAGCAGATAAAAGAAGATGAACACAAAGAGTATGACGCGAGCTCGCGGCGCAATCAGCCGGTGTGCAATCGCCGACAGCGAGTTGCCGTCGTTGCGCACCGCCACCATGATGGCGGAGTAGTCGCTGGCCCAGCCCAGGAAGGTAACGCCCAGCGTAAGCCAGAGTAGCGAGGGCAACCATCCCCAGAGTGCGACCGCGGCAATCGGGCCCACGATGGGACCGGCGGCAGCAATGGACTTGAAGTGGTAACCATAGAGCACGTTGCGGCTCGTAGGCATGAAGTCAACCCCGTCCATGTACATGCGCGCGGGAGTAGCCTTCTTGGCATCAGGTTGAATGACGTTTTGGTCGATTCGGCGAGCATACCCGGTGTAGCCTAGCCAGATCATGACCGCCCCGAGGATCGCAATCACGGGAGCGTTCATGGGCCATTTGGCGAGGGCAAAACCACCGCCTACCAGGATGGGGAGGAGAATCAGAACCAGGATCGTGGCCCGGTATTTCATATCCAGCCTCCTTGGCGAGAGAGCCTGAACCTAGAAGATCGAGGGATGAGGTAGAAGGCCTTGTTAAGCCTTGGTTTCGAACCCGGCCAGGACGAACGCCAAAAGCATTATAGACTCTCATGTCTACCCATGTACCATTCCGTGATCGGGGTCACCGGTTAGAGTGATAAACCTTTGGCTAGAGCGGATACAGCACAGCAAGAGTTGGGAAGGACCACTTTCGCAGCGATGGATGTGCTCGGCTTGCCACGGGAATTCAGGTGAGCCTGAAGGCAACCATGAGCGGACACGTCCGCACTCCCACTCCACTGGTTTCGGTTGACTTGGCTAATCACCAGAGGCCATCAAGCCCTCGTCCCGAAGAACAGACAAGGCCTGAATTAGGACAGAACCCAACCGTGCATCGCATCCGAACCAATCGGATACGTGCCTCATTGATCCGCCACGTACACCGTAATCCCACCAACCACGGTCCTAAGCACGCGCGTTTTCAGGATCTGAGGCGGCGCGACCTTGGTTAGATCGCGATCCAGGACAACGAAGTCGGCCAGCATGCCCGGCGCCAGAGTTCCCTTATCCTTCTCCGCGAATTGGGCGTATGCAGAACCTGTGGTGTAGGCGGCGATGGCTTGCTCGATAGTGAGCTTCTGCTCGGGGAAATATTCTTTCGTGCCCGCTTCGTTCTTGCGGGTGACAGCCGCATAGATTCCGCGAAACGGCGTGATCGGTTCGACTGGATAATCGGTGCCGAACGCCAGCGGTATGCCGTCATCCAGGAATTGCTTCCAGGGGTAGGAGGTCTTCGCCCGCTCGGTGCCAATCCGCTCCATGACCCAACGCATGTCCGTAAGCAGGTGACTGGGCTGGATGGAAGCGATGACTCCGAGCTTCTTGTACTGCGCGAACTGGCCGGGCGTGATCACCTGGTCGTGCTCAATGCGGAAGCGGAAGTCGCGCGTCTTGTCATTCTCCTTCGCGCTGCGCTCAGCCTCGGCGAAAGCGTCGAGCGCCATTTGCGCGGCGCGGTCTCCGATAGCGTGAAAGCCGATCTGGAAGCCGGCCAGCGCGCGCGCAATGGCCATGCGATTCAGTTTGCCTTGCTCATACTGCGGGAGGCCGGAGTTGCCCGGATCGTCGGAATACGGCGCCAGCAGCGCGGCCGTGCGCGAACCCAGCGAGCCATCCATGAAGCCTTTCAGCATGGCCGTATGCAGCATTGGATCGTCGGCGGGATGATGTGCGCGATGCGTCTCCAGCAGGCTGACAGGATCGTCGAACCTCAGCCATTCGCTGATGCGCAGCGTCAGCTTGCCTTCCCGCTCCAGGTCCTCGTACACAAGAAAGGATTCCCAACTGGAATTGTCCTGAGCCGAGGTGATGCCCCAACGCGCGGCGTCGGCCAGCGCAAGTTCGGCGGCGCGGCGCAGACGCGAGGGAGTCGGCAGCGGGATTTTGGACTCGACCAGTCCTCTTGCCGTTTCGCGCAGAATGCCGGTGGGCTGGCCGTCGGCTTCGTGGTCGATTTTGCCGCCTGCCGGCGCTTGCGTCTGCGGTGTAACTCCTCCCGCTTTCAGGGCCGCTGTGTTGGCTACGGAGATGTGTCCATCCACCCGGATGAAGACTGCCGGATGCTGGCCGCTGACCGCGTCAATGTCCTGGCGGCTCGGCAGCTTTCCGTCCGTCCATAGCGTCTGGTCCCAGCCACCGCCCACAAGCCACTCGCCGGCCGTAGCGGTCTTGGCACTGGCCGCGATGCGCTGCTGCATCTCCCGGAGCGACCGGATGCCGCGCAGATCGACACTGAGCAATTCCAGGCCTGCATGTTCCAGATGAACGTGGGCATCGTTGAAGCCCGGCACTACGAAGTGGCCGCCGAGATCAATAACGTGCGTGTGGGCGCCTCTCATCTTGCGGATCTCGTCGTTCGTGCCCACGGCAAGAATGCGGCCGGCGCGTATCGCCATCGCCTGCGCGCGCGCTGGTGTCGCCTGCGTGTAGAGGTCGCCGTTGAGGAAAATGGTGTCGGGTGGCTCGGTGCCCGCAGTCTTACCCGAAGCTGACGCGGAGTTTGCGGAGGTATTTGTATTCACCGCGATTAGCGCGAGAGCGATCAGCAGAAGCAATCTCATTCGTCCGCCACTCCGGCGAGCGCGAGGATGAGCAACAGAATGCGCTTGAGTCCGAGGTCCCGGCCAATTGGGTCATACCATTCGCCGATGGTATGAGCGCCGCCGCCGCTGCCTCCGGCGCCGATGGCGATGGCTTCCCGGCCCAGCGACAGCGGGACGTTGGCGTCGGTGGAGGCCCGCTGAATGCGTGATGCGTTGTTGAGCTGTGCATCCACCGCGCGGATGGCTTTCAGCAGTTGCGACTCTACCGGCAAATCAGCCGCCGGACGATTGCCGATCATGCGGACCTCTGCCGTCAGCAGCTCCTGTTTCTTGCGGCCCGCGCCGTCGGGAACAATAGCGTCGACTGCCTCGTGCAGGGCACCCTCTAGCCGGTCGAGTTGTTCCACCGAAGCCGATCGAGTGTCCACCTTCATGGTCGCCGACTCCGGAATGGAGTTGACCGACGTACCGCCGTTGATCATCCCTATGTTGTAGGTCGTCTTCGGCAAGGCGGGCACCGGCGTGCCGGCGAAGCGATCGATGATCCGTGCCAGCGCAAGGATCGGATTAGCGACCCCGAAGTCGCTCCACGAATGCCCGCCGTGGCCGCGTACCGTGACTTCATAACGCCGGCTGCCCAGTCCTTCGGCAATGATGGTGTCGGTTCCTGCGCCATCGAGCACCACCAGCGCAGCTATGGATGCCGACCACTTGGGCTGCTGAAAGATGTGTCGCATGCCGCGCAGGTCGCCTTCGCCTTCTTCACCCACGTCGCCGACAAAAAGAACCGGAGCGGCATTCGATAGATTTGCCGCCTGCATCGCGCCGGCAATCGCCAGCAGCGCGACGATTCCCGACGAGTTATCGGAGATGCCTGGCCCATAGAGTTTGCCGGCATCGCGGCGCACTTCGATCGGCGTTCCCGCGGGAAACACCGTATCGATGTGTGCGCTCAGCGCGATGTAGGCTGCGTTGGGATCGGTACCCGGCCGGATTGCGAAGACGTTGCCTAACTCATCCTGATGCACGTCGGTGAGGCCGAGGTCGCTGAACCGTTCCTTGAGCCATGCGCTGCGTACAGCCTCGCCCCATGGAGGCGCTGCGATCGACGTCACTTCGAGTTGTAAGTCTTCCAATTCGCGAGCGCGCGAGCGGAACCAGGCAAACGCTTCGTGGACCTTGCGCAATTCGGCCGCGCGCGCCACCTGTTGCTGCGCCGAGCGGGATCCTTGAGATTCACTGAAGGACAACTCTGTGGAAGACGCGCGCGCTGGAGGACCGGGACCCATGACGGATGCCCAATACTAATACGCCGGTTGGAGCGAGCGAAAGTGATTAAGCGGACGTTCTGTCGGTGGCAAACCAGCAGGTTCCCGCCGTCGCAACCTAATCACCGGATTCTTGCGAACGGGTTCTCGATCCGTATACCGGCGATCATTTGTCCCGCATTTAGGTCTTCCGAGAGGATCCGGGTCGCGCCGCTCTTCAGCGCGGACGCAATAATGAGGGCGTCCCAAAATCCAATGTGAGATTCATCCTCGATTCGAAACGCAGTCGAGATTTCTGCCGGGGTAGTATCGACACACCACACGGCATAGGTGCTCACGACGAGCCTGCCCGACTCTTTGGGCAAAGGATGCGCAATCTTGCGCGTGGCATTAACATAGAATTCCTGCAACACTTGCATGCTCATAACGCCGGAGCGCTCGCCCCATAGTTCAGCGAGGATCGCCCTGGCAGCATGATGTTTGCCCTTGGCATCGACGTCGTGAGCGTAAATGAGGACGTTGGTATCAACAAACGTCTTACCGTTCATGCAGCTCATCGCGGCTGGCGGGGGCTAGTCCTCCCAGATGGAAGCCGTGATCAAGAAGCTGAATCGCCTGTCGTTCAGCACGTTCGTAGGCCTCTTCTTCGCCAACAAGGATTTCAACCTGCTGGGCAAGCAGGCCGCTGATCGACGTGTCCCGTCGGGCGGCGAGGACTTTGGCCTTGCGGAGGGTCGGTTTACTCAAACTGATTGTGACATTCTGCTTATGGGGATCTGGTGACATTCGCGACTCCATTTTCCACGTGTAATACGTGTAACACGTACCATACGTGCAGTCAAGAGGCACGGGCGCTGCACCTTGGATTTGGGTGAAGAGGACGGCTACGAGCTGACGAACGATACCTCTACGACGCCAGCCACGACTGCACGCCCGGCGCCGCCTGGATGCACTCCATGATCTCGGGATCGGTGAGCATTCGGTCCGAATTCTTGGCCCGCTGATAGATGCGGTCCACCAGCTCATCGCTGGCGGTGAGGCCGTGACGCTCCAGCCAGAACACCACGTTCGACTTACCGCTCATGGGGCCAACCTCGATGATCTGCTCCATGCCGAAATGATGGGCCGGCACGCCGGAATAAATGCTGTTGGCCAGCAGTACGTCGTTTTTCTTGTACGCCTTGATGACCGCTGCTGCATGGACGCCGGTACCGGTGCGGAAGGCATCCTCACCGACGACCGGGTAGTTCTTGGGGATCGGAACTCCAGTCGCCTTCGCCACCGCCTCGCAATAATCCTTTAGTTTGGTGAGGTCCTGGCTCTTCCAAGGCTCAGCGCCCAGAAGCTTTAAGTTCATCAGCATTTGGTCCATCTGGGTGTTCCCCACGCGCTCGCCGATACCGCAAGCAGTGGCGTGGATAACTTCGGCGCCAGCTGCCAGCGCCGCAATGGCATTTGCCACGGCCAGGCCGCGGTCGCAGTGTCCATGCCACTCCACGCGAATGTTTTCCCCCGAGGGCTTCACCACCTCGTTGACGACAAAGTGCAGGAGCGCAACCACGCCCATGGGGGTGGCGTGCCCACAGGTATCGCAGATCACGATTGCTTTTGCGCCGCACGCGATGGCCGTGCTGTAGAGCCGCTGAATGGTCTCGGGATCGCAGCGCGTGGTGTCTTCGGTCACGTACATCACCTCGAGGCCGAGTGAAACCGCATACCTCACCGCGCTTTCGGTAGTGCGGAGCAGAAAGTCGTCGGTCCAATCTTCGGTGTAACGTCGAATGGGACTGGAGCCGATAAAGGTAGCCGCCTCAATGGGGACGCCGGTGCGCTGCACAATCTCAGCGATGGGACGAATGTCGTTTTGGTGAGTGCGGGCCGCGCAGTTGGGCTTGATCTGCAATTTCGCCCGGCCAATTTCTCGGGCCAGGGCTTCACAGTGCGCCACCGCGCGGGGACCGGCTCCGGGCAGGCCGAGGTCCAGCATGTTGATGCCGACCGCTTCCATCAAGTGAAGGATCTCGATCTTCTCCTCGATGGAAGGATCGCGCACCGACGGCGACTGCAGTCCGTCGCGCAGCGACTCATCATTCAGCAACACTCTGCCTGCCGGCAACATGGACCGGTCGTGACTTGTGTTCCAGTCGTAGATGAGATCAGAAACTTTGGCAGACACGTTTGGTTGGTTCCCCACTTCCGGCGCCACACGGCACCCCTCGAACCGATGCGGGAGCCGGCCGAATGTTTCCAATTATCTCCCAAACCAACGCGCTCAGGTCTAAAATCTGCATAGAAAGTCCGGAATTACCGCAAACCTCCATGCAAAAAGGGGAGAGCTTTCACTCTCCCCAAGCGACAGAGACGACATCGGTTCCTACGATTCTCTGACCAGCGGATTGGTTGTACGACATGCCAGAACTTGACACAGCCAGGCAAACTGGGGCGGTCCCTGAGATCGCCAGGATTCCCGGAACCGAAGAGTGCAGCGTGACCCTCGATGGGGTGAGGTGGCGCTATCTTCATGCCGGTTCGGGTCCGCCGCTGCTGCTGATCCATGGCTTCATGGCCTATTCCTTTTCCTGGCGCTTCAACATGGAGGCGCTGGCCCGGCATTTCTCGGTGTTTGCCGTCGATTTGCCCGGCTGTGGCTTTTCCCAGCGCATCGACGAAGCCCAATGCTCGCTGGCCAGCGATGCCGAAGGCGTTCTGCGCTTCATGGAGCATTTCGGAATGGAACAGGCGGACGTGCTGGGTACTTCTCGCGGCGGCGGACTGGCGATTGTTCTGGCTGCTCTGGCCAAGCAACGATCGATGTCATACCGCATCCGGCGGCTAGTGTTGGTTTGCGGAATTAATCCCTGGTCGAGCTATGGCCGGTTTTTGACTCGCTTGCTTTCCACTGCGCTGAGCGGACTTTTTGTCACTCATGTCCTACCCCGGCAGCACTGGCTGATGCTCCGCTACTTTCGCAAGCTGTATGGCGATCCCAGCCGTATCGGGCCCGGCAGCATCGAAGGCTACACTGCGGGATTGGAGGTGCCGGGAAGCTTTGAGCACCTGCTGCGCATTGTGCGGTCGTGGCATCGCGACCTGGCACTCATCGAGGAGTCTTTGCCGGCGATCAGCGAACTGCCCGCACTGCTGCTCTGGGGATCGCGCGACACCGCGGTGTATCCCTCGTCGGCCTATGCTCTGCAGCAGCGCCTGCAAAACAGCGCGCTGGTCATGCTCGATGGCATCGGCCACGTTCCTTACGAAGAAGTGCCTGGCGACTTCAATCGGGTGATTTGCGACTTCCTATTGCGTGATACACCGCGAACCTCATTGGAAACTGCGACCGAGTTACCTATGTTGTCGCAGATTCCATCCGTTACTGCTCCACTGACGGATTGATCGAGACCAGAGTGCGAAGGCCGTCTCCAATGCATCGGAGGCGAAAACTGCTGCGCCTAATCGGCGGCCGTATCGTCCTGCGGACAAACCGCTGGTTTGGCGCGGCGGACCGGCAGCCAGGCCGCCAACCCAGATCCCAGATACATGGCTCCCACGATCCAGAAGCCGTAGGTCAGACCGCTGCGATGGGCGGCTTCGCCGGCCAGCAACGAGGTTCCGATTTGCAGGGCGCTGGCCACGAAGGAGAAAGTGTTTTGCACCCGTCCCATGAAGTGGCGTGGCACCATCTGCATCATCTCGCTGGAGAGAGCAATGCCGCCTACGCCGCGGCTGGAACCCATCATGAAGTAAATCGGCACCGCCAGCACCAGCCAATGCGAGACTGGCAGCAGGAAGAGCGACAAGGCTATGATCGACATGGTCAGCGTGACCGAACGGTTAGCGCCATGCCGCCGGATAAACGTCGAGGCGTAGAAAACGCTGACGAAGGCCCCGACCGCCCAGCCGGCATTCAGCCATCCATAACCCACGGCCCCGCCGTGCAGAATGCGTTCGCTCAGCGGCGCGGACAGCACGCCCTGCGTCATCATGGCGGCTACAAACAGCGCCCAGGCGATGCCGATCAGCAGCACCCGACGGTTCTTCCGAACATAGCGATAGCCTTCTCCGAGCTCGTGGACATAGCGCCCAACTGCACCGGAGGATGAAGCCAATGCCGCAAGCTCCGATACCGGACGCGAAACCGTCACTCTGCCCTTGCGCACCTGCAGGATGCAGGCCAGCGAAACGGCGTAACTGGCGCAGTCGATGAGCAGCACGCCACCCAGACCGACATGGTTGTACATGAAGCCGACCACGGCGCCAGCCATCAACCAGCCGCCCTGCAACGCCGCTAATAACAGCGAGTTCGAATCCAGCATCTTGTCGTCCGGCGTCAGCTCCTGGATGAGCGCGTTCACGGTAGGAAAGAACATCCAGAAACCGATGGCAACCAGGACGTTCATGGCGTACAGGTGCCACAGCCGCACATGATGCGTGAACACCAGCATGGCGACGAAGAAGATGATGGCCCCGCGCGCCGAGTCCAGCCACAACATCAGGTGGCGACGGTCTTCACGGTCAATGAGCACGCCGGTGAAGGGCAACAGCAGCATCGAGGGAAGGGTTTGCAACGCGATCAGCGCCGCCAGTGACACCTCGGAATGGGTGGCTTGCAGGATGTACCAGATCACGGCAGCAGAGTTCATGCCGCTGCCGATCATGGAAACGAGATTGGCGATGAAGATCAGCCGCATCCCACGGTGCTGGAACATCTCCCTCATACTTCAACTTTATCCCAGTCGCGGCATGCCATAACGGTCAGATATAGTGAAGCAACAAACAATGCAGTTGAAGATGCACGTGCCATGGGTGAATGGGGATTCATGCGCAACGCGCGATGGACTTGCGGTCACGCAGGGGAGGGTGGTGCTGGTGGAAAAGCGCGCAGTACGTATTTGCTTAGTCGGCGATTACGATCCCAAGGTTACGGCACATCAAGCCATTCCGCAGGCGCTGGCGCTTGCGGCCGTGGGCAATCCGGTCGAGCCGGTGTGGCTCGGCACCGAACGCGCGCTGGATGCTGATCTGGAGCCATACGGTAGTTTTTGGTACGTTCCGGCCAGTCCTTATCGCTCGATGGAAGGAGCGCTCCGCGTTATTCGCTTCGCGCGCGAGAGGGGAAAGCCTTTCCTGGGAACTTGCGCCGGATGTCAGCACGCCATCGTGGAGTTTGCGCGGAACGTCTTGCACATGAGCGAAGCCGGACACGCCGAATGCGATCCGGCGAGCACGGAGCCTGTGATCACGAAGCTGATGTGTTCCCTGGTTGAGGTGGAGGAAACGCTGGACCTGACGCCCGCCAGCCGACTGCGCCAGATCTATGGCGTCGATGAGATTCGCGAGACCTATCACTGCCGCTTTGGCCCCAATCCCGCTTACGTGACGCGCCTGCGGAACGGCGGATTGAGGATCGGGGCCACCGGACCTGACGGAGAGGTGCGCGCCGTCGAACTGCCCGCTCACCGATTTTTCTTCGGCACGTTGTTTCAACCGGAACGATCCGCTCTCCAAGGGAGAAGCCATCCTCTGATCACTGCCTTGGTTGCGGCTGCTTCTTCCGCGGCAGTCACCGCGGGCTGCTGAATTGGCGGCATCTCCCTGAAACACTCAGCCTCCGGCCATTCACACGATGGCCAGGGTGTTGCTGCTAAAGTAGAGGCGCCCACTAGGTCGCGTGGGAAATACGCATGGATTTAAAAAAAAACTTAAGGCGGCTTGCCGACAGGCATGGTTTCCTATCGGTACTGTTGAATGCCCGCAGACTTGCCGACGGATATCAACCGATTTTTCTCGATTACAGCGTAGAAGCGATTCCTCGCTTCGGATATGGCAAACCAGCACATCCCGAGCTTACCTGCATTCTCGCCGCTAACGATCACGAATACGTAAACCGTTTGTTGCAGTTCCTGAGTTTGTCTGACCATCTGCTCCGCATCCCCCTGCGCGAGGCAGAACACTCCTCCGAGCCGTGTTGGGTACACGATTGGCTCGGAGGACTGGACACCTTTGCCCTTTACGGCTTCGTCGCGACTCGCAATGCGGCCCTCATGGCGGAAGTCGGATCTGGGTACTCGACCAAGGTTGTGCGCCGGGCCATCCGGGACCACAATCTGAGAACGAAGCTCGTTTCCATTGATCCCAATCCCCGCGCCGCGATCGACAACCTCTGCGACACCGTCATCAGGCGACCGCTAGACAAGGTTGACCTAAACCTGTTCGATCAGCTGGGGGCCGGAGACATCCTATTCATGGACGGGTCACACCGCAGTTTCATGAATTCCGACGTGACAGTCTTTTTTCTTGAGGTTCTTCCCCGGCTGAAGTCCGGCGTGTTAGTCCACATGCACGACATCTTCTTGCCTCACGACTACCCGCCTTACTGGGAATACCGATACTACCCGCATCGCTACTGGTCAGAGCAATATCTGCTGGCGGCAAGTTTGCTTGCCGGACATGGTGGCTACGAAATCATGTTGCCGAACAAATACATCAGCATCACCCAGCGCCTTGCTGCTGTGATGGATGCGTTCTGGAGCGATGAACGTTTGACCGGGGTTTCCCGGGACGGCACGTCATTTTGGATTCAGATCCGCTAGCGAGCCACTCATCCTAGGCAAACGGTCGGCTTGGATGGCGCTTATTTCTTGACAAGTGCGTCGGAAAGCAGGCGAGCTTTCGTGGCCAGGTTATAGGCGCGCTCGAAATCATTCTCCGAGGTGGCCTTGCGCGACTGATCCATGTAGGTCCTGATCTGCGAAACCATGGCTTGCTCGTCATGGTTTAGTTTGCGATTCACGCTCTTCAAATTTTTCTCGGCGGCGGCAAGCAATTCAGCCGTTGTCTGTTTCTGTTGGCTCACCTGCTGGCTGCTGACGTCGGCGGCGATGGCGGTGTCAGGGGCGCTCTCGGCCGGACTTGGCGGAGGATGGGCCGCAGCAACCGTAGCATTGCCGGTTGAAGTCGCAGGGGTGTTTTCAGGGCTGCTGGCCGGAGGCTGGGCCGGTTTCTTGCGGTGACGCGGTGGGGGCTTCGGCTTCTGCGGTTCCGGAGCGGGCGCCTCCTGTTTGGGCGGCAGAGGGGGCGGAGCGGTCTGAGAAATTTCATCCGGCACCGGGACCGAGATGGTAGGAGCCTGCGCCTGTGGCGGAAGCTGTGGCTTTTTCTTCTTGCACGCCACACTCAGCAACAATAACAAGGCCAGGACCAGAGCAACGAATTGGCGCCAAATGTTCATGCGAAGTTCTGCAATATCGCTGCCACGCTAGTCTCCGTCTGGACGACCGCCCAAGAGCAAGCGAGCAGAACAACTGCTCTTCATGATAAACCTCGGGCCGCAATACCTAAACACCGTGGTATTACGGTTTCATGCCCAGCCCAGGCTCGCAATCAAGTGCGAGTCGCGATTTTCACGTCCTTCACCTGCGGCGCGCCCGCCAAAGGAAGGGCCAGGCGGAAGGTGGTTCCTTGACCCATCTCGGTGACGAAATCAAGGGCGCCATTGTGCAGCTGCAACACGCGGTAGCTCATGGCCAGGCCAATGCCGCTGCCCACCTTCTTGGTGGTGAAATACAGGTTGAAAATCTTGTCGCGAATCTCTGGAGGAATCCCGCTGCCCTGATCGCGGACCTCAATGGTGGCTGCCGTGTCGTCCCGATGTGTGACCATACTGAGCACGCCGCCGTCGTTCATGGCCTGCACACCATTGATAACCACGTTCAGCAGGGCCTGCTTAATGAGGTCGGCATCGGCCCGCACGGGCAGCGCCTCGCGGCCCAAGTTGGTTTCGACCTTCACCCCTTGGCGGGCTGCTTCCGGCGCAGCCAGCAGGGCAACCTCCTCCATCAAACGGCGCAAATCGAAGTCGGAAAGGCGCAACTCCAGAGGACGATTGAAGTCCACCAGGGTCTGCACCACCCGATCCAAACGATGAATCTCGCTTCCGATGATGTCCATATGGCGCCAGGTATCAGGATCGACCTCGCGCATCTTCTCGCGCAGCAACTCGAGGTGAACCACGATGGCATTGATGGGATTTTTTACTTCATGGGCAACCCCGGAGGTCAGCCGTCCGATAGCGGCCACGCGGCGAGACAGTTCAATTTCGTTCTCGATTCGGCGCACCGATTCCGCGTCCCGCATGGTGAGTAGCGCGCCGATACGCTCGCCGCGCTCGGCGATGAAATCCAGTGCAATTTGTATGCGCCGTCCGTTTTCCAGCTCGATCTCACGCTGCGGGATGGGCTGGTGCAGAGCGAAAGCATCCAGCACGATGCGACCCAGTTTGTTGGCATCGCTGAACACCTCCTCCACCACATTGCCCAGAATCTGTCCTCGCGGACGGCCGACGAAGCGTTCCGCCGAGGCGCTTACCAGCACCACGCGCGTGTCACGCGTAAACAGGACCAGTCCGTCCTGCAAGGTGCCCATAATCTGATCGAGGTTCTCTTTGAGCGCGCTAAACACTTCTTTCACGTCGCGGATCTGCCGGCCCAGACGATCAATCTTGGTGTTGACCAGCCCATACTCGTCCGTTGCTCTCGGATCAGGCTCGGGTGCAATGTCGGCCACGCCTGCCGTCATCTGGTCAAGGCGACGGCCAATCGCCTCCAACGGGCGCAAGGCAATGTTGGACACCCCGGCTGCTAACGCGAGCGACACCATGATGGCAAACGCCGAGAAGAAAAGCGCGCGTGTGAGTTGCGGCTGGACCTCACTCTTCAGAAGGACCGTGGAGATGCCGACGCGGATGTCGCCGAAAGGCTGACCCTCGCGCTGGATGGGCAGGTGAACGTCGTAAACCCTGGGCTCGCCGTATACCACCTCGAGCTGGCGTCGGAAACTACCGCTGTACAGATTCTGGAAGTCCTCGCGCGACTCTAGTTGCGTGCCTATGGCGGATGGGTCAGTGTGTACGATGGCCCGTCCGGTTACATCCGTAATGGCTACGTCGGAGATGGTGGGAGAATAGCCAACGATGGATTGCAGCAGCGTGTTCAGCCCGGGATCGGTCTGTAAGGCTTCGTCCAGAACCGCCTCCACCTGCTTGGGATCGTTGGTGTTGATGAAGGTGCTGCTGAGGTCAATCTGGGAGGCTTCGCGAGCGCTCTCCTGGATCTCCTTGGCAACGAAGGCGGCATTGTCGTAAGCATTCGTAAAACGCTGCCGTACCATGCGCGAGGTGTAGAAATAGGAAAACACCGCGATCAGCGTGAACACCATACCGCTGATAGCAAGGACCAGCTTCGTTTTCAGCCGGATTTGAGCCATGGGACGCTCGCGTTGCCTGCGATGTTGCCAGAATCATAGCAGCCGCAGAGCGCAGCGGAAAAGGCCGCCTCCTGCCGGAGGGGCCAGATCTCGGTTCGTAAGTGGCACAGCGACGACGGTTTAGGTTGACGACAGCGAAGCCGGGCCGGGGGACAGTGTGGTAAGGTTGCATGGGCGTGGCGGGCTCCCGAACAACGAAAACCTCCGGGTCTGCGTCCAATGTCAAAGGCCCACGCGCTGCTGGGGTAGCATTCGCCCGGCGTGGTTGCTACGGTAAGGCAGGAGAGAACAAGTGGCCCAACCGGCAATGGAAGAGAGCAAGAAATTACTAGGGGAGACAGTCACCAAACTGCGCATCCTGTCCCACGACCTCAGCAATTACATCGAAACCATCATGCAGGCTTCCTATCTTCTGGCTCAGGCGAAACTAGACGAGAACAATAAAAGGTGGCTCGACTTGATCGATAAAGCATCGCAAGATGCGGCCCGAGTCAATCGCGAGATTCGCGAGATACTGCGTTCGCAAAACTGACGGTCGTGGTTGATCCGACAGAGTTGGGACTGCCAACTTCAGAGGCCAAAACGCCGGTAGTGTGTCCAACCTTTCCCTGCACGCTGACCCAATTACTTGACACGTGTACCCCCACCTGACTCGCTGCGTGCAATCGTAGCTATGCTTGCGGTCGACGCGAGCAAACACGCGCCTCCCTACCTATGATGAGAGATTGCCAGAAGTCTATGCAGTTCATGAGGACGAAAATTCCCAGCCGGGCAGGACCGCCGACCGTTTGGTGGTGAGGTGGCCGGTCCTCCTATAGGAAGGGAGTTGGCATGAATGGCAGTCGCGTCGAACTAACCTGGATTCAGGGAAATGTTTGAGCCCGCACATCCAGACGTGGTACTGCCCGGCCGGCGGAGACGAGACGTCTCCGCCGAACTTATGTGGGCTCGTCTTCTAATTGCTACTTTTTGCCGGCCTTGCTGTTGAGCAGGGAAACCAGTTGCGTTCCCGCGGGCGTGGGCGTAACCCCGCCGCTCACGACCTCCCGAGCGCCGACCGATTTATCGTAAAGCCGCTGGTTAGCATCTTTGTCAGGCTCGAGAGAGGCGCCGTCGAGCGACACGCCAGCGAAAAGTCCGGAAGTCCGGGAATAGGTCAGCATGTCAGCAGTACCCGTACTCGCGCTGGCTCCGGAACCGGCCGCTGCGGTCGCGTCGCTGCCGACCTTAACTTTGCCGTCCAGCACCTTGTTCGCCGCCGTCGGGGCCATGATCAGGATGATGTAATCCTTATCCGTGCCGCCGATCTGAAGACCCGCACTGGCGCCACCGATGCTGTACATGGCGGGCGGTCCCCACTTGCCAGTGAAGTCCGCGCCCTCACGGCAAGTCATCGGACCGCGGCCTCCGGTTCCACCAATGCCCACGGCGAATTTCTTCACACTGGGCAGAATGACGATGCAATCAGCCTTCGCTACTGTGCTGGCCGGAACGTCCTTGCTGCCAACCATCGCCTGCAACACCGTGGCGGCGTTTCTGATGGTCTCCTCGTCTTTGCTCTTTTCGGCGCCCCAAACTGGCAGGGCCAACCATACAATCCCTAATACGAGCAGAATAGGTACGGATCTCTTGGCTGAAATTTCCATTTTGTTCTCCTAGGTGCTTAATTGTCGAGAATGCTCTTCGGCATGTCCTGCTTACCGAGGACGGTTTTCAGAACGGTGGTCGATTCGGACAAACGTTTCGACATTTTGTTCTGGGCGAAAGGGGCAGCGCAACTGCGAACCACACCATCAGTAAAACAATCTTCTTTCAGTGAGACAATCTCCTTGTGTCATGGAAAATCCTGCGTTGCCCCGCGTCGAGAACTTTAAAACAAGGGCGAGATTTTCACAACCGGAAGCGTGGGCTGCCCAGTTCCACCCGGGCAGCCGTCAACAGGATTAGGAAACCAGTTGCGCGTCCATGGTGATGCTGGCATTGAGAACCCGGGAAACCGGGCATCCCTTCTTGGCATTCTGGGCGGCCTCGTCGAACTTCGCCTGGTCCGCTCCGGGGATCTTGACCTTTACGTCGAGATGTACGCTGGTAATGGTAAAGCCAGCCTCGGTTTTGTCCAGGGTCAAAGTCGCCTTCGTATCTATACTGTCCGCAGTCATGCCCGCGCTTCCAAGCTGTGCGGACAGTGCCATGGAAAAACAACCGGCGTGCGCTGCGGCAATCAGTTCCTCAGGATTTGTTCCGGCCCCGTTTTCAAAGCGTGTGCTGAAGGAATACTGAGTTTGGCTGAGGACACCACTCTGGGTCGAAACGGTGCCCTTCCCGTCTTTTAAACCACCCGACCAGTGAGCACTGGCTGTGCGTTGCATTCGATCCTCCTAGGAAGCGAATCCATTGTATCTCTACGTTACACGAGAAGCAGTACTGGCGCGAAACACGCGGGCAAAGGCGGTGGCTCCATCCGAGTCGATGACCACGGTGGTCAGATTGCAACAGGTTCAGTAGAAGTCGGAGCAACTGAGGAAATACCCGCACCGCGGACACACTAACTTGCAGTGGTTGTGCTGCAAGTTTGCTGAACAGTTGGGACAAACCTGTGACGGCTGCAACGAAGCGCTCTGCACGGGTTTTATCGCTAAGTCGTTGCGCGGCAAGAGATTCGGGTTTTTACCTGCGCCGTCCGCCATGCTTACACCGTGACAATGGCCCAGAATTCTATACCATAAGGCGAAATTCGATAGGGATAGAGGCGTACAAGAACTGTACGCCAAATCCCCTATTAGTACATGTACCTCCGTCACAAAAGCAGTGCGAATTTTGTGGGAACTGGTAACGCGGTATCTATAATGCAAAGTGTAGCAGTGGGTCTAGACGGCCACACACGCGCGACTGAATAAAACGCCACCGTCTTAGAAAAAGCGCGTGGGACCCAGCAAATGCGAAGCAACTATGTTGATTAACTAGTTGATGCATCTCCGGTTAGAGCCTCCTGATTGAATTTGGCTGAGGCTCGCCGGCAACGATTCGTACACTCAAGAACCGAAAATGCAACGCCCAGAAACCGTTCGATCCAGGAGGTCGTAAAACCGTGAAACAGACAATGATCGCAGCCCTAGCCGCCTTAATGTTAGCCGGAGCTCTTACTGCCGTAAGTGGCGCGACCTCCGTCGGTCAACCGAATACCGTCGTGTTCATTGGGGAAGGATCCGCACCGATGCCTACGACGTTGCCCCCCGCGAGGAGCGAGAGTAAGTAACATCGCGCTCCCATGGTTGTTACTGGTTAAGAACTCGGCCCCATAACGACAAGGAGAACCTGTTATGAAACATGTTTTGATTCTAGTTATTTGTATGCTTTTGTCCGTCGGCGTCCTGTGCGCCTCTACGACTCCGATTCCGGCCAATCCGATGGCACCGTCGGTCATTGCGGCTGAAGGTGCTTGGTCAATCACATTGGTCCCGGGCGATGGCGACCAGTTACGTCTGCAGGCAGGTGATGGCGGGCCAGCGCCGCTGT
>PMAT01000107.1 GCA_003152695.1 Acidobacteriaceae bacterium
GTGTCCTGCACCGGGAAAAAGCCTTTGGGGATGATGATGTAAAGAAAAACCGTAAGCACTAGGGTGGACACCGCGACCAACAGCGTAATCGTCTGAAATCGAAGGACAAACTTCAGCGTCCGGCCATAGAACGCGATCATCCCCTCGAAAGCGCGCTCCGAAGCTCGATAGATGCGTCCCTGCTGCTCTTTTGGCTTGTGCCGCAAGATGCGCGCACTCATCATGGGCGTGAGCGTAAGAGAGACCACTGCCGAAATGACGATCGTGACGGCAAGGGTCACGGCAAACTCGCGGAACAGGCGCCCNNTCCATGGGTGGATCGCCCGCCTCGATGTAGCGCGAGATGTTCTCGATCATCACAATGGCATCGTCCACCACGAAACCGGTGGAGATAGTCAACGCCATCAGCGATAAGTTATCCAGGCTGTACCCGAGGATGTACATCGCCGCGAAAGTTCCAACCAGCGACAGCGGCACCGCCACGCTCGGGATAATCGTGGCATAGACACTCCGCAAGAAGAGGAAGATGACCATCACCACGAGGCCGACCGTCAACAGCAATTCGAACTCAACATCGGAAACCGATGCTTCGATAGCGGTTGTAAGATCGGTGAGCGTGGTCACCTGAATGCCCGTGGGCAGATTGGCCTGAAGCTGGGGCAAGAGTTGCTTGATGCTCTTGACCACGCTGATCGTGTTGGCCCCGGGCTGGCGTTGCACGTTCAGGATGACCGCGGGGGTCTGATTCATCCATGCCGCCTGATTATTGTTCTCTACGCCATTCACGATCCGTGCTACGTCGGTCAGCATCACCGGCGCACCGTTGCGGTAGGCAACTACAACCTTCCTATAATCGTCGCTGGTGACCAGCTGATCGTTGGCGTCGATCTGGTAATCTTGGCGCGGCCCATCGAAGTTCCCCTTGGCGGCGTTCACACTGGCATTGCTTAGCGCCGTGCGCAGGTCTTCCAGGTTAATACCGTAGGATGACAGAGCCGTAGGGTTGGCTTGAATGCGGACGGCGGGCTTTTGGCCGCCGCTGATGGTTACAAGACCGACCCCGTTGAGCTGCGAGATCTTCGGCGCAAGGCGCGTATCCACCAAATCCTCGACCTGAGAAAGCGGCATGGAACTTGAGGTGATGGCCAGGGTGAGCACAGGGGCATCGGCTGGATTCGTTTTGCTGTAGATCGGCGGCGAGGGAAGGACGGATGGCAACAAGCTCTGCGACGCGTTTATTGCGGACTGGACCTCTTCTTCAGCTACATCAATATTCAAAGTGAGGTTGAACTGCAGCACAATGACGGAAGTACCGCCGGAACTGGTGGAGGTCATCTGGCTCAAACCCTGCAGTTGGCCGAATTGGCGCTCCANNCCAACAATACCGACCAGGAGGATTGCCGCCATCAATAAGGCGGTCGCTACTGGTCGCAAGATAAACGGACGAGACGGATTCACGGGGTGCTGCTCCCGCTCGTGCCGGACGGGGCAGGCTTGGTCGAAACCTTGTTCGAAATGACGACCGCGGTGTTGTCCTGCAACTTATCGAAACTGCTGTTGGCGACAACGTCTCCAGGATTGATGCCGTCAACCTGGGTTAAACCGCCGTCTGTAACTCCCGGTTTTATGCTGTGCATATGAGCAATATTGTTTTGAATCACATATACGAACGATGCTTGGCCATTTTGTTGAATGGCGGATGCTGGAATCAGCGTCACACCCTGCAACGTATTCACCAGCAGCCGCGTGTTAACAAACTGGTTTGGGAAGAGTGCATCGTCTTTATTGTCGAAGACGGATCGTGCTTTTACTGTCCCCGTCGTAGTGTCAATCTGGTTGTCGAGCGTCAACAGCTTCCCGCTGGCAAGCCTCGTCTGCGCCGTGCGATCAAAGGCATCGACGGTGAGCTTGGCCTTCTTTTGTAATCGAGCCTCAACCGGGCCTAGACTGTCTTCTGGGATTGTGAAAATTACGGTGATGGGCTCCAACTGCGTAATGACCGCGAGGGTTGCGGCTCCCGCAGACTGCACCACGTTGCCAGGATCCACCAGCCGTAAACCCACGCGGCCGGCTATCGGAGCAGTGATATGGCAGTAGTCGACCTGAATCTGGTCAAATTGCACCGTTCCCTGGTCGTTCTTTACCGTGCCCTCGTCTTGCAGTACAAGCTTTTCCTGGTCATCGAAGACTTGCTTTGCTATCGCGTCGCGCGCCCACGCTGCACGGTAGCGCTCAAGGTCCATCTTTGCCTGTGCAAGGATGCTCTCGTCTCGCTCAAGCGCACCTTGCGCCTGCAGAAGAGTCGCGCGGTACGGATGCGAATCGACGTCAATCAGCGGATCGCCTTTACTTACCAGTTGCCCTTCCTTGTAGTGCACGGCGACGATCCGGCCATTCACCTGGCTGGAAATCGAAGCGGTATAGACCGGAGTGACCGTGCCGATTGCGTCAAGGTAAACGCCGATGTCACCTTTGTTAGCGGTCGCGGTTGTAATCGTGATCTTCGGCGGCGCGGGCGCGACTTTTTTCGCGGCATCAAGGTGGCGCCATACCAGCACAACAGCAAGCACAAGGACGAGCAACACGACAATCCCTACGACGATCCACAATACTTTAGGCCGGTGAGATTCCGAATTGTGAGCCGCGAGTTGATGACCACGCTCGATGAAAGGATGCTCATTGGTGTCAACGGTCAAAAGGAATCTCCTTTTTCGACTCCGAATCGCTCAAAATCTTAGCCAAGAAGGAAGTCTAATTGCAATCGCGACGCCCTTCATACGGCTAATATTACCCTTGCCCCGGCGTGTTCAGAAGTGAACCGTTCCGATCAAGTCCTCGGTGTCGGTTTCTTCCTGTCCCCTTAACTGCCAGCACTGAACACATGAATGGAAATCAGGACCGCAGATAGCGCGCCGGCAGTGGCTACCCGATGAAGTAGAGTGCTCCAGCACACCAAGGATGCTATGCGCGAAATGAGTCAGGGCCCTCACACGCTCAGAACTGGAATCGGCACCGCGCAAATGATTGCGTAGCCGTGGGTCCGCAGGTTACCGCCATAGGGGTAGCACACGGTAACCAGCAAATCCGCCTTTGTCTGCTTCGCAGCTTCGCTCAGTATCTTGGGCACGTCACCACTGCCGATGAATACGTCCGCCTTTATGTCCATGTCTTGCTGAAGCTCTGCGAGATGCTGAGCAGCGTCGCCGACAAGCGCCTCTTTCCACTCTGGATTGACGTAGCTACCGCCAGGTCCCCAAAGCTCTACCCCGGCAGTGACGTGGGCGAGCGTAAGACGGGCACCGAATTCGGCGGCCATTTGCGCGGCCCACGAAACAGTTTTGTGACTACGAGGGCCGAAATCGACCGCGCACAGGACGTTGCGGATCGCAAACTCCTGCACGGGCGATTCTTGCACATGCGCACCGGTCCAAATCGGGCACTCGGTCCCGTCTAGCACTTTCGCTGTCACAGAGCCCAGCAGAAAGTGGTTGAACGTGTAGCCATGGGACGCCATCATGATCAGGTCGGCTTTTTCCATCTGAGCCGTCTGCACAATTGCCTGGGCCGGGTCGCCTTTGACCAACACGCGTCGGATGGCAAGGCCCGCAAGCTCCGGCCCGAGAGACTGGTCCAGGTTTTTCTGGGCCACTCTAACCATTTCAGCGAGCATATCCCAACCAGCGAGCTCGGGGCCGTCCTCCGGCACACCGGCGGCATGGCTCTGCGCTGTCACAACGTGCAGCATCACGATCTCAGAATGGAAATGGTGGGCCAATGTCGCAGCCTGATGAACCACCGGCAGCCAGGTATTCGGGAAATCAATCGGAAGAAGAATTTTCTTAATATTCAGCATGGCGCACCAGACGGAGAGTCGAAATGTCCCTGACCGTCTCCCTAAGGCCAGGTGGTGGTGATGGACAACCACTGCGGATATCTATTATCGGATACGGCTACCCCGGAACCGCTCTAAGGACTGTTCCTAAACAGATCACGGCGCTGACGGCCAGCGAAATCCTGTTGCAGTTCGTGGCACACGTGGCTGAGTGTGCTGGACTGTCCAACGGAGGACAGAAGCACACGATGTCGGCTCCGACCAGCTCGCGCGTCGTCATGCCATTGACTGCCGGGTCGGCAACTGCAGGCGCATAGGCGATATCGATCACATCCAGGTCGAAACTGAGATAGGCCGGCCCCGAACCAACCACGCGGTGAACTTCTGATGCAACCCAATCAGCCCCGCGATCGATCATGTCCTGCAAAGTGACCACGGTGAACCGCCCGCGTGACCAGGTGTCCTGCGTCAGCGCGCCCAACGGTACGTCGCCTCAGAATTTGCTGGTGACGTGGTGAAGTCACGCGACATCAACGGGTCCTGGTTCCCTTAGTTAGATCATCACCGCGTTTTGACGCTGGCGGCGGACTTGACCCGTCAACCGTGTGCTTCCTCTGACGTTTACGACTTAACGGTGGAGTCTCACTCGGAGGTTTGCTGTTGGCTATCGCGTTCCGCCACCCGGGCCGGCAGCCAATCGCGCAACGCTGGGGTCAGATAGAAGCGCGGAAACAAGAGATTGTCATCAGGACTGATTAACCCTTCCGCGACCGCCATACGTGCAAGCGGCGTCTGCGGGTAGATCCGCAGCCCCACCGTAACCTTGAGCGCATCGAGATACAATCCGTCGGCAAATGCCAGACTTTCTTCGACCGAATCCCTGGTTTCGCCGGGTGCTCCGAGCAACAGGAATCCATGGCGCTTTATGCCAGCATTGCGAAACATGGTGGCGATGGTAGTTACCTCGGCGCAGTCGAAGCGTTTGTTCAGTTGCTGCAGCACTGGTTCTGACCCGCTCTCGAATCCCAAGCCCACCTGCGTGCAGCCTGCTTTTGCCATGAGTTCCACAAGCTCGGGATCAACCCACTTCGGATATACGATGGCCCACCAGTCCAATCCCAGTCCTGCAGCTATCAACTTACGGCAGAGATCCTTCGCGTACGGAGGTGGCACATTGAAGGTGTTGTCGACGAAATACAACTCCCGGAACCCGCATTGCCCCAGTTCTGTAAGCCAGCGCACAACGGCCGCGGGAGACCGTCGGCGCACCGGTCTGCCTTCGATGAGGCTCGTCGAACAATATGTGCAATCCAGCGGACCGCCTCGCCTGCTTTGGACCGGAATCCGCGTCGCCGCAGCTCCGGTTTGCAGCCAAAGGTGCGGTTCAGGCAACGGCAGCGCATCCAGACTGGCAGCGAATGCCCTCGGAGTCGGCAGCTTTGCCGGTAGATACACCGCGGGTGGTGCCGGTCCTTGCTTACGTCGCTCGATCCATGACAGCAAGGCAGGAAACGCCACCTCGCCCTCACCCTGAACACCCATGTCAGCGCCGAGGTACGCCAATGCGCTTTCGGGGAAGATACTGTAGCCCGCCCCACCGAGCACGATAGGAGCCGGGGATATGTCGCGACAGACCGTCACGACATTCTTGATATGGGCGAGCAAGAACTGCGGGCTGTTCATGTTCTGATCGTCGATGTTCCTAACGGAAACGCCGATAACCTCGGGGCGCAGTTGCTCGATTGTTTCCCGGATCCTTCCCTCGCTCTCCGCTTTCGACGGCAGAGCCAGCAGTTGTACCTCGTGACCAGCCTTCTCCGTCGCCGCAACCACGCAGGCTGCACCTAGCGGCAAAGGCGTCATCGCGCCTGCTTCGTCCGCCGCCGAGATGAACAGTACCCGCATGGTGTGTCCACTCTCCCTACGTCGGTGGGGAAAGGTCGATAGAAGTCATGCCATCTTGTGATTCTCCTCAGAATAAGGCCGGCATGTCGGTTCTGGAAAGGCAACTCTGTACACACACCCAGTCCAGAAGTGCAGCGCCGGTACGCAACAAATCTTCACGTTTGCTTTACCAAACTTTACCCCCAAACCGGCACTGCCGGAGTTTCAATCATTAAGGATGGAAGTACCACCTTGGAAATGAACTTCACGCCACTTCATTTAACTGCTCGGAAGCGGATATGTTGTGCCTTCAATCACTGTGATTTGGCGTTAATTATGTTCCCCACCGGGTGAGTCCTCCCAGACCCGCCCCGCAGCAAAAGGAGTGTCCGACATGCCACAAGAACCGACCAAGAAGCAGCCTAAGAACGTAGTAACCGACCCTAACCTTCAAGAAGAAATTCGCTGCCGGGCCTATGCACTCTATGAAGAGCGCGGCCGGGAAGGCGGCCATGACCTCGATGACTGGCTCCGTGCCGAAGCGGAGCTCACGGTCATGGCTCAAAAAGCCGCCGCCTGACGTCAGCGCATTTATCTATGCACAAGCCCCGGCAGAGCTGGGGCTTGTCTTCGTTGCTCTTGCTTGCTCGGAACGCTCGCAGGTCTCTCCCGGCCCAAGGCCATCCACGAAATCTTTAACGCAATCCGGGCTTACATGGAGTGCATAGTCGATCTGGAGGGCGATAAGCGGATGCGCTACGTGCTGATCTTCAAGAACCATGGCGAAGAAGCTGATGCCCACACCATTAGCCATTCAATCTCACAATTGATGGCCCTCTCGGTAACCGGCAGGCACTGCGACGAGGCATTCAATTAAGTAAGTTCAATCTGGAACCAGAGCACCCCACCAATTTGCTGTGATAAAAAGCGATGCGCCAGAGTGCAATGCGAAGTCGTGTATGTACTCGTCAGCTCTTTTGCGCGACCGTCAGATACAGCTTGGGTTCATCCCGATACGCGATCACTCCCAAGCCCAGTGGCTCGAGGAGGGCCTCAAACGCCTCTTTGGTGGGAAGTGATTCAATAAACAGGTCGCTGGTGGCCCGCAGTTGATCAACAAAAGCCCTGCCTTCGGGGTGGCTGACCACAAGCCGTCCGCCGGAGCGAAGCATGCGTGCCGCATTACCGCATGCAGCAGGCTTGTCCGCGATGTTGCCGTACATGCCATTCATAAAGATAGCGTCGATGCTGGTCGAGGCCAAGGCCAGCGAGACGATGTCGGCGTGGCAGGTGCGGACTGCAGGGTATTTGTCGTGCACACGCTGCAACATCTTTTCCGCCACATCGCAAGCCAACACAGTGGATGGCTGGTAGGACTGGATCAACGGGATCAAAACCCCGGCTCCCGTTCCCACATCCAGAACCACCGCTCCGGGATGCAGCTCTGCTGAAGCAACAATCTCCCAGAGGCGTGCCATCACCTCCAATGGCTGCAGTCGGTCGAAAACATCCACCAGTTCATTGAAGTGGTGAAGCTGGTACCCCGCTATCGCTTTGGCTTCTTCAGGGAGCATTACGTTTCGATGTAGATGAGCCTAAACCAGCAGTCGGGAAACCCTGGACTGCCCTTGGGTTGCCCAGTAGTTTGCAGATGACGCCCATCCCAAGCCGGTTTCGAAGACAGTCAAGCCTCCAGCAAAACAGTGAGCAAGTGGCAACAAGTCGAATCGAAAAACTTCGGGTGCTTGCAAGCAAGCCTTTTGGTACTCTGTGTGCTGATCCCTTGCCTCTTCAATCTATGAACGAGTCGCTAAACCCGCCAGATTATCAGCACATTTATCCCATGTCCCGGGGCTGGATGGTTTTTCTGCTTGTATTTGCTGTAGGTGCAATGGCCGTGGGGACGATTGGCTTATGGTTCGTGGCCGCGGAACCTCATCCCCGTGCTACGAATATGGCCATTGTGCTAAGCATTTTCGGTCTGTTCATCATCTTCGGAATGTATGTGATCTTGACTGTCTTCAAATCCTACATAGTCTTGTTTGCGGATCGGATTGAGGTTCACGGAGTACACTCCACCCGAGTGTTGCGCCGGGATGAGATTTTGGGCCGGCGCTTTGTGCAAACGAGGAATTCGCGAAACATACTGCTAGTGCCTCGGGGCGAACAGCGGCAATTGAAAATCGCACTTCTCCTCCAAACAGACCCAGCGTTCTGGAAGTGGATGAACACGTTACCTGATTTGGATGCTCAGGATCTCAAGACTTCGGAAGAAGAGATTGCAGGTGCCCCAGACGGCAGTTCTGTCCATGAAGACCGTTTGCATGGCCTTGCCGCGGGACAACGTCTCGCCAGAACATTGCGAATCGCTACCTTCGTCGTCGCTGGGTGGGGATGGTTGTATCCTCGACCTTACAACCTAGTTGTCACCGTACTCGCACTTCTGCCGTGGCTGGCGGTGATGATAGCAGCGCGATCTGGAGGTCCCTTCCGCATCAATCAGCGGAGGAATGACGCCCATCCCAGCCTTGCTTTGGCGATCTTGTATTCAAGGGAATTTCGTTTTTCGCACGACGGACATTCGAAATTCGATGCGAGGATAGGAATCTGCTTTTTGATTTCCATCAATGCAGCGCCACAATTGAGGCTAGACGGCGCGAGAAATTGAGACCGTAGCCCCTCTAAAACAACGTGCGTTTTTATCTACGGAAGCGCCTTTCGCTTGTGTTTACGCATGGGCAACAGCGTCGACTTGCGTCGCAGCTGTCGGACAATCGGTGGAGAGCGACCGCCTTGACTTCGTTACAACCTAGCAAGGGGAGGCCGAATCGTGACAGAGACACCGCAGCAGCCGATCCAGCTTCGCAGCGGATCGCCGCCTGTAATCGCGCGACTGATCAAAGTTTATCGCGCCTGGCAAATGGCTGATTTCAGCGAGGATAGCTAAATTGAACCACTCCGAGCTTTGCAACTTTCTTTTTGATTCTGCGTTTAAATCAATAGGTGCCTCCAGATTGATAGTGGTGGATCTGGGGCAGGGGGAAGCAGAAATGCGTTGTCTAAAGTATGTGGCCTTGCTGGCAGTTTTGATGATTCCTCTGGCCTACTCCCAAGCCCAGGTCAGTGTTGGAATCGGATTCGGGCCAGGATACGTTGCCGGACCGCCAGTATGCTCCTACGGCTACTACGGATATCCACCATACGCCTGTGCGCCTTACGGCTACTACGGACCCAACTGGTTTGTCGGTGGAGTGTTCCTGGGCGCCGGGCCGTGGTATGGGGGATATTACGGCCGGGGCGGCTGGGGTCGGGGCTATTACGGCCGCGTAGGCTATGGTCGTGGATATTACGGTCGCAGAGGCTGGGGTTACGGTCGCGGCTTCGCAGCCTACAGTGGGCGCGGTTTTGCACGCGGTCCAGGGGGCGGCTACCGTGTCAGCACCGGCGGTGGATTTCACGGCGCAGCACGTGGTTTCAGCGGTGGTGGTGGACATGGCGGCGGACGCCGCTAACTCACCGAACGGCAAGCTAAAAGGTGCAAGCCCACGACTCCGGTCGTGGGCTTTGAGCCGAGCCGCTCCACCAGTGTCTCAAGTTCGGGGCGCGCTACCTTAGGTAAAGCGAAAATCGGGCAGGCCCCCTGCGGTTGACTAAAAAGGAGACTATGCTGGAGATCGTGATGAATACTGAACTGAAGCGTCTTCCCGTTATGCTTCTCCTGTTAATGACCGCTGGTTCCTTAGTTGGACAAACCAGGGGTTACCCTAACCACGATCCGGGAAGAATAGCTCGCTTGCAGTATATGTCGGGACAGGTGTCGCAAGCTCTGTGCGAAGGTAGCGACTGGGTTGCAGCCGAGGTTAATCAGCCTCTGCAGCCCCCGGTTTGTATTTGGGCAGATAAAGACTCGCGAGCTGAACTGAACGTAGCAGGCGGATTCATACGAATGAGTTCGGAGACGAGTCTCACCCTCGCTACGGTAAATCGAGGCACTGTCCAATTTCGCGTCAATCAAGGCGCCGCTAGCCTTACGGTTCCATACCTCCCGCCGGGGGAAATTTACGAGATTGATACTCCCAATGCCACGCTGACCGTAATGAAGCCGGGAGTTTACCGGGTCAATGTTATCCCCGATCAGGACCAAACATGGGTAACGGTGCGGCGAGGTTCTGTTGCCGCAACTGGTACAGGCAGTTCCGTAACGGTAAATGCCGCTCAGCAGGTGCGCTTTCAAAACAAAACTTCAATGCAGCACACCACGGAGAAGGCGCCACCGCCCGACGGATTTGATGACTGGGCCAAAGTTCGCGACCAACGGCTAGGGGTCCGGACTTCGCCGTTCGGTGTAGTCTTCGGCTATCCTCCACCGCCCTATGGACCACCCGGGTTCTGGGTGCAGTATTCACATTGAGGGTTCCGCAGCTTCGAGGAGTAGTGCTGCTCCACCGCTTCGCACTATCGGTGAAACTGAAGGAGCAGCGCAAGCAGAATCGCTGAATTGCGCGACCTCGCGGCGTATCTTCCACTGTCTTGATGGAGACACGATGCTGCAACTACTCACTCTTACTTGCCTCTGCAACTAACACCGGAATTCCGGGTTCATGTTAAGCAAGCGTGCTAAGGCTTGGAACATAGGTCTCACCTCGGGGCGAGCCTATGCGGGCCAGTCAGAGGGAAGATGAGATCCCGAAGGTTCCTGTACGCATCGCACACCGCCAGGTTTTCTTGCTTGCCGCTTGATTCACCCCACGATTCCTCTTCCGACACAGGCGCAACCAGAGGCATGGCGCAGGTGCTTACACGTCTGGTCGCACTGGCGATGGCGTTGCTTCTGCTGCCGCTGGGACAGGGTGAGCTGTTCGCGCAGCAGGCACCGCCACCGGGACAGGAATGGTCGCAGAACGATCCGTACAACGGACAGTACGCGCCGGACCAGCAATCAAGCGATGGACAGCAGCCTTATGCGCAACAGCCTTACCCGGTCTCCGGCCAGGAGTATCCGCAGCAGGGTTATGGGCAGGCGCAACCACTGGCGCAGCCGCGCGACGCGGGGCAACTGGAGCAACTGGTGGCGCCGATCGCACTCTATCCGGACACGCTGGTGGCGCAGGTGCTGGCCGCGTCCACATACCCCGCGCAGGTGGTGGACGCCGACCATTGGCGGCGGGCGCAGGGCTATGCGTCTCCCAACCAGATTGCAGCCGGAGCCGACGCGCAGACCTGGGATCCGAGCCTGAAGGCGTTGACGGCGTTTCCGCAGGTGTTGGCGCAGATGGACCGAAACCTGCAATGGACCACCGACTTGGGCAATGCCTACTACAACCAGCCTCAGGACGTACTGGAGGCGATACAGGTGATGCGCCAGCGCGCGCAGGCGGCCGGAAACCTGCAAAGCACTCCGCAGGAATCGGTGAGCTACGACCAGGGCAATATCGAACTGGCCCCGGTAAATCCGCAGCTAGTTTATGTGCCAGCTTATAACCCGTGGAGCGTCTATGGACAACCGGTCTCGCCTTACCCAGGGTTTTCGCTGCTAGGTGCGCTGGGGTCATTTTTCGGCTCATCGCCCGTGAGTTATGGGCTAGGGATCGCGATGACGGCCTTCAGCAACACGCCTTGGGGTTGGCTGGCCTGGGGCCTGAGCTGGCTGACCCAGTCCGTGCTGTTCAATCATGAGAACTACTATTCGCAAAGCACTTCGGTGGCCGATTGGGGCTTCCCACACGGCGGACCACGCGCTTTTTCGGGACGGGGAGAGTTTGCCGGGCTGTCGAACGGCTATGGTCGACCAGGCGGTGGATACAACGTGGCAAGTGGTAACGGATTCGTCCACCGGCCGCCGAACACCTACGGTCGGACTGGCGGCGGATACAACGCGGCACGTGGCAACGGATTCGTCCACCGGCCACCGTACCGCTATGCGACGAACCGGCCAGGAAGCGGCTTCGGCCGCGGGTACCAGACCGCCAGTATCGCCCGACCATCGCTGGAGGCGCATAACCGGCCCCAGTCGCCATTTGGCAGGCAGCAGCCCAGCTATCGCGCGCAGGCCGCAGGCTATCCGCGAGGTAACTTCGCGCAGCAGTCTTACAGGGCTTCTCTCGGCCGGGGCTTCGCGGGATCTTCGGGCAAGCCGCCGCGTTCGAGCGGCCCTATGTTTGGCGGCGGGCACGCACCGAAGAGCTATGGAGGCGGCCATGCCCCGAAGGGCTTTGGCGGCGGCAAGGGTTTCAGCGGTGGGCACTCGCACTCCGGTGGAGGCGGCCATTCCGGTGGCGGCAAACATCACCATTGAGTCGGCAGAGGATTTACCCCGTCTTAATTGCTTGCGCGGCTAATGCGGGCTAATTGCTACCAACTAACGCCCGGAGCGAACAATTGCCGCCATTCTGGAGCCAGTGATCCTGCATAGCGTGGCTAAACCGAACCATTTTCTTGCCTAGTCTTGCCATAAGGACTACCTCGTCGGCCCACTTGGACCTGCATTTCCATTTTTGTTACTCTTAAATACTAGTGGCGAGCAAACTGCCTGATCCTCTTAAGATCAACCTTTTGCTTCGATTTCCTTCCTCCTATGGTCAAGAAACTCATCTTGGCTGTCAAGGAAGGGGGCCCCGACCGAAGGCTCATGCCGCTTCCTGCTCATAGTTGGTAGGGGCAGGTTTGCAACCATCGGAATACTGTTCTACTGTCCCGAAATCCCATGGTTTTGAACTTTTGAACCACCTGTGCTCCGCAAAAACATCTGCCGGTTCAAGCAACGATCTCGTCCAGCCAATATTCGTGATGTAAGCCGCCCAGAACGTCCATCACTCTGATCTCGCAATCCCGTGGCAGTCTGTGCCGGTGCGTTGTCGGTCGTCGTCGCGGTCTGTCCGACGTTTGCTCAGGAAACCCGGGCCCCAAACTGGAGTGTGGGCGTCCTTGGTTGTAGTGCGTGACCCAGCACTGGAGGCTTCGCCGCAGATGACGCTCGTTCAGCGGAATCATGAAATCCAAGCATTCGCGCCGCACCGTCCCGATCAGTCGTTCGCAATACGCATTCGCTTTCGGCGCGCGCACCGGCGTCCGCAATACCCTGAGCCCAAACGAACTTTTGAGCTCCTCATCCAGCCTGACTGAGAAAATCGAATCGCGGTCATGGATCAAGAACTGGTAAGGATGGTCGCTTGGAATGGCTTCTCGCAGCTGCTGCAGTGTCCACTCTGCGGTCGGATGCGAGGTCACGTTGTAATGGAGAACACGACGGCTCCCTATTTCCATCATGACGAAAACATAGAGCACCCGGAATCTGGCCGTGACCGCAACCAGGAAGTCACAAGCGACCATGCCTTGCGCATGATTCTTGACGAACGTTCTCCAGTGCTGCGAAGACGTTCGGCTGCGCCCGGTCCCGCCGAGCGGCTTGGGCCAGTACTTGCCAACGGTTCGCGGCGAAACCAGAATGCCAAGCTTTAGCGAGAGTTCATCGGCAACGCGCTCTTCCCCCCAAGTTATGTTTTCCCTTACCATCCGGGCGATGAGCTGGCGTATGTCCTTGGGCAGCGGGGGCCGACCGCCCCGCGACTTCCAACGCCAGTACAGTTTGAAAGCCTTGCGATGCCAGCGGACAAAGGTCCTGGGTGTAACGACGATGAGCGCTTCTTTCCACTCGAAAAGCTGGGACCAGAGCACCAG
>PMAT01000075.1 GCA_003152695.1 Acidobacteriaceae bacterium
TGGCCGATCTGTTGCGTCAGGCGGTGTACAGCCGATTGGCTGGATACGAAGACGTGAACGATGCCGAGCGTCTTGCACAAGATCCGACCTTTCGGCTCATGGGTTCAGAAAGAATCTGGGAGCGAGGAGCGGCGCTGACCTCCCGGGTGCAGTCGTTCGAGACGGAGCTGTTGACCCAAGAAGAGAACCTCTCTGGGCTGGCCGCGATTAACCGGGAGCTGATTGCACGGGCGGAAGCGATCGATTCGCCGCAGCGCGTGGTGCTGGACATGGACAGCACGGAAATCCCGGTGTATGGCCAGCAGGAACAGAGCACCTACAACAAATACTACGAATCGACCTGCTATCACCCGCTGTTACTGTTCAACGGCGAGGGCGACTGTCTTGCGGCGAAGCTGCGGCCGGGCAACGTACATAGTGCGGAAGACTGGGCAGNNCTGGAGCGCGACATCGCGGAGTTGCTGACGCGGCCCGTGGGAAGACCGAGCCACAAACCGGTGGTGTGGTACAAGGGCTTCCTCTACCAAGCCGCAAGCTGGAAGACAGCGCGACGGGTCGTGGCGAAGGTAGAGTTCCATGCTGGGGAGTTATTCCCCCGAGTCGGATTCATCGTGACCAACTTGGAGACACCCAGCCGAAGCGTGGTGCGCTTCTACAACAAGCGCGGTACGGCAGAGCAATGGATCAAAGAGGGAAAGCAAGCGGTGAAGATGACACGGCTGAGTTGTCATCGTTTCCGCTCAAACCAGGTACGGCTGGCGCTGAGCCTGCTGGCCTACAACCTGGGCAATTTGTGGCGGCGGCTGGCGTTGCCCAAGGGAATCGAGAACTGGTCGCTGACCAGCTTGCAGCAGCGTCTGGTGAAGACCGGAGGACGGCTGGTGAAACATGCCCGCTACTACTGGCTCTTGCTGGCGGAAGGGCATCTGACGCGGCGGCGGTTCGGGGCGATGCTGGGCCGGATCGCGCTGCTACCGATACCGACGGGATAGGTGGAACGTGGTCCAGTCGGCAGCGGAATCCGTCTATAAGCTGGTTCGAGTAAGGAGAAGTGTTGCAAAAGTAGGCCACAAATGGGGCAATTTTGGGCTGTACTGGTGCGGATGGAAGACCGTCGGGAGTGCTCCGATAGAAAAATCGTTTCACAATGCCGCGAACGGGCCAAATGGGTATACACTGGGTGCCGTTTTCGAGGTCAAAAAGGAAATCCCGAGTTATAGCCCTTCGCTGTTTTGAAGTTCAAAACTGGATGAGGATTTGTTGCCAATGGAGAGAGGTTCTATGAAAACTCGCATAAGTTTCCTGGCGGCAATTGTCATCTTCGTTTGGGTCGGCCCTCTTCAAGCTCAACTTGCTCCTATGGCTCCTCTTTCTCCCGAGTCTCCAGAAGGTTGTCAGGCGTTTAGCCAGCAGGTGAATGAATATTGGGCGCGTGTCTCGGCCGACCATGAGGCCTGCCTGGCAACACACAAAGCCGATAGGCCAAACGAGCAGCCTGGCTCACGGACTTGTTCCCGCTCCGCATGTCAAGGGTTGCACGACCAGCTTTATAGCGACTTTAGCCTGACTGGCAAGACCCACCAACAGATGCAGCGGGATGACGTTGCAGCTTGCTACAACACAGTCCGAGAAGCCTTGAAACGACAGGCACAGGCGCAACAAGAGGAGGCTGAACGCAAGGCTACTCGTGCGCGAGACGATGAACAACGAGAACGCCAGAGAATTCAGGCTGATCATGCTAACGCGCAGAGGCCCAAAGCTAGTACAGCCCAGCAGGCTCAGGCAAGCAAACAAGTAACGAATCCACCCGTCCTCCCAAAATCCCAATCGCCGAGCGAAGGCGCCGAGCACTGGAAAAATCGCGAGCAATAGTTCGCCACGTTTCCAGCCCTTTTGGGAATGGCCTTCGGGCAAACGGTCGGTAGTGAGATGGCTCAACTGCTTGTGCGCTCGCCCGCGGGCCGCCGCAAGCAAGGGAGGAATGGTCGGGAATTCATTGGGGCGCAATCGCTGGGGGAAGAAGTCGTCAGCCAGCACGTCTGTAGGCTTTATGTTCGTGGGGTACAGGAAATCCACCAGGTTGCGAAGATGGAGCACGAACGATTCAAGTGCGGCATTCCAGTGGGGCGGACGCATGAGGCCGGACGGTGTGACGACTGTTTCGCCCAACAGATCAGCTGAGAGTACAAGCATCCAAATCTCGTAAAACACGTGCTCTTTGGAGTATTCGAGAAGCTCTGCATCACTGAGCACGACTCGCGGCTTGGCCATCGCGATCCTCCGTTCGTTGTCATTCATCAAAACATCGGTACTGTCCTGTTTTAGTGTTGCTGCCTCAAAATCCGAGATCGGCCTTCCGGCCTTCCCTCCTGCGCAGCTTTTCCTTAGCTTCGCGGAGAGAATCACAAAGCCCAATAACCTCAGCGCGGGAATTGAGAAGATTGAGCCCCTCGCGGTAGTCTGGAGTATTCACCTCGGGGAGAGGCGTCACCAGTTCAGGGCAGTCGCGTAAGCCTCTCGCAAGTTCGGCAAGGGCATCGGCTGTTCGGGCCAGTTTTACCCTGTAGTCGTTACATTCGCGTTGCGCCGTAACCACGTCGTACAGTACATCTTTTTCTAACTGCGCTCGATCCGCTTGCGTCATGAACCACTCTTACCGAAGAACAAATCCTCTAGTGCCGTTCTGCGAACCTGCCACTGCTCCAGTTCTTCGTCGTTCACTTTCAACATGCAGCGACCCTCGTTGTTAAGCGTTATGGTGGCTGTAAGTTTGATCTCGTTACCGACGCAAGCCGCGATTTCCTCTCCCTCCAGCGAGAAATCTACCGACACAGGATGGACATTGCGGCTTCCCCGAACAACAGAAAAACGCCCTGGCTCAGCAGAGACACTAAATACGTGGTGTTCTTCTGACTTGCGCTGCTCGTTGGCTGCTTCAACATCGTTTCTTGCTCCAAGCTCAAGCTGCTTGAATACCTGGGCTACCGAACAATCAGCCCTAGCTTTGATCCAGTTGAAATTGGTTGATTTACTTGCCATGTCTGGAATTGGAGCACATATTACAATGTAAACCAACTAGGGATTACTCTGCTTGGCCCTGCGTCGCTCTCGCGCCTCTCCAACAGCTTACGCCCTAGCGTCTGCCCGAGGCACGTGTGCTCCGCAAAAACATCTGCAAGCTCAAGCAACGATCTCGTCCAGCCAATATTCGTGATGTAAACCGCCCAGAACGTCCGTCACTCTGATCTCGCAGTCCCGTGGCAGTCTGTGCCTGTGCGTCGTTGGTCGCGGTCTGTCCGACGTTTGCTCAGGAAACCCGGGCCCCAAACTGGAGTGTGGCCGTCCTTTGTTATAGTGCGCGATCCAGCATTGCAGGCTTCGCCGCAGATGCCGCTCGTTCAGCGGAATCATGAAATCCAAGCATTCGCGCCGCACCGTTCCGATCAGCCGTTCACAATACGCATTCGCCTTTGGCGCGCGCACCGGCGTCCGCAGGACCCTCAGCCGAAAGGAAGCTTTGAGCTCCTCGTCCAGGCCCCGGGAGAAGATCGAATCGCGATCATGGATCAAGAACTGGTAAGGATGGTCGCTGGGAATAGCTTCTCGCAGCTGCTGCAGTGTCCACTCTGAGGTCGGATGCGCGGTCACGTTGTAATGAAGAACACGACGGCTCCCGATCTCCATCATGACGAAAACATAGAGCACCCGGAATCTGGCCGTGACCGCAACCAGGAAGTCACAAGCGACGATGCCTTGCGCATGATTCTTGACGAAGGTTTTCCAGTGCTGCGAAGACGTTCGGCTGCGCCCGGTCCCGCCGAGCGGTTTGGGCCAGTACTTACCAACGGTTCGCGGCGAAACCAGAATGCCAAGCTTTAGCGAGAGTTCGTCGGCAATGCGCTCTTCTCCCCAGGTTATGTTCTCCCTTACCATCCGGGCGATGAGCTGGCGTATGTCCTTGGGCAGCGGGGGCCGACCGCCCCGCGACTTCCAGCGCCAGTACAGTTTGAAAGCCTTGCGATGCCAGCGGACGAAAGTCGCTGGCGTTACGATGGCAAGCGCTTCTTTCCACTCGAAAAACCGAGACCAGAGCACCAGCGACAATCGTGCCGCGTCGGTCAGGCGGCGAGGCCGAATCTGGTGGTCCTGGTAGTAAGCCAGTTGCTTTCGCAAGAACAGCACTTCCGCAGCTACGGATGTTCGGGAGCGGGCCACGATATTCAGGAACTGCAATCCATCCCGCAGCAGTTCCCAGAGGACAGTAAGGCCCGGGCGGAAGTTACGCTGCCAAACGCTTCGAAGTGACAACATGGGAGATCAGCTTCGCACAAAGCAAGGACGCCGAACAGAGTTCGTTGAAACAATCGCAGGGAAAGGCCGGAATCTGCACCAGGAGTCATGCAGATTTCGACTCGCAGAGGTTTTTGCGGACCACAGGATACGTCGGGGAACATGCCGAGCTCTGCCGGCGAATTTTGTGGCAATTTTGTGGCAATAGCCTGCACAAATTGCCACAAATAGGCCCAAATCGGACGTTTCGGGAGACCCGACCTGCGAGTCTACTGACGAGAGGCAATGGCATTGAATTCAAATACTTGGACGGTCAATAGTCTAAGGTTCTCGAACGCCTAGAAAGCCGGGTCAGAAGATTCTCAATCTTCAAACCCGGGTTCGATTCCCGGTAGCGCTACCAGCTCAACCATCCTGCTATCAATCACTTGCATAAGTAGGAAAGTCACGTCACATCAGCCGGCGCGGCCGTGTTACGGATAGGCACCAAGGACGAAAACCGCCGCTTATTGCGCCCCCGACATCTCCATGAACTTCACCACATCGCTCTTCATTTTCTTCAGACCATCCATGGGCAGATACACCATGTGTCCGGCATCGTAAGTGGCGAAGGAAATGTTCTGGTGATATTTCGGGCCGATATCGAGATGATCCATGGTGTAATTGGCGGCGGCGAAGGGCGTGGCTAGATCGTAATAGCCCTCCATCACGAACACCTTCAAATAAGGATTTTTCACCAGGGCCTGGCGGAGCGCCGTGGCGGTGTCGGGAAAGCCCTGAATACTCGATCCCCAATCCCACTTCTCAAACCCAGCCGTCGGGGCGCTAACGTAGTACGGCATGTCAGTTTTATAGCCCAGCTCCGTCCGCACGTAGTTGTTGAACGCCGAAGTGAAGGGCGGAGTCGTGGCCGATCCGGTCGGATCGTAGTACGGAGTATCCAGCAGACCATTGGGATCGGGGCCGGTATAGCGCCCATCCAGGCGGCCCACGCGCAGTTTCTGATCAATCAGCAGGTAATGAGTAAACTTGCGCACATCGATGCGCAGGTTCGCCTGATCGACCACATCCGTGCTTAAACCTGTATAGCGCGCCAACTGGGTGATAACCTTCTGCCGCTCTTCCGGCGTCAGAGCGTCTCCCTTGTCGAGCGCCTGCGCATACTCGGTGGAGGCCCAGCGCTGCGATTCCTCTCGCGCCTTGTTCATGTCCTGAGCAAGGTCGGGCGCCAGCTTGTGATGGTATCCCGCAATCATGGTGAACGACGGCACGAGGAACACGTAGGCCTGGTCGTTGGTCTTGTTGCTGATCAGGGTCTCGAAATTCAGCACCATGGAGAGCAGCGTAATTCCATTGAAGGAAATGCCACGGTCGGCAAGGTATCCCGCGATTCCCGCCGAGCGCGTCGTGCCATAGCTTTCACCCAGCAGGTAGAGGGGCGAAGTCCAACGCTCATTGCGCGTGATGTAGAGACGAATGAATTCGCTGAAGGCTTCAATGTCGCCTGTCACTCCCCAGAACTTCTTGAACATCTCGGCATCGCCGGCTCGGCTGAATCCGGTGCCAATCGCGTCCACCAGCACCAGATCGGTCTTGTCGAGCAGCGTGTAGGGGTTATCTTCCAGGCGGTAAGGCGCGGGGGGCATGAAGCCGTCCGGTTGCAGGACTACCCGCTTGGGCCCGAGCGCTCCCATGTGCAACCAAATCGACGACGAACCCGGGCCGCCATTGAAGGCAAAGGTCAGCGGACGCTTGCTGGTCTCCTGCCCATCCAGCGTGTAAGCCACGAAAAACATCTCGGCTTCGATTTTGCCGTCCGCGCGCTTAATGGGAAGGCGTCCCGCGGTGGCCGTGTAGTGCAGCAGCTTGCCGTTCACCGTGATCTGGTGATGGGTCACAATCGGCGCCACCTCGGTCATGTCGAAGTGTTCTTCTTTGTCCTTGGCCTTGTCGCCGGATTCCTTGGCCGCCTCGGGCCTTTGTTCTTCCGCCGCCGCGGGGGTTTCGGGGGACTTCGCCGGCGGTGACTGCGCCTTCTTCGATGCTGGGTTCGTCTTGGCCTGAGTTTCGGCCTTGGGCTCGCTCTGGGGCGAATCTGGTTGTTGCGCCAACGCCGGGATCAGTAAGACTGGTAACAATGCCAGGTTCAAGAAAAGAGAACGCATTTGAGCTCCTGCAAATCGATCGGATTGCGACATTCTAAAACAGTTTCGGAATGGGTGCGTCCAGCGGAACGGGGAGCTACTCGCGACTCTTCAACTCCCGCTCCATCGCCTTACGATTTTTCACCGGCAAATTCATCACTGCGCTCCGGGCCAACGCGATGTAAACGGCGCGCGCCTCAGGAACTGCCTTCAACTCCTCCAGATGCCGGCGAACCGTGGCGACATCTCCGCGCACCAGAGGGCCGCTGAAAGCTGAGGCGGCGTCGTGCTGCAAGTAATTGCGCAGCGTCTGCACCAGCAGCGGCACCATCAGGGTCTTGACGTCGTCAGCCCTGATGCCGGCGGCCTTGGCCACGCGCTCCAGCGAAGCCATCAAGGCGATCACCAGAGGCGAGGCAAAACTGCCGAAAGCGTGATACAGCACCTTATTGCGCTGCTTGATCGTGTACGTTGTACCGCCCAAGTCCTGCACGATTCGTTTAGCCACGCGGACAGCCGCCGGATCGCCCTCGACCGCAAATGCCACCCCCAACATCAGCGGCGCCGGACCGCGCACAAAGGTCATGCCGGGATGCACCGACGCGACCTTGGCTCCTCGCTTGCGCAGCGGAGCCAGATCGTCGCTGGTCAGCGCGCCGCTGGAGTGGAAGACGATCTTCCCCGACCAGTCCTGGGTTGGCGCAAGTCGCAGGGCGGTTGCGGCAATTGCGTCATCGGGTACAGTGATCCAGACCAAATCGCTGTCGAGTGGCTCTTGGCCCAGCGCGACCAAGCGCGCCTTCAGCCTTCGCGCCAAGCCTTTCGTCTCCCGGCGGGCGATGCTCTTGGGGCGAGCGGCAATGAACTTCAGCACGTAGCCTGCGGACGGCAACGTCAGCGCCAACGCCGTTCCTAAATTCCCCGGACCCACGATGCTGACTGTCAGGGGACCCGAGGAATGCGATTGTTTAGGCACGGCGGGCAGAATAGCAGATTTCGCGCGGCCCAACGTGGCTTGTTACGAAAACTCGCCGCAACTGTTTATAGTGGTGAGACCATGCCATCAAAAAATCGCGTGTCGGGAAAGCCGGCCAGCAGCCACAAATTGAGGAAAACATCCAGTGGGGCGAAGAAGGCCGCGGTCCTCTCGTCGAAAACCGTCTTCCAAGGGCCCGCCTTCAGCGTCAGTTCCGACCGCGTGCGCGAGCCGGGCGGAATTGTTGCGCGCCGCGACGTGGTGCGGCATTCCGGCTCGGCGGTCATTCTCGCGGTGGACGATAGCGGCCCCGATCCGCGCGTTCTGCTGGAGCGCCAGTACCGTTATGCGGCGGAGGATTATCTTTGGGAACTTCCTGCGGGCCGCGTCGATCCCGGGGAAAAAGCCCTTGCCGGGGCCAAGCGCGAACTGCTGGAGGAAACGGGATATCGCGCCGCCAAGTGGAAGCAGGCCCTGTTCTTCTATCCCAGCCCGGGCTTTCTGGACGAGACCATGACGGTGTACCTCGCTCGTGGGCTGACGGCGGGCGATGCCCAGCCCGAAGAGGATGAATCCATCGAGTGCCGTCTGACGCCTTTGTCTCAGGCGCTGGCGATGGTCCGCTCGGGCGAGATTTGCGATGGCAAGACGATCGCCTCCGTTCTGTGGCTGGCGGAAAGTCTTCGCAGTGGGTCATCGCTGGAGCGAGATACTCGTTAAGGCGTTGGCTGGGCCGGAGCCCGGATGCCCAGACCCGCTCCCAATGGGGCTTCAGTCTGTATACTCTGTTGACAACACCACCCCACGGGAGCAAACTTGAGGCACGCTGTTCAACAGGCCAATCCAATTGGCCAGATGTGATCTAGGAAGAACTCCTCCATCGACTTTGGCTTCTGGGCTCAACCTGATTGACGCAATTCCAGACCGGCATCCTCGGGGTGGGGATGCTGAAGGGCTCTGCCAGGAGGAAGAAGAAAGTGAGACTGAAAGGAACCGTAAAGTGGTTCAACAATGCGAAAGGCTTTGGCTTTATAGGCCGTGAGGATGGTAGTGCGGATGTGTTCGTGCACTATAGCGCGATCAACAACGATGGCTACAAGAGCTTGCAGGAAGGCGACCAGGTCGAGTTCGACGTCGTCGATGGTCAGAAAGGTCCGCAAGCAGGCAACGTGACGAGGGTCCAGTAGGGTCCTTGCTCTGACTTCATGAAACCCAGCCGCGAGGCTGGGTTTTTTATTGCGCAGGTAATGTCGGACGCGCAATACAATTCTGTTGGACTATCTGCCTATCGAGAACGGGAGTAGGTATCTGATGAACCACGCTCTTA
>PMAT01000022.1 GCA_003152695.1 Acidobacteriaceae bacterium
CGAACATGGGAGGCAAGTCCACTTACTTGCGACAAGCTGCGCTGATCGTGCTGATGGCGCAGATGGGATCGTTCGTGCCCGCGCGCTCGGCAAGTCTGGGACTGGTAGACCGTATCTTCACCCGCATCGGAGCGGCCGATAACCTGGCGCGCGGGCGCTCGACCTTCATGGTGGAGATGACCGAGACGGCGGCGATCCTCAACACCGCTACCGCGCGCTCGCTGGTTTTGCTCGACGAGGTAGGGCGCGGAACTTCGACGTACGATGGATTGGCGATCGCGTGGGCCGCCATCGAGTATATCCACGCCAACACCCGCGCCAAGACGCTGTTTGCCACGCATTATCACGAGCTGACCGAGCTGGCCGACCGGCTGAGTGGCGTAAAGAATTATCACGTGTCGGTCAAGGAGAGCGGTGGCGGGATTGTTTTTCTGCGCAAAGTGGAAGAGGGCGCAGCCGACAAGAGCTACGGTATTGAAGTCGCCAAGCTGGCCGGGCTGCCTGTTGATGTAGTGAATCGCGCGCGTGAGGTACTGGCCGAGCATGAGAGCGCAGAGCGCAACGCGGTCAAGCATCTGGCGCACGAGGAAACTGCCGAGACTGCACCGTTGCAGCTGACCATCTTCACGCCGCTGTCGCAGAAGATCGTGGATCGCATCAAGGAGACCGACCTCAACTGCATAAGTCCCATGGAGGCGCTGACCCTGCTGCATGAGCTCAAGAAGCAGATGGACTAGCGTGCGTGTAGCAACTAGGACGATTTCTTCTCCAATAGACTTGTAACGCGTCATGGAATATCCTCGACGAGTCAGCGCTTCTAAACGAAAGGCGGGCTGGGTGGCGGCGTTTCAAAGCTTTGAAGAGGTCTGGGCGGCGCTGGGGCGGTTGTACGACGATATCGTTAAGCTGCAGGAGTCGCAGCAGCAGACTGCAGCACACCTGGCAAAGGTGACGACAGAACTCGACCGGGTGACGGAACGAATCGACCGGCTCGCCGAGGGCCACGAGCGTGTCACTTCAATGTTGGCAACGTTGGCTGGAACGGTGACCCAATTAGCAAGTCTTGTCGATTCGCACGAACGTCGGCTGGCGCGGATGGAAGGGCAGTAGTCCTTCATTCAGCGTGTCTCTCTTCGCACTTCCTTCGGCCTAAATTCCCCCCTCTCGCGTTACACTCTTCTGTTCCCATGTCTTCCAAAGGCACCCTTGAACTTCGCCGGCAGGTCGGCCAGTTGCTCATTATGGGCTGCGGCGGGACCGCGATGTCGGCGCGCCTGCGATCCATGCTGGGCACGCTGCATCCCGGCGGCATCATCCTCTTCCAACGCAACATCGAGGAGGCCGCCCAAACGCACACGTTGCTGCGCGATGTGCAGAAGGCAGTTTCCACTCCGCTGTTCCTGTGCGTGGATATGGAAGGCGGAACGGTCGATCGCCTGCGCGATGTGATCGCGCCAGCGCCCGCCGTTGCCGAGGTCGCAGCCGCAGGTTCGAGGAAGCTCTTCCGCAAACATGGCCGCATCATCGGCGAGGAAGTGCGCGCGTTGGGTTTCAATACGGATTTTGCGCCGGTGCTCGACCTTCAGCTCGAGCCATCGAAAAATGTGCTGGGCTCGCGAACGGTTTCGGCTGACCCCAAAAAGACGATCCAATACGCACGCGAATTCCTCCGGGGGCTTAGCGACTGTAAGATTCTTGGCTGCGGCAAGCACTTCCCGGGGCTAGGGGAAGCGAATCTCGACTCGCACAACGAACTGCCCGTGATTGACAAGCCTTGGAAGCGCCTATGGAAAGAAGACCTGTTTCCCTATCGTGAGCTGCGGCGAGATTTACCGTTTGTGATGGTTGCGCACGCGGCTTATCCGCAAGTTACGGGTGACCGCACTCCAGCATCGCTGTCGAAGAAATGGATGAGCGACGTTCTGCGCAAGAAGATCCGTTATCGCGGGCTCATCATCACCGACGATCTTGACATGGGTGGAGTGCTGGCCGCAGCGTCCATCGAGGATGCTGCAGTTGAGACACTCCGCGCTGGGGCAGACATGTTCCTCATTTGCCAGAAAGAAGACAGCGTGTGGCAGGCGTTTGAGGCGGTTTACAAGCAGGCCGAGAGTGACAAGAAGTTTGCCAAACTCATCGCGGAGAAGTCGCGACAAGTGCTGGCCGTGAAGAAGAAGTCTCGCGCGCTGAAGTCGCGGCTGGCTGTCGCTCCAACTCAGAAGACCGTGGACAAGCTCCGCCGCAACCTCTGGGAATTCAGTGAAGAAGTGCGGATGCATGCCCTGGGGCGCGCCCAGTGATCGTCGCGGGCGTAATGAGCGGCACCTCGGCTGATGGAATCAACGTCGCGCTGGTGCGTATCCAGGGACGCGGCTTCCGCTCCCGTTTCGAACTGCTGGCACATTACGAGTTTCCCTATCCCGTCAATGTTCGGCGAGCCATCCTTGCAACGATGAATGCCACCTCTGCGAGCGTCGCGGACCTTTCGCGGCTGCACTTCCTGCTTGGCGAACTTTATGCGGACGCGGTCCGTGCTGCACAGCGACGCGCACGCCTGGAGTGCGAACTCGTCGGCTGTCACGGGCAGACGCTCTATCACCAGGGAAGTCCAGCGCTTTTCCTGGGGCGCCGCATTGCGTGTACATGGCAGAGTGGCGAAGCGGCCATTCTCGCGGCGAAAATCGGGGTGCCGGTGGTTTCCGATTTCCGTCCCGCCGACATGGCTGCCGGCGGCAAAGGCGCACCTCTTGTCCCATTTCTCGATTACGTGCTGTACCGCCCCCGCCGTTACGGGCGCATCGTGCAAAACCTCGGCGGCATCGCTAATCTCACTGCGATCCCGCCGCGTGCGCTTCCCCAGGATGTCGTCGCCTTCGACACCGGCCCCGGCAACATGGTGATCGATGCCGTCACGGAGCGCCTGTTCGAGTGTCCCTTTGATCGCAATGGACGAATCGCCGCCCGCGGTGAACCCATCGAGCGGGTGCTGCAACAGTTGCTTCGTAATCCATTCTTCCGGCAGAAACCACCGAAGACCGCCGGTCGCGAGCAGTTTGGCCGCGAGTTCGTGCGCGAGCTTCTGCGACTTTGTCGCCGCGCTGACGAGCATGACATCGTCGCCACTGCAACAGCGCTCACGGCACGCTCCATTGGCATCGCGGTACGCAAGTTCCTGCTGCCGCTGGTAGAGCCGCCTGGGCGTTTTCGCGAGTTAGTCGTCTCCGGCGGAGGAACAAATAATCTGACCCTGATGCGGATGATTCGAGGAGAATTGGCGCCTCTGAAAATGCGAGTGCGCACCAGCGACGACTTTGGACTCCCGTCACAGGCGAAGGAAGCTGTCGCTTTCGCGATGCTTGCGTACCAGACTTGGCGCCATCTGCCGTCCAACATTCCATCCGCGACCGGCGCCGGGCGTCCAGCGATCTTGGGCAAGGTCAGCTATGCGTAGGTTCCTTTTCACCACGGAGGGCACGGAGAAATCCCAGAAGTCATTTACCGCAGAGACACAGAGACACAAAGAAGAACACGGAATCAAGAAGTCAAACAAACTCAAAGGCCGGCGACGAAGCCAGCACTGGCCAAGCCTCAAGCCTCGAATGTCTCTGTGCCTCTGTGCCTCTGTGGTTTTGTTCTTTGCCGGTTGTGCGCGCAAGCCCGACCCCAACACGCTGGTAATGGTCATTGAGAGCAGTCCGACGAATCTTGACCCCCGGGTCGGGGTGGATGCGCAGTCGGAGCGAATTGACACACTCCTCTTCGATTCGCTTGTGCACCGCGACGATCACTTCAACCTCCAGCCGTGGCTGGCTGACAGTTGGGAAATACCCAATGCACAAACCTATATCTTTCATCTGCACCATGGAGTCCGCTTCCACAACGGGCAACCCCTGACTGCGCGCGACGTCAAGTGGACGTTTGATTCGCTCCTCAGCGGTAAAATCCGCAGCGCTAAAACAAGTACCTACGCACCTGTCGACCGCATCGACGCGCCCGACGACTACACCGTGGTTTTTCACTTGAAGGAGCCGTTTGCGCCGATGCTGTGGAATCTCTCCGATGGCGCCATCGGCATCGTGCCTTACGGCAGTGGTGATGACTTCAATCGCAAACCCATCGGCTCCGGGCCATTCCGTTTTGTGCGCGCGCAGATGGACAAGGAAGTGGTAATCGAACGCAATCCCGGATACTGGGCGATACCAGCCAAGGTGCAGCGCGTGGAGTTCAAGGTGATTCCCGACGCCACCACGCGCGCGCTCGAACTGCGCAAGCGCAGCGCCGACATCGCCCTAAACTCTTTGGTCGCCGACACCGTGGTTGCTCTCGAGCGCGATCGCGAACTCACGGTCACGAAATCGGACGGCACGATTTACGCCTACCTTGCCATGAACCTGCGCGATCCCATCCTGAAGGACATTCGCGTTCGCCACGCCATCGCGTACGCCATCAACGTCGCGCCTATTATTCATTACCTGTTGCGCGACCAGGCGCGGCCCGCTTACAGCGTGCTGCCGCCCCAACATTGGGCCTACGACACCGATGTTGCGAAGTATCCTCACGACCCGGCGCGGGCGCGTCAGATTCTGGATGATGCAGGCTACCAGGCAACCAACGGTATTCGATTTCACCTCACTATGAAGACTTCCACCGACGAGTCAACGCGGCTGCTGGCGGTGGTGCTGCAGCAGCAACTGCGCGATGTGGGCATCGCGCTCGATATTCGCACCTTCGAATTCGCAACGTTCTTTGCCGACGTGACCAAAGGCGCTTACCAGATCCATTCCTTGCGTTGGGTCGGCGGCAGCAATCTCGATCCTGACATCTTCGAACACGTCTTCGATTCCGCCAGCTTCGCCCCTAAACGCGCCAATCGCACCTTCTACTCCAACCCGCGGGTGGACGAACTGATCCGGGAGGCCCGCGGCACTGTTGACCAGCAGAAACGCAAAACCATCTATGACGAGGTCCAGCGAATCCTTGCCGAGGACCTGCCATACATCAACCTTTGGTATCTCGATAACGTGCTGGTGCACACCAACCGGGTGCGGGGAATCGAGCTGAGTCCCTCAGGCAACTACGATTTCTTGCGCACGGCGGAGCTGGCCCACTGAGTGAAACCCAATCTTCAGAACGCGTGTTAACATCGAAATACAGCGTTACTCAAGGACTGCAGCAGCTTGCGCATACTTTTCGTCGGTGACATTTTCGGGCGCCCTGGGCGCACCATCGTTCACGAGCGTCTGCCGGAATTGCAACGGCAACACAGCGTCGAACTCACCATCGCCAACGGCGAGAACTCCGCCGGCGGTTTCGGCATTACCCCACAAATTGCCGAAGAGTTCTTCGAACTCGGCATTGATGTCATCACCACCGGCAATCACGTCTGGGACAAACGCGAGATTATCGATTACCTGAACTCCGCCAACGGAAATGAGGCGTCGCTGGCCCGTCGCGTCCTGCGCCCGGCAAACTATCCGGCAGGGTCGCCAGGCTTCGGCTGGTACGAGGGAAGTACGCGCAGCGGTGTCGCCTATTGCGTCATCGACCTTCAGGGCCGCGTGTTCATGACCAACAACGACGACCCCTTTCGCGTTGCCGATCAATTGCTCAAGCAGATCACCGCCAAAGTGATCCTGGTAGACTTCCACGCTGAAGCTACGTCGGAGAAGATTGCGGTCGGCTGGTATCTGGAAGGAAGAGTAACGGCGGTGCTTGGAACGCACACGCACGTTCCCACAGCCGACGAGCAGGTGCTGCCGGGTGGCACCGCCGTGCAAACCGATGTGGGAATGACCGGTCCCTACGACGGCGTCATCGGCGTGCAAAAGGAACAGATCCTCGCTCGCTTTCTGACTAATATGCCGGCTCGGTTTGAAGCAGCGACCGGCGACGTGCGCTTGTGCGCTACTCTGATCGATTGCGATCCCACAACCGGCCGGGCAACTGCGGTCCAGCGCATCATGCTGCGCCAGGAGTAGCGCCAGGAGTTGCTAATCGCGGGTCGCTGCATTAGCCTCTTCGCCATGTCTCTCTCCGACGAATTCTGGATGGAAGAAGCGCTTCGTGAGGCGCAACGCGCGCTGACGCTGGGCGAGGTTCCCGTCGGAGCAGTCGTGGTGCGCGAGGGCCGAATCGTAGGCCGGGGGTGCAACCGTCCTCTGTCTGCCAACGATCCCACGGCCCACGCCGAGATCCTCGCGCTGCGCGAAGCCGGAACGACCGTCGGCAACTATCGTCTGCTCGACTGCGATCTCTACGTGACGGTTGAGCCCTGCCCCATGTGCGCCGGCGCTATCACTCACGCCAGGATCCGCCGCCTGATTTACGGAGCGGAAGACGCGAAGGCGGGCGCGGTACACTCTACGCTCCAGGTCCTCAATCACCCCAAGCTGAACCACAAGGTCGAAGTCAGGTCAGGAGTGCTGGCAGCACGGTGCATGCACCTGGTGCAGAGCTTTTTCCGGGAGCGACGGAGTGAAGGCGATAACTCTCCATGAGCGCTCAGGCGCCAACGGCGACTTGGCCTTTTGCCGCCCTGACCAGCGCCAGCGCAGTGAAATCGTTCTGTGCAGGCGCCGCTCGCATGAACTGCTGCACACCGTCGAGGATGGCGGCAGCCATACCTTTCGCGCTTTCGACTGAGGAGCGCTCCAACTGTTGTTTGACCCGCTCCAGCCCAAACTCTTCCCTCTTGTACGCAGCCTCCACCACACCCCGCGACACCAGAAGCAACGACGCGCCAGGCTGCAAAGCAGCGGTCGGCGCTTCATAGGTGGACGCAGAAAACAGTCCCAGCGGAAGGCCGGTAGCAGGCAATTCGGTGATCCCCGAGGGATCGCGCAACAATCCCGGAGTGTGCCCCGCGTTGGCGTAGCAGATGGTGCCGAGCTCCTCGTTGTAGCAGCCCAGAAAGGCAGCACAGGAGCGGACTCCGGCGGCAGCGCGGCGAATACTGAGGTTCAGTTCCAGGCAGAATTCCATCATAGTATCGGCCTCGTTGATTTCCTCCTCAGCAAATCTCTCACTGCCCAATTTCTGGAATGTCTGCCGCGCTGCCGCCACAATCTGCTGGTTCTCTTCGTGACTTCCGGCAACGTCGAGCAAGCCAAACACAACCCGGTTGGGATTGGCACGAAGGAAATGATAAAGGTCACCACCCATTCGTTGCCCATGAACCATGCCGGCGATGTCGGCGCCGGAAACAGCGGGAAAATCTGCTTGGGTCGGAACAGCGCGGGGAGGCGCTTCGCGCTCGCGTTGAAAAGATAGCTTCATAGAAGGCGTTAATCATAGCCGAAATCCTGCAGATTGCAAGAGCGGTGTCAGGCCCTTTTTCATCACAGCGTCTGCTCATTCCCACTGTGGAGCAGGCGCACAAGTTTCAAGCGACCGGGCCAGGAGATCCTGCTCTGTTAGGATTAAGACATCGATGAGCAGCCACTCTGAAGCGACCCCCGAAGATGTCAAAGGCCCCCTTACGCCCACAATTTCGCTATCCTCAACCACTGCTATGACAAGCCCCCTTAACCTTAGCAAGACAAGCGAGTTACAAGACCCTCCGCTACTTGCCGGGACGGCCGCCAAACGCCTGCAAGAGGATGACGATAGGCGAGATCTATTTCAGCACCTGCCGGAAACCTACAGCCTGTCGCATCGCCTGAGCAGGCATGGCTGGTCCACGCTCCGCTACCTGACGCAAACCGAGGTTCACACCTACGCCTTCTCGGTGGCGGCCAATGCGATCCTCTCGTTCTTTCCGTTCATCGTTTTGCTGCTGACGCTCATTCGCCGGGTCATTCGCTCCCAAGCCATGTACAACGTGGTGCTGGGATTGTTGCGCGACTATCTGCCGAGCAATAAGGATTTCGTCATCCGCAACTTGCAATTTCTGGCCAGCGTGAGGGGCCGAGGCCAGGTGCTGTCGTTCGTGATGTTGCTGATCACCTCGACGGGGATTTTTCTTCCGCTGGAAGTAGCTCTCAACAGAATTTGGGGCTTCAAGAAGAACCGGTCCTACCTCATGAACCTGGTGGTCTCGCTAGGACTGGCCCTGGCCTGCGGTTGCCTGGCAATGCTTTCGATCGCCTTGACAGCGCAGAACCTGAAGATACTGGGGCTGGTGATTGGCGGCCAGAACTTCGTCTTCGCAGGACTGGGATTCATCGTGATGAAAGCCTCGGCGATCCTGGCAACGATTGGAATCTATTTCCTGATCTACTGGGTACTGCCGCATGGCAAGGTCCCGGCGCGCGCGGTGTTGCCAGCGGCGATCATCACCGGCCTGGTGTCGGAAGCGGCGAAGTATATCTACATCCTGCTGCTGCCGTGGTTGAACTTCCAGGAAGTGTACGGTCCATTCGCGGTTTCCGTGACCCTGATGTTCTGGTCGTTCTGGAGTGGAATGCTGTTGCTGGGGGGCGCGTATTTGTCGGCGGCTGAGCACAGCGCCCGCGTGGAAGCAAGAAGAGCAACAGCGGCGGCGCAGCACTGATCTCTGGCCACCAGCGCTGCCGATCGTTCATCCATTCATTCGCAGGGAGATGAACACCGATATGATCCGCAAATTGAAGTCCGGAGAATACCGGCTCTACTCACGCAAGAAGGACCCCAAGACAGGCAGGCGCCCAAACCTCGGCACGTTCAAAAGCCGCGACAACGCCGAAGCCCACGAGCGCGCGGTGCAATACTTCAAGCGGGCCTGAACGGCACAGAGGTGTCATTCCGACCGAGCGGCTTGGCCGCGAGTGGAGGAACCTGTTTTCGCGCTTGACAGCAGGTTCCTCGACTCGGTCGCCGCGGCGACCTCGCTCGGGATGACAAATCTACTTCAGTGCCGACTTCGTCCACTGGTCCACCCAGTCATTCACCGTCTGGTACCACAGCCGGCTGTTCTGCGGCTTCAGCACCCAATGGCCTTCGTCGGGGAAGTAGAGCATCTTCGACGGAATCTTCAGCCGCTGCACGGTGGTGAACAACTGAAAGCCCTCCGAGACGTCGAGCCGGTAATCGAGCTGGCCATGCACCACCAGGATCGGCGTCTTGAAGTTTGTCGCCGACAGATGCGGCGACCACTTGTGGTACATCTCGCGGTTGGTCCATGGAGTGCCCTTGAACTCCCACTCGTTGAACCACAACTCTTCGGTCGTGCCGTAAGCCGACTCGGCGTTGAACATGCCATCGTGCGAAACCAGGCACTTGAAGCGCGTGGTATGGCCCTCGATCCAGTTGATCGCATATCCACCGTAGCTGGCGCCCAGAGCGCACTCGCGGTCTTTGTCAACGAATGGATAGGTCTTCTCGGCATAGTCGAGGCCCAGCATCAGGTCGTGGAAGGGAGCGCCGCCCCAATCGCCATTGATGGCGTCGATGAACTTCTGCCCGTAGCCAGTTGAGCCGTGGAAGTTGATCATGATCACCACGTAACCGTTGGCGGCAAACAGTTCGGGATTCCAGCGATACGACCAGTCGTCGCCCCACGCGCCTTCTGGGCCGCCGTGGATAAGGAACTTCACCGGATACCTCTTGTTGGCATCGAAGTTTGGCGGCTTTACCACGAAGCCCTGGACTCTCTCCTTCGCCGCGCCGGTGAACCAGAAATTCTCCAGCGGCTGCATCTGGACGTGTGAGAGGACGGACTCGTTAAGCTTGGTCAGCGACTCCGCCTTTGACAGCTCACATTGCGGAACTGTGTAAGCGTCCGGTCGAAGCTTCGCCAGACCTTTGAAATCGTATGTACAGTACGGACGCTGTGTTGATGCGCTGTAGATCTCGTTCGGTGCCATCACCGACATGCGATCGAAGAGCAGCATCTTGCCGTCGGGCGTCAGCGTGGGGCTGTCGTTGAATCCTGCGACTAACTCTTGCGGCCACGGCTTCGGATCGCCCACGTTGATCTTATAAATCGGCGCTTCGCCCTCGTTCTCGGCGGTGAAATAGATGGTCTTCGAGTCCGGCGACCACGTCATGGAATCGACCCACCGGTCGAAGTTTGGCGTCAGGTCGGTGATCTTACCGGTGGCGCGTTCGTAGAGCATAAGGCGGAAGCGGTCGCTCTCGTAGCCGCCGCGCAACTGCGAGCGATACGCGATGTACTTGCCATCCGGCGAATAGATTGGCGTGCTATCGCTGCCGGGATTGGTGGTGATCTTCTTGGGCTCGCCGATTCCAAAAAAACTCGCGCGATATGCGGAGTACGTACTGATGTCGTACGCGCCAGCTACAAGCGGCTCGATGAAGATGTCGCTGTTGGTGCTGTTGGCTTGCACTTCGTCGATGTTGCTGGTGTACGCAACCTCTTTTCCGTCGGCTGAGAATGAATACTGGTCCTGCCCGCCCAGGCTGAACGGCGGCACGTCGTGCGCGCCAGGGGTCAGGTCGCGCGCCACGCCCCCATCGACCGAAACCAGGAACAGGTGGCTGTACTTGCCATCGAAGTAATGGTTCCAGTGGCGAAACATCAGTCGGGTAAAGATCTTGGCCTTCACCTTAGACTTGGCTTGTTCTTCGTCGCGCTGCTTGTTACATGCATCGTCGTTGCAATCGGGATAGACCGAAGAGACGAACAGGATGCTCTTGCCGTCGGGCGACCAGAGTCCACCCGAAGCCTCGGTTGAGATACCGGTCACCTTGCGCGCTTCGCCGGTCAAGGCACCGCCGACAGAGTCGAAATCTTGAACCCAGATTTGCGAAGCTCCCCCATCGCGCGGCGACTCGAACATGACGTGCTTGCCGTCGGGCGAGAAGCGAATACGATCCTCCCCGGCCCCAGTGGGGGGCGTGAGGCGGCGCGCCTCGCCGCCGTTGAGGGGAACGATCCAAAGATGCGGCTTGCGCGTGTTCTCATCGAGACTGACATCCACCGCCGCAAACCCGACCCACTTGCCATCGGGCGAGACGCTCGGCTCGCCGATGCGCTTGAGTTGCATCATGTCTTCGAAGTTGAAGGGGGGCTTGCTCTGTGCCAAGCCGCACAACGAGCAGAATAATAGGAACAACGCGATACGATGTATCATGAGACCTCCCGGCGCGGGCACGGAAAATATGCAGGAATGGGAGTGCGCCCTAAAGACTGGCTAGTCTAAATCACTGGGACGAATATATGAAACCAGAGCCGAACTTAGGGAGTAGTGCAGTTTGAAGCAGCCATTCGTCAAGGCAGTCGGGCCATGGCTGACAGCAACCTTCAACCCATCCCCCGTGACTGCTGTCACCGACAGTGATCTGCGATTGCTTGATAATTAATGTTAGCATTGGGTCCTTATTATCCCGCTTGACAGCGGCCGACTGATCGCGCGAGGAGACATTAGGTACTCGGTCGAGGCATTGAAATTGACGGCCAAGGCTATTGAGTGACTTCGTCCTGAAATCCTGCATCCTAAACTTCGCGGAGAACAACCTTATGAGCAACACGAGGAAAGTACCTTCTCTCATTATTCTTCTTCTGGCAGCCGCATCCATCGCACTTATGTTTGGAGTTGCTGGATGCAAGAAGAATGACACCCAGCAAACGAGTGCCCAGAATCAACCGGCGCAGACCGATCAGTCGCAGGATCCCGCAGCTACGGCCAACCTGGCCCCCTCGGACGCGACCCAGGCGACGGGTACCAATCAGCAGCCGCCAGCCAGCCCGCCGGCACAGCAGACCTATCAGCAGCCTGCGAGCCAGCCGGCACAGCAGACCTATCAACAGCCTGCTCCCGCGCAGGACCAAAACTATTCCGAGAACGATTCCGACACCGGCGATCAGGACACAAACTACGGCCAGCCGGTGCTTCAGGCCCAACAACCCCCGCCACCGCTCCCGGAATATTCGCAGCCGGAATGCCCCGGCGAAGGCTATCTGTGGACGCCCGGATATTGGAGCTACGCTCCTCAGGGCTATTACTGGGTGCCTGGCGTCTGGGCGCAGCCGCCTCAGGTGGGCTTCCTGTGGACGCCCGGATATTGGGGATTCATCGGCAGCAGGTATCGCTACCACTACGGATACTGGGGCCGACATATCGGTTACTACGGCGGGATTAACTATGGAAACGGCTACGTTGGCGTCGGTTATCAAGGCGGCTACTGGAGCGGAAATCGTTTCACCTATAACCGTGCCGTCAACAATGTGAACATCACCAATGTTAGCGTGTATAACCGCACCGTAACCAACACAGTGATCAATAACGTCACCATCAACAACACCACAGTTAACCGCGCCAGCTACAACGGGCCGGGAGGCGTCACTCGTAGGCCTCTGCCGGCGGAAAACGCCGCCATGCGTGAGCAGCGTGTTCCTCCGATGACCACGCAGGTGCAGCACCAGCAGGCAGCAGCGCAGAACCGCCAGCAGTTTGACTCGGTCAATCACGGGCGTCCGGCCGTTCTGGCGGCACCGAAGCCCATCGCGGCAGGCAAACCGGTCGCTCCGGTGATTCCTGCTCGTCCCGCGCCGCAGACGCGTCCGGCTCCTCAGCCACGGCCACAACAGCAGCAGGCTAAACCTGCGCCGCAGCAGCGTGCTCCTCAGCCACCGCAGCAGCAGGTTAAACCTGCACCGCAGCAGCGTCCTGCTCCTCAGCCACGGCCACAGCAGCAGGCTAAACCCGCACCGCAGCAGCGTCCTTCTCCTCAGCCACGGCCACAGCAGCAGGCTAAGCCGGCCCCGCAGCAGCGTCCCGCTCCTCAGCCACAGCAGCAGCAGGCTAAACCTGCGCCGCAACAGCGTCCTGCTCCTCAGCCACGGCCACAGCAACAGGCTAAGCCGGCTCCTCAGCCACGACCACAGCAGCAGGCTAAGCCCGCCCCGCAGCAGCGTCCTGCTCCTCAGCCACGGCCACAGCAGCAGGCTAAGCCCGCACCGCAGCAGCGTCCGGCTCCTCAGCCACGACCACAGCAGCAGGCTAAGCCGGCTCCGCAGCAGCGTCCGGCGTCACAACCGGCGCCGAAGAAGCAGCCTCCAGCCGGGGAGAAGAAGCCGCCGCGGTAGTGGCGATCCGCTGCGTTCAATCGCGGTGCAAACAGAATGGGCGAAGCTCCGGCTTCGCCTTTTCTTTTTTCGTGTGACGCGCGTGTTCGACAATTGGGGTGCAACGTCCTTGCCCAACCTTGCCCCTCTGGCCCGCAGCGGACTGCGAGAAGAATTGCATGGGCGGGCCCAGCGGCCGGCGACCAGCATCGAATACAATAGTTGCAAAGGATCAACCTAATGAAGTTCCAGCCAGGCCCATCGCATTTCCTGTCGTTGCCGCTGTTGTTGCTTACGTTGTGTCTGGCGCGTCCGGCGCTGGCGTCCGACCGGGGCGAAGGCCCACTCGACCCTTCGCAGCCGACTGGCATCACGGTGGACGCGATCATCCAGCAATTTGCCACCAAGGAAAAGCAGTTCAAGATTGCGCGCGACCAATACACCTACACACAGGATGTTAAGGTCCAGACCATGGACGGCGACACGGTGGATGGAGAATACCACCAGGTGGCAGACGTGTTGTTTGACGATAAGGGTCACCGTATCGAGCAGGTGGTGTTTGCGCCGCAGTCGAGTCTGGAACGCGTCACCATGACCCAGTCTGACTTTGATGACATCCGCAACCGGTTGCCCTTTGTTCTCACCAGTGATGACATTGGCAAGTATCAGATCCTCTATGTCGGCAAGCAACGCGAGGACGAACTCGGAACCTACGTGTTCGACATCGCTCCCAAGGAGATTGAGAAGGGCGAACGCTATTTCCAGGGCCGCATCTGGGTGGACGATCATGACTATCAAATCGTCAAGACTTACGGAGAGACGGTACCCCAGGTGCATAACTTCAAGCATCCCGAGAAGGAAAATCTGTCCCCCAAGTACACCACCTGGCGTGAGCAGATTGATGGCAAGTATTGGTTTCCCACCTACACCTATGCTGAGGACACGCTACATTTCTCGGGCAACGATGACATTAAGATGCGCTACATCGTGAGGTACAAGAACTACAAGCAGTACGGCGCCAAGTCGAGGATCATCTATCAGGGCCAGGAAATCTCGAAGGACCAGCCGGAGTCGGGGACCCAGCAACCGAATAAGACGCCGCCACCTCCGAAGCAGTAGAGCCGCTTTTCGCTTCAGCTCTTCGCCAAGCTGGGTCAGAACGCTATCTGACATTGACTCTCCGACTTGGGGACGTTGAGAACTTTGATGCACAACCTTGGCAGCATCAGAAACTTAAAAAAATACGCATAGAAATTGCTGCCGCTGTGAGCAACAGGAAAAACATGAGGTATCACGTCGCCGTCAGCGGCTTGCCACGAAACCGACCGCCGGTTCAGTAGAAGAGGTACTTGCGCCACTTGGAGTCGGACCGCCCCATCATGCGCATGATGTGACGGCTGGTATGCAGGTTGAAAGCGCGTGGCTCGCGCATAAGTTTCATGCTGGCCTCGTGGGGCAGAAGATTGCCCTTCCGGCGATTGCAGGAGTGGCAGCAGGCCACCAGGTTCTCCCACGTCGAGGCTCCTCCCCGCGAACGCGGGATGACGTGATCCAGGGTCAACTCGCCGGCAGCCAGGATCTTCCCGCAATATTGGCAGGTGTTGCGATCGCGCAGCAGAATGTTCTTGCGCGAAAGGGCGCGCGTCTGGTGCGGAATGCGCCGGTATTCCAGCAGACGGATGACGGACGGCACGTGCATGGCGATACGCGCCGCATGCAGATAATGTCCGTTGGCTTCCTCCATCATGGCCACACCCTTCAGCACAAGAATGACGGCGCGACGCGCGGCACAGACATTGATGGGCTCGTAGGATGCATTGAGCACCAGCACGGGTGCGTGCATCGCCGTCCACTGCGGCGGCTCCTCGCCGGCGACACGGGCGTGCTGCATGCATCCGGCAAGCGACTTGCCGTATCGGGACGCTGCACTCTGGGCCGACATGGACATACCCGGTTATGCCGAAGCCGTGACTGCCACCGCTTCGATTTCCTCCTCATCCCCATGATTGGCAGCTTGCCGTGTAGCCGCAGCCTGAAAAGCGCGGGCCACGGTGGCCGCCCAAACTCGTTCTGCGCCAGCCTGCTTCAGCACTCGGGCGCACTCGGAAAGCGTGGTTCCAGTGGTCATGACGTCATCCACTACGATCACGGTGCGGCCTTGCACACGGCGCCGGTCGCGAACGCGAAAGGCATCACTCACATTGGCGATTCGCTCCTCGCGGCTGAGTCCCACTTGCGAAATGGTCGCTCGCCGACGAACCAATACTCCGGTTGCTAACTCAATCGGTTGCGGTAAGCGCTTTACTGCGGCGCGAGCGATCAGCTCTGCTTGGTTGAACCCACGCTCGCTGCGCTTGCTCTTGTGCAGCGGAACCGGGACGATGAGCGGAGGCGCGTCGCCGCAACCGGGGAGAAGTTCCGCGATGGCGCTGGCCAGCATTCCACCCAGCACCGCCGCGACCGGAAGAACGCTCTGGTACTTGAGTAGGTGCACCAGACCGCGCAGGCCGCCTTCGTATTCTCCGAAGGAGACGGCGCGCGCAAACTCCGGCTCACAGTCACGACAGTTCTGGCACTGGCCATCGCCCATCAGCAACTGTGCACTGAACAGACGATCGCCGCAAACCACGCATTGCGGCTCGCGCACCGGCGCGATGGCAGCAATACACTCAGGGCAGACGGGAATCCGCGAAATGTTATTGAGTGGCGTGTCGCACAGCCTGCAATCGGAAGGGAAAAGAACCGAAAAAACGTTGCGCAGGAGGGCTTGCAAGGGCGCGAAAACTGCGGCACGTTGCTGGGCGCGCTGACTTCGCCGGTCTCGCTTTAGCGTCTCACGACTGCTGAAGACGACCCTCCAACCATCCGATCACTCGCCAATGCGGCGTGCGTGAAGGACCCGTCGCCGGTGCCTCCGGGTGCCAGAGAGCGATGGTTGACGCTCCTCCGATCACCCCAACGAGCTAGACTCGTCGGGGACCCTGATCCGGTCCCGAAGCACCGTGACAGCACAGTATAAGAGCTTCGGTGCACAACGCGCAATGCCGGAAGGGGTTCGGGAAAAGGATTTCACCGAGATTTCATCACTGCTCGCGTCAACTTAAGCGCCCCGGAACCGCGATCCCGGACGACCGTCACTTGTAAGGAGTGCCACCGACGTGCTAACTTGCGCCGTCGCCCCTTTTGCTGCGCCGCGCGAGGTCTTCATACATGAGTGCTACCATCAGCACGCCACAAAAGAAGTTCCGTTCCTACGTTCCCGACGATACGACGATGCCGGAGTTCACTCTTCGGGCCGTACTCCTCGGCTTGGTCCTGACGGTGATTCTGGGTGCGGCCAATGCGTATCTTGGCCTGCGCGCCGGCATGACCATCGCCGCCACATATCCCGCTGCCGTCATCGGCATGGCGGTGCTGCGCATCATGAAGGGTTCAATCCTGGAGGAGAACATTGCACGAACAGTGGGCTCGATCGGCGAGTCGGTGGCTGCGGGCGCGATCTTCACCATCCCGGCGTTCGTCATTTCCGGCGCGTGGCCGGTTTTTGACTTCGAGCACGCTTACTGGAAGTCGTCCATTTTGATGTTAGTGGGCGGCGCGCTCGGCATTCTTTTCGTGACTCTCCTGCGGCGCGTGATGGTAGAAGATCCCGAGCTTCCCTTCCCCGAGTCGGTAGCCGCCTCGCAGATTCACATCGCCGGACAACAGGGCAGCCGCGCCGCCAAAATTCTGTTCGGCAATATGGGTTTCGGCGGCATCGTTTATTTGCTAGGCCAGTTCAGCCTGTTCAGCGCGAGCCGGGACTTCATCGTCAACGTCGGAACCCTTGGCACCAGCTTTGTCCGCATGGGTCGCAGCGCTACGGCGGCAAAGCTCCCCGCGGGGGCGGTGACAACAATGTCTGCGCCGGCCATCAGCCCGGCATACCTCGGCGTCGGCTACATCATCGGTCCGCGTCTGGCTTCACTGAACTTCGCCGGCGGAGTCATTGCGTGGGGCCTGTTGGTTCCGTTGATCTTGTTCCTCGGCGGTCCAACCCTGGTCGCGCAGTTCGCACCTGCGGGCACGACGCTTCCCGATAACGCATTCTGGGCAGCACAGGCCGGGGCGGTGTGGAGCTTCATCGTGCGGCCTATCGCTGTCGGAGGCATGTTGGTGGGCGCATGTTACACGCTGTTCCGGATGCGTAAGAGCCTGGGCTCGGGCATGGCGCGCGCTGTCTCTGACTTGAAGAAGTCCGCCGCGGCACACGCCGGCACAGCCCGCACGGAACATGACCTAAATGCAAAATTTGTATTTAGCGGGTTGCTGGTCGTTTTGATTAGCATGGTCTTCTTGTACAAGAGCTACGCCGCTTCGTGGGGACCCGGCATTGTTGCGGCAATTGTGATGATCATCGTCGGCTTCTTCTTCGCGGCTGTCTCGGGGAACCTGGTGGGCTTAATCGGGTCGTCGAACAACCCCATCTCCGGCTTGACTCTGGCGGCCCTGGTGATCGCGGCATTACTGATGGTGCTGATGGGCGTCTCGGGAATTCACGGCGTCGCCGCCGTGCTCGGCGTGGCTGCTGTCGTCTGCATCTCCTCGGCGGTGGCTGGCGAGATGCTTCAGGACCTGAAGGTGGGACACATCCTCGGCGGCACTCCCGCAAAGATGCAGATTGGCGACTTCATGGGCGTGACTGTCGCCAGCTTCGCGCTGCTTCCGGTTCTGTTGCTGCTGAATCAGGCCAATATTAATAGCGGCGGTATCGGTTTTGGAGACCCTCAACTCCCCGCTCCGCAAGCTGGTCTGATGGCCATGCTCTCGCGCGGTATCGTCGGCGGCGAAATGGCATGGCCGCTGATCGTTGTCGGTATCCTGATGGGGTTTGCCTTAATCATGATTGAGGTCAAAAGTCCGATGCTGTTCGCCGTCGGCATGTATCTGCCGCTGGAGACGACATTCGCTATTTTCCTGGGCGGGATGATTCGCTGGATCACCGACAAGATGCGGGACAGCAGGAACTTTAACGAGGCCCAGAAGGCCCGCGTGGAAAATGCCGGAGTGCTGACGGCTTCTGGATTTATTGCCGGCGAGGCCCTGATGGGGATTGTCATAGCCGTCTTCAAGTACAAACAATGGCCACTACACCCTATCTTCCAGCACCCAAATGTTGTTTCTGGATTTATCGTGCTGGTGATTCTAGCCGTCGTCATGATTCGCGTGCCGCTAGCCAATGCGGGCAGACCGGACGAACCGGCCCCGCCGACCGCGATTATGTAGAGCGTCGTTTTCTATTTCCACTGTCATCCCGAGCGAGGTCGCCGCTGCGACCGAGTCTAGGGACCTGCTGTTTGTGCGCGGATGACCATAGCCTCCAACCTTACCGCCATTCACGATCGCATTGCGCACGCCGCCCAGCGTGCGCAAAGGAACGCGGGCGAGGTCGCATTGATGGGCGTCACCAAGACACTTGGTGCCAACTACATTATCGAGGCCTACGAAGCCGGCCAGCGCCTGTTCGGCGAAAACCGGGTGCAGGAGTTCTCCGAAAAAGTGGCCGCGCTTGCGAGCTTGCGCGACGCCCGCTTTCATATGATCGGCCACCTGCAATCCAATAAAGCGCCCAAGGCCGCCGAACTGTTTTCCGCGATTGATTCTCTCGACTCGGCAAAGCTGGCCGAACGGCTGAATGCTGCGGGCGAGAAACTGGGCAAAGCGCTCGAGGTACTGATCGAGATCAATGTTGGAGGCGAAGAGGCCAAGAGCGGCGTTGCACCGAACTCACCGCAGCTCGAAAGCATCTTCGCCGGCATTCCCACCTGGAAGCATCTGCGCATTCGCGGGCTGATGACCGTGCCGCCGTTCACCGAAGATCCCGAGGGAGGGCGCTCCTACTTTCGCCAGCTTCGCGAATTGCGGGACCGTCTCGCGGCTCGCAATCTGCCCGGGCTTGCGCTCGATATACTCTCGATGGGCATGTCCCATGATTTCGAAGTAGCCATCGAGGAAGGCTCGACTTGCGTGCGCATCGGTACCGCGATCTTTGGGGATCGTGCGAAACCATGATTCCTGTCCGCGACACGCCATCCGGCGCAACTTTTCAAGTGAAGGTGTATCCTCGCGCGAAGAAGAATTCCATCACTGGTGAAGCCGGCGATGCACTGAAACTGGCCTTAACTGCACCTCCAGTGGAAGGCCGCGCCAACCAGGCTTGCATTGAATTTCTTGCTGAAGTTTTGAATGTGCCGCGTTCGTCGGTTACGATAGCCGCCGGGGAAGGCAGTCGAAACAAAGTGATTCGCGTGCGCGGGCTCGCCGGCACACAGGTCGAGGCAAGGCTGAAAGTAGCCAGTAGCCGGTAGTCAGTTACTGAGACCGCGGATCACAACTGGCAACTGGCAACTGATCACTGACAACTGGTTGAGGAGAGCATTTTGAGCTTTGCGCAGCGCTGGCGCGACATTCGCGTGGGCTTCGAACGTCCTTTCTGGGTCGCTAACATTAGCGAGTTGTTCGAGCGCCTTTCTTATTATGCGGCGTTCGCCTCGCTGGCGCGCTATCTGCATGAAGTCCTTAAGTTTCCCACCGAGCAGACCGGCACGCTCACCGGATTCTTCGGTGGGCTGGTATGGTTTCTGCCGGTGTTCGGCGGAACTCTCGCCGACCGCATGGGCTTCCGCCGTGCGCTTTCGCTGGCTTATCTGATCCTGACCTGCGCCTACTTCCTGCTGGGATCGCTGGGATCGCCGTGGCTCGCCCCAGTGCGCGATTCGGTGCCGCTGGTTGTGCTGGTCGCTTTTGTGTTGGCTCTCCCGGCGTTGGGAGTTGCGCTGGTAAAGCCCAGCGTCGTCGGGACCACCGCACGCGCCTCGAAGGAAAACGTCCGCTCTATCGGATACTCCATCTATTACACGCTGGTAAATATCGGCGGAGCGGCCGGCCCCTATGTTGCGTCGTACGTGCACCAGCGTATGCGCGTGGAGAATGTCTTTCGCGTGGCGGCGCTGAGCGTGTTCCTGATGTTCCTGGGCGTCTTGCTGTTCTTCCGTGAGCCGCGCCGCACCGAGGAAGTTCAAACTACCAGTCTCTCGCAGGCCGCTAGAAACTTCTGGACCGTCACTACCAATCCCCGCTTCATGCTCTTCCTGCTGATCTTTACCGGCTACTGGATCGTCTATTGGCAGGAGTTCATTACGCTGCCGCTTTATGTTCACGACTACATCAATCCTCGCACCGACACCGAACTCCTGCTCGTGACCGGCCCGCTGGTGGTGATTGCCCTCACGCTGGCGATCAATATCCTGACCCAGAAGATACCCGCCTTCAGCGCCATCATCATCGGCACATTGTTGGTCGCCCTGGCGTGGATCATCCTGATCGTCAGACCAACGGTAACGGGCGTGGTCCTTACATTGATTGCGGTTGCGCTCGGTGAGATTATTCAATCGCCTCGCTACTATGAATACATTTCCCGGCTCGCGCCCTCCGGACAGCAAGGAACCTACATGGGATTTGCTTTTCTGCCCTTGGGCATCGGCTCATTCATAGGCGGGAAGTTCGGCGGATTTCTCATCCACCACTTCGGCGAGGTGAACCACCAGCCCGCAATGATGTGGTGGGTGATCACGGGGGTCGGCGTCCTCACTGCAATTCTGCTGTGGATTTATGACAAGTTCGTACTGCCACAACCAGCCGGAGAGACCACGCACGTAACGGCCGGTTGATCGACCAGCTTCGCCCGAGGCGATCACGTCACTGCTTTGCGGTGTCCCTTCGGGCAAACTTGATTCTTTACAGCCGATAGCTCCGATGAAAAAAACTCCTGCTTATATCGCCAAACACATCCACACCGTAATCAAGAACGGCGGCTCTGCGCCACATACGGAAGAAGTTCAATGCTTCTTCAAGCATGAGGTCCAGTCGCGCGGCTGGTACACCGGCGAGCTGCGCAAAGTGGCGGTGCGATTTCGCCGGACAATCATCGCAGAGAATGGCGTGCCTTTCCTCCTACAAGTTGCCGATCGACTCTTTCGCGGCGAGATTTTGGAAGAAAAAATTCTAGCCGTCGTCATGCTTCAAGGGATCGTGGCGGAGTTCGGCAAGGCGGAGTTCACGCTGTTCGAGAGCTGGCTCGACCGCATCAGCACATGGGCCGATCACGACGCGCTGGTGCATTACCTCATCGGTCCCATGATCGCCGCAGACGCTGCCTACTTGTCGCGACCACCTCGCTGGGCCAGGAAGAAGTCGCGCGACCCATGGCATCAGCGCGCTGCGGCAGTATGCCTCATCCACAGTACTCGGCAGCACAAGAACTTCGGCGATATCCAGCGCATCACCGAGGCGCTGCTAACCAGCGACGACGACATGGTGCAGAAGGGACTGGGCTGGCTGCTGCGCGAAGCCGCTAAGGCGAACCCAAAACAGACCGTCGACTATCTGATGACGATTCGCGGCCGAACACCGCGGTTGGTGTTGCGAACAGCCTGCGAGACCCTGCCGGCCGCCACGCGAGCGCGCGTGTTAGCCAGGAGCCAATCGGAATCAGCGACGGCAGGAAGAATTTGAGTTTTTACCACAGAGACACAGAGAATCGAGGGGTTAGTGACTACGAGTGAGCAAGACCGCACGACCGCGGCTGCCGTAAGATCGGGAACGTCACTTTTTGACGGCCTCTGCCAAGTGCTAATTGCCAAATGCTAAGTGCTATCTCTGTGCTCTCTGTGGTGAAAACATCCCCGCATCCGATGCTCTCATTTACAATAGAACACGCATGAATCTCCCCGATATTCAGGCTGCGCTACGCGACAGCCACAATGATTGCTGGCTCTTCTACGATCACCATCACCGCGATGCGATTGCTTATAGCGTCTTGGGGCTGCCACAGAAAATGATGGTCACTCGCCGCTGGTTTTACGTGGTTCCTGCCAACGGCGAGCCGGTAAAGCTGGTACACCGTATCGAAAGCCATCACCTCGACTCGTTGCCGGGAAAGAAACTGGAATATTCGGCATGGCAGGAGCTTTGGCAAAACCTCGAGACGATGCTGAAGCCCTACAGCACGGTGGTGATGCAGTACTCGCCGAACAATCAGATTCCCTACATCTCGCTGGTGGACGGCGGCATGCTGGAATTGGTACGCAGCTTCGGCAAAGAGATTGTCAGCTCGGCAAACCTGGTGGCGCGCTTCGAAGCCACATTGACTGACGCGCAGATAGCGACCCACTTCAAGGCCCGCGATGCGGTGGACAAGATCACCGCCGCCTTCTTCCCGGAGATGGGACGGCGCGTACGGAACGGCGGCACTCACGAATTCGAAATGCAGCAATGGGTCATGGAAGCTTTCAAGCGAGAGAACCTGACGACCGACGATCCGCCCATTGTCGGCGTCAACGCACACAGTGGCGACCCGCATTACGACCCTACCGCAGCAACGTCCGCCCCGATTTGCGAAGGCGACTTTGTGCTGCTGGACCTGTGGGCAAAGACAAGCGATCCCGATGGGGTTTATTACGACATCACCTGGACGGGCGTGATCGGCACCCCAAGCGACAAGGAGCGCGAAGTATTCGAGATCGTGCGCGACGCCCGCAACGTCGGCATCGACAAGGTCAAACAGGCCTTTGAGGCGAAGCTGAAAATTCAGGGTTGGGAAGTGGACGAAGCGGTGCGCGGCTATATCGCCGGCAAAGGCTACGGAAAGTATTTTATCCATCGTACGGGGCATTCCATCGGCCGCGACATTCACGCCAACGGCGCGAACCTGGACAACCTCGAGACCAAAGACGATCGTGACATTCTGCCGAACACCTGCTTTTCAATCGAGCCCGGAATCTACCTGCCAGAATTCGGGGTGCGCAGCGAAATCAATATGATGATCCGCAACGGGAAGGGCGAAGTTACCGGCCGCGTGCAGAACGAATTGGTGCTGGTCTGATGGCGAATCCGCAGAATGCCGCTACAGTGGCGCAGCGCTCTAACAAAGCTTCCCCTAAGAGCGCTAATCCGATGGCGATCGTTGCTCCGGTCGCGGGATGGCTCTTTCCCGGCCTCGGGCACTTCATTCAGCGCCGCTGGATTCGGGGGTTGTTGCTGATGTTAGCGGTGTTTGTGATGTTCTTCGCTGGGCTCGGCATGCAAGGCAAGGTGTACGCGCTTAACACCGGTGACTTGCTCGACATGCTGGGATTTGTCGGCGATTTGGGCGCCGGCGCTCTCTACTTCATCGCCCGAACCATGGACTGGGGAATCGGCAACATTCATCGCGCCGTGGCTGACTACGGCACCAAGTACATTGTCGTGGCAGGATTGCTGAATGTGATTGCCGCGGTTGATGCTCACCACATTGCGATCGGCAAGAAACCATGACCTTTGAACTATCTCATTTCAATGCCGCTCTGCTGTTTGCGCTCTGTGCCTCCACGGTATTCGGCATCACGCAACGCAATACCCCACGCGACATGCTGCGCTACGGCGCATACTGCTTTGCTCTTTTCGTTGGCGGAGTTATTGTCGCGGCCTGGGCGATGTGGCTAATTAAGCACTAGCTGGTTACCGGTAGTCAGTGGTCAGTTGCCAGTTCGGCTGATGGAAGGGTATAGCTGTTTCCGATGTTTGTGTGGTTGTCTCCGGCAGTCATACAATTTCTGCTGAGACCGCTTCCCACACAAACGCATCGAACACGCGCAACTCGACAAAGCCCAACTGCCTGTACAGATCTACCGCACGATGGTTCGCTTCGGTTACGGTCAGTGACAGCTGACGAAAATTCCGATTGCGCAACGAGTGATACGTGCTGGCGACAAGTCTTTCTCCAATACCCCGCCCTCGATACTCCGGAACCAGGCACACCTGGGTCACGTGTCCCACGTCATCTTTAACCCGCGAGCAAAGAATCAGTCCGATCAGCGCACTGGAAGCTCGATGAATGGCGACGAACGAAGAGTCCTGGTCGAAGACGCCACAGCCGGGAAATCGCACAATGTTATTCAGGAAGCGGTTGGAACCAGCATTGGTGCGGTATTGATCGTTAATCTCGGAGTCGATGTGGGAGCGATAGGCGGCGGTAATGACCCCGGCTGCCGGCTGGTAGTCCTGGTCAGCCCAGCGGCGCACCAGGATATCCTCCAGCAGGCCCACGGGTGGAATATGCGGAGCCCCGGATCCCCGCAATTGCAAGGCGAGAAATAGTCTGCGGTAGCGCTGAAATCCTGCAGAAACAAAGTTGGGAACGAGTTCTCCCGTCTGATGGGTCAGCAACTGCGCTTCGACGCGAAGAATGCCAGGCGACTGCTGCAGGGTTTCGATCATATGCTCCGCCATCTGAAGCTCGATTGCCCGGGCATCCGCGCGGCGCGGCGAGACGAAGAGGTCGCCCACTACACCTTTGCTGCCTTCATACACGAAGAACGAGTAACCTACGATGCTTCCCCGCTCGACGGCGGCGTACCCCGGCAGGATTTTGGCATCGATGTAACGCAAAATCATGTCCGACGAACCGCGATAGTCCCAGGCGAGCAATCTGCCCCATACCTCGATTTCTTGCTCGAGCAGGGGACGCAGGTCGGCAGATGAGAAGTGCCTGAGGTCGAGGATCTCCACGGAACTCAGCCAGGGCCGACGGTAATTATCAACGGATCTGTGCGCTGCGGCCATACGCTGAGTCAGTCTAGTGCCGGTTGGCGTCTGAGGCAAACATTAAACTGACGGACGGGGTTGCCTGCGGAATTCGCAACCCAGAGAATTTGTATGTGGGCCCCGATAGTTTTCCTAGCAACTATTCCTGGCTAGCCCGGTTCCAATCTGTAGAGACCAAAGAACCAGAGATTTGAACTCATCTTGGCAAAGTCCGAAGGAGTTCGCCGGTGCACTCTCGCAACTGGGGCGGGCGCTGGAATTGAATAAGAAAGGGAAATATGCGTATCCTCCGTTGCAGCCGGTTGTTCTTGTTAGCATTCCTGATTGTCGCGGTCCCCGTATCGTCATTTGCCGCAGTCTTCATCTCGGTGGGGATTGCGCCGCCTCCGCTTCCCGTGTACGAGCAGCCTTGGTGCCCGGGCCCTGGCTACATCTGGACTCCGGGTTATTGGGCGTATGGTCCTGATGGGTATTTCTGGGTGCCCGGAACGTGGGTGCTAGCCCCCCAGGTCGGCTTTCTGTGGACACCGGGCTATTGGGGATGGGGCGGTTCGGCCTTCATCTGGCATGCCGGATACTGGGGTCCGCACATCGGCTTCTATGGCGGCATCAACTACGGCNNAACGGTGGCAACGGCGGAATCAACGCGCGCCCCAATGCTGCTCAGGAAGCTGCCTTGCGCGAGCGCCACGTCGCCCCTACCTCGGTGCAGACCCAGCATGAGCAGATGGCGCGCTCCGACCGCGCCCAATGGGCGTCGGTGAACCATGGCCGGCCCGAAGTGGCGGCAACTCCAAAACCGGCGGCCTTCCACGGCACCGGTGTAGTCAGGGCGAGTAATGCGCCGATGACGAACAATCCGGCGGTGAATGCTCCACGAGCAAACAATGCGGGCAGCGCAAAGGCGTCGCAACCAGTCAATAACAAGGTCCCTCGCCCGCCCGAACGTGCAAACGCGTCGAGCCCTAATAGGGCTGGAGCAGCGCACACGAACAGTGCCAACAACGTCCCGCGCCCAAACAACGCTACCGCGCCGACTCACACGAGCCAGAGCCAGCCGGCTCCGCACGCAAGCCAGCCGCCGGCGCAACACCAGGCTGCGCCGCATCAAAGCGTACCTCCTCCGTCAGGTAAGTCGAAGGAGCCACACGGCCCTGAACCACATCACTAAAGAGGGGAAGGGCGTTGAGAGCGGCGACCAAAGTCGCGGCTGCTTAGGAAGTGCGGGCCTTCNNATTCCCGTACCAGCGGACATACCAATCCTGGATTACCTCGGACTCAGGGCTTCACTTGGCCGGACGCTTTTCGCAACACCACATAAAAATCCAAGTGCTGCGGCGCGAAGCCGCCCACGCGCGTGACACTGCGTCCGGGTAGGCGATACTCCAATTCCTTCTGGACGCCACTGGCGGCCACAACCAAATGATCGAAGGGTGGAACCTCATTCTTTTCGTAGCTTGCGATCGGCTGGTCAAGGTAGAACGCCAAGCCATATCTCACGCTGGGAGGCACATCGTAGACCGCAATGCTTGGGATCTGTCCGACCACGCTCTCGTGAATGGTCGCCTCCACTGGCCGGACCGATTGCAATAGATTGATGATCGGTGCCGTGCCGCGCAATAAGAGCGCAAACGCGATGACCACCGGGACCAGCGTGATGAACCGCAACACGCGGTAGCCTTGCATGCGCAGGCTCAACCAAAGGGCAAGAATCGCTGTAATGCCGAGCCCGGCCGCGACGATAATGACATTTCGTGGCAGGGCCAGCTTCAATAGTTTGAACGGCACGATAAGCGCTGCCACCAGCATGGCCGCTGAGAGCAGGGCATGCAGCATTCCCAACCATGCACTCGGCTTCTCTGCCTCCTGTTCGCGGCGCCAGACAAAGTTCGCCAGCAAAATCGTGGCAGATGGAATCGCGGGAAGAATATATCCGGGCAGCTTCGACTGTGATAGAGAGAAAAATGCAATTGGCAGCAAGAACCACACCGTGAGATAGGTGCGCAGATCTTCCACTCCGGGTGGCTGCTGTATCGAGAAACGCCAGTCACGAACGGCGTCTACCAGTGCGACGATGACAAAGACAGTCCAAGGCACCAGCGCAAGCAGTGTCACCGGCAGGAAAAACCAGAAGGGTTGAGGATGGTGATAAAGGTTGGTGCTAAAGCGTTCCACGTTGTGCTGCAGAAAGAAGGTGCGGAAGAACTCGGGACTGGCACGCTGCACCGCAACAAACCAGGGCAAGGTTACCGCGAGATACAGCAGGATTCCGGCAGGCCAAAGGGTGCGGAGAACCAACCGCCAATCTTGTCGCAGGGCAGCAAAGATCACAATGATCAACCCAGCAAGCAAGACGGCAACCGGACCCTTAGCCAGGGTTCCGAGTCCGGTAAAGAGATAGAACGCCAGCAACCAGCCCCGATTCTGGTTGGAATACCACCCATACCAGCACAGCATTGCGGCGGTAAACATCGCCGTCAGAGGCAGGTCGGTGGAAGCGCTCCGCCCGAACCCAATCACGATCGCTGAAGCGGCAGTAATCAACGCAGCATCAAGCTGCATTCCCCTGCGAAAATGGCGTGCCCAGACATAGATGAAGAAAATCATCAGCGAACAAAGGATTGCAGATGGCAGGCGCGCCGCCCAATCGCTTACCCCGCCGGTCGCCTTATATGCCAGCATGGTGGCCCAGTAATAAAGCGGCGGCTTTTCAAGCCAGGGCTGACCATTCAGAACTGGAGTGACCCAATCGCCGCGCTGCAGCATTTCGCGCGCGATTTGCGCATACCGGGGCTCGTCAGCGCCTACCAAGCCGATCACCTGGAGGCCGGCAAAAAACAGGAATCCGCAGAATGCGATGAGAGCAAGAAGGTCGGCGGAACGGCGGGTGCGTTCCTCCAGAATGGGGTTCTGTTTCAAGGCTCGATCCGTTCGCCTGGCGAGAGCTACTGCACCACCGCGTGGTAACCACGAAGCCGAAATTCCGCCAGCAGACGCCCGGTGGCGGCTGACAATGGGCCGGGCATCGCGCATCCGCTTGCACACTCGTGACCACCCCCGCCGAAGTGCTCGGCCACCGCGGCTACATTGACCCCACCCTTGCTGCGCAGGCTCACGCGGAAGCTGCCGTCAGGTTGTTCCCGAAAGAACAATGCCACTTCAATGCCTTCGATGGCCAGGGCGTAGTTGACTAATCCTTCACAATCTTCTTCGTGGGCCTGACAGCGTTCCACGGTAGCGCGATCCACGTGCATGCTGGCCAGACTACCGTCCCGGTGAAGGCTGGTGAGGGCGGCTCCCAGCAGACGCATCTTGGAAAGCTGGGTCGAGAAGTATACGTTTTGGGCGATCCGAACCGAGTCAGCGCCGCAGCGCACTAGTTCTTTTGCCAGGGCGAAAGTCCCCTCGCTGGTTCCGCTGAAACAGAACGAGCCTGTGTCGGTGAGTACCGCGGTGTAGAGACAGGTGGCTACTTCAGGTGAGATCTGGACTCCGGCCTCGCGCGCCAGACGGAAGATCATCTCCGCGGTTGCGCAGGCACTGGGATCAATCCAGTTCACGTCCGCGAAACGGCGGGCGGTCGCATGGTGATCGATGTTGATGAGGTAGTGCTGCTCCAGGCCAGTCAGGCGCGTACGCTGCACGCTATCGCATTCCAGGATGATGACCGCCTCCGCTTGGGGCGCGTTCTCGGTAGTTTGCAGCACCGAATCGCTGAAGGGCAACGGGCGGTAGATGCCCGGCACGCCGTCGCTGAGGACTACGTTCGCCTGTTTGCCCATGCTGCGCAGAATCTGACAGCAGGCCAGCGCCGACCCCACGGCATCGCCATCTGGCCGGGCGTGCGACGTGAGAATGAACTTCTGCCTTCTGCCGATCTGATTCAGAACTTCGCCAAGCATCCTAATGGACCCGATCTCGAACCTAACGTTTTCTTTTCTGAATGCGATGCAACAACTCTTCGATCCTGCCGCCGTATTGGTCCGCGTGGTCGAGCACGAAGATCAACTCCGGGGCCTGGCGGATAGCAAGACGGCCCACCAGTTCATGCCGAATGTAGCCGCCCGCCGCGTTCAAGCCTTTGAGGCTCTGCTCTACTTCGTCCTCGTCTCCCGCCACCGAAACCAACACGCGGGCGGTCTTGCCATCGGGACCCAGTTGGACCTCGCTGACGCTGACCAATCCAATGCGAGGATCGCCCAATTCCCCTTCCACCAGGGCGACTATTTCTTCCCGCAGAGCCTCTGCCATGCGGCCGCGATGGTATTTCTGTCCCCGGTTCTCCATTGCCTTCTATTCTGTCAGTCGAAAATAGGGGAACGTTAGAGCATACGCCCACCTGTCAAGCCGGCGTGATAACAGTCACGGTCCCTCGGTCGCACGTCCGCCAAATTCCGCTTCACTCAAGAAATCAAGAAATGAATCGGTGACTTCGCCGCCACTGTTGTTGGCTGTGCGCACGGCATGCCGCTCCACGTTGCGCATCAGGCCTTCCAGGTAATCGCGCGAGTGCGAAATGCCGACCACGCCCAAAGTAGCGCGCTGCCAGGCCTCGCTCGGGTCAAGCTCCGCGACGGAGACGTTGAAGTGGGCCCGCAGCCCGTCCTTCACGCTGCGCACCACCTGCCGCTTGTCTTTGAGCGAGTGCGCGCCTTCAATGCGAATCTCGAGCGTGAGATGCGCAATCATTCCCCGTCCTATTGCACATCGTCCCGGACACCGTAGGTCCTCTCATGGAGGATTCAGTTCCGGGACGTCATTGGTCTTATGGTACTGCTTGGCCCAACTGCCCTAGCCACTAGCCACTGTTTTTACACGAAGGCTTCGGCTGCTACTCTCTCGGTGACGAACACTTCAATGACATCCCCCACTTTGATATCACCATAGTTGGCGATCGAGATCCCGCATTCCATGCCATGGCGGACTTCGCTGACATCTTCCTTAAATCGCCGCACCGAGCCAATCTTGCCCTTGAATACGACCACATTGTCGCGCAGCAGGCGAACCTCGGCGTCGCGCTTGATGACACCATCGGTGACGTAGCAGCCCGCAATCATGCCGACCTTGGGTACGCGGAAGGTGTCGCGGACATCGGCGCGTCCCAGATAAGTTTCCTTGATGATCGGCTCGAGCAATCCGGTCATGGCGCGCTTAATTTCGTCCGCCAACTCGTAGATGATAGAGTGCAGGCGAATGTCAACCTTCTCTTGCTCGGCCAGTTCCTGCGCTTTGCGTTCCGGGCGTACGTTGAAGCCGATGATGACGGCATTCGACGCCGAGGCCAGCAGCACATCGGTCTCAGTAATGGCCCCCACACCCCTGAGCAGGATCTTGATCTTGACCCGATCGTTGGACAGCTTGGTCAGCACGTCGCTCAGTACCTCAACCGAGCCCTGAACGTCGCCCTTGAGAATGATGTCCAGCTCTTTCTGTCCGGCGGACTTCAGTTGTTCCGCCAACCCTTCCAACGAGACTCGCGAACTCTTGGCCAGTTGAGCTTCGCGCGCCTTGCCTTCACGATATTCGGAGATGCCGCGCGCCTTCTCGCGGTCGGCCACGGCCACCAGTTGATCGCCGGCTTGCGGCAAACTTTCCAGGCCGAGAATCTCCACCGGGGTTGCGGGAGTAGCGGCATCCAAGGCCACGCCCCGGTCGTTGAACATAGCGCGAACTCTTCCGAAGACGTTGCCGACTACGAAGTTGTCGCCGGTCCTCAGAGTACCGTTCTGCACCAAGACCGTTGCTACGGGACCGCGACCGCGGTCCAGCTTGGCTTCAAGCACCGTGCCCTGCGCCAGACGGTCAGGCACCGCCTTCAGATCCTGCAGGTCGGCCACTAAGCAGATCATTTCCATGAGCAGATTGAGATTGGTCTTTTGCTTCGCCGACACGTCCACGAAGACCGTGCTGCCGCCCCAGTCTTCCGGCATCAGACCACGATCGGCGAGTTGCTTCTTGACGCGGTCCGGCAGAGCTTCCGGCTTGTCGATCTTGTTTACTGCGACGATCATGGGAACGTTCGCGGCTTTGGCGTGGTCGATCGCCTCCAAAGTCTGCGGCATCACACCGTCGTCGGCGGCCACGACCAGCACCACGATGTCGGTCACCTTCGATCCACGCGCACGCATGCGGGTGAACGCTTCGTGACCAGGCGTGTCAAGAAACACAATCTCGCGGCCAAAAGCGGGCGAATTAAGATCGGTAATCGCCACTTTGTACGCGCCGATGTGCTGCGTAATTCCACCGGCTTCGCCTCCAGCAACATTGGTCGAGCGGATCGCGTCGAGCAAGCTGGTTTTACCGTGGTCCACGTGGCCCATGATAGTCACCACCGGCGGGCGTACAACTCCCTGAGCTATTCCTTCTTCGCCCGCACCTTCCGCCGGAACCGTGTCCTTGGCCAACTGCTCCTCGAAGGTGATGACTGCCGTCTCGGCGCCGAAGTGACGAGCCATGTCGGTCGCCAGGTCGGAATCGAGCGTTTGGTTGACCGTGGCGAAAACGCCTCGCGCCAGCAAGCGGGCGATAAGGTCCTTGGCTCGAATTCCCAATTTCTCAGCCAGGTCTTTTACGCTGATGCCTTCCGGAATGGTGATGCTCCGCGTGATGGGCAGCGGCTCGCTGGAAAGCGAAAGCCGCGGCGGCGGAACAAAGCCTTTCATCGGGCCTTCCTTCACGCCTCGAGGAACATAGCGCTGTCCGGGACGCGCCGGGCGACCAGCGGGACGTTGTCCGGTGGGCGGTGGCGGGGCGACGCCTGCGCCAGCTCCGAACCCCGGACGAGCTCCCGGCGCCCCGGAACGGGTTGGATGGGGACCGCGGCGCTCTCCCGGGCGCACGGGTGGCCGCGTCTGGCCTTGCAGCGGCACTCCCGGACGCGGGCGTTGGAAGATGGGTTTACCACGTTCCGGCATTCCTCCTCGCGGAGGCGCACTGGTGCCCGCACGCGGGGCGACCGATGGCGGAGCCAGATACACCGGGCGCGGTCCGGTCTGAGGAACGATCAAACGGCGCGGCGTGTGCGCGGCGGTTCCCGGCGGTCCAGGTCGCGCCGGTAGCCCGGCGCGACCGATCCCATGGCCGGGCTGCTGCCCCGGAACAGCGGGGCGAGTAACGCTTGCGCCCTTTTCTGCGGCTGATGGCGTTTCCAATAGGGATGCCGGAACTTCGCCCTCTGCAACAGTGGGAGTCTCCGATTCGGTCATTGCGGACGTAGACGGCACAGCTTCACTTTCTCCGAGTGCCATTATCTGGTCCTCGATCACTGGCTCGGAAGGTTGCGCTGGCGGCGTTGCCGGAGGCGCCGCTACCGGCGGCTTCGGTGGAATAACGATGGCGGCGGGTGGGCGCGCGACAGACTGAGGCGTAATGAAACGGGGCGCTGGCTTGGGTGGTTCCGCAGGAGTTGCTGACGTGGCGCTCGCCACTGGTGCAACAGGTTTCGTAACCGAACTCGCAGGACGAACGGCTGAGGGCGGCGCGACCGTTTGGCGAGGCCCGGCGGGTGTGGCAAGAGTCGGAGGCACGGCCGCACGTGCAGCCGCGGAAGGCTGGGCGGCCCGTTGCGTGACCGCCTTCAGCACATCGCCCGGTTTGGAGATGTGCGAAAGATCCAGCTTGGGCTTGAATTCGTCTGGCGACGTGCGCGACGAGGCGCGAGTGGCGCCGGGCTCAGGGTGCTTGGCAAAGTATTTCTTGACCCGCTCCGCTTCGTCCACTTCGATGGAACTGGAGTGCGTCTTCTTTTCCGTTACACCGACCTCGATGAGAGCATCCAGGATCATCTTGCTCTTTACCTCGAGTTCCCTCGCCAGGTCGTTAATTCGAATCTTCTGCATTCCGCCCTATTTCCTCCGTATTGTCCCGCCCGGTTAAGCCGTCATAGCATCCTCACGGTGAAATTTTGCCGACCCCAGCGCCACTGAGGTCTGTGCTCTTACCTCTGCTCGCCAGGTTTTTCTTCGTCAGGAACGTTTTCGTTTTCTCCAGGCGGACGCTCGTGCGTCGTCACTTCGGCTTCATCGGCGGGAGGCGCATCCTCGATCCCTTCGACGACTTCGGCCTCGTAGTATTGGCCGGTCTCGACCAGGTCCTCGACGCTGTCCGAACTTGCTTCTGGCTCTTCCTCCAAACCGGTAACGTCGCCAGACTGCCCACCGGAGTCGGGTCCCGTGGCGCTATCCGCGCCACCGTCCTCCGTGGGAGCCCCACCTTCTGCCGGCCCCTCATCTCCCGCAAGCGCAGCGTTTTCTGTGGCCGCTTCTGATTCGGTGGAAACCTCGCCTTCGGGCAATGGAATCTCTTCGCCACCGGCATTTGCCGCCGCGTCCAAGCTGGAAAAGTAATTATTGACCGCGATACTGATTTTTTCCACGGTCTTGGGGCCGATACCCGGCACCTCCTCAAGCTGCTCGGGAGTCATGTCGGCGACGGCTTCGACCGTCGTTATACCGGCTGCGACCAGCTTTTCGATGATTCCGGGCTCCAGGTCAGGAACGCTTTCCAGCGGCGTGGCCGGCTGGTTCAACACTACGTTCATCCGATCTTCCACTTCCTGACGCTTCTCTTCTTCGCTCTTGATGTCGATCTTCCAGCCGAGCAGTTTGGCGGCCAGGCGGACGTTCTGTCCCTTCTTGCCGATGGCCAGCGACAGTTGGCTGTCGTCGACGATTACCTCCAGGTGCTTCTCCTGACCTTCGAGGACGGTGACCCGGCTGACTTTTGCCGGCTGTAACGCCTTTTCCGCAAAGGTCACTGGGTCCTCGTGGTATTCGATAATGTCAATCTTTTCGCCGCGCAATTCGCGGATGATGGACTGCACTCGCATGCCCTTCATTCCGACACAAGCGCCCACCGGATCGACATCCTTGTCCTTCGACATGACCGCAATCTTGGTACGCTCGCCGGCTTCGCGGGCAATGGCGCGGATGACCACCGTGTTGTCGTAAATCTCAGGCACCTCGGTCTGAAACAAATGCGACACCAGCTCCGGGACGGCGCGCGAGACCACAACCTGCGGGCCCTTGGAAGCTTTTTCTACGCGCACAAGCACCACTCGCGCCCGCTCTCCGGGAGCGAACGATTCCAGTCGCGATTGCTCCTTCTTGGGCATGCGGCCCTCGGCCTTGCCCAGGTCCACAATGACGTCCTGTCCTTCCTGGCGCTTGATAGTGGCGTTGATCACTTCGCCGACCCGGCCTATGTACTCGTTGTAGATCGTGTCCCGTTCCGCCTCCCGTACCTTCTGGAAGATGACCTGCTTCGCCAGTTGGGCCGCAATGCGCCCCAGCACGTCAGTCGGTTTATAGGTGCGCAACTCGCCACCCACCTCGGCGGCCGGATCGATGCGTTTGGCGTCCTCCAGCGTAATCTGCACGAGAGGATCCTCGATCTGCTCGGGGCCATCAACGATGGTTCGCACCGCGAAGGCGCGAATCTGGCCGCTCTCTTTGTCGAGTTCGGCGCGCAGGTTCTCCTGGCTCTTGTAGTACTTTCGGGTGGCCACAACGATGGCATCCTCAACCGCGCTCACCACGATCTGCGGATCGATGCCTTTTTCCCGGCTCAGAGCGTCGATTACGTTGTACAGTTCACTTGCCATAGAATGTTTGCCACCTTACTTCCATTTGGTCTTTGCCGCGTTGCAATCAGAACTCGGGAACCAGGTTCGCCTTTTCAACGTTGGCCAGATCGATTTCAACTTCCGTTCCCGGCTCTACTTCCTGGTGCTTCTTCGATTTCTTCCTGCCGGTCAATTCCAAACTGAGCCAGCCATCGTGAAACGCTTTCAGCCGCCCTTCAAAATGCCGGTTTCCGTTCACCGGGTCGCGGGTCATCAGCTTCACCAGGCTGCCGGTGAAACGCTGGTAGTCCGCCGGCTTTGACAGCTTGCGATCCAGTCCCGGCGATGAAACTTCCAGCAAGTACGAAGCGCCCGGCACGGCCTCCTCAACATCGAAGATGGTGCCTACTTCGCGGCTGAAGCTGGAACAATCCTCGTGCGTAACTCCGTCCGGCTTGTCGATGAAGATGCGAAGCATGCGCGCTTTACCGCCGCCCAGCAGTTCGACTTCGACCACTTCCAGACCGCTGGATTGCGCCACCCGCTCGGCGATCTCCCAAACTTTTTCCAAACCGGCTGCCATCGTTCTTCCTGTCCAAAAAACGGCCCCTGCCGACTAAGCACAAACCGCCCGTCAGGCTATCGTTGCCGCCTGGACTCGCCAATGCACCAGCGGATTACGGGTGGAAATAAAAAGTGGGCTCGCGCCCACCGATGTGCTTCGCCGATTATGCACCGGGCTCGCCGTCACCCGGGAGGGGTGAACAGAACCCTCAAAACACAACAGTACTTAAGTGACTATACGCCGAAGGACCCGAAAATTCAATGAACACAAGGGGAATAGCAGCCCAAAACGGCGCGGCAGGGCGTGTCGCTCCTTCTTGCCCGCTAAAGATCCTGGCGCGCCCGCGTTTGCCTAACCGCTAGCGCAACTCTACAATAAGAAATTACCCTTCCGCGGACCTAAAGCCATGATTCATTTTCCAGTGCCTGAAGCGCTTACCTTCGATGACGTGTTGCTGTTGCCTGCCAAGTCCGATGTGGTTCCGGCCCTGGCGACGACAACGACCCGCCTGACCCGCAATATCGAGCTCCGCATCCCCCTGATCAGTGCGGCCATGGACACCGTCACGGAAGCGCGCATGGCCATTGCCATGGCGCAGCAAGGCGGGCTCGGCATCATTCATCGCAATCTCAGCATCGAGCAGCAAACTGGCGAAGTGGACAAGGTCAAGCGTTCGGAAAGCGGCATGATTGTCGATCCCATTACCATGTCGCCCGACGAAAAAATCTCCGACGCGCTGGAGGTCATGCGCCGCTACCGCATCTCGGGCGTGCCCGTGACCAAGAACAAAAAGCTGGTCGGCATCCTCACCAATCGCGATCTCCGCTTCGAAACCCGAACCGATGTCCCCATCAGCGAAGTGATGACCAAGAAAAACCTCATCACGGTCCCGGTCGGCACCACCCTGAGCGATGCCGAGGCGATCCTGCATCAACATCGCATCGAGAAGCTGCTGGTGGTGGACGATCATTACAATCTCAAGGGCCTGATCACGGTCAAGGACATTCAGAAGCGCCTGAAGTATCCCACCGCCGCCAAGGACGATCACGGCCGGCTGCGGGTGGGCGCCGCCATCGGCGCCACCGGAGACTTCCTCGAACGCGCCCAGGAGTTGGTGCGGGCCAAAGTCGATCTGCTCGCCATCGACAGTGCCCACGGACACTCGACGCGGGTGATCGAAGCCATCCAGATCATTAAGTCGGCGCTGCCCGACGTCGATGTTATTGCGGGCAACGTCGGCACCTTCGATGGCGCCTGTGAACTGGCGCGCGCCGGTGCCGATGCCATCAAGGTTGGCATTGGCCCGGGATCGATCTGCACCACTCGCATCGTAACCGGCGCCGGAGTTCCTCAGATCACCGCCATCGCCGAGGCTGCCCGCGCCGTACGGGACACCGATGTTCCTATCATCGCGGACGGCGGCATCAAGTACTCCGGAGACATCACCAAGGCGATCGCAGCAGGCGCAAGCTGCGTCATGATTGGCTCGCTGCTCGCCGGTACCGAAGAAAGTCCCGGCGAAACCATTCTTTACCAGGGCCGCTCCTTCAAGGCCTATCGCGGGATGGGATCACTGGCGGCGATGGCCCAAGGCTCCAGCGAACGCTACTTCCAGAGCATCGATGCGGATTCCTCGGTTCCGGTCTTGTCAGAGGAGGGCAGCGATGGCAATCGTCTCGCCAAGCTGGTGCCTGAGGGCATCGAAGGACGCGTTCCCTATCGCGGCACGGTCGGCATGATCGTGTATCAGCTCGTGGGTGGAGTTAAGAGCGGAATGGGTTATGCAGGCTGTTCCTCCATCGCCGAACTGCAGCAGAAAGCGCGCTTCGTACGTATCAGCGGAGCCGGCCTCCGCGAGAGTCACGTGCACGACGTAATGATCACTCGCGAAGCCCCCAATTACCGCGTTGAGTGACCATCAGCCCAGTTCGGCAACCATCGTGAGTCAACGCCGGCAGTCCTCGAAGCGAGACCGTTTGCTGAAACCCTCATTTCGCGCGCTGGCACACCGATGGTGGCCCGTGCTGGTGTGGCTGGGAGTCATCCGGCTGGAATCCACGGACTTCGCATCCGCCAGCAACACCTCGGGTGTGCTGTACACGGTGATTGCAGCGGTGGCTCCTCACGTGGACGAGTCTTTCGTGTCACGGCTCGACGAAATACTACGCAAGACGGGACACTTCGCCGGATACGGAATCCTCAGCGCGTTGGTTTTTCTCGCACTCAAGAACACCAACTATGATCGGCTCCGGTCACTCTCGCGTCGGACTTGGGGGACATGCCTGCGCGATTTCTGGCGCTGGGATTGGGTGCTACTCGGGATGTTGATGACCGTCGTAACCGCTGCGGCGGACGAGATCCACCAGACGTTCATCCCCTCCCGCACCGGAGCCTGGCAGGACGTGCTGCTCGACTCCTGCGGTGCGGCAGTGCTTCAGGTGATCATTTACCTGCTATCGCTGCGAGCTTTCAGGCGTCGCGCCCGTATCGAACAGCCTGAGCTTTCGTCCGCGCGGTAGTTTTCTGTCCGGTGGTTGCATCGACCGCAAAAAGCCCCGCCCTAGCTTCCGCTAGAACGGGGTACAATGTTGTGAATTACCCACCGCGGCAATCCCGCTGGACCCTGTTTCTACTCTTCTTTCTTGTCTTCGCTGGCGGCTTGCTGCGCTTCCATCTGCTTGTTTTCGGCCTCGGCCGATTCCATGGCCTTGCGGGTTTCTTCGGCGCGCTTGGCGCGGAGTTCGGCGCGCTTCTGGCGCTTCTCGTCCAGGGTCTTCTCGCTGCCAAGCAGTTCGACAAAGGCTATGTCGCCGCCATCTCCCTGGCGGAAACCGCCATGGATGATGCGCAGGTAACCGCCTTCGCGATCGCCGTAACGAGGTGAGATGGTGTCAAACAGCTTGTCCACCGCATCCCGTGTCATGAGATACGATGCTGCCTGCCGACGTGCCGCCACATCGCCGCGCTTGCCCAGCGTGATCATCTTCTCCACGTGAGGGCGCATGGCTTTGGCTTTGGTGACAGTGGTCTCGATGCGCTCGTCCACAATTAGCGAGGTCACGAGGTTCCGCAATAACGCGCGCCGATGCTCAGTATTCCGTCCTAACTTCCATCCTGCTCTACGATGACGCATTTCTGTGATCCTTCAAAATCAGTAGTCGGTTGTCAGTAGCCAGTTGCCAGTAATCGCAAACTCAGAAAACGATACTGGCAACCGCTTACTGACGATTTAGCGTTAGAAATTCGGATCGTTTCCGTAGCCCGACGACGGCAGCGAATAGCCCTGCGATGCCCCCGACGAACTGCCGGGAACGGCATTTCCCTGGTCGTCGATCTTCATGCCCAGACCCAGGCCCATCGAAGCCAGAATTTCCTTGATTTCGTTCAATGACTTGCGACCGAAATTCTTCGTCTTCAGCATCTCGGCTTCGGACTTCTGCACCAACTCGCCGATGGTCTGAATGTTGGCATTCTTCAGGCAGTTATAGCTGCGCACGGAAAGCTCAAGCTCTTCCACCGAGCGATTGAGGTTCTCGTTGCGGATTTCCGGCTTGTCGCCCAGGCCGGCAGCCTGCGCCTCGAGTTCTTCCTCAAAGTTGATGAAGATGTTCATGTGGTCTTTCAGCAACTTCGCGGCCAACCCCAGCGAATCCGCCGGAGTCACCGAACCGTTTGTCCAAATTTCGATGGCCAGCTTGTCGTAATCGGTGATCTGTCCCAAACGAGCAGCTTCGACCGAGTAGTTACATTTGCGCACCGGCGAGTGCACGGAGTCGATGGGAATGAATCCCAAGCCCAGATCCTCGTCGAAATTCTTGTCCGCCGAAACATAACCCCGGCCCCGCTTCAGCCGCATTTCCATATCGATCTTGCCACCTTCGCTGACGGTGGCGATGTAAACGTCCTTGTCGAGTACCTCGACGTCAGCATCGGCGTCGATCATGCCGGAAGTGATTACGCCCGGCTGATCGGCGCGCAAGTAAATGGCCTTAGGCGCGTCCCCGTTGAGGCGGAAGGGAATCTGTTTCAGGTTGAGAATGATGTCGGTCGCATCCTCCACCACCCCTGGGATCGACTGGAACTCGTGGAGCACACCTTCAATTTTGACCGCGGTGACCGCGGCGCCCTCGATGGACGACAGCAACACGCGGCGCAACGCATTGCCTATGGTGGTACCGAAACCGCGCTCAAACGGCTGCGCCCAGAAGTGACCGTACTGGTCGGTCAAGGTCTCGGTGTCGGTAGCCAGCCGCTTGGGTTTCTGAAATCCTTTCCAAAGCATTCCTAACTCCTGTCTGTTCAGTTCGGCCATGCTGCGCGGTTGGCGTCTCATGCAAGCGCACACCGGCTGATCTGGCTCGAAGATTGTAGAGAACGCGACGCAGATCGCTCCGCGCCACGGGCGTACTACTTGCTATAAAGTTCCACGATCAACTGCTCATTGATGGGCAAGTTGATGTCGTTCCGGGTCGGCAATGAAACCACTCGCCCCTTGTAGCCGTCGCGGTCGACTTCCAGCCAAGCGGGCGGGGCCTGATGACTGGCAAAATCCTTCGCAATCTCCAGCAGTCCGAGCTTATTGCTCTTCTCGCGCACGGAGATTTCCTCGCCAGCACTCACCTGGTAAGAAGGAATGTCCACCTTCTTGCCATTGATCTGCACGTGACCGTGACGAACCAACTGACGGGCCTGGCGCCGCGCTACGGCAAAGCCGAGACGATAAACCACATTGTCAAGACGGCGCTCCAGTTGTTGCAGGAGCACTTCACCGGTGACGCCACGGGTCCGGGCGGCACGTTCAAAGTAGTTGCGGAATTGTTTTTCCTGGGTAAAGTAGATGCGCTTCGCCTTCTGTTTCTCGCGAAGTTGCAACCCGTAGCCGACGATTTTGGCCTTGCGGTCTTTGCCGTGCTGGCCGGGAGCAAAATTACGTTTTTCGACCGGGCATTTGTCGGTGAAGCACTTTGCGCCTTTGAGGAACAGTTTCATGCCCTCGCGGCGGCAAAGGCGGCATACTGCGTCTTTGTACCTTGCCAAGTTACGTTCTCCTTAACGGGCAGAGCTTGTCCGCCCTTGTATCGATCGGTTTACGGGCGCTTGGCGTCCCTTCGTCCCGGTCAGTTGTCAGGGGTCAGTGGCTAGTGGTTAGTAATTAGATGTTTCCTCCAACCATTTCGACACTTGCCCAAAATCTCCGGCCCGCGGCATGTGCTAGTCTGCCTTCCTATCCACTAGTCACCAACCACTAGCCACTCTCTTCTATACCCTGCGTCTCTTCGGCGGCCGACAGCCGTTGTGCGGAACCGGCGTTGAGTCCTTAATCGAACGGACATCCAAGCCGGAGGCCGACAAAGCACGCACCGCCGACTCGCGCCCCGAACCCGGACCGCTTACCAGCACATCCACAACGCGCATACCGTGGTCTCGCGCCTGATTGGCGGCGTTAGCGGCCGCCTGCTGCGCCGCGAAGGGCGTGCCTTTACGCGACCCGCGGAAGCCGAGCGAACCCGAACTCTTCCACGACACTGTATTTCCGTTCGGATCGGTGATGGTGACGATGGTATTGTTGAAGGAGGCCTGAATATGCACGAGTCCGTTGGGAACGTGCTTGCGCTCCTTCTTCTTGAACTTCTTGCTCTTGCCTTTTTTGTCCGCTGCGGCGGATCCCGCTGGTTTCGCCATGTGCTATGTCTTCCCCGCTGCTTTCTTCTTGTTGGCTACCGTGCCCTTGCGCGGACCTTTACGGGTGCGAGCATTGGTGTGGGTGCGCTGTCCGCGAACCGGCAGGCTGCGGCGATGGCGGTATCCACGATAGGACCCGATTTCGATGAGCCGCTTGATGTGCATCGAGACGTCCTTGCGGAGATCGCCTTCGACGTTGCCACCCTCTTCGATGACCTGGCGGATGCGGTTTACCTCATCTTCGTTGAGGTCGCTGACCTTTTTATCGGTCTGCACGTTCGCCGAGCCGAGAATGCTCTTGGCGCGCGAATTCCCGATCCCGAAAATGTAGGTCAGGGCGATGCTGATGTGCTTGTTGCGCGGAAGATCCACGCCTGCAATACGTGCCATAGTTACTCCAAAACAGCAACTAGCAACTAGTCACTAGCCACTTCGTTTGATTATCCCTGCCGTTGCTTGTGCTTCGCGTTTTCGCAGATCACGCGAACCACCCCGTGACGGCGAATCACCTTACATTTATCGCAAATCTTCTTGACTGATGCCCGTACCTTCATGAAAACCTCAGTTGTCAGTTGCCAGTTTTCGGTTTTCAGTTCTCAGTTACTGGCGACTGACAACTGGCTACTTATATCGATACACAATGCGGCCCCGGGTCAGGTCGTAGGGCGACAGCTCAACCGCCACCCGGTCGCCGGGAAGTATGCGAATAAAGTTCTTGCGCATCTTGCCCGAGACGTGCGCCAGCACCTGGTGCTTGTTCTCCAATTCCACCTTGAACATGGCATTGGGCAGGGGTTCAACCACCACCGCCATTACCTCAATCGCGTCTTCCTTACTCATTCAACCCCGAGCTTCAGTTGTCAGTTGTCAGTATTCAGTTACCAGTTGGCACAGCTTGCGTGCTACCAACCAGCGACCATTCCAGTGGCCAGTACCAGATCACCCCGGCTGATAGCTGCACAACCGGCTACTGACAACTGCTCTACTCCGTTAAAATCACCGGTCCATCCCTGGTCACCGCGATGCAGTGCTCGAAGTGGGCGCTGTAGCTGCCGTCTTCGGTCACTGCCGTCCACTTATCGTCGAGCACGCGCGTACCTGGCCCGCCGATGTTCACCATAGGCTCGATTGCCAGGACCATGCCGTCGCGCAACTTCGGGCCGTGCCCGGGAGTTCCGTAATTCGGAATCTGCGGGTCTTCGTGCAACTTGGTACCTATGCCGTGCCCGACAAACTCGCGCACCACGCTGAAGCCGTTGGCCTCAACCAGTTGCTGCACGGCTGCGCCCACGTCCCCGACCGTATTACCCACCCGCGCCGCTTCTATTCCGTGAAATAGAGACTCGCGCGTCACCTCGAGCAATTTCTGCAACTCCGGCGTAATCGTGTCGCCTACTGGAACCGTGATCGCCGAATCGCCGTAGTACCCATTCAGCACGACGCCACAATCAATGGAAACAATGTCTCCGGCCTTCAGCATCCGCCGTGCCGACGGAATACCATGCACAATCTCGTCATTCACCGATGTGCATAGCACGCAGGGATAGTCGTAATACCCCTTGAATGCAGGTTTGGCCCCTAAATCCCGGATCGTGCGCTCGGCAACGCGCTCCAGATCCATGGTTGAAACCCCAGGCGCAACCGCTTCTCGTGCGGCCTCAAGCACTTGGCGGACGATGCGCCCACTACGGCGCATCTTGTCAATTTCCGAGCCCGACTTACAAACGATTGACATTCTCTATCGCTTTGAACGTTTGCGCCATTACCGCTTCCACTGGCTGGTCGCCGTTCACTTCGATCAATCGGCCCCGAGCACCGTAATATTCCACCAGGGGCAGGGTAAGCTGCTCATAGGCTTTCAGGCGTTCGGTGATAACTTCTTCTGTATCGTCCCGACGCGTCACTAAGGGCGTACCATCGACATCACAGATGCCTTGGATCTTGGGAGGCTGGTAATAGACGTTGTAAATCAGTCCGCAGGTGGGACACGAACGACGCCCGGTAAGCCGTTGCAACAACTGATTATACTCCACCACCAAGCGGATCACAACCGGCGGCGCGCACGCCTGCTGCCCCTTACCGTCCTTGCCTGCCCGCATTTTTTCCAACTGCGTATCCAACCACTCGGCCTGCCGCACGGTGCGCGGAAAGCCATCCAGAATGAACCCGCGTACGCAATCCGCTTGCATCAGACGGTCAGCGACCATACCGCAAACCAGTTCGTCGGGAACCAGGTCGCCGCGTGCCATGATCTCCTTGGCCTTTACGCCCAATTCGGTCTTTCGGGCCACGTTGTCCCGCAAGATATCTCCCGTCGAGATCTGGGGGATGCCGTAGGTTTCAGCGATCAGCTTCGCCTGCGTTCCTTTGCCGGCACCCGGCGGCCCCAACAGCACAATGGGACCGACTACCTGTTGGTTTGTCTTAACGCCCACTGCCGAGGAAGTCTGCACTTCCATGCCTCGTACCTTGAGCCCGAACCTCAGGCCCTTTCTCGCCCACCGAGGCGGGCCGAAGCCTCCCGGTAGCTTCGAACTGCACTGGCCAGTGGATAGTGACTAGAGGATAGAAAAATTCGCCCCCACTCGCCACTGTCTATGCACTATCCACTAACCACTAACCACTGCTCTTTACCACGTCGCCCTGCGCCCGCGAATGCGTCCGCTACGCGGGGTGAAACCTTCATAATGGCGCATCACTAATTGCGACTCGACCTGGTTGACGGTGTCCATGGCCACGCCCACGACGATCAGCAGCGAGGTGCCGCCAAAGTAGAAGTTCACGCCCAGACCGTTGGTCACCCATGTCGGCAAATGCTCGAAGAATGCTCCGACGGGGCCATACAGGTGATTGAGGTGAATGCCCGTGATCATCCATTCAGGAATGAAGGAGATCAGAATCAGGTAAAACGCGCCGACCAAGGTGATGCGCGTCAGAATATCGTTAATATAGTTGGCCGTCCGCGCACCCGGCCGAATCCCCGGAATGAAGCCGCCGTACTTCCGCATGTTGTCGGCAACCTCAGTCGGGTTAAAGACGATGGACACGTAGAAGTAGGCAAAGAAGATGATTCCCACCGCATACAGCAGCGTATACAGGGGCTCGCCCCAGGATAACGCGCGCAGCATGGGTCCGAAGTAGCGGTTGTCTTTGAACAGTGCGCCCGCGGTCTGCGGCAAGGTCAACACCGACGATGCAAAGATGACCGGCATGACGCCGCCAGAGTTCACCCGCAGGGGAAGATGGGTTGACTGCCCGCCCATGATCTTGCGGCCGACCACCCGCTTGGCGTACTGCACGGGAATGCGGCGCTCACTGCGTTCGACAAACACAATGAACGCGACTACCGCGACCATCAGCACAACCAGCAGCAGCATGGCAGGAACGGTGAATGCCCCCCACGCCTGGGATGCCGCTTTCTCGTACAAATCCATCACGCCGCGCGGCAGGCCAACCACGATACCGGCAAAGATCAGCAGGGACATGCCGTTGCCGACACCGCGCTCCGTGATCTGTTCGCCCAGCCACATGATGAAGACGCTGCCCGTGGTCAGCGTCAACATGGTCATCAGCACGAAGCCGACGCCCGGGTTGTTGACGAAGGCGGTGCCTCCGCTTATCGTTTGGCGCTCCAGTGTGATCGCAATGCCCAGCGACTGCACGGCACTCAGCAACAGGGTGAGGTAACGGGTCCACTGGGTGATCTTCTTGCGCCCCAGTTCTCCTTCCTTCTGCAGCTTGGCCAGCGGCTCGTACACCACCGTCATCAACTGCAGAATGATGGACGCGGTAATGTACGGCATGATGCCAAGGGCGAAGATCGTCAGGCGGCGCAACTGACCGCCGCTGAATAGATCGACGAAGCCAAGGAAGGTGCCGCGATTCTGGTCGAAGAACTGTGACAGCAGATCGGCGTTGATACCGGGCGTGGGAATGTGTCCGCCGAAGCGATAAACCGCCAGCAGCCCAAGCGTGAACAAGATGCGCTTGCGCAGATCGGGAACGCGAAATACGTTGGCCAACTTCTCAAGCATGGAACGAAAACCTCAGTTGCCAGTAACCAGTTGCCAGTAGTCAGTTGCCAGTAGTAGCTATCAGTTCTGGCTACTGACTGCTGACAACTTTGATTGTGCCGCCAGCTTTTTCAATCTTTTCCTGGGCCGACTTGGAAAACTTGTGCGCGTGTACCGTGATCGCCTTGGACAACTCGCCCTGACCGAGCACCTTCACCAGCGTATTTTTGGAGGTGACAACGCCGACTTTGCGCAGCAATTCTGGCGTGATCTCGCTCTCGCCCAAGCCTGCCAGCCGTTCCAGGTTGACTACTTCATACTCGACTCGAAAGATGTTGGTGAAGCCGCGCTTCGGCAGGCGGCGATGCAGCGGCATCTGGCCACCCTCGAAACCGCGCATCATGCGCGAACCGCTACGTGACCTCTGGCCTTTGTGGCCCCGGGTGGATGTCTTTCCCATACCCGAGCCCATACCGCGGCCGACACGCTTCTTATTCTCCGACGCTTTTCGGGGTGCCCGTAAATTGCTGAGATTCATTTTGTACCTGTCTTCTGACGATATTCTAATTGCTATCGCTGGTCGCACGTTGCCGCAACTGCCATCTGGCAACCGGCTCCTGGCAACTGTTATTTCACGATCTCTACCAGGTGCGGGACCTTGGCCACCATTCCACGTATCGAAGGAGTGTCCTCACGCTCCACTACCTGATTCAACCGCGTGAAACCCAATCCCTTGACCACCAGTTTGTGTTTGACCGGGGCTGCAATTGCCGAACGCACCCATTTGAGCTGCAGCTTCGCGCCCGCCTTTGCTGGCGTTGCCTGTGCCTTCTTACGAATACGGGCCATAGTTAAAGCTCCTCGACCGTCTTACCGCGCGCGCTGGCCACATCTTTGCGGTCGCGCAGACGGGATAGCGCGTTAAACGTGGCTTTGATCACGTTGTGCGGGTTGGTGGTACCGATGGACTTGGTCAGCACGTTCTGGATTCCCGCCGAGGTCATGACCGCGCGGACTGCGCCGCCAGCAATGACGCCGGTGCCTTCGGGAGCCGGCTTCAGCATCACCATGCCTGCGCCGTAACGACCCAGCACCTGGTGAGGAATCGAGGTCTGCGTCAGGTTCACGCGCAGCAGGTTCTTCTTGGCCGCTTCGATTCCCTTGCGGATCGCCTGCGGAACTTCTTTCGCTTTACCGGATCCGTATCCCACCACGGCCGAGCTCGGATCGCCCACCACCACCAGCGCCGCAAACGACAAGTTCTTGCCGCCTTTGACCACTTTGGTGACACGGTTGATCGAGACCACCTGGTCCTTCAGTTGATACTGACCGGCGTCAAGCTTTTTCTTTACTGTTGGCATTCGCGTTGTGTCTCCTGGCGTCGGCGCCCTATGGCAATCACGCCTTCAAATCCTGTCATCCCGAGCGAGTGAAGCAAATCGAGGGACCTGCTTTCGCCTTTCGCTGGTTGGCAGCAGGTAAAACTAACCACTGACCACTAACCCCCGCGTTTAGAACTTCAGTCCCGCTTCCCGTGCGGCATCGGCCAGCGCCTTGATGCGTCCGTGGTAAAGATATCCACCGCGATCGAAGACCACCTTCTCGATGCCCTTCTGCTTGGCGCGCTCGGCGATCATCTTGCCTACATCTTTCGCCGAACCCACATTGCCGCCCGTCGGACGTTTCTCGCCCTTGCCGACTTTCTTCACTGAGGTCGCCGAGACCAGAGTCACACCCTGCGTGTCGTCGATTACCTGAGCGTAAATGTGGTTCACCGATCGATAGACGTTCAGCCGCGGACGCTCCGCCGTACCCAGAACTTTCTTGCGAATTCGGGAGTGAACCTTCTGCCGCGTTTGATCCTTTGAAGACTTCGTGATCATTGTCTCTCTTCCTCATCCCGGGTTTCTGAACCGGGTAACGGTGCGCTCCTGCGCCATCCCGTCATGAATCGCTCTCCGCCCCTGGCTCTTCGCTTTTCGCTCGTTGCCGAGTCGCCAATTCCCTAACTGACAACTGGCAACTGACTACTGTTACTTCGCTCCGGTCTTTCCGACCTTCTTCTTCAGGCGCTCATTGCTATAGCGCACGCCCTTGTTCTTGTACGGATCAGGGGGACGAAGGCTGCGCATCTCGGCAGCAACGAATCCCACCTTCTGCCGGTCAATACCACTAACGACGAGGTGCGTCTGCTTGGGATCGACAGTCACTTCGATGCCCGCCGGCAGCGGGTACTCGATCAGGTGGGAATATCCCAGGGTGAACACTACTGTGGTTTTGCCCTTCATTTCCGCACGGTAGCCAATCCCGACGATGTCCAGTTCCTTGGTCCAGCCTCGGGTGACACCTTCCACCGAATTGTTGACCAGAGCGCGCACCAGTCCGTGCACCGCAGCCTTGGAGTCGTCTTCGCGAACCACCAGGAGGTGCCCATCGTTCTGTTCCAGTTTGACGCCAGCCGGCATGTGGGTCGTGACTTCACCCTTCGGCCCCTTCACCCGGACCGTGTTGCCTTCTACGGCGTAAGTGACGCCCTTGGGCAACGGAATCGGCTTCTTTCCAATTCTTGACATAAATTAGCCTTTAGCAATTAGCTCTTAGCAAATACCTAAAAACTGTTGTCATCCCGAGCGAGGTCACCGCGGCAACCGAGTCGAGGGAGACCTGCTTTTCGCGCGCTCGGAAGCGCTCTCAGTGCTAGTAAATCTCGCACAGGACCTCTCCGCCAATGCCTTCTTTGCGCGCCTGGCGTCCGGTCATCACGCCCCGGGGAGTCGTCAGAATGCTGATCCCAAGGCCGCCGAGCACGCGCGGAATCTCCGTGTGTCCGACATACACGCGGCAACCGGGACGCGAAACTCGCTTCAAGTCCGAAATTGGCGACGCGTTGTCCGGGCTGTACTTCAAGTACACCCGCAGGACCTTGCGGCCCTCTTCTTCAGTCGCCTTAAAGTTGGCGATGTAGCCCTCTTCCTTCAGGATGCGGGCCATCTCCACCTTCAGCTTGGAATGCGGAACGTCCACCTTCTGGTGCCGCGCCTTGATGGCATTGCGAACGCGGGTCAAAAAATCTGAGACCGGATCGGTCAAACTCATGCTGTATATCTCCTCAAATCGTCGCTCGTTAGCTTTCGCACGAACTGTTCGCGCCAGCGCTTCATCAACGCTGGGGAAAGAACCAGCCGCGACGGACTACCTAACCACTCTCCACCAACTACTCGCCACTGCCCTACCAACTCGACTTCATGACCCCGGGAATCTCGCCCTTCAGGGCCAGACCGCGGAAGCACAGACGGCAGATACCGAACTTGCGCAGAAAGGCGCGCGGACGTCCGCAGATATGGCAGCGATTGTGCTGCCGGACCGGGAATTTGGGCTTCTTGTTCGCCTTGGCAATACTGGATGTCTTCGCCATTGTTTCCTTTACGCTCTTCGCCTTTCGCTATTCGCTCTTCGCGAGTTGCTACCCACTGACAACTGGCAACTGGCTACTGCCTAAACGGCATGCCCATATGCTTCAACAAGGCCCGCGCCTGGTCGTCGGTGCCCGCCGAGGTCACAATCGTAATGTTCATGCCCTTCAGCTTTTCGACCTTGGCGTAATCGATCTCCGGAAAGATCAACTGGTCGCGCACGCCCAACGTGAAATTGCCGCGCCCGTCGAAGGACTTGGTCGGCACTCCGCGGAAGTCGCGAACCCGCGGCAGCGCCACGTTCACCAGGCGGTCGAAAAATTCGTACATGCGGTCGCCGCGCAGCGTAACCATCACGCCGATGGGCATCCCTTCGCGCACCTTGAAGGCCGCGATGGACTTGCGCGCCCGCGTAATCACCGGCTTCTGCCCAGTGATCTGGCCAACTTCGCCCACCGCCGGATCGATCAGCTTGGCGTTTTGCGTCGCCTCGCCCACTCCCATATTCACGATGATCTTTTCCAGCTTGGGAGCCGCCATGGGGTTGTCGAGGTCGAACTCTTTCATGAGCGCCGGCAATACATCCTTGTAATAGCGATCGCGCATGCGGGCGGTCTGGCGATTGGTCGCCTTCGGCCGCGCCGGTTTGCCCGATGCCACCTCCGCCGCTACTTCGGCCTGCGCAGGCTTCGCCTTCTTTGCCTGGGGCTTGCCCTGCGGCTTTCCTTCTGCACCCGCCTGCGGCGCCTTCGGTTTCTTTTCGTCTGCCATTCCCTGCTTCTACCTTTCTCACGGTTTCGGTTTGTTACTGCCACCGGTTCGTGAGGAGTTCAATTCAGCACTTAGCAAAAGGGCTAAATGCCAACGGCTACGGACTACTTCTCCAACGTCGTCCCGCAGTTCTTGCATACGCGAGAGTGGCGGTCGCCGTGTTTCTCATGACCCACCCGTACTGGGCGCGCGCATGAGCTGCACATCAGCATCACGTTGCTGATGGAAATCGGGCTCTCCTGCTCCGCGATGCCGCCCTTGATGTTNNCTTTTTCACCATCATCACGTGCTCCACCAGCACCTTGGATTCGTCCGGCATGACGCGGAGCACGCGGCCTTCCTTGCCCTTGTCGCGACCGGTAATCACCCGCACCTGATCGTTGCGGCGAATATCTACGCTCTTCTGCATTTCTGTTCAATCCTCTTAGCAACTATCAGATGGCCTTAGCGCTTGGCAATTAGCTAGTCGCTTCTCTACTGACCGACTGGCAACCGAGAACTGGCTACAGCACTTCCGGCGCCAGGGAAACAATCTTCAAGAACTTCTTCTCGCGCAACTCACGGGCCACCGGCCCGAACACGCGCGTTCCAACCGGCTCATGCACGTCATTGATCAACACCGCCGCATTCTGATCGAAGCGGATGTAGGTGCCATCACGGCGGCGATGCTCTTTGCGAGTGCGCACAATCACGGCCTTCACCACCGTGCCCTTCTTGGCGGTGCCGTCGGGAGAGGCTTCCTTCACGGAGGCCGTAACCACGTCACCCAAATGGGCGACCAGGCCGGTGGAACCGCCCAGCGGCAGAATCATCTGCAGCTTGCGCGCACCGGAGTTGTCGGCGACGTCGAGCATGGATCTCATCATCACTGCCATAATCTTGTCTCCTTGCTCCACCACCGAGGCGGAGCCAATGCCACCGAGTTAACTCGCCGGTTGCTCCTCGACGGCCGCTACCAACGCCGCGCGCTGCACAATTTCCTTCAACTGCCACCGCTTCAACTTGGAGAGCGGACGGGTCTCTTCAATCTTTACGAAGTCGCCAAGATGCGCCGTGCCATCCTCGTCGTGGGCGTAGAACTTCTTGCTGCGGGCCACCACGCGCTTGTAGAACGGGTGGGCCTTCTGCCGCCGAACTTCGATCACGATGGTCTTGGCCATCTTGGTGGAGACCACTTCGCCAATCAGGGTCTTGCGACGGCCGGGGGTTTTTGCCGTGCTGGTTGCTGTTGTTTCGGCCATGTTACTTTTTCTCCGTCGCAGCCTTCTTGCTGGCCGCCTTCTTTGCCGTCACTGTATTCTTCACAGGATTACTTGCGCTTGCAGATAGCCCGTTACCGCCCGCCAGCTCTTTCTGGCGCAACACTGTCTGCACGCGAGCGATGTCCTTCTTCAGCTCGCGGATTTTCTTCAGGCTCTCGGTCTGTCCCATCTTCAACTGAAACTTCATCTTGAAGAGCTGGTCGGACAGTTCTCGCTGCTGATGGGCCAGTTCGATATCGGTCAAATTACGAATTTTGTTTACATCCATCGTTAAACCCAGTTGTCAGTTGTCAGCTATCAGTTGTCAGTACCACTGACTCGCAACCGACCTACCTTTCTGTTCGTATCAATTACCAGTTATGTCTCGTCGCGTCTCTTTTTGAGAACTGACAACTGACCACTGGCAACTGCTTGTTAGTGCACGCCTTCGCGCTGCACGAACTTGGTCCGAAGCGGCAGCTTGTGCGACGCCAACCGCATCGCCTCAGTGGCATCGCTGACCGATACCCCTTCCATTTCAAACAGGATCTTGCCCGGACGCACTACAGCTACCCAATGGTCCGGAGCTCCCTTGCCTTTGCCCATACGGGTTTCAGCCGGCTTCTTGGTGACGGGCTTGTCCGGGAACAGCCGGATCCAAATTTTCCCGCCGCGTTTTACGAAGCGGGTCATGGCCACGCGGCTGGCCTCGATCTGCCGATCGGTGATCCAACCCGGCTCCATGACCTTCAAGCCGAAGTCGCCGAACGACAGCTCGCCACCGCGCCAGGCTTTGCCAGTCATCCGGCCGCGCTGCTGCTTCCGATACTTCACTTTCTTTGGCATCAACATAAGTTCAGTTCCCAGTAATCAGTTGTCAGTTCTCAGTAACCATGGTTCGTTGCCCTTTTTCTGACAACTGGCAACTGGCTACTGCTGTTAAAACGCTCCGCTTTGTACGCCCTGCGGTTCGCGCTTGCGTTCTTTGAAGATCTCGCCCTTGTAGACCCAGCACTTCACGCCGATGATGCCGTAGGTGGTATGGGCCTCGGCAAAGCCGTAATCGATGTCGGCACGCAGAGTGTGCAGCGGCAGCCGGCCTTGCAGGTACCACTCGGAGCGGGCGATTTCGTTGCCATTCAGCCGGCCGCTAACGCGGACCTTAATTCCCTTGCAGCCGAAGCGCAGCGCCGAATCCACGGCTTTGCGCATGGCGCGCCGGAATCCCACACGCTTCTCCAGTTGCAGCGAAATGTTCTCGGCCACGAGTTGCGCGTCGAGCTCCGGCTTGTGCACTTCCTGAATATCGACAAAGACATCACGATTGGTGCGCTTCTGGATGTCCTGCTTCAGCTTGTCGATTTCCGTTCCCTTGCGGCCGATGATGATACCCGGACGCGCGGTGCGGATGATGATGCGCAGCTTGTTGCCAGGACGCTCGATCTCGATGGAGCTAACGCCCGCCGACTTCAGCTTTTCCTTCAGCTCGGCCTTCAGCTTCACGTCTTCCAGCAGAAGCTTGTCGTAGTCGCGCACCACGAACCAGCGCGACTTCCAGGGCTTGGTAACGCCGAGGCGAAATCCGTATGGATGGACTTTCTGTCCCATAATCTGTTTCTTCTCCGCGGCGATCGCACTCTGGCATCGCCGCTTTTTTCAATCTCTACTTCTTTTTCTTCTTGGCCGGCTTCTTAGCCGCCGGCTTCTTAGCTTCAGGTTTCTTGGCCGCAGCCTTCTTCTTGACAGGCGCTTTCTTCACGACTTTCCTGACCGGCTTCTTGGCTGGCGCGCCTTCCTGCACCGTCTGCACCAATCCGGCATCACCATTGCGACCCGCCTTCTCCTCCAGGGCAATCTCCACATGCGAGATACGCCGCTGATAGTGATAGGCGCGGCCCATCGGGGCCGGACGAATACGCTTCATGCGCGGCCCATCGTTGGCCACGGCGCGCGTCACGTACAGCCGGTCGACATCGATGTCCAAACCTTTTTCCGCACTCGCGTAGTTGGCATTCTCGACGGCCGAGCGCAGAAGTTTATACAGCTTTGGGGCAATGCCCTTCTTGGCATACAGCAGCGTGTCCAGCGCCTCTTCCACCCGGCGGCCCTTGATCAGGTCCAATACCAGGCGCACCTTCTGCGGCGAGACTCGCACGTAATTCAGTTTGGCGGTGAATTCCATGTCATTTTCCTTATCTCGCCGGAGGAGCGGGCTTGGCTGCGGTTTCCGTCGCAGCTCTGACCGAGTGCCCCTTGAAGTTGCGGGTCATGCTGAATTCGCCCAGTTTGTGCCCGACCATGTTCTCGGTCACATACACCGGAATAAATTTCTTGCCGTTATGCACCGCCAGGGTGTGTCCCACCATCTCGGGAATCACAGTGGAGCGGCGCGACCAGGTGCGCACAACCTTCTTCTCGTTGCGTGCGTTCATGCCGTCAATCTTGGCCTGCAGGTGCGAATCGATGAACGCGCCTTTTTTTGTTGAACGTGCCATATCGTCTCAGTCCTACTTCTGTCTGCGGTTAACAATGAACTTGTCGGTCCGCTTGTTGTTGCGAGTCTTGTAGCCACGCGTCGGCTTGCCCCACGGGGTCACCGGATGACGTCCGCCGCTGGTCTTGCCTTCACCGCCACCGTGTGGGTGATCGACTGGGTTCATGACCACACCCCGGTTCGTGGGGCGAATTCCCAGCCAGCGCGTGCGGCCGGCCTTGCCGATGGAAATGTTTTCATGATCGATATTGCCAACCTGCCCCACGGTGGCCATGCAATCGACCAGTACCTTGCGGGTTTCGCCGGAAGGCAGCTTGAGTAGCGCGTAGTCCCCTTCTTTAGCGACCAACTGAGCTTGCGCCCCAGCCGAGCGCGCCATCTGCGCGCCCTTGCCGGGCTTCAACTCCACATTGTGGACCGTGGTGCCGGGAGGAATGTTGCGCAACGGCAGCGCATTACCCACCAGGATGTCGGCCTCGGGACCGCTGACGATCTTGGCGCCCACCTGCAGTCCCACCGGATACACGATGTAGCGCTTCTCGCCATCGGCGTAATTGAGCAGAGCGATACGCGCCGAGCGGTTGGGATCGTACTCGATGGAGGCGACGGTGGCGGGAATTCCGAACTTGTCGCGCTTGAAGTCGATGATGCGCAGCTTGCGCTTGTGTCCCCCGCCGTGGTGCCAGATGGTCAGATCGCCGGAATTGCGGCGTCCGCCGGTGCGCTGCTTGGGCTCGGTCAGCGGCTTGTACGGACGGTTCGTCGTCAGGTCATCGTTGACCGTGCTCGTAGTGAACCGCCGCGACGGAGTAACCGGTCTGTAGGTTTTGATAGCCATGTGTCTACTCGTTTCTCAATTGCTTCCAGCCACTAACCACTAGGCACTCGCCACTCACTAGAGGTTTTCGGCGTATTCGGGCATCTTCTCGCCCGCCTTCAACCGCACGTAAGCTTTCTTCCAGTCGGGGCGATATCCCGTAAACTTGCCGCGCCGGCGCTCTTTGCCTTCAAAAGTCGCGGTGCGCACCGAATCCACTTTCACCTTGAAAATGCTTTGCACCGCCTGCTTGATCTCTGTCTTGGTCGCCTTCAGGGAAACTTCGAAGACCAGGGTCGCTTCGGTTTCCTTTACCCCCAAACCCTTTTCGGTAATAACCGGGCGGCGCAGGACCTGATATGCCGATTTCATTACGCCACCTCCGCGTGCTTGCGCTTGGGCGCCGCAGCCTTCAGGGAGTTCTGCAACTTCTCCAACGCCGGGCGAGCGAAGATTGTGGTTTCGTAGCGAAGCAGGTGATAGGGATGCACCTGGTTGCCCGCCAGCAGTTCCACGCCTGCAAGATTGCGTGAACTCAGATGAAGGTTATGATTCTCGCTGGACGTGCTTTCCACCAGCAAGGTCGTCCCTTTCGCGTTCAACTTGTGCAGCGTCTTGCGGAACTCTTTGCTTTTCGGTTCCTTTACCTCGAAGCTCTCCACAACGACCAGCTTGCCATCTGCCAGCTTGGCCGCCAATGCGGAGCGCAACGCGCCCAGCAGCTTTTTGCGTGGGAAAGCGTAATCGTAGGAGCGGGGCTGCGGTCCGTGGACTGTTCCGCCGTGCCGCCACAGCGGTGAGCGAATGGAGCCCACACGTGCGCGCCCGGTGCCCTTCTGCTTCCACAGCTTCTTACCCGCGCCGCTCACCAGCTTCTTGTTCTTGGTGGCGTGGGTGCCCGCACGTTGCCCGGCGCGATAGTGCTTCACCGCTTCCCATAACAGGTCCTCATTCACCGCGCCGAATACTTCGTCGGCCAGTTCGAAGGAACCTACCTTTTCGCCGCCGAGATTTACTACATCAATCGTCGCCATAGTCTCTTCCAAATCCAGTTGTCAGTTGTCAGACACTGACCACTAGCCCCTATTTCTTCTTCGCCGCCTGGCGCTTCGACGCCTTCAACGGATCGACTGTACCGGTGCCGCTAAATCCACGACGCTCTCTGGGCGGCTTCTTGGCCTTCGCGATCATTACGTAACCGTCCTTCGGCCCTGGCACCGCGCCCTCGACTACCAGCAGGTTCTCGTCCCTGTCTACGCCCAGCACGCGCAGGTTACGAACCGTTACGCGATCGACGCCCATGTGCCCCGACATGCGCATGCCCTTAAACACGCGCGACGGGAAGGCGGACGAACCAATCGAACCGGTGATCTGAAACATGGAACCATGCGAAGCGGCGCCGCCGGCAAACTTGTGGCGCTTCACCACGCCCGCGAAACCACGGCCCTTGCTGGTCGCGACCACATCCACAAACTTGTCCCCGTCAAAAATGTCGACCAGAACCTTGTCGCCAACCTTGGAGCCATCCTGATTGTCGGCATCGACGATAATCGGTACCTCGCGCAGGAAACGCATCGGCGGAAGGTTGTGCTTGGCGAAGTGGCCCTTCATTGGCTGCGTCAGGCGCGACTCCTTCACGAACTCCACCAGCCCGATCTGGGCGGCCTCATAGCCGTCTTTGGCGACTGTCTTGCGCTGCGTCACAAAGCACGGACCAGCCTGCAGCACGGTGACGGGGTGGACATCACCCTTGTCATCGAAGAGCTGCGTCATGCCGACCTTTTTTCCCAGAATTCCACTCACTGCCATATGCTTGTCCTCAACTGTTATCCATCGCACTTAGCCGTTAGCATTTAGCCTTTAGCTGAAAACCAATTGCTAATTGCTAGTTGCTAACTGCTTCTTGCTACCTATGTTCCTTGCCGAACGCCTTGATCTCGACATCGACGCCGGCGGGAAGCTCAAGTTTCATCAGCGCGTCCACGGTTTGCTGCGTGGGCTCGAGAATGTCGAGCAGGCGCTTGTGAGTACGAATTTCAAACTGCTCGCGCGATTTCTTGTCCACGTGAGGCGAACGCAACACGCAATACTTGTTCTTCACCGTGGGCAAGGGGATCGGTCCCGCAATTTGCGCCCCAGTGCGCTTCGCCGTATCGACGATTTCGCCGGTGGACTGGTCGAGAACGCGATAGTCGTATGCTTTCAGCCGGATTCGGATTCGTTCTTTGCCAATCACGTTAGTTTCTCTCAAAGATCTCGGTTGAGGCAGTGTGCGTCTCCGCAACCTGCCCTGCGGCTTGTGCCGCGGTTTGTGAATGAGCGCGGCGGTACGCGTCGCGCCCGTAAAACTACGCAATAATCTCGGTGATGGTGCCGGCGCCCACGGTGCGTCCGCCTTCGCGAATCGCGAACCGCAAGCCCTTCTCCATCGCCACCGGCGTGATCAGCTCAATCTCCAAGCTCACATTATCGCCCGGCATCACCATCTCCGTGCCCGCCGGCAAACTCGCCACTCCCGTCACGTCGGTGGTGCGGAAGTAAAACTGCGGCCGGTAGCCCTTGAAGAACGGCGTGTGCCGCC
>PMAT01000117.1 GCA_003152695.1 Acidobacteriaceae bacterium
TTTAACCGGACAGCAGTGAAATTTCGTAGCGAAGGCGCCAAAGCTTTGTCGATTGCCTGGACCCGGGACGCAGATCGTCACGTTTTGACCGTCTTCTTTTCGCGTGGGGAAAATAAGTCGAAGGCGTGCTCGTCTGTGGGTCAGGAGTTGGTTGAAATAAAGGTTCTCCTGTGTGAAGGGGCGATACTCGGCGATACGTACGTCCGACAAGCTGAATTCCCCGGCAACGTTTGATTCGAGGAATGCCTTAAGGCTACTGCTCCACTTGATCTCTTTAGAGTCGTCGGTGAGAAACTCATCGAGGTTCCTACGGGGACTCGCATGCCAGCGGACGCGTTCGCGATTGTAGGTCGTGAGGGTCCTTTCGATATTCTCAGCGAGGCGCGCTTCGCTGAAGTTGACCGCCCACGAGTCTCGGTTGGTATTCACCCCCATGCTGTGAACTTCGAATATGCTTTCTGGCAGCTCGGAGGTCAGCGGAGGGAAGCCTTGGAAGTCATCGACCAAGCCCTTTGTGAGCCACGTGCCGTCGCCCAGCGGCAACACTACCTGCCACTGCACCTTCAATACCGAACCTTTTTCCGCAAGGAAATCTAACTTCTGTTCTTTTCGCCAATACTCATCCAATCGAGCATAGTAGATCCTGTGTGCCTGCGATCCGGGCTTGAGTACGAACAGGTTGATGCTGACGCCCGGCTGAATTCCAAAGACATTGTGAGTCGTCCCCGAGAGTTTCGGGTTCTCCCTAACGTCTCCACCCAGGTCCATCAGGTAGATTGACGCAAAGTCGAACGACAGACACTTCCTCATTCCGTCGAATACTCGCTTATGAATGAACCCGTTATTAGTGACAAGCGCCACAATACCTTCTCTTCCCACCCGATCCGAGGCCCAGCGGATAGCCTTCACATAAACGTCCGCTAGCTTGGTAGTGCTGGAAGCACGAGACGCCCTTCCATACGTCTCGGCAAGCCGCTTGTCTACAACGTTATACTTGCGATTTTTGTTCGCATCGTTTTCATTTGTCTGGCCTACGTTGTAAGGCGGGTTCCCAATAGCCACGAAGATCGGCGATTCCTTCTGCCGCCTTACGCGTGCTGTGTTCTCTTCGCTCATGAATGACAGCTTGCTTTGCTCCGGCTCGGCCAGTTCGAATGTGTCCACCAGGCAAATCCCCGGGAACGCTTTGTACTCGCCGGTGCGCTCCAGATACTCGTGCTCGATGTTCATGCTGGCAACGTAGTACGGCAGCAGCATGACCTCGTTGCAGTGCAGTTCGCTCTCGTATTTGTAGGGCAGGGCGCTGGTCTTGATCTCCTTCATCACGCGGGTGATGAAATTGCCGGTGCCGACGAACGGATCAAGGATATGCACGTCCTTATCGCTGAGCGAGCGGCCGAATTCCTTCTTAAGAATGTCTTCCACGCTGCGCACCATGAAGTCCACGATGGGCTGCGGCGTATAGACGATGCCGTGCGTGTCAGCTTCTTTCGGCGAATAGCCCTGGAAGAACTGCTCGTAAACTGAATTCAGGAACTGCTGTTTCTGGCTGTAGTCCTCAATGGTCTCGGCGGCCAACTCGATGGCCTTGTAGAAACGGTCGAGGTCCTTCAACAACGAATCGCGGCTGAATTCCCTGGCGGTCATGGAGTCGATGATCTTTTCGATCTCGACCGCGATGACGTTGCGGCGGGTGAAGTCGGCATTATCGAAGATGCGGCGGAAGATGCGCTCCGTCAGCAGGTGCTGAATGAGCATGGTTTCGACCGCTTCGACCGAGAGGTTGGGATTGATGGACTGGCGGCAGAGTTCGTAGAACGCGTCGAAGCGCTGGACGAAGGCGGGATTGGTGCGACGCTGGTTTTCGATCTTCTCTTTTACGGCGGCGGCGATCTGCGGGATGTAGCCTTTAAAGTCGGCGACCGCGGCGTCCCATTCTTCGTAGTGCGGCTCGCGATAACCGAAGAACACTTTCAACAGCTCGACCAGGTTGGCGCTATCGCCAATGTCCTCGTTCAGCCCCTGACGCACCCCGTGCTGGTAGAGCACCGCGCGCCTGGGCGCTTGGAAGATGATGTTGTTGCGGGGATAACCCTTGTCGAGCTTGGCGCGAATTTCTTTGTCAAGATCGTCGTGCTCGTCCTTGGCCTCCCAGTAGCCGCGAGGCAGCTTGAAGGTGTCGAGCAGGGCGCCGTCAATGCGGATGGGGGTTTGCTTGGGCCGGCTGAACGAGTACTCAGGGACCAGCGTCCAGTGGAACTTCTGGCCGCAGCCGGCGAGCAGGTTCTGGAAGGCGCTCCGCACGGCCATTTCGTGGTCAATGCTGAGTTGTCCGTAATTGCCGAGCGTCTCGTAGTAGCTCTTGACCAGCTTGTGCGAGGGCTTCAGGTTGAGTGGCTGCATGGTCCAGGTTATAGGGTACGTGCGATGGGGTGGATTGGCGAAGGAAATTGTGAGCTTTCGGCGTGTGTTGTCTGGTGCCGTCCCTGCGGGACTCCGGGTTCCTTATGAACGCTTACCCAGGACTTACGTCCTGGGCTATTCTTGTGCCGCCCTGCGGGCTGGGGTTTGGGTAAATCCTAAACCTTACCGGGAATGACACTCTTTTAGTTTCCGCGACCCATTACGGCTGTATATCCCACAATGTGGTATATCCCACAATGTGGTATGTAGCGCCGACCGTAATCGTGACTGGTCCCGCTAATCGCTGGGCTGGGCGGGCTCTTCCGACGGTTGGCGCGGATTCGCCACCCGCTCCATGATCTCCTCGGCCAGCTTCAGGTAGGCCTCGGCGCCGCGCGCGTGGGGATCGTACAGCAGCGCCGGCTTGCCGTGGCTGGGGGCCTCGGCGAGTCGGATGTTGCGCGGGATGGCGGTCTCGCACATCAGGTCGCCGAAGAAGCTGCGCAGCTCGGCGGCCACCGACTGCGCCAGGTTGGTGCGCTCGTCGAACATGGTGAGCACCACGCCCTCGACCGCCAGGCTGGGGTTGAGCTCGACGCGAATGCGGTCGATGGTGTCGAGCAGTTCGGTGACGCCCTCGAGGGCGAAGTACTCGGCCTGCATGGGAATGAGCACGGTGTCGGCGGCGACCAGCGCGTTGAGCGTGAGCAGGTCGAGCGCCGGCGGGCAGTCGATCACGATGAATTGGAACTCGTCGCGCAGCGGTTGCAAGGCGTTGCGCAGGCGGTACTCGCGGAGCTCGAGGGGAACCAGCTCAATGTTGGCGCCGAGCAGGTTCTTGTGCGCGGGGATCATGCGGAGGTGGTCGAGCTCGGTGGGGAGCGTCGCCTGCTGCGCCGGGATCTCGCCCATGATGACTTGGTAGGTGCTGTGGCGGGCGGGATCGCGGAGGAAGCCGAGGCCGCTGGAGGCGTTGGACTGCGGGTCGCAATCGACCAGCAGCGTGCGGGCGCCGAGGGAGGCGAACGACGCCGCCAGGTTGATGGCGGTCGTGGTCTTGCCGACTCCGCCCTTCTGGTTGGTGACTGCGATGATGCGTCCCATGATTGTGCAGGTGAGGCTGACTCAAGAAGCTTAGAACGCGGCGAGGGTGGTCGGCAATGACGGAGGGGGGCGGCGAGGAAATTTTCGTTGGAAAAGCTGTGCAAGACTCGGATGGGACGGCGGAAGATGCTGATTAGGCGGATGGTAGATAGGGTGTAGGGTTGTGGGTAACTGCAGCAGGCGCGGGAGGAAAATGTTCCACGTGGAACATTCGTTCGAACAGCACGAAGGGCAATGCGTCGTTTTTTGGGTAGGCGCTTGCAAAATGTTCCACGTGGAACATTTTCCGCGAGCTAAACTTTCAATCCAGCGGGTGGCCTAGCCCTTTAGCAGGCGGCTGTGGTGCAAACGTTCCAAGCCAAAAGTCTTCAGCACACTGGCATTTTTTCAAGAGCCGACACCCTAGCTCCAAGACTTCTTGCCATCAGACTGGTCAGCCAAGGCGGTCACAATCTCCACGTCCTTCTTGGTCGCAATCTTGGCTGTATTCCCATTTCTGACAAAAATTGCCAAACTAATTCCAAATACATTCCCACTCATAGCGACAAATTTAGCGCCTATGCGGTACTGGTTACCACTTTGCAGTAAAGCCATCATAGCGTCAGCCAATCTGCTACCCATCCCGTTCTGCCGCCAGAACCACTCGTGCCTCGCTGAGCGGCACCACTGCCGGCTCCGAACAACGCCATTGCTCGCCCAGCACTTCCTGCGCGATCGAAACCTGCCCGGCACCGATGAGCAAACCCAGCCTGCCATCTTCGGCGACCAGTTTTGCCGCCACTGGCAAGGCCCGCTCGAATTGCTCGACGCCGCGCAGCGTCACCAGGTCAGCGGTTTTCGCCCACTGCTCGGCGCGCCCGCAGAACACCTCCGCGCGGTCGAGTCCGAGACTCCGCACCACCTCCCGCAGAAAAACCGTCTTCTTGTTGTGCGCTTCAATCAGCGTCAGCTCCAGCTGGGGCGCGAACAGCTTCATGGGAAGTCCAGGGAAGCCCGCCCCCGAGCCGACATCCACCAGTGTCGCCGCCACCTCGCCCCGGCGGCCTCCGCGCAGCAGGATCCGCGCCGCAAACAGCGACTCGCCGAAGTGCCGGGTCACGATCTTCTCCGGATCGCGGACCGCCGTCAGGTTCACCCGCGCATTCCAGCGCAGCAGCAGATCGAGATAGCGCAGCAGCGCCTCCAGCAGCCGCGGCGCCAGCGTCTCTCCGCCGGTGAACGGCGCCAGCAACTCGGCGATGCGCGCAGACTCCATGGTGCAACCTTGCAGCATACGACACTCGGCAACTGGAAGACGACGGCAATTGCAGCCCAGGTGGAGGAGCGATCCGCTCTTTAAGTGTTTGTCATCACGAGCGGGCTTCCCGCGAGGGATCTGCTGTTTTCGACGAACGGTCCCCAGGAACATAGTTTCATAGTTTCGCAACTGTTAAACCATTCAATGGGACGCGCCACCGAAGGCCGCCCGATGCACATCTGCGCAAGCGCCGAACGCGCCAGCGTCCCTCGTGCCTGTTACCACGATGGTTGCCAGTCACGCAGTAACTCATTCCGATAACGTTAGGGGCCCGTGGTGCACTCAACGCGGAACAGGTCTGCTGCAGCGAAACGGCCGCGACAACCTGCTGCCGCGGCCGAACCACCTCACCCAGCGCCAACTCGAAGCATCCTACGGTGCGAAGTAGCTGGAGATGTCGAGGATCAATTGGGTGAGCCCCGACGCATAGGCATCGACCTTTCCGTTGTTGGTGGGCACGATCGCCATGTTGTTGGTGATCGAGCCATCCGAGGCGTTTAACGTCGAGACTGTAGGCCGATCGGTGCCGTCGGGCCACAGCGTCAGGTAGCCCAAGCTTCCCGGCGGGATGACCGTGGCGTTGAAGACATACGCCTGCGCCAGGCTGGAGACCCCACACTGTGAATCCACTACGGTCACCGGAGGATTCAAGACTCCGATGAATGGCTCACCGCTGCCGAAATGGCGCGTGTCGATCACCCGGCAAGGCGCGGTCGAATACAGCGACAGTCCTCCCGGACCGGCCGGTGCAAAATAACCATTGATGTCGATGACTAAATCGGTGTTATTGGTCGCGTAGGCCGAGACTTTACTGCCCGTACCCGCCACCACAATCGCAGCATTGGCGATGACCCGGCCTAGAAGATCGTTCAAGGTTGAAACCGTAGGCCGGTTTTGACCAGTCGGCCAGACTGTCAAGTAACCGAGTGAGCCGCTCGGCACGACCGTGAAGTTCAGCGAGTACGCGGCTGCGCTGGAGGGAATGTCGCAGCTCGTGGCATTCAGTATTGGGAACTGCCGTTCCTGACCGGCTGCCAGCGACGGTGGCCCCAGACCTGGGGGGAAGTTAGAATTGCGCGTATCGGCGACGCGACACGGTGGCAAAGGATAGAAGGCCAACGTAGAGCCCGTTGGCGGCGCGAAGTAGCCGTTGACATCAACGATCACATTGGTCGTGTCCGTGACGTAAATGCTGACTGCTCCGTTGTTTCCCGCCGGCACGATCGCAGCGTTCGCCTTGACCCGGCCATCCACCGAGTTCATCGTCGAAACCACCGGCTGTGGCTGACCGGCAGGCCATATCGTCAGGTAGCCCAGTGTTCCGGTCGATGGGACCACGGTAACGTTCATGGAATAAACGGCTGCGGACGGCAGGCTCGCGCAACCGCCCTCGCCGGAAATGGGGAAGTTCTGGAACGTGCCACCTGGAATCGGGCCGTTGCCGCTCGGCGGTCGAGTATCCACCGCACGGCATGGCTGGCTCAGCGGCACAAATTGCTCCGCTTGCGAAAACACGGCGCCTACGACAAGGGGTTGCGTCATCGTAACCGTGCAGGAATCCGTACCGATACACGCCCCACTCCACCCGCCGAACACCCCTCCCTGGGCGGGAGTCGCCTCCAGCGTTACCTGGATACCAGGAAGATAGGAATGCGAGCAGGTGCCGGGACAATTGATAAATCCGTCGGTGCTGGTCACTGACCCTGTGCCGTCGACGGACACATTGAGGGCGTAGTAACCAGCCGGAGGGTAGATCACAACTGTCGCTGGAAAATAGATGCTGGAGTCGCTGTCGCTGGCGATAGCCTGAAAATCATAAGTCCCTGGTGCAGTGTCCATCGTGGTCTGAATCACCATCGATGCAAACCCATACTGATTGGGAGCAAGGGACACAGATGGCGGCGTAAAATCGCAGGTTGCGCCCACGGGAAGGCCAGAGCAAGAAAACTGCAGCGTAGTCTCGTAATTCTGCAGTACGCCGTAACTAGGCTGATAGTCGGACGTGGGCAAACCGGCGTGAGTAACCTGCGATTGAAAGTACGGTTCTGCACAACAATCTGACGAAAGGCGCATTTTAAGCGGCTTTCCGGAAAGCGACGAATTCGGTCTTGGTGGCGGCCAGCCGCTGTGCCTTCAGCAACAGGTAATTCAGATCGCGGTAGCCCCGGCCACGACGTAACAGCGCTTTGATGTTCCCGTTGACGGCTTCCACCACGCCCATCGGTATCTTGATCCGGCAGTAGTTCACGATGCCATCCAGGTGATCCAGCAACATCCGCGCCAACTTCTCCATGGGTTTCAGCCGTTGCCAGCGTAACTGGTCGATCCAGCTTTTCAGGTAGCGCAGCATGGCCCCTTCATAGGTGTAACTCCACAGTCGATCCAAACTCTCTTTCAGCAGATAGGCCTTCATCACCCGGCGATTCAGCGCGAACAGTTCATTGAGTTGCCGTTTCTTGTGGGTGTTCAGATGGACCCAGCGTGACAACAGCAGCCAGCGTTTTCCCTTTACCACCTCCCGCGCCGCACCACCCTTACGAAAGAACTCCGCCCGGCGCACTTCATCCACCGCCGCCCCCGCGTGCTGCATGATATGAAACTTGTCATATACGATCCGGCACCTCGGTACCCACTGTTCGAGGCTTTGCCGGTACGGCTCCCACATGTCCACACAGGCCGCCCGGATCGCGCTACGTTGGAAGCTGCTCAACTGTTTTTCGAAGAACTCGTCTAGGGTCTCCTTCTTCCGTTCCCGGCCAAACCACAACGGCTCTCCGGTCTCCAGGTTGCTTACCACGGTGAGAAACTTCTGTTTCTTCCCCAGATGAATCTCGTCCACCCCCATCTGCCGCAAGGCCGGCTTCCTGCGTGCCGCCGCCCAGCGCTCCAGATACCGCAGATCGATGGCGCGCACCGTGCTCCCCGCCAGCCCAAACTGCTGTGCCACCCGCCGCACCGCTGCACTCTCGCAGGCCAGCCCTACCGCTTCTTCTAAGCGCTTGCTGAACGGCGCCTTGCTGGGCAACTGCGCTATCTTCTCCGTCTTGAGGCCGCAGTCCGGGCAGCGCACCCGATACAACTCAAGCACCACCGTCGCCCGATACTCCGACCAGGGCAGATCGCGCACCTCCCGCTGATAGATGTCGCAGGCTTCGGTCAACTTCCGCCCGCAGCCGGAACATACCAGCTTTCGGTTCCCACGCTTGCGCCGCACCCACAACTTCAGGGTCTTGCCATGCTCATCGATTTCGTGCCGGTACACGCGGTAGCCTGGCCACCCCAGCAGTTTGGTCCACTCGTTCTCTCGCACCCCGCTGAGGGTATCCAGAGTTCCCCAAAATCAAAATCCCCCATGAAATCAGGGGCTGTTCAGATTCCTGTTCAGAACCGAAAGTACAAACTGAACCTGAACCCTGAGTTCACTCGAGGGTCGGTCAGCACAAAGTTGTACATAGACTCCTGCTCAGACCCCAGCGACGCAGTAATCTTGAAGACCTTGTGCACATCTGCCTGGTTGGTAACCGTGTAAGTGAACTGTTGGCTGATGGCGCCTGCCGGGATTGTCACAGTTGGTGGCGCCTGTAATCCCGGGTCGCTTGCCTGCAGCGTAAACATGGTGTCGGAGGTTGACAGAACATCCAGCGATAGCTGTGCCGATCCGATGGTGCCGGTTATTGGCGCGGTTACGTTCTCGAACTGGAAGGCTTGCGCCGTCGTCCCTGGAATAACATTGAAGGACGAGGTCATGGCGTCCATCTCGATCAGATCTGTCTTTCCGTCACCGGTTAAGTCGAAGAATTCCTGTGGTACGTTCGCTTTCTTAAACGGATAGATATTGTAGGTGGGGGTGAAGGTCCCGTCGCCATTACCGCTCAGGAATTGGAGGTAAGCGTGGATTGGCCAGAACCCATTGAACTGCATAACGCCGATGTCAATGTTCCCGTCGCCATTGAAGTCTCCAACCGTGCAATAACCTTGGCCTCCCCACTCCGTACCGTTGACAGTAGGAAGCAGCGAATAGCCGGGATAGGTCTGGTAAGTTGTGGGCGGACCAAAGCCGCCTCTACCGGTGCCCAACATGACCGAAGTGCTTGCGGGTGTCAGCCTGCCCGGATAGTCTGCCAGCGGGAAGCGGCAAGTAACGATGTCAGGAATCCCATCGTGATTAACATCCACGAGGGTAAAGGGATCTGAAGTGCTATACAACTTTACTGGTTGCTGAAACGTCCCGTCTCCCTTGCCATAGAACACGTAGATATCATTCCTGGTATACGGAACCTGGTTCAGATACAGGTAAACCAAGACGTCAAGCTTGCCATCCCCATTGAAGTCGCTCACATATACCGATACCGGCCATCGATCATCGGGCCCACCCCACAGAATCGTAGGCTGAGCCGTAAAGGTCCCATTGCCGTTGCCCAGGAACACCGTCAGCGCTTGTCTTTGTTGTCCGTTCCCGGTACCGCCCATGACAACGAAATCTAGTTTGCCGTCGCGGGTGAAGTCACCCACTCCGATCAGCCCCGCAGCGGCTGGCGGTGTAGTGACCACCGGGGAAGCGAATGAGCCGTCGCCATCGCTGGCAGCGAATGCAAGGAATGGCGAGGACATACCCACAGCTATGACGTCCTGGCGGCCCGTATTCCGGAAATCTCCAACTGCGAAATCGCCAGGGACGTAGTAGGAACTTGGATACAGGGGCGAGCGGATGGCAGCGGAAAACTTCCCATTGCCCTGATTAAGAACAGCAGTGATCTGATAGATCCCCGGATCGTATTGCGGCACCTCAACTGTCAACAAGTCAGGAAGGTGGTCCTGGTTGAGATCGGCTATCAAAAAATAACCATACGGCGAATTTGCTGTTCCACCGGTGTAGCCAATACTGCGCCCTCGGGGCGGCCCGAAGTCGGCGGTACCATCATTCTTGAAGATCGTGACGTCATCCGCGTCCTGACTGGCCGCCACGATGGACGGTACGGAGCCGCCGGTCAGATTGATGAAGGCCAAGGAATACATCCCCGGATCGCCACGGAACACCTTCGCCGCGGCAAATCCGCCATGACCGTCGCCCTTCAATACGGATAGCAGATTCCCGGCATCGTCTCCATAAACGTCTCCGAAGAATTCACCGCCGGCTACTATGTCGAGGTGGCCATCTCCATCGACATCGCGGAGGGCCACACTTACGTCAATATCTCCAGTTCCAAAATAATTCGGCACTCGGGAGAAGGTTCCATCACAATTGCCCTTGTAAACCTCCGCCAACGCGAATCCGTCCACGAGAACGATGTCAGCACAACCATCCTCATCAACATCTCCTGCAGTAGCGGCGAAGTATTGAAAATCAGGGTCACCGGCCACGATCATACCGGTAGAAAATGTGCCGTCGCCGTGCCCGAGAGCAAGCCCCGCCCCAGAGTTGGAGTCGAAATAAACCAAGTCAAGCTTCCCATCATTATTAACGTCGATAGCGGTAAGCGTCCCGATCTGTGGATACCCGCCTCCCCACGTGTCATATACGGGTGCGCTCAAGGTGCCGTCTCCGTTGCCGGCGAGAAACGCGATCGGTGACTGGCCGATCTGGCTCACCGCGACGTCAAGTTTTCCGTCCCTGTTGAAATCAGCCAGAACTACGAAGGTTGGCATCCCGTTCAGCGAGTAAACGCCGCCTGACGCAAAGGTTCCGTCACCATTCCCAAGAAATACCTCGATCGTGCCCGAGTCCGCCTCAGCTACAACAATGTCTATCTTGCCGTCGCCACGCAGGTCGCCGGTCGCCACCGCTACTGGGCCGAGCCCCACGAGGTTGAGGATCGTGGGAATGGACGCCGTTCCGTCGCCATTTCCCAGATAAACCCACAAATCGTTGTCTCCAGCATTGGAAACCACCCAATCAGTGTTCCCATCGCCATTAAAGTCACCGGTCGCGACACCAGTCGGAATGAAACCTGATGGCAAGCTATCGCGGAAAGCGAGTCCGGGGAATGTCTGTGCTCCAAGTTGGCGTCTCGACGGGCTGTTGACCTGCGCAGCCATCGCGCCTGTCACCTGTGTTTTCATCCGTGGGCGCGCTATTCCGGCTCGCGGCCTGTTGAAGAGCGCCTGATAATTCTTCCCAGCCTTGGCGGCATACTTCCAACCTAGGAACCGCCGGGTTGCCATGCCGTTCTTAATGTCCGTCTGGGTGCTTTGCGGCGAGACGTTTTGTGGCGCCTGAGTCTGTAGGGGACGATGTTGCGCCTGGAAGGTGCGGTAAGCCACCTGTGCCAGCAGAGCTTGGGACATCAACAAGCAGCAAGTGCAGAACAGAAATGCAGCAGCAGCACAGAATAACGCTCTCGAAGACTTCATCCTTCCCCTCACAAGGACCGAAGGCATACAAGCTCTGGTTGAAACGGCAGTAGCCTATCGCCCCCAGCTCCTCTACGCAATAGTCTTAGCGAGAGACAGTACTCGCTAGGGTAGCTTCACGAGGGAACATCTCGTGACAAATACGACTGGAATGTAGAGGTTGCGACGGTCATTGTCAGTGACCCATATCACCTGAGGATGGCTGTCGTGGGATCCTCTGGCCTCCAAAACCTTCACAGCGATCCCGCCTTCTCTTCACCGAGGCGCTAATCCGCCCTGCACTTCATGGTGCGAAGTAGCTGGAGATGTCCAAGATCAGTTGGGTGAGCCCGTTGGCATAGGCGTCAACCTTGCCCGCCGTGCCTGCCGGCACAATCGCCATGTTGTTGGTGAGCGATCCATCCTGTGCGTTCAGCGTCGAGACCACCGGCTGGTTCTCCCCGTCAGGCCACAGCGTCAGGTAGCCCAGTGAGTGCACGGGGATGACTGTCGCATTGAACACATACGCCTGCGCCAGGCTGGAGACTCCACATTGTGAATTCACTACATCCACCGGAGGGTTCAACATTCCCGTGAAAGGCTGACCGCTGCCGACGTGGCGCGTATCGAGCACCCGGCAAGGCGCCACCGCATAGAGCGACAGTCCGTCCGCTCCTGCTGGCGCGAAGTAGCCATTAATGTCGATGACTAAATCGGTGTTATTGGTCGCGTAAGCCGATACTTCACTACCCGTGCCTGCCACCACGATCGCAGCATTGGCGATGACCCGGCCAAGCAGGTCGTTCAAGGTGGAAACCGTAGGCCGGGTTTGACCCGTCGGCCAGACCGTCAAATAACCGAGCGTACCGCTGGGTACGACCGTGAAGTTCAGCGAGTAAGCAGCCGCAGTGGAAGGAATGTTGCAACTGGTGGCATTCAGGATGGGGAAGTCGCGTGGCTGGCCGGCCGACAGCGACGGCGGTCCCAGACCTGTGGGAAAACTGGATTTGCGCGTATCGGCGACGCGACACGGCGCTAGCGGATAAAACGCCAACGTGGATCCCGTTACCGGCGCGAAGTAGCCGTTCACATCGACGATCACATTGGTGGTGTCGGTGACGTAAATACTGACGGCTCCGCCCGTGCCCGCCGGCACGATCGCAGCGTCAGCCTTGACGCGGCCATCCACCGAGTTCAACGTCGAAACCACCGGCTGCGGCTCTCCCGCAGGCCAGATCGTCAAGTAGCCCAGAGATCTGGTCGCGGGAACCACCGTGACGTTCGTGGAATAAACCGCCGCGTTCGGCAGAGTCGCGCAGTTGCCCTCGCCGGAAATCGGGAAGTCCTGGTGTGTGCCGCCCTGAATCGGACCGCCACCGCCCTGGCTCGGTCGCGTATCCACCGCGCGACACGGCTGACTCAGCGGAACAAATTGCTCCGCTTCTGAAAACACGGCGCCGACCACGAGAGTTTGCGTCATCGTAACTGTGCAGGAACCCGTACCTAGGCACGCACCACTCCATCCGCCGAACACCCACCCCTGGGCGGGCGTGGCGTTCAACGTTACCTGCGTAAGGCTCAGATAGGTATGGCTGCAAGTTCCGGGGCAATGGATGAAGCCGTCCGTGCTGGCAACACTTCCGCTGCCGCTGGTCGATACCGTCAACATGTAACTGTTCTGGGTAAACGTGGCACTCACCGATTCCGGACCCGTCATGGTCACATTGCAGGCGGGATTGTCACCGCTGCATGCCCCACCCCACGCGTTCAGGCTCCAGCCCAGGGCGGGATTCGCGGTCAGCGCCACCTCGGTGTTGGAAAGATAGAGATGGCTGCACGTTCCGGGGCAGTTGATGAAACCGTCGGCGCTGGTGACCGTCCCATTGCCGGTGTCCGTCACGGTCAAGGTGTAGCTGAGCTGGGTGAAGGTCGCGCCCACCGACTGGGCCTGCGACATGGTCACATTGCAGGGGCCCGTACCCGTACAAGCGCCGGTCCAATTGCTGAAGACCCAGCCTCCCGCCGCCGTGGCGTTCAGCGTGACTTGTGCGTCGTGCTGATAAATGTGGCTGCACATGCCGGGGCAGATGATGAAGCCGTCGGTGCTGGTGACGATCCCGTCGCCAACCAGCGTGACCGTTAGTGTGTCTTCATTGACCTGCAACGAGAAGGCGGTGCCGGCACCAGAGGCGTTGCCGCCCTCAGAGGTAACGCCGTATAGTTTTCCGTCGCTGGCTTGGATCAATCCGGCCTTAGGGTAGGCGCCGTCCGTGCAGTCTATCCCACCCAGTGAGCAGAAGTTGTACAGCGTGGTCAAAGTACCGCCGGGAGTGATGGCGAAGATCGTACCAAAGTCGCCGCCGCCGCCGGTGCCGCCCGCAGTGGTTGTCCCGTAGAAACTTCCGTCGCTGGCTTGCACCAGTCCGGCTTGAGGGTTCGCGCCGTCCGTGCCGTTGAAGTTGTGCAGCGTGGTCAAAGTACCGCTGGAAGTCATCTTGAAAACTGTGCCGCCGCCGTTGGCGCCCGCAAAGGTTGTCCCGTAGAAGTTGCCGTCGCTGGGCTGCACCAGGGTTCCGGAAGGGTCCGCGCCGTCCGTGAAGTCGAAGTTGTGCAGCGTGGTCAGCGTGCCCGAGGTGGTGATTTTGAAGACCGTTCCGTAGCCATTTGGCCCCCCATAGTTTGGCCCCCCATAGAAGGTTGCGCCGTACAAGTTCCCGTCGCTGCCTTGTACCAGCCCGGCTTGAGGGCTGGAACCGTCGAGACAGCCGGATTGCGTGCAAAAGGAGTATAGGATGGTTACGGTTCCCCCAGTCGTGATTTTGAAGACCGTGCCACAGCCGAAGATGCCGCAGTTGTTGCTGGTTCCGCCGTAGTTGGTTGTCCCATAGAAGTTCCCATCGGTGGCTTGCACCAGTGGCCCATATGGCTCGCATCCATCGTTCGGATGCCCCGCGAAGGCATGCAGGGTGGTTAGCGTGCCACTTGCAGTGACTTTATAGACCGTGCCGCAGTTTGAGTGGGGGTCACCCCCTGTGATAGTAACTCCGTAGAAATTTCCGTCAGTGGTTTGGATAAGCCCGGCGTAGGGCGCGGCTCCGTCCGACTCATCGGTAAAGGTGTGCAGGACCGTGAACGTGCCGCTGGCGGTAAGTTTGTAAACCGTGCCATAGCCAGCGAGGTTCCAATTGGACGCCGCGCCGTAGAAATTCCCGTCCGAGCCTTGCACCAGGCCGCCGAAAGGGGACCCGCCGTCAGCACAACCCGTCTGCGAACAGAAGTCGTAGATTGTCGTCAGAGTTTGTGCTGACGAGCTGATCGCGAATGCGGCACACATCAGGACCACGATGATGACGACTTTCCATGCGCTGTAGGTTTTCAAAGCTAATCCTTTTCCGCCAGGCTAGAGGTGGGAGAGAACACTATTTGGGAGGGATTTTTCCGATCCAGGGTTCACCCGCTGCAAGCACTATATCCCAAACCGGGCGCGACTGAACGTCGCATAGCGATTACGGTTTTGTGACACAGGACTTCCAGCTCGTACCTGACCGCCGCATCCGTTCGACGGAGTAGTACCTTCTGAAAAATTCGGCGTCTCTCCACCAATCAGTAGGCTTCGTGCAACCCGTCATTCTGACCCAGCTGGAAATGCAACTACGGCGCGAAGTAGCTGGAGATGTCGAGAATCAATTGCGTTAGTCCATTCGCGAAGGCATCGACCTTTCCGTTGTTGGTGGGCACGATTGCCATGTTGTTGCTGAGGGCCCCGTCCGCCGCATTCAGCGTCGAAACCAGCGGCTGGTCGGTGCCGTCCGGCCACAGCGTCAAGTAGCCCAGGCTGGAAACCGGCACGACCGTCGCGTTGAAGACATACGCCTGCGCCAAGCTCGAGGTGGCGCATCCTGTATCCACCACGTCCACCGGAGGACTCAAGGTTCCGGTGAAGGGCAGACCGCTGCCCACGTGGCGTGTGTCGATCACCCTGCAAGGCTGCACTCCGTAC
>PMAT01000031.1 GCA_003152695.1 Acidobacteriaceae bacterium
GCAACATAGCCGGTTGATTGCGGAATCAGTCCCGAGAAGGACTAAACTGAGCGCGGTGCCACTTAATCTTTCCAATTGCGTTCTTGCTGCTGCGAGAAGCAGTGTGCCTGAGTCTGGGCCATTTCAGCCGCAGCCCTTGGCCCCTCGCGCGGTCCGCAGAACCGGTTTCACGCTGGTCGAGTTGATCGTGGCCATGACCATCCTGATGGTCCTGACCGCGGTCGCCACTCCCGTGTTGCGTGTCGCCCTGCAACGCAACAAAGAGCGCGAGTTACGCCGCGATCTGTGGGAGATGCGCGATGCCATTGATCGCTACAAGGACGCCGCCGACCGGGGCGCATTCCAGATCAAGCTGGACAGCCAGGGATATCCCCCGGATCTCGACACCCTGGTGAAGGGCGTGGACTCCAACGGGAAGAAGATCCGTTTCCTGCGGCGTATCCCGGTGGATCCCATGACGGGCAAGGATGAATGGGGTTTGCGCTCGATGCAGGATGATCCCGATTCGGATTCCTGGGGCGGGCAGAGCGTTTTTGACGTGTATACCAAATCCGAAGGCACCGGCTTGGACGGCACCAAGTATAAGACGTGGTAATTTCCTAGGATGCGGTCATGACCCGGCGCTGGCGACAACGCGGCTTTACTTTGATCGAGTTGATGGTGGTGATCAGCATCATCGTCATCCTGCTCTCGCTCGCCATCCCGAATTACTCCTCGTCCATTCTGCACGCCAAAGAGACTGCGCTTCGCGACGATCTCTACACCATGAGGTCGCTGATCGACCAGTACACGCTCGACAAGCAGAAGGCCCCGCAATCCTTGCAAGACCTGGTGGATGCTAAATATCTTAAGCAACTTCCCAAGGACCCCTTCACCAACTCACGCGATAGCTGGGTGCCGGTCACCGACGAGAGCATCATGTCTCCCGATCAGACTGAGCCGGGGATTATCGACGTTCATAGCGGCAGCGATCAAACCTCCAGCGAAGGCACCGCGTATAGCACGTGGTAGTTACCTGCGGTCATCCTGAGTGTGCGCCAACCCGCTGGAGCTAAACCATCTGCGATATTCCGCAGGCTTCAGGGATCCTTCGGCGGCGTCTGGGGCACCAGACGAGCCATCACTTACCGAGCAGCCGTACGAATTTGCTTGTCAAAAGAAAAAATCGTACTAGTATGCCATCACTCGATTGGAGTGAGGTGGATACGGGTATGAGAATTCCAGCCACAGTTTCATTTTTCCGAATGGAATCGACGGCTCTGCCGTCAACGCTGTCGTTAAGGTCCGCGGGCGTGGCGATTACCGCAATTTTCTGGGCGATTCGTCAGCTTTGGATGAGACGATCGCGATTAGTTACGGCCAGTGGCCTGGCCTTGATGGCATTTCTGGTCGGCGTGTCTCCCGCACGAGCCACCGATCGGGTGATCATCAACGGCAACGGCTGTCAGGTTACGGAAGAGGACTATTCCGATGGTGGCGTATTCCTGCACCAAGATCTTTACCTGCGCATCGACTACCCTAATACGCACTGGCGCTTCGGCTTGCGGAACATGGGTTTGAAGGGCACACAGGCGCTCGATGTTTCCCTCCAGGGGGCGCAGTACAGCTCGCCACAATACATCATCAAGCGCGCGGGGATGGCGGAGATGTTCGTTCCCTACGACGATCGCAGCGAGACCTACTACGACATGTCGTTCGGCAATAACCGGATGGACCAGATGGATCCCGCCGATCTGCCGGCGCAGAATGCCGCGCTGGTCTACTTTCGGTCGCAGATGGGAAGTGGCTACGTGCGCGATAGCGTACCCAAAGTCGGGGTCGAATGCCGCGACGAGGGAATCGCATGGTTGTGCAAAGAGGGTAGCAACCGCGTGCGGCGGCGTATCCAGGAGGTTGTGGTGTGGTCGGTTTTCGACGCCTTCAACTACGACTACATCATCGAGTACACCTTCCATGAGGACGGCCGCATTACTTTCCGCAGTGGCGCCACCGGCTTCAATCTTCCCGGCGCTACCTCGAAGCCCCATGTTCACAACGGACTTTGGAGGGTGAGCACCAAGCTCTTAGGACGAGATGACAATGAGGCGGTAGAGTTCGTTCACGTCGAGGATGCGAACGGCTACATCGCTACCGATTCCTTCCAGCCGATTCCCAACGAGGAGACCACGGATTGGAATCCGCTGCAATTCAGCAGCCCCATCGTCCAGAGTCAAACCCAAGCCAACGACTACGGGCATCTGGTGGGCTACCAATTCTACCCTTACAATGCCCAGGGCACCGGTCACTTCCAGGAAACCTTCGCGCAGCACGACCAGAATCTCACCAACGATAATTCAGGCGAAGACGGTACTGGCTCCGGCTACAACGACTGGCTCTACACGTGGTACAACCCTAACAGTTATCTGCTGCAGTACCTGAACAACCAGCCGCTAGGTGGAACGGGCGACGGTATCGTGCTGTGGTATTTCGGATCGACCCACCATGAGCCCACCGATGCCGACAACCAGATGGGCAGTGGCGGTCGCACCGGCATCACCCTGGTTCACTGGAGTGGCTTCGAAATGGTGCCGCACAATTTTTTCGACTACAACCCGCTGGGCGGTCCGCCGCGCTGCGGGGACAGCAAAGATCTTAATGAGGCGAACCTGCCTGTGGGCATGGATGGTATGCACCATCACTAATCGGGAATGCGCTTTCGGAGCTTGGCGCCCTGGTTTGCGGGATATTTCCCTTGGAATGCTCATTATGCGCGCTGAATAGCATGTACATGCCATATTATCGGCAGCAATATGGCCTACTTAGGGATATGCTATAGACCATAAAAGTGTCGCTAGGGCTCGTAGTTGGCCCCAGGATCGACGCGAGGTCTGCGGACGACCTTCAGAGAGGTCATCCTTGAGATCGAGGCCAGCCAGGGCCCTCGCAGACGTGCTAGCGTACGTTTCCTCTTTTGGGAAGTATCGTCGGGCTCGCCGCCTCGAATTCCGCCCTCGCAACCAAGTTCATCATCGACCTCTCTTGCCCCGACCCTAGTACCTTCCCCGGAAAAGGTAAACCAATTCGATGATCAGGATGATCACCACCATCAATTCCAGGATGAAACCGCGGCTTTGGTGAAATTCATCAACCAGAAAGCGATACAGTCCTTCGGCGGTGCGAAGCTTCTCCTTGACCAGGTTCTTGTACTCCGGAACCCCGACCTTGGCGGCTGCCAGCCGGTAAAGGCGCGCCGAAAACATGTCGCTGACGAACTTGATGGCGTTGTCGGAGCGCTCCACCAGTTCCGTCACTTCGACGGTCACCGAGTTCAGGCGAGAGGCCTCACCACGCATCTGCCAGCGCCGCCAGAAGCCCGCCCGGTGTTTCAGCGAGGTATAGACACCGGCCAGTTCGCGGGTCAGCAGCTCGTCATAGTGGCGGAACTCCAGCAACTGCGAGTTGACGTACTCCAGGATCTGCACCGAAGTTTCGGCGCCCGCCGGGGTGTCATAAACCAGCGCGGCATTCCATCCAATCACGACCAAGTCGTTGGGATAGTAGGAAAGGCTGGCCTGCAGAACGTCATCGTTTTCACCGCGCCCGAGCGGGGTGAGTTCGCCGCGCAATATCTGGGCGATCTGTGGCCCGTGTTGGGTCAGCAGCTCGGAGCCGGGCGGCTGCCCGGGGACTCCGCTCAGGGTGAAAACGTAATAGTCTTCGCTGAGCCATTCGCGGTATAGATGCACCAGGGCGGGCGCGATGCGATCGAGCCGGCCGCGAATGATCTGCTGCGCCTGACGCTCCAGCTCCAGGCTCGGCACCCAGCGGGCCGCCAGTTGCACCAGGGTTTCCCAGTCGGCCTCGAATCCCAATTCAAACAGCACACTGATGACGCCATAGTCGTAATACTTGATCTGCGGAATCAGCTTCTCGCCGCTGGCCAATACGACTGCTTCCAGCCGCTCGACGACGGGGGGATTCTCGAAGCGCACATAGTCGGGAGTGGCATGTTTGAAGCTGGGCTCAACCCGCCGCGCGCCCAGGATGTCGCGCAGTTGCTCGAGCCTGATCTCGTCGCAGACGTCGTGGAGAATGACTCCCAGGACAGAACCCTTCATGGTCGCAACGGGCGTGTCGGTCGCCATGGATCACCTTGCCCTCAAGCCGTAGCAGAAGATTGTACGTGAACCGTGACCGCCGGTTGCGTTGAGGAAGGTGGTTACGGTGCGGAGGAGCCAAATCATGGTTCCAGTAACTTTCACCATCTCACTTTCGCGGCGGGAACAGAAACTGCAGCATAGGCGCGACCCGTTGCGACCAGGCAATCTCGTCGTGGCCCCCGCCTTCGACTTCGGTGTAGCAAAGGTCTTCGCCGAGCTTCCATCCCTCGTTGACCAAGGCAGTCCTCAGAGCGCGTGCATCGGGCAGCGCTCGCTGGCTTTCCTTGGTGCCGATATCGAGCCAGATACGCAAGTCGGGTTTCCTTTTGATGTGGGCGACAGTTTTCAGGATGGCCCGATTCCGCCACCACACCGACGGAGACATCGCGGCGAGCTTGCCAAACACCGAGCTATAGCGCAACGCCAGGTACATCGAAACTAGTCCCCCCAGCGATGATCCACCGAGGCCGCAGTTCTGGATGCCGGAAAGCGTCCGGTAATGGTAGTCGACGAATGGCGTCAGCTCTTCCACCAGCATCCGGCCATAGGCATCGGCCTGCCCGCCACCGAGCCGCTTGTCTTCGATGGGGGTGTATTCGTCGATACGACGTTCACCCGTGTTGTAGATGCCGACGATGACCAGCGGCTCGATCGCTCCAGCCATAATTAACTCGTCCGCGGTTTCGCCTACACGCCAATACTTGCCGGGGATGAAGGAAGTGTCAGGGTCGAACAGGTTCTGCCCGTCCTGCAGGTACAGCGTGGGATAGCGCCGGTCGGGCTCAGCTTCGTACAAGGGCGGAAGGTAAACGATGAGGTCGCGCTTCTCGTCCAGCAGTTCGGAGGGGAACTGCTGATGCGGGCGCAGGCGCGACTTCAGGCTGCTGGACATCTGCGCTGGCGGAATCGGCGGGTCAGTTATGATCGGATCCGTGGTCATTCTGTAGAATTGTGGCTCCCTAGATTACCAAATGCAGTTCTGATCCAACCCTATCTCAGACGGAAGAGGTTCAAAGAACGTGAATCGTGAATATCATCGTTGGTGGTCCCGCGACCTGCAACGCGACATGGAACTGCTGATCTTTGGCCATGCCGGCGCCAAAGTCCTGGTCTTCCCCACTTCCATGGGACGTTACTTTGAATACGAAGACAACCAGATGGTTGCCGCGGTTGCCGACCGTATCGAGGCCGGACAGCTACAGATTTACTGCGTCGATAGCGTGGACAGCGAAAGCTGGTATAACCAGCAGGCGCATCCCTACTGGCGCCTGCAACGGCATCTGCAATACGAGCGCTACATTCTGAATGACGTGCTTCCGCTGATGTGGAACAAGAATTGGACGCCGCGTACCATCGTGACCGGCTGCAGCTTCGGCGCTTATCATGCCGTTAATTTCGCCTTCCGCCATCCCGACAAGGTCACCGGCTGCGTCACCATGGGCGGCTCGTTCGATGTCAAGAGCTTCCTCGACGGATGGTACAGCGAAGGCGTGTACTTCAATAACCCGCCCGATTATCTGGCAAACTGCACCGACGGCTGGCGCTATAACCATATGCGGACGGTGCTGGCCACCGGCGAATGGGACATGTGCTGGAACAAAAATGAAGCGTTCGCAGCCATCCTGCAGGCGCGCGGCATCCGGCATGAGCTATACGTGTGGGGCGAGCAAAGCTATCACGATTGGCCGTGGTGGCGGCCTATGGCGCGGACGTACCTGGAATAAGTGGTTGCAGAGGTGTTGACATTTCCGCCAGGGTTGTCGTCACGAGTGCTACGTAGGCCTGTAGGAATGGAAATCAACCACGGAGATCGCAGAGATCACGAAGAACACTTGACCAAGAAACTCCGTGTCCTTCGTGCCGGAGCCTGCCCTGAGTGAAGCCGAAGGGTGGGGAATGATTTTCGACCGCCAATCGCTATTTCATTCCTGCCGCGGTCCGAGCTTGCACCTGGTGACGATGGGCCTCGACCGCCTCCTGCGCCAGGCGAATGAAGTCGGGCATGCGACGGGTGGCAATCTGCGACATCTTCTGCCCCAGATCGAATGACCATCCTGCCATAGTGATGCTCATGGCAAATGGAGCGTCGCCGTAAAGCTGTTCGGCAGCGGTGAGCAGCGAGGCGGGAGTCAAATGATCACTGAAGCCACCGGGCCCAGGCTCCGGCGAAACGGTGGTGCGCAGGATGGTTCCGGGTTGATCGCCAAACGAGGCATCCAGAAACAGCACGAAGTCGCGCTGCAAGATGTCGTCCACCATCTCCGGGGTGAGCTGTTGGGCGGCGATCACTTCCACGTCGGGGTCGTTCCAGAAATGCTGCTCCAACACGCGCGCGGCGTGGCAGCCGATGGCGTCATCTCCACGCATGGGATTTCCACAACCGATGATCAGGGTTCCGGGCACTTCGTCCTCTCCAGGCAGCGGCGCCATGGCCTGGCCTTTTCCCATCAACAGACATAATCCTTTTCTGCCGGGAAGGATGTGAGACGTCTCACCCTCCGCCGTGATGAACCGTTGAGGTCATTTCTTTCTCCCCGGCAACCCAGCCGGGTTCTCGTGGGTTCGTTCGCGGAAGCGCGCCTTCATACCCGTCGCCATGGAGACGGCGTGCTCTCCGAACTTCTCGCGCATTCGGTCGGCGGCGGAGAGCGCCTGGTTCCACTTCTGATGCGTGGTCTTGCCTTCCAGGCTGAGCTGCTCGCTCTCGTCCGCAAAGTGCGAAGCGCACACACCAAGCAGCCGTACCGCGCCGCCATTCCAGTTTGTGCGGAAGAGTTCACGGATTGTCGCCAGCACTTCCGCGTCCACCGAGCTGGGCTGCTCCAGAGTGCGGGCGCGGGTGAGGGTGCGGAAATCGGAATAGCGCAGCTTCAATTGCAGAGTGCGGGCGTGCAGCTTCTGTTCGCGCAGGCGGCGGCACACCATCTCCGCCAGCCTCGCCAGCGTCGCTTCCAGGGCTTGCGCGTCGTCGATATCGGTGGAGTAGGTGTGCTCGTGGCTGATGGAACGCGGCCCGTCGTCTTCGCCAATATCGCTATCGAACCAGGCGCCGGCGTCCAGGCCGCGGGCCTTGCCGGCGAGCGCCAAGCCGAGGGCGCCAAAGTTCGCCTCCAACCAGCGTTCCTCATGCCGGGCGAGATCGCCAATCTTCTGGATGCCCTGTTCGAGCAGGCGCTTCTCCATGACCTTGCCAACGCCGGGGATCGTGCGCACATCCAGCGGCGCCAGAAATTCTGCTTCCCCGCCCGGCACAATCCACAGCACGCCATTGGGCTTGGCCTGGTCGGAGCAGATCTTGGCCAGCAGTCGCGAGGTGCCGATTCCGATGGAGCAATTCAGTTGCGTCTCCGCCTTCATGGCGCCGTGCAGCGCATGGGCGGCGCGCATTGGCGGCCCGTGCAGGCGCTCGGTGCCGGTCATGTCCACGTAGGCCTCGTCAATAGAAACCATTTCCAGCTTGGGAGAAAAACGGTCGAGCACCTGGTAAACCCTGGCGGAATAATCGCGATAGCGCTCGGGATGTCCGTCCACGAAGACGGCGTGCGGGCACAATTTGGCGGCTGTGCGCAGCGGCATGGCCGAATGGACGCCGAACTTGCGCGCCTCGTAGGAAGCCGCCGATACCACGCCGCGCTCGTGGCGCCGCCCGCCAACCACCACCGCCCTGCCTTTCAGCGCGGGGTCGAATAGCTCTTCGACCGACACGAAAAAGGCGTCCATGTCGACGTGAAAGATGGTGCGTGGGGACATGCTGTGCGCGATTTTACAACTAGCAATTAGCAACGAGCGGCCAAGATCTGGCCCTTAGAGTGGGCGGGTATCGCATCAGGCAACGCCGTGTTTCACGATTGCGAGTCGGACTTGGCTGTGGCCAAGCTAAGTGCTGAGTGCTAACTGCCAACGGCTAATCGCTCTTCCCGATTTGAACTTCCGGCGCATCTTCTTTCCCCGAACCGGAAACCATCGAAGTCCCGATCTGAGAGGTAGTTGGGCTGCTAACCCGCCGGGAATGAGTTTCATTCTGGAACCAGAGAGAAGGTGACGGTGTTCCCGGTTTTCCGCTGATCGGGATATTCCCAAAAGAATCAACGCCCTAAGCGCGACTGGAATTTGGCAGCAGCCGTGCTCCCTACAAATGCGGTTGCAAGGCAACAAGAGATTCTGGATCATGAACCGGGCCAGCCATAATCCGATCGGCAGCGCAAAGCAAGCGAAACCCTTGGCGAACCAACTTGGTCACCTTGCGATTGCCTCCGATGACGAAACCAGCCAGATGTTCTCCGCCGGGCAAGGACGCGAGGAGTGCGATGCGGGAAATCCGTGCTCCTCGCGGGCCCTCAGCGGCGGCTGCGCGGCCTTGGTGCACGAGCTGGCTAACACTACTACCGCCGTGCTGATGAACGCCCAGGTGCTGGGATGGAAATTACCTCCCTACAGCCGGTTGAAACGGCCGCTGCTGGAAATCGAGCGCAGCGCGCAGCGTGGCAGTGAATTGATGAAGTGCCTGCTACGCCGGCTGGGAACCGATGGAATGGATCCGGCAGACCAAGAGAGGCGATGTGTGCAGGATGACGGGCTGGGGTTGACCGATGCGGTGACGGCCCAGGAGCCGGGCGCTGACTCCGGGAATGCGGAGAATCTGCCGCCCCGGACGAATTCCCGCCCGGCTCCTGGTTTTTGCTCAGCTCCGGAAGTTGAACTCACATCGACATGTGACGGTTGTACTAGTACGTTTCCCAAAAAGGGATGATGGTAATGAGTACGAAGGCCCAAATCAATTCCGCGCCGCCACTTGGGGGCGAGCTCGCCGAAGAAGGGATGTCCCACGTGCACGCCATTGATACCGTGGCAGTTAGCGAACCGAGTTGCGAGACCAATGGACTGAACCTGTTAATCGTCGACGATGAGCGCTCGATGCGGGAGTCTTGCCGGGAAGTCGCTCACTCGCTGGGGTTTAACACACGGGTGGCGGACACCCCGGAACACGTCTATCAGGCGCTCGACACCAGCAGCACCGATGTCGTGCTGCTCGATCTTCGTCTGCCGGGCAACAGCGGTCTGGAGGTTTTGCGCGAGATCAAGCTACGCCGTCCCGATACTCTGGTGATTGTGATGACCGGCTTTGCCACGGTGCAATCGGCGGTGCAGGCAATGAAACTGGGCGCCTACGATTACGTCACGAAACCCTTCAACTTCGAGGAGCTACGCCTGCTGCTGGAGCGGGCGGCAACCCATCTGAAGCTCACCGCTGAGAACCGCCTGCTGCGGGAACAGGTGAAGTCGAGGCGGGGCTTCGGTTCCCTGGTGGGGCACGCGCCGGAGATGGAGAAGCTGTACCGCATTATCGCCAAGGCCGCGCACAGCACCCATCCCGTGCTGATTCTGGGGGAAAGTGGGACCGGCAAAGAGTTGGTGGCGCGCTCCATTCACTACTGCGGGCCCTTCCGCGACCGTCCTTTTATTCCGGTGGATTGCGGCGCGCTGGTTCCCACCCTGATCGAGAGCGAGCTGTTCGGCTACGTGCGCGGCGCCTTTACCGGCGCGGTACGGGCCAAAGACGGATTGCTGGCCACCGCCGAGGGCGGGACGGTGTTTCTCGATGAAGTGGGCGAGCTGCCGGTGGACCTGCAAGCCAAGCTGTTACGCGCCATTCAGGAAAAAGAAGTGCGTCCAGTGGGCGGCACCCGCGCCATACCCATCAACGTGCGTATCCTGGCCGCCACCAACCGCGACCTCGATGTGGCGGTGCAGCAGGGGACCTTCCGCCGCGACCTCTACTTCCGCCTGAACGTGCTGACCCTGCGCATCCCTCCACTGCGCGAACGCAAGCAGGACATCCCCTTGCTGATAGGCAACGTCATGGAGCGCATCAACGGCGCCGCCCAGATGCAGCACAGCGTGGGAGACGATGCTTTGCGGCTGATGCTGAATTATGATTGGCCGGGCAACGTGCGCGAGCTGGAAAATTGCCTGGAACGCGCCTGCACCACCTGCTCTCTTCCCACCATTCACATTGCCGATCTGCCCACCCAATTGCGCAACTTCCAGGCGCAAGCCAGGCCGCCCATCCCGGTTTCCGATCCGGAGGCGGTTACTCCCATCGCCGAGTTGGAGAAGCAAGCCATCTTGCGCGCCATCGAAGTGCTGCAGGGAGACAAGCTGGAAGCGGCGCGCCGTCTGGGCATCGGCAAAACCACGCTGTATCGCAAACTGAAGGAATACGGCTCGGCACCCTGAGGTTCGCCGGCCTACACGCGACGCGGCGCGTAGGAGCGCGAAGCCAGAGCCGAAACAAGGACTGTTGGACTGATCAGCGCCGCCCCCGGCGCCAGTGGCAACGTGTGCCGGGCGAACGGCGGCAGGGAGGAAGCTATGATCCTGTTGGTGACCACATCTTCTCGCGCCCAGGAATGCGCCGCCGCACTGCAACAGGGCACCGGACAGCCGACCCAGGTGACCAACTCAGTGCCGCGGGCGGTCGCGCGGCTGCAGAGCACGGAATACGACGCCCTGGCGATCGATCAATCGCTGCTGGAGGCTGATTCCCGCGCCCTCGATACCCTGCTGAATCACGCCGGCACCGCCCTGCCGATTTATGTCAACCTGGCGCTGCACCATTGTGACCGGGTGGTGCGCGAGGCGCAGGTTGCCTTGCGCCGGGCCGAGAAAGAGAAGCAATGGGCGATGGGCTTGGCGGAGCGGGTGTTGCGCAACCAGCTGCGCGCCGAGGTGACCGGCATCCTGCTAACCTCGGAGCTGGCGTTGCGGCAGCCGGCCATCCCCGCCGAGGTGGTGGCCAAGATTCGCCTGGTGCAGGACATGGCGGAGAAGATGCGCTCGCAGCTGCACGTCTTCTAGGGACACCGTTGGAATGACTCACCACAGAGACACAGGGAGACGGAGAAGAAAAGAATTCTCTTTCACCACTGAGGACACGGAGACCACGGAGTTTTTATTGTCTTTTCTTCGCCGTGCCCTCCGTGTTCTCCGTGGTGACAATATTCTTCTCTGTGATCTCAGTGCCTCTGTGGTTGATTTACATCTCTCCTATCGCACGGCCATCACCAGCAGCCTGCGTTCGGTCATGTCTTCAATCGAGTAGCGGAGACCTTCGCGACCCAGACCTGAATCTTTCACTCCTCCATAGGGCATCTGGTCCACGCGGAAGCTGGGAACATCGCCCGCGATGACGCCGCCCACTTCGAGTTCCTCAAACGCCATCTGGATGAGCCCGGCATCGCGCGTGAACAGCCCCGCTTGCAGCCCGTAAGCCGAGTTATTGATCTGGCGCAGCGCCTCGGGAAAAAACTCGTAAGGCTCGACCGTCACCACCGGCGCGAAAACTTCGGCGCAGTTGACCCGCATTTCGGAGCTGGTGCCGGTGAGCACGGTGGGCTCGACCATGGCCCGGTTGCGTTTGCCGCCGCACAGCAGCTTGGCGCCGCCCTTCACCGCCTCGTCGGTCCATTCGACAGCGCGCACCGCGTCCTGCTCGCGGATGAGGGGAGGCACGTCAGTGCTTTCCTGCATAGGATCGCCCGTCTTCAATTTGCGAACACCCTGCACCAGCAACTCGGTAAATTTATGGAATACCGGTTGGTGCACCAGGATACGTTGTACCGAAATGCATGTCTGTCCTGCGTAGGAGAAGCCGCCGGCCACACAGCGCTGCGCCGCGTGCCCGAGATCGCTATCGCTGTGGACGATGACGCCGGCATTTCCGCCAAGCTCCAGGGTGACGCGCTTCTTGCCGGCGCGCGACTTCAGTTGCCAGCCCACCGCCGCGCTGCCGGTGAAGGTGAGCAGCTTGATGCGGTCATCAGCTACCAGCAGGGCGGCGTTTTCGTTGGACAGCGGCATGACCGCGAACGCGCCCTGGGGCCATCCCGACTCCTGCACAATCTCGGCCAGCAGCAGCGACGAGATGGGCGTTTGCGGCGCCGGTTTCAAGATCAGCGGACAACCGGCGGCCATGGCCGGCGCCACCTTGTGGGCCACCAGGTTCAGGGGAAAATTAAATGGGGTGATGGCGAAGACCGGCCCCAGCGGAAAACGCCGCACCAGCCCCCATCGTCCGCTGGTCGATTCCAGCGTGTCCAGCGGGATGTACTCGCCATAGATGCGCGTGCTTTCCTCGGCGGCAATCTGGAAGGTATTGATGGCGCGCTCCACCTCGATGCGCGACGTCTTGATGGGCTTGCCGGCTTCCTGGCAGATGGTGCGGGCAAATTCCTCGCGCCGCGTGGTGATGCCGTCGGCCACCTTGCGCAACGCGCTGGCCCGCTGATGCGACGTCATCTTGCGGGTCACCTCGAAGGCCCGCGCCGCCGACTCGATGGCCACCTCGACGTCGTCGCGCTCCGCCTCCGACACCACCGCAATCACGCTGTGATCGTACGGTGAGGTCACCACGACCTCACGACCGTGCGTGCTCCAATTTCCGTTGAGGAAAAATCCGAAGCTGCGAGTGGGAGTTACGGTCTGGCTCATGTTCAATACCTCCGGCGCCACGGCAGGCCTGCTGGCAAAGATTGTAGCGCCGTTTGTGGGCTGGTTGGAGTGAAGTTCAACCTGCAATGGACCCGCCTTCTAACCGTCAGCATTCAGCAGCCAAATCTTGGCAACGAATGCTAGTGTGCGCAGTCGCCATCGTCGCAACCTTGGCCGCGCAATCCTTGCACGCCCTCGCGCGCGATGATGGGCGTCATGACCAGCGCGGCAACCGGATCGGCCCACCACCAGCCCAACACCATATGCAGCAGCAATCCGGCCAGCAGAATCGCGGAGAGATAAGCGCAGAAGTCCGCTTGGCGCGAATCGGCATGAAGCGCGCCGCTGCCCATTTGCACGGCCACGCGACGCTTGGCCCGGCCCAGCAGTGGCATCACCACCACCGCGGCCAGCGCGATCAGAATTCCGGGAATGCTGCGCTCTGGCTGGGCTTTGGTCCAAAGCGCGCGAAGCGATTCCACCGCCACGTAGACTGCCAGCGCAAGAAAGCAGATTCCCACCAGACGACGGGCCGTGCGTTCCGTACGCTCGCGCTGCAGCGGATGGTCTTCGGCGCGCAGACGCCACAGCAGAATTCCCGCCGAGATGGTTTCGATCACCGAGTCGAGGCCGAAGCCTACCAGAGCGATGCTGCCGGCCAGTAGCCCAGAGACGAGCGCAACCGCCGCTTCGAGGCCATTCCAGGCAATCGTGAAATATTCCAGGCGCCGGCCCCGCGCCACCATGGCGGTGCGATCACGTGCTACGGGCGCACTTGCGGGATGGCTGGGCTTCATTGGTGAGAAAGTATAAGCGCGGCGTGATTCCCTTGCGTGCGGCTCGTCAGAGAACCGCAGCTCTTCGACTTCACCGAAAATCATTCACCACCCTTCGGCTTCGCTCAGGGCAGGCTCCGGCGCGGAGGACACGGAGTTTTGCTTGGATGGGGAATCCTATTGGGCGGGCAGTTGCTGACTTCTGACCACTGGTAACTGGCTACTGACAACCGCCGCTAGTCCAGCCTGACCAGAAACACTCCGCCCTCTTTCACATGAGTCTTGCTGGCGACTTCCTGCGCCCGGCGTTTGTCGTCGCCGGGAGGGCGCAGCCGCACCCACTCTCCCGTGGGCCCGGTGAACTGGACGACATTGGCGCCTTCGTAATGATCTTGCAGCTTCTCTTTCAGCTTGCGGGCTTCGCGCTCGCTCTGGAACGCCCCGATCTGCACGCACCAACGGCCGCCTTCGGCAATCGGCGCCGGCGCGGACAGGACCTCGACTCTTACTTCCGCCGTGCCCGGCCGCCAAACATCCACGGCCTTGGCCGCCGTCAGCGACAAATCGATAATGCGGTCTGCGACGAACGGCCCGCGATCGGTGATGCGCACCACCACGGCATGTCCCGTGGTTTGGTTGGTCACGCGCACCACCGAGTTCATGGGTAGCGTGCGATGCGCCGCGGTCAACGCGTTCTGGTCGTAAATCTCGCCGTTGGCGCCGCGGTGGTGGTGGTACGGAGGTCCGTACCAACTAGCCAGTCCGGTCTCCACGTAGATGGGCTTCGCGCCGCGCGGAACCGGCGCTGGCCTGACGTTAGCTTCGGTCCTAGAAGGCGGCGCAGGTTCGGTCGGACGGACGGTGGGCGGAGGAGGAACAGGATGCGCGCGCGCCGTCTTGTGCCCGCCGCAGGCCGAGAGCAGCAGCAGCGCCGCGCCCACGAAGATGAGAGACGGGACTCGCGTGGTCAGCCCTTTTTCTGCTTCTTGCCGGCGTCCATCATGTCGGCCGCCTGCTTCAGCTTCTCGCTGGCGATGCGCAACCCAGTGCTGGAGTGCTCGCGGATGGCGGGCACTAGTTCATTGTTGATGTAGGCGATGAGGGTCTTAGTTTCCTCTTCGACACGTTTCGACGCATCGCCAAACACGTCGTCCAACTTAGCGCCCGCCGTTTGGAACGGACGGCCAGACTTTGCGCTTTTTTTCTGCACCATGGGACACCTTGTGAGCCGCAGAATTCGTCAGCACAGATTATGGGATGGATGGCGGCGATGGTCAATTGACAAGGACGGCACTGGGTCAGGGGTCAGGGAGCAGGGGTCAGGGGTTAGAGGGTAGCATTCAGCATTCAGCATTCAGCATTCAGCCGCCAGCATTCACGATTCAGCGCTACGTCCTACATGTTTGGCGTCAAACCCTTGACTTTGTCATCCTGAGCGGAGGCGGCGCTTCGCCGCCGGAGTCGAAGGATCTGCGGTTATCCGGAACTGCGAATAATGTCCTTCAGCGTGATTGGCTTGCCCCACTCTTCCGACAAGTCCTGCCACGTCGGGTTCTCCGATTCGATCAAATGAATCTTCTTCTCTCTCCGCCAGCCCTTGAGTTGTTTCTCGCGCGCGATCGCATCGCGAATATCGCCGAAGATCTGGTACCAGACCAAACGGTCAACGTTGTACCGTGCAGTAAAGCCCTCGAAGGCGTGTTCCCTGTGTTGCCGCATCCGCCTCTCGAGATTGTTAGTGACACCCACGTAGAACTGGTGCGACCGGCTGGCGAGAATGTAGGTCGCGTAGCGATGCTCTCTCACATCGCCATCGTTTCACTCAGGCGCTCTGCGCATCTGTGCGCCAGGTCACAGCGCGCGGTAACCGCAGATCCTTCGACTCCGGCGGCGCAACCCCGGCGCCACCTCCGCTCAGGATGACAAATCTCAAATTTCGGATGCGAAAAGCCTTGGCTGGCTGAACGCCGACGGCTGACCGCTGAATGCTGAGTGCCGGCAACTGGCTACTGGCTGCCCCTGACTGCTGTTAGAATTTCTACATCCCCTATGCCTGTCCGCAAGCTTTCCGGCTCCGACGTTCGGTCCATGTTCCTGCGCTATTTTGAGCAGCACGGGCACAAGATCGTGCGCTCGTCGTCGCTGGTTCCGGCCAACGATCCCACACTGCTGTTCACCAACGCCGGCATGAACCAGTTCAAGGACGTCTTCCTCGGCATCGAGAAGCGCGAGTACGCGCGGGCCACCTCGTCGCAGAAATGCGTACGCGCCGGCGGCAAGCACAACGACCTGGAAAACGTCGGCTTCACCAATCGCCACCACACGTTCTTCGAGATGCTAGGCAATTTCAGCTTTGGCGACTACTTCAAGGAGGACGCCATCGCGTTTGCGTGGGAGCTGGTCACTTCGCCGGAGTGGTTCGGCATTGAGAAGGGCAAGCTGTACGTGACGTTTTTTGAAGGATCGGGATCGGGACCGGGATCGCCCGACCTCGTGCCGCGCGACAGCGAAGCTGAACGGCTCTGGACGGAAATTTTCAAGAGAGAGGGTCTGCCGCTCGAACGCATTCGGTCCTTCGGTGCGAAAGAAAATTTCTGGCAGATGGGTGACACCGGTCCCTGCGGGCCGTGCAGCGAGATCCATTACGACATGGGAGTGGCGGCCAGCGATGCCGGGCACACCGACTGCGAATTCGGTTGCGAGTGCGGTCGGTATGTAGAGCTCTGGAATCTGGTCTTCATGCAGTACGAACGCGACTCCAGTAGCAGCTTGAACAATCTACCCAAGCCGTCAATCGACACCGGCGCGGGCCTGGAGCGCGTCACGGCGGTGATGCAGGGTGTGATCTCGAATTACGACACGGATTTGTTTGTGCCGCTGATTCGGAGTGCGGCGGTTTTCTGCAATTTACCCGGCGCAAACTACAGCAACTTTGAAGTCACAGATCCGCGCGTCAGGGCCTCCTTGAATGTCATAGCCGATCACGCACGAGCTACGACGTTCCTGATTTCCGATGGCGTAATCCCGTCCAACGAATGGCGCGGATACGTCCTGCGCAAGATTATGCGCCGTGCGATGCGCCATGCCCGAATGCTCGGCGGTGACTACTATGTCTTAAGTAACATGGCCACCGCCGTCGCCACCCTTTTGGCAGGTGGCCCATACGAGAAGCATCGTGAGACATTTCCTTATCCTGAATTAGGTGAAACACTTCCGTCGGTATTACGTGTGATCCGCGCCGAAGAAATTCGTTTTGAGCACACCATGAGTGTCGGGCTAACGAAGCTTGAGGACGACTTCGACTGGGCGATCCACAATGCTCGCGAAGAAGCTGGAGTCATGCCAGACGATGAGTTCAACTTTGCGAACCTTTCCGGCTATCTGCCCTTAGAAGCCAGTCACTCCTCTGCACAGCAGAGGATGATTGGTCTGCTTCGGCGGAAAGGGGTAGTAGTCACTTACCCCGGCCAGAAAGCTTTCAAGCTCTACGACACCTTTGGCTTGCCGCTTGACTTCATGGTCGATGCGGCTAGAGATCAGGGGATTGAGTTCGATCAGGCTGGCTTCGATGCCGCCATGCAAGAGCAGCGGCGGCGCGCTCGTGCTTCGTGGAAGGGTACAGAAAAGCAAATTGCCGACCGATATATCCAAATGCTTTCGGAGGGCAGAAGCCCGTACGAGCACGTTCCAGACGCACAAGATGCAGCTCGGGAGCCGGTCTCCTTATCATTCGTGGGCTATAAAATTCTGCGCCACCGGTCAAGGGTTGTTTATATCGGCCATGACACGAGCGCGAGAGGCACAATCAGCGGACGGGCGATTTACAGCCTGGTACCACAGGCGTTCTTTCCCGGCGACTTCCACCTTGTACTTGAAGAGACTCCTTTTTACGCGACAGCAGGAGGGCAAGTCGGAGACCGTGGCGTTCTGTTGTCAGAAAACGGTAGTAGAGAAATTGCGGATGTTCTCGGTTGTGAAGCTCCTATACGAGGCGTCAACGTTCTCACGATAAGGCCGAGGCCGGGGATTTTCGGCCCTGATTCGATCAAAGCCGGAGACCAAGTTATAGGTGTAGTTGACGCGGCCTATCGAGAAGACACCATGCGCAACCACACCGGCACGCACCTGCTGCACGCGGCGCTGCGCGAGGTGCTGGGCAAGCACGTGAAGCAGGCGGGTTCGCTGGTCGATCCCGCACATTTGCGCTTTGACTTCTCGCACGTCGCCTCGCTCGGCGACGAAGAGTTGCAGGACATTGAAGACCTCGCCAACCGGGAGGTGCTGCGCAACGACCGCGTCGAGGTGATCGAGGACGTGCCCATCGACGTCGCCGTCAACGAGTACCACGCAATGGCGCTGTTCGGCGAAAAGTATGGCGACCGGGTGCGCGTCATCCGCATTGGCGATTTCTCCACCGAGCTTTGCGGGGGCACGCACACCTCGGCGACCGGCGAGATCGGGCTGATCAAGATCCTGAAAGAGGGCAGCGTTTCGAGCGGCGTGCGGCGGCTTGAGGCCGTAACCGGCGAAGGCTCGCTGCGCCACTTCCGCAAAGATCATCAGCTTGAAAACGTTGTCTCGACGTTGGTGCGCGGCGGCGACGATCAATCGCCTGCCGACGCTCTGAAGCAGGAACTGGAGCGCCGCGAGGAAGAGCTGAAAAAACTGCGCAGAGAACTCGACCAGGCGCGCATGAAGTCAGCTTCCACCTCGGTGCAGTCGGCGGCGGAGAATGTGCGCGAGATCAAGGGCGTCAAGGTGCTGGCCACGCGAGCCGACAATTTGGAACGTGCGCAACTGCGAGTGCTGATCGACAACCTGCGCAACAAACTGGGCTCGGGTGTGGTGGTGCTCGGCTCGGTCAGCGATGGCAAGGTCGCGCTCATCGTGGGCGTCACCAAGGACCTCACGTCGCGCGTGCAGGCCGGCAAAGTTATTGCCGAAGTTGCGAAGAAGGTCGGCGGCTCTGGCGGCGGGCGGCCTGATATGGCCGAGGCGGGCGGCAAGGATCCCGCTGCGTTGGATTCGGCGCTGGCCGAAAGTTATAACGTGGTGGAACGTTTATTGCAGTGAAAGAGGCTGCAAGAAGCAGCCGCAAGGAGGGTTTTGTGCGCAAGACAGTGATGCTGACGCTGGTGCTAATAGTCTCTGCCGTTTGTTTGCCAGCGCAAGATGCGGGCAAGCCGAGCGACAAGACGTCCGACCTGACAACGATTGAAGGATGCCTGCGACATTCTGAGGGTCAATACACGCTCATCGACGACACCAACACGATCCATCATCTTGTAGGCGGCGCCAAGCTGCTGACCCATCATATCGGCCACCAGGTCGAAATCACCGGTAAGCCCGGGACCCGCACTCTGGACACCACTCCCGCGGGGGTTGCGTCCGCTGCGGTAGTGCAGGCGACTATTGAAGTAAAGAGCGTCAAGCATATAGCGGACACGTGCAAATCGGCCGGGGAATGACGTGGGCGCGAAGCGCCGTTAGTCATCGAAAATGGAATTCGCTTTGAGCGCAAGAAGCGGGGAGACGCCCGCGGGAATCAAAGCCTAACGTAACTCTCAGGCGAAAAAAGACTGCATCCAGCAGTTATCCATAACCCCCTAAACGGTAGAAGGTGGTTAGTCATGGCGATGGGAGAAACGACTTACGTGAACAGCGTCCGCGAGCAGTTGCTGGCCGGGCGCGAGCGGCTGAGCGACGTGCTCGCCGGCCACGAGAGCGAACAAATGCTTCGCCTGCTGGCGGAAGTGGACAGCGCCCTGCATCGCATTGAACATGGCTCTTTCGGCGTATGCGAAGTGTGCGCGGGAGAGGTTCCCAGCGAAGTAATGATGGAAAACCCGCTGGCTCGGGTTTGCCTGGAGTGCCTTACCCCTAAGCAGCAGCGCGCGCTGGAGTACGACCTGGAACTGGCCGCGCAGATACAGAAAGGATTGTTGCCCCCGACGGATGTTGCCATCGCGGGCTGGGAGATTTCCTATCTTTATCAGCCCGCCGGAATGGTGAGCGGCGATTATTGCGACGTGATCAAGGACGACGGCCAGCTCAACTTCATCATGGCCGATGTTTCCGGAAAGGGTGTCGCAGCCGCCATGCTTGCCTCGAACTTGCGTGCGGTCTTCCGCTCGCTGATACCGCTGCGCCTGCCGGTTGAGGAACTGATGGTGCGCGCCAATCGCCTGTTCCGCGAGAGCGCGCTGCCCAATCAATATGCCACCCTGGCGTTTGGGCGTACTTCGAACCACGGTAAACTGGAACTGGCCAACGCCGGTCACCTGCCGGTATTGCTGGCTGGCAAATCGGGCGTGATCACGTTTGAGAGTAGTTGCAAGCCGCTGGGCTTCTTCTCCGACGAACAAGTGCATGTGGTGAGGGCCGTCGTGTCGCCCGGCGATACCGTCGTTCTGTACACCGACGGAATCAGCGAGGCCAGCAATGCCGATGGCGAGGAATATGGCGTCGAAGCCTTGCGGAAGCTCATTGCGGAGCAGCATCCGACGTGCTGTCCTGCGAAGCTGGTGCAGGCCTGCAAGCAGCGGTTGGCAGCATTCCGTGGAACGATGGAACGCGCCGATGACGAGACGCTGCTGGCGATTCAGTATGCTCCGGCATTATAGGCAGGGTCATAGTCGATCGTGCCAAATAATTTGATAATGCCTATCTGCTGGCGCCTTTAGATGTATTCGGCGAGGGCCGCTGTGACCTTCTTCCTTTTGTACCCGCCAAGGACACAGGCCTCTTCAATGAGTTGGCGTAATTTCATATGTCGGTGGGAAAAATCTGGTGCCGAAGAAGGGACTCGAACCCCCACACCCTTGCGGGTACATGGACCTGAACCATGCGCGTCTGCCAATTCCGCCACTTCGGCGAGTGGATGCGAGCCAGACCTTCGGCCCGCCATCGGGAAGCATAATTATTGTAAAGGAGCAACTAGCAACTAGCAATTAGCCGCTAGCAATTCGCGTTTCGCCGTTCCCTATTCGCCAGAGGACCGGCGGAGAAGCGAGATTTGCCAGAGCAGGCCGCCAATCGTGGGTTGCTAAGAGCTAAGTACTGGCGGCTAATTGCTAGCTGCTAGCTGTGCCAATTGCTTCTTCTCAGCTTGCGGCCTCGCTGGCAACCTGGGCCCCGTATTCCTTCAACTTGTTATGCAGAGTCTTCAGGCTGATGCCGAGGATGTCGGCAGCGCGCGTCTTATTGTTATTGGTAGCTTCCAGAGTTTTCAAGATGAGCAGGCGCTCGGCTTCGTTCACCGTGGTGCCCACGCCCAGACGCACGGCATTGGCCTCCTGCACAGGAGCGCGCGGGGCCACATGGCCGAATCCCGGGGGCAAGTGCCGGGGTTCGATCACCGCGCCGTCGCACACGATGACGGCGCGCTCGAGGGTGTTGCGCAATTCCCGAACATTGCCGGGCCAGGCATGCGCGTGGAAGGCGCTCGCCACCGCATCGCTTATGCCGGCAACGGTGCGATTGTGCTTTTCGTTCATATCGGCGAGCAACGAGTGCACCAGGTCGGGCAGATCGTCCTTGTGCTCGCGCAGTGGCGGCAAGTGGATGTTGAAGACGTTCAACCGATAATAGAGATCGTTGCGTAAACTGCCGCGCGCCACCGCTTCTTCCGGAGGCTGGTTGGTGGCGGCAAGGACGCGCACGTCAACGGAAGTCTCGCTCTTGCTGCCCAAGCGACGCAGCTTGCGATCTTCCAGCACCCGCAACAATTTGGCCTGGGTGCCAATCGGCATTTCGCCGATCTCATCGAGCAGCAATGAGCCGCCCTCCGCCAATTCGAAACAGCCGGTGCGGCGTTCCAGCGCGCCCGTGAAGGCGCCCTTTTCATGCCCGAAAATTTCGCTCTCGATCAACGTCTCGGGAATGGCGGCGCAGTTGATGGCGACAAATGGTTTGGGCTTGCGGCTGCTGAGCGAGTGGATGGTGCGCGCCACCAGTTCCTTGCCGGTACCGCTCTCGCCCGTGATGAGCACCGACGCCGTGCTGGGCGCCACCATCTCGATCAAGCGGAACACTTCCTGCATCTTCTTCGAGGGGCCAACCAGCGAGCCCAGTACGCCGACGTCCCGCAGTTTGCGGCGGCTGGCTTCCAGTTCGCGCTCGGTGCCCTGAATGCGCGAAGCATTCTGCAGAATGTTGCGCAGCCGGGTGGGATTCACCGGCTTCTCGATAAAGTCGAAGGCGCCGATCTTCATCGCGTTGACGGCGGCATCCACGCTACCTTGAGCGGTGAGCAGGATGACGGCGACGGATTGCGGTTGGGCTGCGATTTGCTGCAGCAGCTCCATGCCATCCATGCGCGGCATTTTCAGGTCGGTGACCACGATCTGCGGATTCCACGACCCGACCTTTTCCAGACCTTCAACCCCGTCCACGGCGGTTGCGGTGTCGTAGCCCCAAGCCCGCAGCAGTTCCGCCATACCTGTGCGCTCGTTTTCCTCGTCCTCAACGATTAAGATTTTTTCACGCAGCATGGGGAACAGGGCCTCTTGCAACTCGAGTAACAACTTACAGCCCGGCGATAAAACACGAGCTTAGATGCGAACCAGCGGCTCTGGGTCGAAATGCGACCAGCCCGGTTCAGCAGGAAGCGGCGCAATCACCACCAACGCCAATAAAGTAACATCTTTCGAGCTACTTTCGCTGGAACCGTGTAGCTTGCAGAGCGGATTTCAGAACACGGGTTACCAAAACGACTGGGCCAAGACTTGTGGGCCTGTTGCCCAATCCGTACCGGTCTCTGATGACGATTCCCGAATCGGTACCGAAGGCTACTCTCTGGCGAGTTCGTTTTGCAGGTTAGACCAAAGGCGTCGCCGCCATTCGCGGTGGTTCCGGCCGTTGGAGCCATCGGCAATGCCGGTTGCTAGGGCGGGAAATGGCAATCCCGGACGCCCCCCGGCCCGGAACGGGCTGGGTTTGGCCGCTGCCAAACCCTATAACGGCGCCGCGAGGCCCGCATCGTGTAGCGACCCGAAAACGACTTCGTACCGACTTCCGGAGGCAAGACCGTGCAGTTGCACTGGCGAGGCTGGTGGTTCCGGAGGGTACAAAATCAGTAAACATTTTTCCACAATAAAACAGCCGACAACAAGACAGGCTTTGTTAATCTTGCTTGTTGCTGTACAATCAGTTGCGGTCGCGAGCAGGATAATTGCCTGCACTTGTACTGACACAATTGAAACTGAATTTCATTTAGGCCACTTTGGTTGCCGTACTGCTAGAGTTCCGGAGGATTGCGAATGTCTACTCGTATTGGAGTAGTTCCGACACGTCTTATTGCTTCATCGATTGCGCTGGCGTTCGCGCTGTGTCTACTGGGCGTCCTTGCTACAGCGCAAACTGATATTCAGCCCAAAGACGAAGTCTTTGGCGGTTATTCTTGGTACCACCCTAACGGGCGTGTTGACTTTGGTTACAAAGTCGCAGATATCCCGGTGGGCTTTGACGCCTCGAACGTATATTACCTTCCCGCGTGGCACAATCTGGGCGTCCTGGTCGACGGGAGCGGCCACTTCCATGGCAACGAAGATACCGACGTGGGTTATATTTTGGGAGGATTGCAGTACAAGTGGCATACCGACACCTTCTCTCCGTTTGTGCGGGGTTTTGTCGGCGCCGCCCGAATATCACCCCCGACTTACATAACGGCGAGTGTGCAGTCGGGCCGCGATGAGTGGCAGGCCGCAGCCGGCTTCGGTGGCGGCTTCGACCTGAACATAAACCACAGGTTCGCGCTCCGCCTGGCGCAGGTGGATTACATTTACAGTAACTATAAACCCAGCGTTTCGTTTTTTGGGTCTCCGCAGTGGAACAGCATTCGCTTGGGAACAGGCCTTGTGGTGAACCTAGGCACCTACTACTCCCCGGCGTTGGCTGCAACCTGCTCGGCCCAGCCTAACGAAGTGACGGAAGGCGAGCCGGTTACGGTTACGGCGACGGGCGCCAACTTCAATCCGAAGCACACCATTACTTATGCCTGGACGACCGACGGCGGCAAGATCGATACGGCGAATGCGCAGTCGGCCCATATTGACACCACCGGCGCATCCGCGGGTTCCCACACCGCCAACGCGACACTCACCGATGCCAAGATGAGAAAGATGAACTCGGCGACGTGTAGCGCGGCCTTCACCGTTAAGGCGAAGCCGATGAACCCGCCGCAGGTGAGCTGCTCGGCCAATCCGACCACGGTACAGGCGGGTACTCCGTCCACCATCAGCGCGAGCGCGACCAGTCCGGATCCCGGCGTGACCATCTCCAGCTATTCGTACACGGCTTCAACCGGAACGATTAGCGGAAATGGCACAACTGCGACGCTTGACACTGCCGGCGCCTCAGCTGGGCCGATCAATGTCACCGTCACGGCGACGGATTCGCGCGGGCTGACCGGAAACTGCACCACCACGGTCACGGTTGAGGGTAAGCCTATACCCCCGTCGGTAAGTGCGCGTACGCCGATTCAGTTCATACAGCGTCCGAAACAGAAGTACATTCCGTGGCGCGTGGATAACGAAGCCAAGGGCATTCTGGACGACGACGCCTCCGCGTTGAAGAACGAACCCAATGCGAAGCTGGTCATCGTCGGGTACGCCGATGGCGAACCGCAGCCGACCATTGGCACTGGCAAGAAGAAACACAAGATGGATCTGGCTGCGCAACGTGCGGTAAACGCCAAGGCTTACCTGGTACAGCAACAGGGCATCGACCCCAGCCGTATCGAGGTGCGCCAAGGCACAGGCAAGGACCACGACGCGGATATCTTCTGGGTACCGCAGGGCGCGGACACCGCCAGCGCTCCACTACTGCAAGGCACAACGCCAGTTGACGAGTCGGTGGTGACGCCAAGCGAGAACGCCTATCCGAAACCGAAGACGGCGGCTCCCATGCACCATCACAAGACGGCAGCGGCGAAGCCGAACCAGTAAGTGAGTTTGGCTGGAACTCTAACACCGGTGAGAGCGCAATGCTTTCACCGGCTTCTTATTTGAGGGACGAAGCTGTTTCTTCCCTTCTGGACCCGTACCGGTCCAGATTTCCGTGGTGCGCCGCTTGCCATGCCCGCATCAAATGTAGATTAGCCGCAAGTTTTTGCGAGTCGTCACCTGCGGCAAACTGCGGACTTTACCGTCCGGATACTGGTAGCTTTAGCAGCTACACAGACCGCTTGCTCCGAGTTATGATCTAACAAATGGCTCTTTCGGTGTCTGTTCTTCTTATGCGTAAAACTGTGTTGTCCCTGGTGAATCTCCTCTTCTGCGTTGCCCTGCTCTTCAGTATCGGATCCCATGCATCAGAATGGCGCCTGATCGGGCCCGAAGGTGGCGACGTGCGCAGTTTGGCCTACGACCCCGCCGATCCCAACCACATCCTGCTGGGCACCAGCGCAGGGCAATTGTTTGTCTCGCAGGACGGCGGCAACTCCTGGGCCCTATTCGCGCACCTCGGCGACGGTGATGATTATGTTCTGGACCACATCGTCTTCGATCCCACCCACTCGGCCACGATCTACGTCGCAGGATGGAGCCTGTACAACCAGGAGGAAGGCGACGTCTTCCGTTCCGACGACGGCGGGCGCACCTGGCGCGCGTTGCCGATGGTGCACGGCAAGTCCGTCCGGGCTCTGGCCATGGCGCCCAGCGATCACAACACCCTGGTGATTGGCGCCCTCGACGGGGTCTTCCGTTCGCCCGACGGCGGCGCCACCTGGACCCGCATTTCGCCCGAGCACCACGCCGAGATCAAGAACATTGAGTCAGTGGCCATCGATCCGCTGAACCCCGACACCATCTATGCCGGCACTTTCCACCTGCCGTGGAAAACCGACGATGGCGGCCAAAACTGGCACAGTATTCAGCAGGGAATGCTGCTGGATTCCGACGTTTTCAGCATCATTATTGATCCGAATAGGCCCGCGATGGTTTACGTCAGCGCCTGTTCGGGAATTTACAAGAGTGTGAATGCCGGTAATCTCTTTACCCGCATCAAAGGCATACCGCACTCGGCGATCCGCACCCGGGTTTTAAAGCAGGATCCCAAGCGGCCGGGGATCGTGTATGCCGGGACCACGGGCGGCCTGTGGAAGACCTTTGACGGCGGCAACACATGGGAACTCTACTCGGCACCGGACGTGATCGTTAACGACATACTCATCGATCCGCGCCAGCCGGATCGCGTTCTGCTGGCGACCGATCGCGGCGGCGTGCTGGCGAGCGACGATGGCTTTGACCATTACGCCGCCTCGAACCGCGGGTTTTCCCATCGTGTGATCGGTGGTGTCGTGATTGATCGCAAGGACCCCAACCGGCTGTATGTGGGAGTGGTCAACGATAAGGACCGCGGCGGGTTCTTCCTCTCCGATGACGGCGGGCGGAGCTGGCGCCAGTCGAACCGCGGACTGGACGAGCGCGACATTCTGAGCCTGCAACAGGCGGACAGCGGCGTGATCTTCGCCGGCACTAATCATGGGATCTTTTCTCTGCCTTCGGTAAACGGAGCATGGCTACCAGCAGCCATGATTCTCGGCAAGCGCCCGCCGGAAAGCGAGCAGGTCGCGGCGCCCGTGCCTAGTCGCTCCAAGGCCGCCCACTCGACTGCGACGACGAGCTCAAAACGCAAGCTGGCGGCTCACGCCGTGCCCAAGGCTCCGCTTGAGGCCGTGATCGCTCCTGCCAAAGCGCCGCGGGTGCGCTCCCTCGAGTTCACCGACAAAGCATGGTATGCCGCCACTGATCAGGGACTCTTCGTGAGCGTCGATCAGGGGCGCAAGTGGTATGGCGAGCCGGTGGAAGGCGAGAGCGATTTCATCGTGGTGAGCCATTTCGCCGACGGTAGCGTCACGCTGGTCAGCCCTAAGCATATCTTCCTTTCCAAGGATGAGGGCGCATTCTGGACAGAGATCTCCTATCCTCAGTACGTCACCGGACTGTACAACCTGACGGTTGTTCCCGACGGTTCCCTGTGGCTGGGAACGCGCGAAGGTGCGCTGCACTCGACCGATGGCGGAAAGACCTGGCAACACCGTCTCGCCGGCCTGCCGCCGCACGATGTGCTTTCCGTGCGCTATGACGCAGCCGGGCAGCGGCTGCTGGCCACCGCCCTTTTTGTCCATGGTGTTTTCGAGAGCAAAGATGGCGGACAAAGCTGGCAGCGCACCCCCGATGCCGGAGTCTCGATTCGCAATGCTCTGAATTACCAGGGCCGCCTGCTGGGCGCCTCTTCTTATAATGGCCTGTTGCTGGAACAAAGCAGTGCTGTGGAGTCGGCGTCGGACGCGGCACATTCCGGCGAGCGAACTCCCTCTGTGAGCCAGCCATAGCGGGATAACAATCTGCCTCTTCGTTCCCTCCCCCCGGACGCTGGGTCGGCAGCCAAATCTTCTCGTCTTCCTGCCAGGCATCGTCCTTGAAAACAAGGCTACTGGCAGATGAAGACGCCAGGCTTCTCTCCGGCGTGGTAACTAGGGGACATTTCTATTGCAGGATGACACGGTAGTTGCTAATTGCTCGTCGCTCCGCCCCTTTTCCGCTATGCTGATTAGCAGCCATTGCGATTCTGCCTATGCGACGCAAACCATTACGCTCCTTCGACCGTAAGTTCGTTCCGCTCTCCACTCGCTTCGACCACGCTCTGCTCTTCACAGCCCAAGTGCATCGCGATCAAGACCGCAAGAAGAGCGGCATTCCTTACATCTCGCATTTGCTGGGTGTGGCCTCCATCGTGCTCGACTACGGCGGCGACGAGGAGATGGCGATTGCGGCCCTGCTGCATGACGCGGTCGAAGACCAGGGCGGGCGTCCCATGTTGAAGATCATCGAGCAGATCTTCGGGGCCCGCGTGGCCAAGATCGTGGACGGCTGCACCGACTCATACGTTGAAGATCCGAAAAAGAAGGAGAGTTGGGAGCAGCGCAAATTTCGCTACCTGCGCCGGGTACGCCATGAGGATGCCGAAACCCGGTTCGTGTCCGCGGCCGACAAACTGTACAACGTGCGCGCCGTGCTGCGCGACTTGCGCTACAACGGAGACCTGGCGTTCACGCGCTTTTCCGCTCCCAAGACGAGAATTATTTGGTATTACCGCTCGCTGGTGAATGAATACTGCGCCGGCGGCGTGACCCACCTGTTGAAGCCGCTGCTCGACGACCTCGATCGCGTGGTGGTCGAAGTGGAGCACCTGTCGGGGTTCCTGGCGGCTTCGCCCGGGCCACATCGCAAGCTGACCACAAAGCTCAAGGGCAAGCGCTAGCCGCTGGGGCGCAAGTCCGCACGTTACAATCGCATGTTCGATGCCTGGAGCTCGACATGTCTGCAAACGAAGTCGAACACATCACGAAACTGCTTAAATCCGCAAAGGTCATCGCAGTCGTAGGACTGACCAACACTCCCATCCGGCCAAGCTATGGCGTCTCGCACTACATGCAGTCGCAGGGATACCGCATCATTCCGATCAATCCCAACATCACGGAGTGGGAAGGCGAGAAGGCGTACTCCTCGTTGCTCGACGTGCCGCAGAAGATCGATATCGTGAATGTCTTCCGTCGGCCCGACGCGGTACCCGAAGTGGTGGAGCAGGCCATCCAGATCAAAGCGCCCGCGGTCTGGATGCAGGAAGGTGTGGTGCATCACCAAGCGGCTGAAAAGGCGCGCCAGGCGGGCATCTTCGTCGTGATGGACAAGTGCATTCTGAAAGAGCACATCAAAAGGCAATGAACCACAGAGACACAGAGAAGGGTTTTCTTTCCTTTTTTCTGTGTCTCTGTGGTGAATCGTTTTAAGATTTCTTCTTCTCTGTATCTCTGTGTCTCTGTGGTGAACTGCCCCTTGCCTGCCTGATCTCATCCAGCCGCGCCTTGATCCGCTTCTCGATTCCCTCGTCGGTAGGGTGGTAATACTTCCGGTCTTTCAAGCCGTCAGGTAGGCACTGCATGTCGGCGACTTTCGACTCCAGGTCGTGTGCGTACTGATATCCCTTACCGTAATCCAAGGCCTTCATCAGTCCAGTTGGCGCATTGCGCAGATGCAGCGGAACAGGCTCCTGCGCGGTGCGCTCGACGTCCTCCTGGACCGCGCCATAAGCCATGTACACCGCGTTGGACTTGGGGGCGGCACACAGATAGACGACCGCCTGAGCCAGCGCAAGATCGCCTTCCGGCATGCCGAGGAAGTCGAAGGCATCGCGGGCGGCCAGGGTTACGCTAAGCGCATTTGGATCGGCGAGCCCGATGTCCTCAACCGCCATCCGCACCACGCGCCGGGCGACGTATAGTCGGTCTTCGCCGGCCTCCAGCATGCGCGCCAGCCAATAGAGCGCGGCGTCGGGATCGCTGTTGCGCACGCTCTTGTGCAGCGCGGAGATCAGGTTGTAATGTTCTTCGCCGCCCTTGTCGTACATCAGCACGCGCTTCTGCAACGCATCGGTGACGATGGCGTCGGTGATGCGGGACCTCGCGCCCTTCTGCTGCTGCTCGGCCGCCAGCGTGGCGGCCACTTCCAGCACGTTGTAGGCACTGCGCGCGTCTCCGCTGGAGTAGGCCGCAATCTTGCGCAGGATGTCGTCGTCCGCTTCAAGTTGCGCCTCGCCCAAACCGCGCTCAGCGTCTTCGAGCGCGCGCCGCAGTAAGAGCACAATCTGCTCCTCCGACAACGGTTTCAGCACGTAAACTCGGCAGCGGGACAGCAACGCCGAGATCACTTCAAACGATGGGTTCTCGGTAGTCGCGCCGATCAGGCGGATGCTGCCCTTTTCGACGTAAGGAAGAAAGGCATCCTGCTGCGCTTTGTTGAAGCGGTGTACTTCGTCCACGAAGACGATGGTCCGCGTGCCATACTGGCGCGCCCGTTCCGCATCGGCCATAACCTGCTTGATTTCCTTAATGCCGGTCAGCACAGCGGAAAATTCGACGAACTCCGCGTGGGTCATGCGCGTGATGATCTTGGCCAGCGTGGTTTTGCCGACGCCGGGAGGACCCCAGAAGAGCAGCGAGCCGGTGTCATCGCGCTCAATCTGTACCCGCAGCGGCTTACCTGGCGCGAGAATGTGCTCCTGTCCGACAAACTCGTCCAGGCTGCGCGGACGCATGCGGTCCGCCAGCGGCCGCGTTTTGTCAATGGCTTCGTCAGAGGGCGGATTGTTCTGAAATAGACTCAAAACCTTGATTCACCACGGAGGCACGAACTCCACCGGCCCCAGTTTCCTTTAATTATGCGCCTCAGCCACTCGTTTCATGCCGCGGCTGGTCAGTCAGCCGGATCGGCGATTTGAATCTGTGTCCACAATCCGCCATAATTCGCGGGTTGAAACCTGCACACAAAGGAAACCCATGATTGATTTTCACGGGAAGGTTGCGTTGATAACGGGCGCTACATCGGGCATTGGCGAGGCAACCGCAGTGATGTTTGCCCGGTACAGCGCCAGGGTCGTCATCGCCGGCCGGCGGGACGCTGAGGGAGAGCGCGTGGTTGAAAGCATAAAGACTGCTGGCGGAGACGCGATATTCGTCCACACCGATGTCCAAGTCGAAGCGCAGGTCGAGAACCTGGTGAAGGTGGCCCTGCAGAAGTTCGGTCGCCTCGATTGCGCCTTCAATAATGCGGGAGTCGACCACATCGCGCCACTGGAGAAGCAGACGACTGCCGACTTCGACAACATGCTAAGCACGAATCTCCGCGGAACGTTTGTTTGCATGCAACATGAGTTGCCGGCTATTGCGAAATCGGGTGGTGGGGCGATCGTTAACATGTCATCCATTGCGGGCGCCGTGGTTGGCATTCCCATCAACGCACCTTACTCGGCGGCGAAAGCGGGTGTTGTCGGGCTGACAAAATCGACGGCGCTATCCGCCGCCAAGCACAATATCACCATCAATGCCCTGTGCTGCGGCAGCGTGGCTACTGAGCTAGCACTGGAAGTCTGGAAGTCACTGGGCTGGAGCCTGGAGCAGGTGGCTGCCTACAATCCGTTGGGTCGCATAGGTAAACCGGAGGAGATTGCTGCAGCCGTTCTCTTTCTATGCAGTGAGCATGCTTCCTACATCACAGGAACAACCCTGGTGATCGATGGCGGATATACCGCGCAGTAAGAGTCCGATCATTGGGATTTCCGCTGACGCGCGGCCTCATACAGCAGAATCGACGCGGCGATGCCCGCGTTCAGCGATTCCACCTTTGCGGAATGGGGAATCGCAACCACCTCGTCGGCTTGCGCCAGCACGTCCTTGGGAACGCCCGCGCCTTCGCTCCCGACGATGAAGGCCACCGGACCGCGCAGGTCAACTTCGGCAATCGCGGTGCCTTTGTGCGAAGATGTCGCCAGTACACGCACGTCGCGCGACTTGATTTCGCCCAGCGCTTTCGCCAATTCAATCTTCAGCGCCGGCAATCGGAACAACGAGCCGGCGGAAGCCCGCACCGCTTTCCAATTCCAGGGGCCCACGGTCCGCTCGCCAAGCAGCAGTCCCGTGGCCCCAAACGCTTCGGCGGAACGTGCAATCGTGCCCAGATTGCCTGGGTCCTGAAGGCCGGCAATCGCCACCAGCAAGGCCGGCGCGGGAACAAACATTTCGTCCAACGCAAATGCCTTCACACGCACCAGGGCCGCCATACCTTGCGGAGTTTCGCTGGGTACGGCACTGGCAAAAACTTCATCCGCCAGCAGCAGCGCCTCGGTGTGCGACGACAGTTGCGGCAGCAGTTTGTGCGTACGTTCTTTCGCCGATTCGCCGAAGAAAACGGTAGTCAGCCGCAATCCACTGCGGATCGCCTCTTCGACGATATGCATGCCTTCCACGGCAACTTCGCCCTCCGCATTGGGCGCGGCCTCGCCGAAAGCGCGCCGCAGTTCCTTCACTCGCGCATTCTGCCCGCTGTGGATGCGGCGTAAACGGTCGTCCATTTTGACGGGCATAGCCATGGCGCTGAGGACCGGGGTCTATCCTACACCGGCCATCACCGCTCTCCGTGGCCGCGACGTGATAATCTGCTCAGTTGTCGTTGCGAGGGGCGATATGTTACGTTTTCCCTCCATCAGCTCCAGTTACTGAAAGAAGAGGTCTGGGTGCGTCCCGAAATCGTCAAAATCAGCAGTCAGGAACCGGAGAGCTCGCTGGTGTCGTATGTGGCGGAGAAGATCCGTGCCGGCGAGGTGTTGGGCATGCCGACCGACACGTTTTACGGTCTGGCGGCGGATCCCTTTAACCTGCACGCGGTTGACCGGGTTTACGAGATCAAGTCGCGCTCGCGGCACAAGCCCCTGTCGCTGCTGATCGAATCGGTGGACCAGGCCGCCGAGCTGGCATGGCCAGTCCCGGAAATTTTCTACCTGCTGGCCCGCCGCTTCTGGCCGGGACCGCTGACCATCATTGTGAAGGCCGACCCCAAATTGCCGCTCAAGGTTACGGCCAATACCGGCAACGTCGCCTTGCGAGTGCCCGCCGCGGAAATTCCGCTCGCCATCATCCGCGCCGGAGGCCTGCCGATCACGGCCACCTCCGCCAATCTCAGCGGCGAAAGCGAGTGCACGTCAGCCTTGCAGGTGCGCGATCAGTTGGGAGATTGCTTGTCCATCATCGTAGATGGCGGCCAATCCCCTCGCGAGATGCCTTCCACCATCATCGACCTGACCAGCGACGATGGCACGTGGCGCCTGCTGCGGCATGGCGCCATTCCGGAGGAGCAGATTCTCGAGCTTTTGGGCGGCCAGGAGTAGGCGCCACGGCGGCACTAAACTCCAACTCTCATCTCTCCCGCTGGATCGTAGCCCTCGCCGTCGTTGTCGCCGCCGGATTTCTGGTGTGCACCAGCCGGCAAATCATGCGCGAAGCCGGGGTGGATGAGCCCCGTCCCGCGGATGCCATCGTGGTGTTCGGCGCGGCGGAGTACGTGGGTCATCCTTCGCCGGTGTATCGCGCGCGCCTGGACCATGCTTACGACCTTTTCCAGCGGGGATTGGCTCCGGTCATCATCACCACCGGCGGCGCAGGCAAAGATCCCCACTTCAGCGAAGGCCAGGTTGGCCGCGACTACCTGGAGGCACGCGGCATTCCGGATGTAAACCTGATCGCCGAAACTCAGGGCGGCAATACCGACGAGTCCACCCAGCGTGTCGCCGTGATCATGCATGCCAACGGCATGCACAGCGGCCTTTTGGTGAGCGACGCGTACCACCTGTACCGGGCAAAGCAGATGATGGCGCGCGAGGGCGTGACGGTGTACATCTCGCCGCGTCCCGGCTCAGTTCCCAAGACGGCCTTCGCACGCTGGATGGCCGCGCTGCGCGAGAGCTTCAGCTACATGCTGTATCGCGCGCATGTGAGGTGAGGCCGCGGTTCGGTGTTCGCTCTTCGCGTTTCGCTACTGAACATCCCACATTGTCATCCCGAGCGGAGTGAGGTCGCGGCAAGCGACCGAACGAAGTCGAGGGATCTGCGGTTTTACACCATCAGAACCGCAGATCCCTCGGCTCGGACTAAAGTCCTCGCTCGGGATGACAGAGTGTGAAAGTTGTAACGAGATGACAGAGTTCGGAGGTTGTAGCGAAAAGCGGTTTGCGAAGAGCGAGTAGTAGCGAACAGCGGCCTCACTTCACCAGCGCCATCACCCGCGCCGGCCCACCGGAACCGCCTTCCAGCTTGATGGGCGCCACTACCACCATCGCTCCGGACGGGGGCACCAGTCCGAGGTTGGCGACGTTTTCCAAGTGGTAAACGCTCTGGTTGGACGTGAACAGGTGCACCGGAAAAGTTGTGCTTGCGCCGATGTCCACACTCATGGTGTCAATGCCGAGCCCCACCACGCTGCGCGTCTTCACCAGGAACTTCACCGCCTCCAGCGAGAAACCGGGGTAATGCGACAGGTGATCGCTTCCCACGTTGCGAAACTCTTTTTGCGAGTTCCAACGCTCATCCCAGCCGGTATAGGCCATCACCACGCCGCCGGTGGGGATTTCTCCGTGCGCGCTTTCCCAGTCGGCTATGTCCTGCACGCCGATTTCGTAGTCGGGATTGCTTCTGGCCTTGCTGCGGACGTCGAGCACCACCAGCGGACGCACTAGCCTCTCGACGGGAATCTGGTCCACCGTCCACATGCCCTTGGCGAAATGCGCGGGGGCGTCGAGGTGGGTACCGTAATGCTCCTCAGTGGTAAAGACGCGCGAGTAGTACCCGTCACGCTCTATGTTGCCCAGTTCCTTGGCCTGGAACGGCGACTGCTCGCTGCCTTCCCAGTTGGGCGAATGGTTATTCACGTTGTGGGTGAGATCGATAACCGCGCGATAGACATTCGGATCGGGCATGGAAGGTTTGTGCTGCGCGATCAACAACAGCGCCAGCGCCAGACTACAGCCTATCGCAAATGTCTTCCACTTGATCATCGCAAGATATGGCCCGCACGATATCCGATGCTCCGAAGGGAGCGATCGCTTCGTGAATCGTGTTTAACAAGAGAGAACCCGAGGCGAGAGCGTTTGATGCGGCGGATAGATCGAGTTAGCGCCCGGTTAACCGCAGATCCTTCGACTCCGGCGACGCAAACCCGGCGTCGCCTCCGCTCAGGATGACAAGTAGAATTTCTGATACGAAACCGTGTTTGGCTAATTGCTTCTTTGCAACGCAAACCCGAACCACAGCGAATTCGAGCCGTTGTAGTCAACGCCCGATCGCTGTTGAGGTGCGAAACCCATACGTTCGGCTTTCAGCATGCAATTGTTGCAGGGTTTCCCCAGCACGATCTCGTAGCTGCCGTTCTTCTTGGAATGCGCCGTGCCCACAGCATTTCCGCTTGCATCCGTCAGCGTAACCGTGGCGCGCGGCAGCGGCCAGCCTCCGTCGTCGGTCACGACACCCTGCACTTTGCCGCGCGGCGGGAGACCTTCGGGCAGGTAATCGCGCATGATGTATCCCGGCCCGCGCAATGGCCGCCCGCCAAGCTGTCCGGTGACTTTATCGTGCTCCAGCGCGAGCGTGCCATTCACGAAGACGTACTCGAAGCCAACTGACGGCTTGTTGGGATCGTCGAAGGTCGCCAAGTCTCGCACCTCCTCAGGATCGAAGACGGTGATATCGGCAAAGTAATCGGTGCGCAGCAGACCGCGATGGTCGAGCCTTTCGCGTTGCGCCGGCAATGAAGTAAACTTACGAATCGCATCTTCGAGCCGCAGGTTATGCTCCTCGCGCACATACTTGCCGAGAATGCGGGCGAAGCTGCCATACGCCCGCGGATGCGCCTTCGACTCCCCCAGCGGGCCCGTCGGATTGATCGCCCCGTAGTCGGTGCCGACGCTGACCCAGGGCTGCCGCATGGCGAGCTTGACGTCGGGCTCGCTCATTAGGAAATACACGGCGCCCACATTGTCGCGATCGGCGATCACCAGGTCCATCAGCGCGTAGAGCGGATCTTTGTTCTCCATCTTCGCAATCTGCGAGATGGTTTTTCCTTCGTACTTGCGAAGCTGCGGATCGAGCACCGAGACCACCAACACGCCATCGGGTCCCCCAACCTCACGCCACAGGTTCTCGAACGGACCTCCTGTACCGTCGAGTTCCTTGCGAATCTGCTGACGCAGCGCTGGATCTTTCAGTCGTTTCACGAATTCATCGGCGCCCCCCTCGTGATATTTCGGCGGAATGACCGCGCCCAGCGAGGTAGCAGCGCCGACGTACGGATACTGATCGGCGGTCACGTCAACTCCGCTGGCGCGTGCTTGCTCGATGGCCGCGATCACCTGCGGCATCTTTCCCCAGTTCTGCATGCCCGCGGCCTTGAGGTGAAAAATCTCGACCGGAATGTTGGCTTCGCGTCCGATGCGAAACGCCTCGTCGAGTGCGTTCATCTCGGAGTCGCCCTCCCCGCGAATGTGCGAGGCATAGATGCCGTCCTTCTTCGCCGCTACTTTCGCCAGCGCAATCAGCTCATCGGTTTTCGCATACGACCCCGGGGCATAGATGAGCGCACTGGACAGCCCCATGGCCCCGTCGCTCATGGCGTCGTCCACCATGATCTCCATCTGCTGCAATTCGTCGACGGTAGGAGCGCGGTCGGCAGCGCCAATTACCATGTGGCGCACTTGCGCCGCTCCAACGTAGGTCGCGAGGTTGATGCCGCTTCCCTGCTTGGTCAGGCGCTGAAAATATTCTTCCAGCGACTTCCAATCGGGCGTGATATGGAAGTGCTGGAAATAGTCGGCGTGTTCCTGGTTCAGCAGTTCGTTGGTGGGCGCGACGGAGTCGCCTTCCCCGGTGATCTCGGTGGTAATGCCCTGAGTCAGCTTGCTGACCGCCTGCTTGTCGATGAGTAGGTTGGTCTCCGACTGGCCCAGCATGTCAATGAAGCCGGGAGCGACGATCAAGCCCTTGGCATCAATGGTGCGCTTCGCCACCAGCGAAGCAGCGGCGTGGCCGACGAAGACAATGCGATCGCCAATAATGCCAACGTCGGCGTAGATCCACGGGTTGCCGCTGCCATCCACAACGCGGCCGTTGCGGATGAGGTAGTCGAACTCCTGGGCCAACGCAGGAATCGCAAGTCCCAGAACAGCGAGAAGCAGCAAGAATCTGTGTCGTGACAAGGCGAGCTCCGAATAGCAAATTCACAGCACGCGATTATGGCAGATATTTTGGATCCCAGGCTTATTTCCCCACCCTCTGCGTCACCATCACAACGATCAGTGCCAGGTCGGCAGCGAACACCGTGCTGACGAAATTTACAGCGTCGTTGCCCATTTTGCCTGAGTTCTCCCACGTAGCTCCCAGGATGCTGTCGAAAAACATGCCAGCAATACCCGCCAAGGCAATCAGCGGCGTCCAATTCCAGCTTACGACCTGGAAGAATGCGCTCACCCAGGCCACGACGCAGGCCGCGACGCACCCGGCCAGAGTTCCTACAATGCTAACTGCGCCATTGGTGCCGATGGGAGCTTCGCGGAAGTCCGTGATCATGTACGCGGCGCCGGCAGTAGCCTGTCCAATTTCGCTGGAAGCGGTATCGGCAGCGGCTTCTGCGAGAGCGGCCATGGCTCCGGTCAAGAGAATGCCGCTCAACTGCGGAAGCCAGATCACCGGCAGCGCGCACAAAGTGGTTGCGCCAAGATTGGCGAGAATCTGCGACGTGCTGCGTCCGGGCCCACGCTCAGCCACTCCGAGCTGTTGTTTTCGCGCATAACCCGAGCGGGTGGCCAACACCGTGATCACGAATACCGTCAGCAGAGGAACAAAGCCGGCCAGTCCGGCGGCGAGCATCAGGACGAACGCCACCAGTACGCCCATCAGCGCCCCGCCGTCAGTCACGGCGCCCAGGGTTCGGGCAACGACCGCAAACCCGATGGCCACGACCGCGGCAGGCAAACCCCTTGCATGGAAGAGACTTGTCACTTGTCCTCGGCCAGTATCGCATGAGCCGGAGGTCCATCGCAGGAGACCGGGTTAGCGCTTCTAATCGCAGAACGAACCCTGAAGGATGAGGAATGACCGGCTTTCGCCTAGTACAGCGGCGGCTCACCTGGCGGCCTAGTCTTCCATCGCCGATGCACCCAGAGCCACTGATCGGGATAGCGACGCACGTGGTCTTCAATGATCTTGTTGAAGAGCGCGGTATTGGTAATGGCATCGGCGTCAGGATCGCCGGTGCGCACCAGATCCACCGCGGGGTTGAACTCCACGCGGTATTTGCGCAGCACCGGGTCCCAGATGGTGAACGCCGGGACCACCGCCGCCCCGGTATGCAGCGCCACCCGCGCCACGCCGCTGGCGGTGCAGGCGGGAACACCGAAGAAGTTCACAAATACGCCCTGCGGCGGGGTCATGTTGGTGTCCATCAGGACGCCCACGGTTTCGTTGTTGCGCATGGCTGCCAGCAAGCCGCGGGCGAATTCATCCTTGCCGAGCATCTGATTGCCGTGGAGGCCGCGATAGCGCGCAACCAGGGCGTCCACGTAAGGATTGTCGAGCGGCCGCACCACCATCTTCATGGGGTGGCCTTGCAGCGAGTGGAAGAAGGAACCAATCTCCCATCCTCCAAAATGGCCGGTGAGAAAGAGCACACCCTTGCCGCGCTTCTCCGCCGCTTCGAAATTTTCGAAGCCCTGGTACACCGCAACCTGGGAAACGTTTTCCTTAGTGTAGCTCGGAAAGAGGCAGGCTTCGGCGAGCAAGCGTCCCAATGAGACGTAGACACCGCGCAAAATCCGACGGCGTTCTTTCGGCGGTTTCTCCGGGAAGGCCAACCCGAGGTTGCGCATTCCGACCCGGCGCAATCGGCGGTGCAGATGGTACACCGCCCCGCCCAGCAAGATGCCCCATCCACGGGCCAACGGGCGCGGCAAGGCGCCGATCAGGCGCACCACCAGCGCGACCGGAACATACTGCAACCTGTGGCGCATGACAAGTATCGGTTTGACGGTAGCACCGCGAAAAACCGAGGTCAAACCAATTGCTGAGTACGGCTTCTTGCGCAAGAGAAAAGCGGTGGCCGCAGCCACCGCTCTCAGCGCCGCTACTCCTTAAGGTTGACAGTTCCAGTACTAGCCGGTGTAGCCGCGACGGCGGGCGCCGTCGTCGAACTTGGGGTGACGGCCGGCGCTGCAGCAGGTTCCTCGGTTGTCGGATCCACCGCTGCCGGCGCTTGAGCAGGGTCCGCCGGTAAACTGGTCGCAGGCGTCTCGGCTGGTGTGGCTGCAGGCGCAGGCGATGTCATGACAGGTGAGGGCGCAACCTGCGCGCGAACCTTGGGCGTGGGAGCGTACTTCTCAACCGTGTTCAGCAGAACCAGCGAATCCTGGGGAGCGGGAACTTGTCCTCTGAGCAGTGAATAGAATGTCCAGTCTTTGCCGCCATAGAAGGCGCGCGTATCGCCGTTGTCCTGGCGGATGAGACCGCCGCTCAAAGAGACGCCGAGGAACAATCCGCGTGAACGCGAATAGGTCAGCACCTGGGCGCGCAACGTCAAGTCGGTGGAAGCCTGCGCGTCGCGGCCCACCGGCCCGGCCGCGGCGGAAGCGTCGGCTCCCAGCTTGAACTTGCTTTGAAGCAGGTGCTGCATGCCTTCATCGGTGCGGATGATGAACACCAGATCCGAAGCCTGACCGCCCGCCTGAAATCCGAAACTGCCGCCCGTCACCTTGAAAAACACGGGCGCGCTCCAGCCATGATCGGTACGGCAGGTGGCTACGCCCTTGCCATAGTTGGCGCCGAATACGAAACTTGCCTTCAGCATGGAGGGCACGATCGCAATGCACTTGGCTCCCGAAAGGATTCCATCGGGAATGGCCCGATCGGGAGCAGACATAATCTGGTCGAGCACCGTGCTCGCTGTTTGGACGCGATCCACTTGCGCGCCTCGGTTCTGACTCCAAGCCCAAGTGGTCATGGAAACAATCAACAATGTTGCCGCGACAATTTTCTTCATGGCTCAACTCCGATCAAGAACATAGGCTCCGCCAGCCTGTGCCGACTGCACTCATCTTACGAGGGTTCGATGGAATTTTGCGCCTGGAGAAAGCCCAGCAGTGGTTACTCTTTAGAGGCCCGATGGCGATAGGGAGAACCGAAACGCGGGCCGGGGGTGATTCTCGCCAGTTTAGATGGGGTTGATTGCAAATACGAAGGGCCGGAAGAGGAGACCCTCGTAACCTCTTCCAGCCCTATCTCCCAGGTTCTGTGGTAGGTGAGTGCAGTATGCAGCTGCAGGCAGGTTCGCGCAAGTAACGGAAGGTCAGGCAGGGTAATTAGACTTTAGTAACATGGGATCGCCAGGTAACCAGTCGGATGGGCAGGTAACCAGCCCGCGAAAGTTAGGACCGAGCAGTTAGCGGAACTAGCTTACTCACGCTCCGAGAGCAGCGAATGAGTGATGGCGTGGACCGACAAAGCGATGCGGTTTTGCACTCCGACCTTCCGCATGAGCTGGCTGACATGTGCCTTGACCGTGCGCTCTTCGATACCGAGCGCGTCTCCGATTTCTTTGTTGGAGCGGCCTGCGACCAGCAACTTCAACACTTCCCGTTCACGTTCGCTGATCTTGTCTTCCCCTTCAGGCCGCACCCTGCGAGGAGATGCGGTGGCGCGTTCGATGAACGCGCAAAGCACCCGCCTGGGCGCCCACACCGAACCACTGTGCACCTCGCGGATCGCGTGCTTGAATTCGCCGGGGGTTGCATCCTCGGCTATATAACCCTTCGCGCCAGCCGCAATGGCCCGCAGAATCTCTTCATTGCTCGTGCCTGTCCCGGTGACGATAATGCGAATGCCAGGACGCATCGCCTTTAAGGCGGACATAGCCGAGTAGAATGCGGCTCCGCCACTGGAGGCCATTAGAATGATGTCGTCGTCAGCAGAACTCAGGATCGACAAGACAGAGGCGGCGCGTATCCGAAAGCTCTCTTCGGAGGAAAAGATCGCCCGAAACCCCAGGAAGCGAAGCGGGTCGCTTTCCACCACGGCAATGCGGATGGTGTTCTCCGGCGGCGGTTTAACTCGCGCAGTCAAGATGCCCGTAGAATATCGCATGGCAACCTTGATGCATACCGAATGACCTAATCGTGCTATTTAGCAAAAAGGGTCGGTTCCTCTCGCGGCAAAGCATAATTCGGCACACGGCATTATGCAGCGGTCTTGCGGCGTGGCCCCTTGGCCGACTTTTTCACCTCTTTCACCTCCGACTCCCTTTCCGCTGTCGCTACCCGTTGCGGAGGCTTCTTCGGCATTTGTGCCAGGCTTTCCTTGAGTGCCGCCATAAGGTCAACCACGGGAGCAAGCTTGCGGGGCTTTTCCACGGCAGTGACCTCGCGCCCTTCCAGATGCGCCTTGATGAGCTCTCTCAGATTTTCTTCAAAGGTGTCGTGATACTTCTCGGGCTCAAATTTGCCGGCGAGCGCTTCGATCAACTGATGGGCGACCTTGACCTCGGCGTCTTTCAGTTCAACGTCGACGGGACCAAAGCTCTCCAGCTGCCGCACTTCATCGCTGTAGTACATGGTGTGCAGCATGAGCCCGCCCGCATGAGGCCGCAGAAACACCGTGTATTCGCGGTTGTGCATGGTGAGCTTGGCGATGGCCACGTAGCCGGTCTCTTCCATCGCCTTGGTCAGCAGCGCGTAGGGCCTGCGGCCGGCTTCATCCGGCACCAGAAAATACGACGATTCGAAGTAGATGGGATCCACTTCCTTGTACTCCACGAACTCCAGGATCTCCATCGCCTTCGCGGTTTTGGGTTCGATCTTCTTGATTTCTTCCGGTTCGATAATGACGTACTCGCCCTTGCGATACTCGTAGCCCTTGACGATCTCGTTGCGTTCGACGACGCGCTCGTCATGCGGGCACCAGAGCTGCTGTTTGACACGCGTGTTGTCGTCGCGGTGCAGCATGTTGAAGGAGATGTGATTGCTGCGCGCGCCGGAAAACAACTTTACCGGCATTGAAATAAGCCCAAACGTTAGGTATCCAGACCAAACGGAAGACGCCATATTCTTACCATTCCTGGGTACTGGGATTGCACCAAATCTGCGACAGCATAGTGCTGCGTCTGCCGCCGAATGTCAAGTCCCCCACCGCAGAAGGGGCCTTCCTGGGATGCGTTCACTCGCCTGCTACGTCGCATCGCGAGTAGTCCTGGTCTGCTGGGTGGGAGACTCGGTTTTTCTATCCACTATCCTCTATTCACTATCCACTGCTATAACAACTTCATGCACCAGACTCTGCAATCGCTGGCGGAATTCACCGCCGCCCGCTTGATCGGCGACGGCAACCTCGAGATCACAACCGTCGCCAGCATCGCGCAAGCGCGACCGGGCGCTCTCGTATTTGTGCAGGACGAGAAGCACCTGACGCAGGCGCTGGCTTCTCCGGCGAGCGCCGTCATGGCTGGAGAGTTCGCGGCCTCGTCCGCCGGACGCAAAGCCTTGCTGATCGCAGCCCAGCCCCGGCTGGCTTTCGCTCGGGCCGGAGCGCTGCTCCATCCGCCCAGGACCTACACCGCCGGCGTTCATCCCACGGCGGTCATCCATGCTTCAGCGAAAGTCGCCGCCAGCGCCGCCATTGACGCCTACGCAGCCATCGAAGCCCGCGCTGTGATAGGCGAGCGCTCGCACATCGGGGTGGGCTGCTGCATCGGCGAGGGCGTCGTGATCGGCGACGATTGTGACCTGTATCCCCGCGTCGTCATCTATGCGGGTACGACGCTGGACCGCCGTGTCGTGGTGCACGCAGGTGCAGTGCTGGGCGCTGACGGCTTCGGATTTGTGCGCGATGGCCAATTCGGCCGATATCACAAGTTTCCCCAGATCGGCGAGCTGGTCATCGGCGAGTACGTCGAGATCGGCGCCAATTGCACTATTGATCGGGGCGCGCTGGACCGCACTGTGATCGGCGCGGGGACGAAGCTGGACAATCTGATCCACATCGGGCATAACGTCACCGTCGGCGCCAATGTTGTGATCGCAGCCCAGACCGGCGTTTCGGGCAGTGTTGACATCGGGGAGGGTGCGGTCGTGGGCGGCCAGGTTGGCATCGGTGACCACGCAACGGTCGAGCCGGGCGTCATTCTCGGATCGGGCAGCGGCGTGCTCTCGAATAAGATAGTCCGCGGGAGGGGCGTCGTCTTCTGGGGCAGACCGGCCCGCCCGCTTAGCGAATACTTGAAGCAGTTGGCAGCGCTCGCGCGACTGGCACGAAAAAACGAGAACGGCAGCTAGCACTTAGCAGTTGGCATTCAGGATTCGGCATCCAGCGCTTTTGCTAAGTGCTAAGTGCCAAATGCTAAGTGCTAACGACAGCTTTACTCATGTCTCTCATCGTCATCGGCGGACACTCTCGCAGCGTGGGCAAGACCAGCGTGGTCGCCGGCCTCATCGCCGCCCTACCTGAATTTCACTGGACGGCCATCAAGATTACACAATACGGACACGGCATTTGTTCGGCCAACGGCGAACTCTGCGAGTGCGCCACCGATGACCACAGTTGGGCGGTAACGGAAGAGCGTGATCGCAGCGGCGAGAGCGACACCTCGCGCTTTCTCGTCTGTGGCGCAACTCGCTCGCTTTGGGTGCGGACTCGTCAGGGAATGCTGGCTGAGGCCATGCCTCGCGTGCGCCAGGAACTCGCCGGAGCCGAGAACACCATCGTCGAATCCAACTCGGTAATGCGCTTTCTGCGCCCTGACCTTTACCTGACGGTGCTGGACCCGGCAACCGCCGACTTCAAATCCTCCGCGCAGGAATTTCTTGATCGTGCCGATGCCATAATCGCGCACGACAGCAGCGGCGATGTCGCCTGGACGAACGTCTCCTTGAAGCCGGTCGCTGCTAAACCGACGTTCCACATCCGCCCGCCGCAGTATGTGACACCCGAGCTGATCGAATTTGTGCGGAAGCGAGTCCAACATTGAGCATCCAGGGTATAAGCACATTGAGCCCGCACTAGCTGAAAGCTGATGGCTGACGGTTGACAGCTTATAATGAAGGCCACCCATGAAAGCCTACGTATACGTCTCGCTCAAGAAAAGTGTGCTCGACCCTCAAGGCAAAACCATCCACGGCGCCCTGAAGAAGATGGGATACCGCGGCGTCGACGACCTGCGCCAAGGCAAGTACTTTGAGATTGCTCTGGACAGCAGCGTCACTCGCGAAGCGGCGCAGGCGGAGGTGGAGCGCATCGCGCGTGAAGTGCTCACCAACCCCGTCATCGAGGAATACAGCTTCAAGCTCGAGGAGTAGCTCGGCCAAGCTTGTGATATGGGGATATTATGGCACCTATACCTTTGGGTCAGGACTATGCTCATGCAAGTGCGTCTAGCAATAACCATCATTGCATTTGCCTGTCTTCTGGTCGAGGCCAGAGCGGTGGCGGAGACTCCCTGTTTCGCCTATCTGCAGGACGGGGATATCTACATGGCTTGCGGCGACCAGACGCTCCGCTTAACGAACAGAGGTGACGTGTCTGATTTCGCCGTCGCGGACGACGGGTCGGCTGTGGCGGTCAAGTACGAATACGTGGTTGGAAGAACCAAAGATTCTGCTGGCAGATTGGGTGATTGCGATGTCCTAATCTACAGCCTCTCCTCCAATGCCCCGCCGCGAACGATTAGGCATAGCTGCAGTGGCCTCTACGCCACCTGCGGTACAGTTCTACTCCAAGGCAGCACCGAAGAAGCGGAAGATGTGCTCGCAAGGAAGCAATTACGAATTTCTGGTTACCGCCGATTCGTGTGCAGTAGAGACCGCTCCGTCGTGGCTGGATGGCCCCGCGACGGCTCTCATGATTTCTCGGTCGGCGAAATGAGCATGAGGGTAGTTGCCCCGGTCGCCGGTGGCGCTTCGGTCAGCCCCTCCGGCATTGTCAGCTATTCCACCGAAGGGTCGAACGACAATTCGCTTTGCGAGTTGAGACCGGCCGATAAGCAAATTTGTCTGAAAAACGCCGACGCCTTTGGTGCTATCAGCGTCTCCGATTCGGGCGAGACGCTTTTCACTACTCACACCGATGGAGGATGCTTTTACCGCAAGCACAGGGTTGTGAAGGCGCATCCACCAGCAACCGGAGACGACCAGTGTCTGGGAATTGCAATGTGGAAACCGGGCGCAGACAAAGTACTCGTTAAGGAACTAGCAGAACATCCCCAGTGGCTTACGCACGGTGCCGTTGAAACCTTGAAGTCGTGCGCTGCTAAGGGAAAAGACTGCTTTGGGAAAGGCTGAAGATTGGGGAATGCCCTCGATTGTTGGCGATAACAGGCGCTATCGCAAGCGACCGCCGCATTCTCCGGCGGCCCAAACTCGCAGGCCGGCCCTTTCGCATCGCGAACTCCCTCTGGCTCATCAAATCAGCTAAGATTAACTGGCTACTGACAACTGACTACAGGCAACTGACATTTATGTGCGGGATTGTTGGATACGTCGGAAAAAAGCGGGTGGTGCCGGTCATCATTGACGGCTTGCGTCGTCTTGAATATCGCGGCTATGACTCAGCCGGCATTGCCGTGGGCGGCAACGGCGACGGACTGCAGGTGCGCCGCGCCGAGGGCAAGTTGCGCAACCTGGAAGAGGTCATCCGCCTCAAGCCGCTCGACGGCACCTACGGCATCGGCCACACCCGCTGGGCCACCCATGGGCGTCCCACCGAAGAGAACGCGCATCCCCACCGCGACTGCACCGGCAAGATCGTGGTGGTGCACAACGGCATTGTGGAGAACTACGTCGCCCTGAAAAAGAAGCTCATCGACGAAGGCCACAAATTTCGCACCGAAACCGACACCGAAGTGATCGCGCACCTCATCGAGAAAAACCTCTCCGCGGCGGATCGCAAGGTCCCGCTGGAAGAAGCCGTGCGCCAGACGGTGAAGCTGCTGACCGGCGTGTTCGCCATCGCCGTCATCTCGGCAGACGAGCCCAATAAAATTGTTGCCGCTCGCAATGGCCCGCCCGCAGTCATCGGTCTGGGCAAAGATGAATACTTCGTCGCCAGCGATGTGCCGGCCATCCTGTACCACACCCGCGACCTGTTCTTTCTCGCCGACGGCGACCTTGCTGTCATCACGTCCTCGGGCGTGCAACTCACCGACTTCGAGGGCCAGCCCATCACCCGCCAGGTGCAGCACATCACCTGGGACCCGATCATGGCGGAGAAGGGCGGCTTCAAGCATTTCATGCTGAAGGAAATCTACGAACAGCCGCGGGCGGTGCGCGATACCACGCTGGGCCGCGTCTCGCTCGACTCCGGCAAGGTGTTCCTCGACGAGATGGACATCACCGATGAAGATTTCCGCAAATTGGAGAAGGTGTACATCGCGGCTTGCGGCACCAGCTGGCACGCCGCACTGGCGGGCAAGTTCATGATTGAGCGGCTGGCCAAGCTCCCCGTGGAAGTGGATTACGCCAGCGAGTTTCGCTATCGCGATCCGCTGACCGGGCCCGGCGATCTGACCATCTTGATTACGCAGTCAGGCGAGACCGCCGACACCATCGCGGCCATGCGCGAGTCGCGCGCCAAAGGCTCCAAGACGGTGGGCATCTGCAACGTAGTGGGCTCTATGATCGCGCGCGAAGCCAACGGCACCATCTACACCCACGCCGGGCCGGAGATTGGCGTGGCCTCGACCAAGGCTTTCACGGCGCAACTGACCGCGTTGTTCCTGTTTGCGGTCCACCTCGGCCTGGTGCGGGGAACGCTCGATCTCGACCACTCCAAGCAGCTTCTCACCGACCTCACCCTTATGCCCGGCAAGCTGGAGACGCTGCTAACGCGCGACGAAGAGACGGAAGACCTTGCCAAGGAATATCACCGCGCCCACGACTTCCTGTTTCTAGGGCGTGGCATTCACTACCCGATCGCGCTGGAAGGCGCACTGAAGTTGAAGGAAATTTCCTACATTCACGCCGAGGGCTATCCCGCCGGCGAGATGAAGCACGGCCCCAACGCGCTGATTGACGAAGATCTTCCCGTGGTGATTCTGGCTACGCACGACAAGACCGATCCCGGCTCGGTGCTGCGCTACGAGAAGACGCTGTCGAACCTGAAGGAAGTGAAAGCGCGCTCCGGGACCGTGATTGCCATCGCCACCGACGGCGACGAGGAGATTCGCGAAGCCGCCGACCACGTCCTCTACGTTCCCGATGCGCCCGAACTGCTCGCCCCGATTCTGGAGGTGGTTCCCTGCCAGTTGCTGGCGTATCACATTGCCGTACGCCGTGGCTGCGATGTGGACCAACCGCGCAATTTGGCGAAATCAGTTACCGTGGAGTAGCAGGGCTGGCAGGTGGTGCGCCCATAGGGACGAAAATCAACCACGGAGATCACCGAGATCACGTAAGAAACTTGATGGAAACCAAGACTCAGTGTGCTCCGTGCCCTCCGTGGTGAATGATTTCCGGCGCAGCTGCTGCCGAATCGTGATCCTTGGGAGTCGCCCACGAATTCGCTTCAAACTGGCGAAACTCGGCTTCCAACTTCCATTGCAGCCGCGCCTTTTCGCTGCCAGCGAGAAACTTCCCACACGCCGCCGAGGGTTTCGCAACGTCGGCCTTCTCGGCTCCGCATTCCTTAACCGCGCTGAATGCTCTGTCGTCACGCCACAGGCTTGCGCCGCCGATGAAGGCGTGCTCCAGGCTGGTGCGCGCCATCTTCTTCAACTGCAGGTAGCTGAGATTCTGTTCCTCCGCGCCCTTCAGATATTCGTGCGTCATGTCGGAGCGGGAGACGCCCTCGTCGTCGGTGGCCAGCGCGACCGGCACCCCGGCGCGCAGGTATTCGCTTAAGGGATGCTGCGCTCCGCGCACGCCCAGGATAACGTCATTGCTGGTGAGGCAGATTTCCACCATCACATTGCGGTCCGCCATCTCCTGCAAAAGCTCGAATGGACGACTTTCGTTCATCACGTCAACGCCATGTCCAATGCGTTCGGCATGACCCGTCTCGATCGAATCGCGCACATGAAACTGCAAGTCCTGGGGAGGGACAAGGCCCTCGACCAGCTCGCCCGCATGCAGCGCGATGTGCACCTGCGGATAGCGCTCGTGAAGGTAATTGAGCATACGCATGTGCAGCTCAAAGTCGCGCATGGGGACATACCAGTCTTCCGCCATCACCAGGTTCAGGCCAACTACATGCGGGTTGGGCGCAACCAGTTTGGGGTCGGCTCCCGCCAGCAGAAAGCCGGTGAGAATCTGGGCGAAGACCACCTCCTTCGGCTTGCCCCGTGAAACCTGGGCTATGTAGCGCTGCACGACCTGGCATCCCGGATCGGCGGCGGGAACGCCGCAGTGCAGAAGTTTGTCGCGCGACACCTCTGCGGCATCGAGTTCTTGACTGGCAGCCGCCAGAATCTGCGGCAACCCGCCAGCCAGCAGCTTTTGTTGCAGCCGGCCAAAATTCTCGTCCCAACCAACCGACTCGGCCAGCGTCTCCAGGTCTTTGCCGGTGGGCGTGAGCATCAGCTCCTGATAGATCTCGTGCTGAGAAGCGGCGCGCGCCGCGGTCTCGGCCAGTTCCTTGTCGGTGGTGCCGTTGATGACTTCCGCGAACTTGCCGAAGGTAGCGAAGAAGTGATCGTGTCCGGATTGGCCCGAGTACTGCCAATTGCGCATGGAGATGGCATCAATAATGTTGGCGTAGAGGTCGGTATTGTTGAAGGCACTCGCGATCGGCAATGCGGGCGCCTGGCATGGAGGCGCGCTAAACCACAGGCCCTTGGGATCGATGCAATCGCCTTCTTGCGCCGCCCATTGGATGTACGACTCGGCATAAACTGAGCCCGAGAGATGATTGTGCAGATCGCCTCCCTTGGGCATCTCGCGCAGAAAGGCCAGCAGCAGGTTGGGATTCTTGCGAATGCTTTGGAAGTAGTGCTCGGCGCGGGCTTCGTCGGACTGGGAAACCGCAGGGCGATTGGCCGCAATCGTCGCTGGCGGCGTAATTAGCACTGCAAGAAATGCGAGGTTCAGCAACAAACGGCGGGAACGACCCTTCATGCGCACTCCTCAAAACCGAGTAAGGCGAGAGTTCCAGGAAACTGCAAATGATAACAGTCGAGGGCGGCAGTGTCAGGGAAGGTTACCGAACAACCCCGCCCAAGCAGAAGAAGATTGGGTGCGGCACCTTCGGGGTGATAAGCCGGGCCATCGGCAAACTGGAAACCCAAGAAAATCGGAACTGAACTCATACCAATGAACCCGGCCTTTGCCCAGCAGTCTTGACCTACAACTGCGAGATCGGGGCGAAGGTCTCCAGAGCGGCTTGGCGAAACCGCAACTCTCCCAGCTCCACTTCGCCGAGCTTTTCGGCACAGCCTGCCACTGTCAGCATTCCCTGCTCGACAAGTTTCTGGCGGAACTCCGGATCGGGCGTCGAAGCGGCTATATCGCCAAGGGCCCGCAGCAACCGCAAACTAACCGCCACGTCACTCTTCGCATACATGCGGATCTGCTCAAAGGCCGCCTCCAGCAGGCGCTCGAAGTGGATCCATCCAATGCTGGCGCGAACGATGCCCGGCGGATCGAAGAGCAGCTCCTCGGGCGGCTCGCGGGAGGCGAAGCGGATTAGAATGCGGCTCAACTGATCGACGCAGGTGATAGCAGTGGTGGGGTCGTTGACGGCGGGCGAGATCGCCTTCAACGCCACATCGACAATCTGCAGGACGCCAAACTCCACGTCCTGCTGCAAGGTCCGAGTCGGGCCGCAATCGAACGCGGCCAGCAGTTCGGCGGCGCCTTCGCGGGGCAGACGGTTCCCTTTGGAGACCATAATCAGCGGGATTCCCGCGGGAACAAAGTGGCCGACCCTCCGCAGCACGCGGATGCTGACGTGATAGTGCTTGGCAACGGCTACCAGGCGCCGCTTATCGATGAAGCGGATGTAGCCTGAAACATCACTCAAGACGGGCACCTCGCTCGGGTTGGGTCGGAGCGGTGCGGCATCGGTCATGCGGGCCGGCCGGTGCGGCCGGGGCATCATCTCGTCGATCATGGCTTCGGTTTCTTCGGCGATTCGATCGACGATGTGGTTGACACTGATGGCCTGCGAGATGTGGTGAATGAAAAACAGCAGCAAGCCGACGCAGACCAGCGCCAGCACCATAGCTCCCAAGACGGTGGCCACTGGGGCGAAGGGGTGAGGAAACGAGCGCGCCGTGGGCAGCGCCGCCATGCAGTACGAGAAAGTGCCGAGGAAGATACCGAGCGTCCATTGCGTTACGCGGTCCCGGGAAAAGCTGACGATGATCCGCGGGGAGAACTGCATCGAGGCCAGGGTGAGCGTCATCAACAGGATGGCGAACACGATGGACACCACGGTCATGATGGAGCCCGCGATGCCCGCGAGAATGACCTGGGCAACTTGCGGGTCGGCGTGCGAGGGGAATAGGACCGTAGGTACCCAGGCGCTGACAGCCGGAAACGACTCTTCCAACCATGACAGGAATGCGCCCGCGCAACCCAGCGACAGCGCGATGGTGAGCGGGCGAATCAAAAAACCGCCACGCAGGTTGTACATAGCGTGGCGAAGCAACAAAGGCAGACGTTTGCTCACGGTTCTCTCGGTTCAAGTGTAGTGGGGCAGAGCCGAGCGCACAAAGAAAAACGGAGGGGGCCTGTCCCGCGGCTTCTGCGATCCCGGCACAGCAGGTCATCCAAGCTGGTCGAAAACCTACGCGCAGGGATTTTCAAATTGTCAGGGCCCTAGCTAAAATTGTGCAGGAGGAGAGGTACTACCATACCGAAGTTTGTCATCGAGCGAGACATTCCGGGAGCCGACAGCCTGTCACCGCAGCAACTGCATGCCATATCGCAGAAATCGTGTGGCATTCTGCGAGAGATGGGACCTCAGATTCAGTGGGTCCAGAGCTACGTCACCGACCACAATATCTACTGCATCTACATAGCCCCTGATGAAGAGGCGGTCCGCAAGCACGCCGACCAGGGCGGGTTTCCCGCCAACCGCGTCTCGCAAATTCGATCGGCGATTGATCCCACAACCGCGGAGTAGGCGCACGTCCCCAGCTACTATCGTCCAGGTGCGCCATCCATTTGTGGTTTTGCTCGGATGGCATTTTGATTTCAAGCCACATTGTTGCGCACACTCTGCAAACCTCCTGGCGACTCGGCTGTCACTTCTTGGTGCGTTAGCGGTCACTGACAAACGCAATCGCTACGATGAGAATCTCTTCGTGACTCGGAGAGGGAGCCCAGGCTCCTGATCCACGGTCGTAGCGTACCTAGCAGCGGGCAGCAGACCTTCGCGCTTCTCTTTTCCCGCCGCCCGTCCCGTAACTTGACTCGATTCAGGCCAAACGGCCAAGGAGAACAAAGATGAAATTTGCAGTTGTTGCCTTAATCGTGCTTACTCTTGCAGTGCCGGCGTTCGCTAAGCACTACAAGAGCGCCTATCCTGTTGCTTGCAGCGAGCTATGGCCCGCGGTCAAGGACACCCTTAGCAATTCGGAGAACTATGACGTCACCGGGAGCGACGACGCCCAGATGAAGGCTGACTACGATGCGAAGCACGCGGCCCACGTTAACGTCTCGGGGGCGTTGCTGCAGCGGAAAAATCATGTCGCGCTGATCCCACAGGGGACGGGATGTCAGATGGACGTGGTGTCGAACTACAGCGGCTGGGAGCACAACGACCAGGGCGACTTCAAAAAGCGCGTGGATGAATCTCTAGCCAAACTGAAAGGCGCTAAACCTCCCGAGCCCGCTAAACCGGCGGATGCAAGCAAGTGATGTTGCCAGATGGTCCGATCGCGGGGACGCCATGCGGGAGTCGTGGACGGACCTGCTGCTGACTTCAGCCCGTTTGAATATCTGAGAAATGTCGAGCGACCGCCGCGACTGAATGCAAGCTTTGCAGGGGGCATCTGCACACGCGATTGCGCTATGGGAAAACATTGTCCGTATAGTTGCAATGTCTTGCGATGGTTACTTGTTGGTTAACGACCGCAGGCCTTTCTACTGCTAAGCACAAAGGCAATCCAAATTGGCCGAATAATTGCACAGTTTCGATTGGTATTGCTGTGCCAGTACTCCTGGTGCTTCGCGGAATCGAACTGCGACCGCGATCTCTGGGCTACGCTTGGTTTCCTTCGGAAGCCAGCCATAACATGAAGGTGCAAACCCCAAGGAGATAGCTATGCGGCGGATTTATCTACTTCTGCTGGTTCTGGCGTTGGCGATTTGCGTCGCTCCCTCTGCGGCGTGGGCCGGACCCACCTTGTACGCGATCGATGACGCCACCAACTCGCTGTACAGCATCAATCCCAGTACTTTCGCCCTGACATTTGTGGGCAGCACAGGCGTCAGTGGTGACTTCGGAGACCTTGCCTACAATCCCGGTTCTGGTACTGCCTACTGGATTCCGGGCCGTGGCAATGACACCCTATACACGATGAACCTCAATACTGGTGGGGTTACCCAGGTGGGCATGCACGGTATCGACGACATGTTCTCATTGGCCTATGACCCAGTGACCCACACGCTGTATGGGGATGCCACCAACGGGAACTTCTACAGCCTCAACACCAGCACCGGAGCTGCCACGTTAATCGGCAATAACGGTGTGTACCCCGGCGGCATGACCTACAACTCGACTACCGGTCAGCTTATTCTGACCATGGCAGGAGGTAGCGGCAGCTTCTACTCCATCAACCCAGCGACGGGCGCAGCCACTCTGCTGGGCAGCCCGGGCTACCTGAATGACAACGGTGTGACCTGGGACCCCGATTTGGGCGTCTATTTCGTTGACGACTGGAACGGCAAGCTGTACGAGGTTAACCCCAGCAACTGGACATACTCCGTCGTCTCCAACCTTAACGGCGACCCGTTTGACGGAATCATCTACGTCAACGGCGGTGGCGGCACCACCCCGGAGCCTGGTTCGCTGATTCTGTTTGGATCTGGCCTGCTCGGCGTCGCCGCAGTCGTTCGTCGCCGCCTGCACCTCTAAAAGCCTGCGCAAACGCGCTGTTACGCCAAAGCCGCCCTGATGGGGCGGCTTTCTTGATCTACAGGAAGAATAACAATCCATTTCAGAGGGATGCCCTCGGGATCGTGCGAATGGAGGCGATGACACGCTGTGCGATGCGCGAAGGCTGGCTCATGACTTGTCAGCAGTAGGTACGTACGCCTATGTGAATCCAGTCGTCGCGGTGCTGGTGGGCTACTCTGGGGGGAGAGACGATCGGTGCACGCACCATTTTCGGGACGCTGCTGGTGCTGGTCAGCGTAGTCGTGATCACCACCACTCCGGCTAGAAAGCAGGAGACGCCGTTGATCGTGGAAGAACTTGGCGAACCCAGCTAAGGTTGGTCCTTGCTGAGAGCTGGGTTCTCGCTGCAGCTCTCGCGCGCCACCATCCTCAAGTCAATACGCGTAGTACGGCCCGGGGCCCCCAGGGGTATCCATGTTCTCGATTGCGGTAAACATGTTGCGCCCGAAAAAAAACGTCAATCCCCAATCGAACGAGTCTGGAATTGGTCCTGCCAGAGTGCTAAAGGCTGTATTACCGCCGCTAAACAGCGTGATCGCATCTTCAACAGCGAAATTGACCGTACCGTGATTTCCATTGACGCCCTGGTTCACCGCCGAGAGGTTATCCGGGGATCTGGTAGGGCAATACCAGGAGTCGTCCGGCGGGGCGCACAGCGGAATGCCGGTGGTTCCTGTGTCGAGGAAAAAGATCCCGTTGGAACCGCTGTCGATGAAGCTTGCCGGATAGCTTGTCCCACTAAACGTGGTCGTGATGTCACCGGCGTTTGTCCCGCTGTCCGGCACAGTGTACACGGTGACGCTTCCCAGACCATTGTTAGCTTGGGTACCGATGCCAAAGATCAGACTGCCATTGGGATTCAGCGAACCTCCGTTAGGCACGGCGGGCAATGTAATCAGCACGCCGTTGTTGTCGGTGGCGAATAAAGTGACCGGGTTCGTCACCTCTTGTGCGAGCGTGACATACGTAGGGCTGCAACCGATAGACCGGCAAACGTAATAAACCGCTGGAATGGTCCTATTGGCTGTGGTACAGGCAGGACCGCAGTCCTGTTGAAACAGTCCAACACCGAGAATGCCGTTGGCGCCCAGAGCTTGCACGCTGTCGCCCATGTTCGGCTGAGTGGTTTGGCTGGAACAGCTAGTCGGCACCGGCGGAGAACTGGTGGAGGGGATGATTACTTGCACCGGCGCCGCTGACGCCACTTCGCCCGCCACTGTAATGTCGGCTTGAGCTACGTTTCCCCATGTATAGCCGCCCCCAAACAGCGCGCACTCCAGCAGCGGATTCCCGCTGGAGTCTGGTTCATTCGGGAGCGCGATGCCCAACTGGCCGCCACTTGCGGACGACAAAAGGCGCAGTCCGGAGGATCCTGTATCCACCAGCACGTGGTCAATGTTTTGGCAGGTGCTGGTACCCGGAACACAAACCGTAACGGTAACGAACGCTACATTCGCAGTGATGAAGGTCTGGGGCGCCGGCCCCGCGTCCACCACAATGGGCGCCACGTTGCTGGTCGTCGAATTACCCACGGTGACGGTGAATGTCCCCGACTGGGTCGGGTCCCATTGTGAGGTGGCAGTGATGGTCACCGATGTCGGCAATGATGGCGCAGTAAACAAACCTGCAGTGGAAATCTGCCCCGCGCTGGCGCTCCAGGAAACTGCCGGATTGAAGCTGCCCTGGCCCGTCACCGTTGCCGTACACTGACTGGTTTGATTGGGTTGGATGGTTGATGGCGAGCATACTGCCGTCACACCCGTGACCTCCGGTTTCGGTTTATGACCGGGAAAGCGGTATTCGGAACCGCCGCAGCCAACCATACACACTGCCAAGAGTGGTGCGACCCACCACACAAATTTCTGAACTGCAAGGAACCAACCGGAGCGGCCAGTCATTCGATGTCTTCCTTTCTAGAGTTGCTCGCGACCCGGGACCATCGCAATCGTCGCTTGCCCTGCAACCTTGGCGCGGCGTCGCCTCCTCAATGGATTTCGCTGACCTGAACACCTTGTGGCACGAGTTGAGGAATGTAGGCCTGTCCGTGGAAACTTCGCATGTGCCCAGTCTCGTGCATCACCAGACCGGAGGTCTCGATCACGACCGGAGCGCCCCTGCGGTGCGGTTGCTGCTGCGGCGTTGCCGCTTGCTCCGCCCGCTGCGCCTGCTGATAGTAGGGACCGAGGAGCTGCTGCAGATCAGGCGGAAATTGTCCTTCCCAGGCGACGCCGAACACTACTCCCGCCGGCGACACGAATTCCCGTACCACGGTCCCGGTGGCCGAGGTGATCTCGTGCATCACGTAGGTGCGATTGTCCACGCTGCGCAAAGTTCCCTTCATGCGGGCCTGGTCGGTCAGCACCGACGCGGCGTTGTCGCCCAGCACTGCCATGGCGGGGAGTGGCAGCGCCAAAAGCAAAGCGGAAAGCAAAACTCGGGTGACCTTGCCATGGTTGCCAACCAACCTGAAGATGTTCATGCGCTGTCCCCTTCATCCAGTCTCAATTGCGCTGCCGAACATTCGCCCGTCGGGAGTTCGCAAGCGGCCAATATTGCTGGCGTGCCGAGTTTACGGCGTGATCTCCCAGACAACAAGCTTCTTTTTTGTGCCGCCGGCTGACGCTGTGCCGTAGAGATTACCCGTGGCATGGAATGTCACGTTACAGTGTGAATTTCCTCGGTACGGCCAAAGATAAAGACCGCCGGTCGCGAACTCAGTGTTTCTCACCTCCTAGTGGCACGGCGATGACCTGCATCACGACCGATTGTGACTGGGCGGATGGCCTGCTCTTTCCATGCGAGCCCTAATGTGGCGTGCCCCATCCTTCTTGCCCGTCTTGGCGAGAGGGTGGGCACACAGCCTGGGTGCCTCCAAGCTGGTTTTGCCTGGTGAGGATTTGGGTTTCGTGTCACGGTGTGCCCGCCACGGCGGGCGTGAATACAGTAAACCGTGGCGTACTCGCGGAATTTGTTTCTATGGTCCATGAAAGCAACGGGCCTATCCCACCCAACCGCAAAACCCTAAGTGGGATACCTTCGGAGTGCTGGGCTGGACCACCCTTTCTGACTGAAGTTTGCTCTTGATCTGCTCCCCACGCTGGTGTAACACTTTCGCACCGGGTAAATGATGAATCCAGCCAGCAAAGAAGAATACGAAGACGCGGTTCAGGCTCCCCAACAAACGATGGCCGACCTTGGCCAATCGAGCAGCAGTAGCAGTTCATCGGGCAGTAGCGGTAGCAGTTCATCGAGCAGTTCAGGCGATTCCGAAGCAGAAAGCATCGATGCCAATAAAGCTGCGGCAGAGACCATCGCCGACCATGTGCTGGGGGACCAGCCAGCAGGAACCGAAAAGGATGACAAGCTTGGTTTTGCGCCATATGTCCGCGCCGTCGCGGGGTTCCTGACGGACTCATCGACCAAGACTCCCTTGACACTCTCGATCGAAGGCCTGTGGGGTTCAGGCAAATCGTCGTTCATGCTGCAATTGGAGGAGGCACTGAAGGACCCTCGACTGAAGGACCGTCGCAAGACCAAAGTCGTCAGGTTTAATGCATGGCAGTACGACAGCGAGGAAGGCCTATGGGCCGCGTTCATCAATGAATTCGGCGCGAAGCTAAACAAGACACTGAAATGGGACGAGAAGATTCGCGCGCGTGGCCGGCTCATAGCGCTGCGCCTTTCCTGGCAAGACTGGATCGAGACCGCCAAGGCGGTGGTGTGGCTCGTCGTCAGCCTTCTCGCCTTGGGCGCGATTGTTTCATACCTGCTGCACGGCGGCATCGCCACGTTCAACAGTTTTCTTACGGGAGGCGAGGCTGGCAAGTCCGCGACCAAGACGCTGGCGGTAATTGGCGGCACTGGCGGTACTGTTGCCGTCCTGCTGTTGTTCTTCAATCAACTCAAGGACCTGTTCAAGAGCCCAGCGTCCCTCGACAAGACAGTCCGTCTGTTTGCCAGACCGAACTATAGCGACCGGCTTCCCTTCATCCAGCAAGTTACCAGGGATTTTGCAAGCCTGGTGACTGCCTATGCCGGGGAGGATGACGTTTACGTCTTCGTCGACGATCTCGACCGCTGCGAATATTCCCGGGCCGCGGAACTGATGCAGGCACTGCTCATGCTGCTGAGCAGTTCGCCCAAGATCGCACTTATCGTCGGGCTTGACCGCGACAAGGTGGCAGCGGCGATGGCCACCCGGCAGGAGAAGTTACTGCCCTATCTATATAAAGTTCAGCCGGCAGAAGCGTACAAGCGAGGTATGGAATACGGCCAACGTTTCATCGAGAAATTCATCCAATTGTCCTACATCCTGCCAACGCCGAGGTCGGATAGCCTGAAGGCGATGGTCAATCCCGATGTCGAGGCTCCAAACACGTCTGTGCCGGAAAGCGAGAAGTCTGCGAGGGCCATCGAGATTGTCACCGGCAAGAACGATTCTGAAACCCTAAACATAATGATCGATATGGCCCACTTGGTGTTCGATCATAATCCGCGGAACGTCAAACAGTTCGTTAACATGTTCCGGCTGCAGGCGTTCATCGCAAACGAAACAGGTTTGTTTGGAAGCCTCCGTGTAACAGGCAAAACTGGCAGGCCTCTCACCATTCAGCAGTTGGGCAAGTTCGTCGCTCTGTGCATGCGCTGGCCAGACTTTGTTGACGCGGCATCAGCCAATCCGGGTCTGGCTGGCGATTTGGAGAAATGGCTCGAGCCCCGCGCCGGAGGTGAAGGTCCCCCTAGCGATGAGGTAAACCTCTGGCTCGGGAATGAGAGGCTCAGGCTTCTCTTAAAGTTCGGAATGCCCAGCCCAGACTTTTCGCTTGCGGAAGTGAATTTCAAGGTGCTGACCGAAATCACGCCAGCTCGCGCTAAGAGCAGCTCCGAAGGGCGAGCTCCGGCATCCACAGCGAGCGATTCTTCGTCCGAACATCCGCGAACGGAGTCGTCCGAAGAGGTCCATTTTCGTGATGACCGCCCCTTCAAAGCCGAGGCCGCGATGAGCTAGGAGATTGATGGATTACCCGTCATACACGTCAGTTGAGTTTCCGCTACGCTTTCTCTACCATCCAGAGTTCTTCATCCCTCATCAGGCGGAATGCGGTGGACAAACTTAGGGTGCTGATCGGGCGGGAACGCATCGCGGCGAAGGTGGCCGAGATGGGGCAGCGCATCAGCCAGGATTTTGCCGGTGAGCCGATCGTGCTGATCGGAGTGCTGAAGGGCGCCACCGTTTTTCTCGCCGACCTGGCGCGGCAGATCACGCTCGACGTCAGCTTCGATTTCATCGCGGTGTCAAGCTATGGAAACGCCAGGCAGCACAGTGGCGAGGTCAAGCTGGTTAAAGATGTGGAGCGCTCGATGGCGGGCAGGAACATCATCCTGGTGGAAGATATTCTGGACACCGGTTTGACCCTGACGTTCATCCAAAGCATGTTGCGCGCCCACCAGCCGAAGTCGCTGAAGATTGCGGCGCTGTTGGACAAAGTGTCGCGGCGCACCGAGCCCATCCGCGGGGATTACGTGGGTTTTGAGATTCCCGACGAGTTTGTGGTGGGATACGGGCTTGACTTTGCCGAGCACTATCGTAACCTGCCGGATATTTGTGTGCTGGAGTCCGGCCCCGAATCGGAATAGAATCTGTCGTGCTCATGTCTGCGAACCTTTCTGTCGTAAACGGCGCGCCGGCCATTCTCGTGAGCGACTGGCGCAGCGCGGCCAGCCTCATCGATCACACTCTGCTTAAGCCCGATGCCACGCGCGACCAAGTGGTCGCGTTGTGCGACGAGGCAGTCCAGTACCGTTTTCATGTGGTCATGGTGAATCCGGCGAACGTGGCCCTGGCTGCGGCTCGACTGTGCGGCTCGTCCGTGAAGGTGGGCACGGTGGTTGGCTTTCCTCTCGGCGCAAATCTTACCGTGACCAAACTGGCGGAGGCGGAAGCCGCTCTGCGCAATGGCGCGCATGAGTTGGACATGGTGCTCAACGTCGGGGCGCTGAAGTCGGGCGACCGAATGCTGGTGCAGCAGGAAATGCGGAGTATGGCGCGACTGGCGCACGATCGCGGAGCCATCCTGAAGGTGATTCTGGAGACATGTCTGCTGAACCAGATCGAGAAGATCCTGGTTTGCTCGCTGGCCCTGGAAGAGGGCGTGGATTTTGTGAAGACGTCCACCGGCTTCGGGGAGGCGGGCGCGACGGCCGCTGACGTGGTGTTGATGCGCGGCGTGGTAGGACACAAAGCCGGCGTGAAGGCGGCGGGCGGCATTCGGACCGCGGCCCAGTTGATGGACATGTTTGATGCCGGCGCCAACCGCATCGGCAGCAGCGCCAGTGTCGAGATTGTGCGCGAGTTGGGTGCGCCTGCCGGCGAGCGATCCAATGCAAACGATTAAGCTTGGTTGGCGACGCACGCGGGAGCTGGCATGGCGCGTCTGACCGGCGTGCTGGGCATCCTCGCGATCCTGCTGTTTGCCTACCTCTTCTCGACTGACCGGAATGCCATCCGCTATCGAACGGTATTCGTCGGACTGATCCTGCAATTTGTGTTCGCCATCCTGGTGCTACGCGTGAGTTTCGGCGTGCGCGTCATGACCATCGCGGGCGACGCGGTCAACCGGCTGCTCAGCTATTCGTTCGCCGGATCGCAATTCGTCTTTGGCGAGTTCGGGGCTAGGCTGTCCCGCTTCGGCGTGGTCTTCGCCTTCCAGGTGCTGCCCATTATCATCTTCATCGCCGCGTTCTTCGCCATCCTCTACTACTACGGCGTGATGCAGTTCATCATCCGGCAACTGGCGAAGGTCATGATGTGCAGCTGGCTGGTCAGGCCGTAGATTTCATCGCGTGGAAACTCCTTGGTGATTGAATACACGTCGATTACCAAGGCAATTGCCTTCTGCCAGACCACCAGTTCGCGGTAACTATGCAAAGGCGCTTTCCTGACGGCATTCTCCTGAGGCGCATTGGTTTCCATCTATCCACTATCCACTGGCCACTAACCACTGTTTTGTGCCTTTGCTCACAATCTCTTGTGACTTCCGCACTAGTTCCGGGGCGGGGACAGGCCCATGCTTGACTTTGAGGGGAGTTCTTTCGGCGCTCCAGAGCCCGTGTGTGTGCCTGTGGAAGGCGCATCTTGATCGCCCATTTACGTTACCGCCCAGCTGCTCTGTTGATAAGCTGCGGCCGTAATCGAGCCGGAATCATTTTCCCCTACACGCAATCCTTACGTTCATTCATTCGGAGGCCGTCATGGCAATTACTAAGCAGGATGCTCTCGACTACCACTTTGGGTCACGGCCGGGGAAGATAGAAGTCACTTCCACAAAGCCTTGCCTCACCCAACGCGATCTCAGTCTCGCCTATACACCGGGCGTTGCCGATCCCTGCCTGGAGATCGAGAAGAACCCGCAAGATGTATTCAAGTACACCGCCAAGGGCAATCTGGTGGCGGTGGTAACCAACGGGACCGCGGTGCTGGGACTGGGCGACATCGGGGCCCTGGCCGGCAAGCCGGTCATGGAAGGCAAAGGTGTCCTGTTCAAGAGGTTCGCTGACATCGACGTATTCGACATCGAACTGGACACCCATAATCCCGACGAGATTATCAAGACCTGCCAACTTCTGGAACCCACCTTCGGCGGCATCAACCTGGAAGACATCAAAGCGCCGGAGTGCTTTTATATCGAGGAGACGCTCAAAAAGACGATGAAGATCCCGGTCTTCCACGACGACCAGCACGGCACCGCGATTATTTCCGGCGCGGCGCTGGTGAACGCGGTGGAAATGACCGGCAAGCGCATGGACCAGATCAAGATAGTGGTCAACGGCGCCGGCGCGGCTGGCATCGCCTGCGCTGAGCACTATGTCTGCATGGGCGCGAAGCGCGAGAACATTACCCTGGTTGACACCAAAGGCGTCATCTACAAAGGCCGCAAGGAAGGGATGAATCCCTACAAGGAGCGGTTCGCGAAAGACACTCCGATGCGCACCCTTGCCGAGGCCGCCAACGGTGTGGATGTTCTGCTGGGACTTTCCGTTAAGGGCGCTTTCACGCCGGAGATGATCGCGTCGCTGGCACCGCGACCGGTGGTGTTCGCCATGGCCAACCCCGATCCGGAGATCACGTACGAGGAAGCCCGCGCGATCCGCGATGACATCATCATGGCGACGGGCCGCTCCGATTATCCAAACCAAGTCAATAACGTGTTGGGATTCCCCTTCATTTTCCGTGGCGCCCTCGATGTGCACGCGACCACCATCAATGAGGAAATGAAGCTGGCCGCCACCTATGCCCTGGCGGCGCTGGCGAAAGAAGATGTTCCCGACTCCGTCTGCCGCGCCTACGGTGTAGACACGCTGAAGTTTGGCATTGACTACATCATTCCCAAGCCGTTCGATCCACGCGTCCTGGTGTGGGAAGCGGCTGCCGTGGCCAAGGCCGCCATGGACACCGGCGTGGCACAAAATCCGGTGAACATCACGGAATACCGCGAGCAGCTTGAGAAACGGCTGGGCAAGGCGCACGAACTGATGCGCTCTATGATCCACAAGGCCCAGTGCCATCCTAAGCGCGTGGTCTTCCCCGAGGGCTCGCACCAGAAGATCCTGCGCGCCTGCCATGTCCTGATCGAGGAAAAGATTGCCGTTCCGATTCTGCTGGGTCGCGCGGAAGAGATCCGGCGCACCGCCACCGAGTTGGGGCTGGCGCTTAACGGTGTCACCATCGTGGATCCCGAAACCGCCCCACGGCGGCAGGAGTATGTCCGTGAGTTGTATCGCTTGCGGCAGCGTCGCGGTGTAACGCTGGGATCCGCAGGCGAGCTGATGAACGATCGCAACATCTTCGGCTCCATGATGGTACGCATGGGTGACGCGGATGCCATCGTCTCGGGCGTGACCCAGAACTATCCCGACACGATTCGTCCGGCATTGCAGGTGATCGGAGTTCGCGAAGGCATCCACAAGGTCTCGGGTCTATATCTCATCATCACCCGCAAGGGCAAGCCGTACTTCCTGGCCGATGCCACGGTCAACATTGAACCCACCGCCGAGGACCTGGCAGAGATCGCTCTCTGTGCGGCCGAAGAGGCGCGCCGGTTCGACATTGAGCCACGCGTGGCCATGCTCTCCTTCTCCAGTTTCGGCAGCACCAAGCATCCGTTGTGCGACAAGATTCGGCGGGCGACGGAGCTGGTGCGTTACGCCGACCCCACCCTCATCATCGACGGCGAGGTCCAGAGCGACATCGCGGTCAACGCCAAGAAGATGGAAGCGGCATTCCCCTTCTCCCCGTTACAGGGCGGAGCCAACGTGCTGATCTTCCCCAATCTGGAAGCCAGCAATATCGCTTGCAAGCTTTTGACCAGCGTCGGCGGCGCAGAAACGGTCGGCCCCATACTTCTGGGCATGGCAAAGCCGGTGCATCTGCTGGCGCGAGGGGTTGAGGTGGAGGACATCGTCAATATAACCACCATTGCCGTGGTTGACGCACAGGACAGCGTAGTTCCGGCCGGTTCTCAAGCGGAACGCGCCGTCGCTACGGTCGGCTAAGGCCGATCCACAAACTGCAGGAACCGCAAGAGGCGCGCCAGCAATGGCGCGCCTTGGTTTTTCATGGACATCTATTTCTCATAGCCCACATACGTCGCCGTATTGAAGTAACGCAGGACTGCCGATGAACACCAGCGCATTTAATAATTGGCGGAATGCGGGGGCGCGGGGACGTCATTGCGTACGTAAATCGAGTACTCTTTGTTGTCGAAGATCAGATAATATTGGCTGCGCAATTTGCGTCGGGAAAACTCCCACGCAAGTTTTAGGCGGGGCGTACGCGCCCAATGCGGCCCGTAGTATCCATTTACCACGAACACCTCCGGTGTTTCGCCAGAGAAAAAACCAAGATATCGATCATCAATGAGCGGCGGACCAAAGCCTAATGCAAAACCGAGTTCAGATCCGCCCATAACGAGCCCGCCTGGAGGCAAAGAGCGTTGAACGAGCGCAACCACAGGCTTGTATGAATTGCGATAGCTATTTGCATGGATCCTATATCCCACCGCGCAAATCGTCACAAGAACATAAGCGCCAAGAAGCACCGATGCTAACGACCGGCCAAGGCTGCCTCCGTGCCAGCGGTCGTGCACCCAGACCGCCGCACAGGCTGTTAAGAAGGGGACAGTGAATATGAGATAGTTGACGTACTTCTCATTGTCAACAACTGCAAGACCCACGTAGGCAATAAAGGCCAAAACCAGCAGACGCTTCGCTACCGGTTGAGCCCGAAGATTCCGGTCGGCCAGCAGGCCCACCACTCCAATAGCCAGAAAAACCAGAGCTGCACTCTTCAGCTTGAAGAAGCCGGTGTAGGCCCCGTAATAGTAGCGGATATATCGTTGATTCGCGTCATTGAGCACGTTGCGCAGGATTGCTGAAAATCCACTGACTCTGTAACCCCAAGCAGCCCTACTCTGCGCCAGGAAGATATCAGGGGCCCTCTGAATGTAGAGGAGGTAGAAAGATATTCCGATCAAGTAAGGTAGGCTGGCGCCCACAAGAATACTCAACCTGATCCTCCGCCAATCCCACAACACCATGGCAGCTATTGCAACATTCATGACCGCACCCACGGGATGACAAAACAGCGAGGCGGCCCCAAACCACGACGCAAGGATCACTCCACGGGCCCAGTGCGAGTCTCGATACCAGAAGTAGCTCGCCAATCCGGCCAGGCCCAAGGCGGCACACATCATATCCATTCGGCCATAGGAAGCTTTGACGACCGATTCGTAACCGAGAGCGATCACCGAAGCCACAAGCAGAGCAAGCGATTCATTGCGACTTAGCGCTTTCACCAACACAAACCATGAGACAACAAAGATACAGCCCCACATCACAGAGAACAGCCTCATCCAGACCACGGTGACGGGGGCAAGCCTGAACCAGGATCCAAGCGCTATGAGGTATAGAGGGCATTGCCAGTAGGTGTATTGGTGAACCCCAGGCCATTCCATGAAACCATAAGGTGCAAGCACGGAACTGCCTAGATGGCCAAAGTTCCGGAAATTGAGCGCAATATCCGCAAACAAACCTTCATCCCACCAGGGAGACCGGGTCAGAGAAAGGCCAATACTTAATCCTACAAAAAGTAGCATGGCGCCGCCGGCAGCTACCCAGTGAGCGCGAGAAGCAGGCACAAATGGTTGTGACTCTGCACCACGATAAATCTGTACTGACATGTTCGATCTGCTCGCTCGTAGATGCGGCGAGATAAGCGGCGAAATCCCTGCTCATCGTAGCACCGACGCTGCCGCTTCTAAACCGGAATTTTCCTTTCAATTCTCAACCAACTGGCATCCGGTGTTGGGGGGAGCACGCCCTTTAGGCGTGCGCCAGGGTCTACAGCAATTCCAGAATTCCTGACCAAGGGTGCAAGAAGGACGAGGCTTGAGCCGAATTCAACCGCAAGCCTCAAATACACCACTGAAGCGGCGCTCCCCCGGATACGCCAACTCAGAATTTGTTTCTAGCTGGCAATGGGTGCGCCGAACCTAACTTGGCCGGTTCCGGGGCTGCCATGCCGACAACCAAGAGCTTGGTATGATGGCCGGTGGCCAAACCCACGGCGCGCGGCAAGTTCATCACCTTCGAAGGGCTCGACGGTTGCGGCAAGTCCACGCAAGTGGAGAAGCTCGCTGCGGTTTTGCGCCAGCACGGAGTTGACATAGTCACGACACGCGAACCGGGAGGCACGATTATCGGCGAGCGCATCCGCGCGGTGCTGCTGGACTCCCGCACCGCCGGCCTGGATCCCCACGCCGAGATGGCACTGATGTTTGCCGCGCGCGCGCAACTGATCGCCGAGGTGATCGCGCCCGCGCTCGAAGCAGGTCGGTGGGTGCTGTGCGATCGCTTCACCGATTCCACCGAAGCCTACCAGGGTGGGGGACGGCAGCTGGGCAGCGACGCCGTGCTGCAGTTGCACAGGGCGCTCTGTGGCCGATTGTGGCCCGATCTCACCATCCTGATGGACTCTGACGTTAGCTCCAGCGTCGGGCGCGCCCGCCGCCGCAACCTGGCTGCCAGGGAGGACACACCGGACGAGAACCGCTTCGAGAAAGAGAGTTACGCTTTCTTTACCCGGGTGCGCGATGCCTTTCTGGAGATCGCCAGGCGCGAGCCGCAACGGGTTGTTCTGGTGGACGCCCGACCGCCGCTGGAAATCGTGCATCCACAAATCGTGCGCCTGGTCTTCGAGCGGTTGCTCGACACTGGGGACAAGAAAGCAACACTTGCATAAACCATATGCCATTCTCTGATTTTCATGGCAACGCCGAAGTGGTCCACGACATGCGCCAGATGCTGGCGCACCAACACTTCCCGCACGCCATAATCCTCTCGGGCCCGCAGGGTTCCGGCAAGTTCACGCTGAGTCAAATGGTTGCGAAAGCGATGAACTGTCTGCAGCAACCTCGCACCGATGGGCTGCCGGATTTCTGCGGTCAGTGCAGCAACTGCGTCCGCATCGCCGAGGCCGATGCCCTGGAAGAGCGCTTTGCCGAGGCGGTGGAAGCGCGCGAGAACCTGCGCGAGGCCGACAAGCGCGACACTCGCCTGTTCGTTCAGACCCATCCCGACGTGCTGATCATCCCGCCCGACCCGCCGCAGATGCTGGTGAAGGTGGACCAGGTCCGCCACGTCATTCACGAGATCTACTACAAGCCCGTGGAAGGCCGTGAACGCGTTTATATCTTCAGCGACGCCGAGTTCATGAAGGAAGCGGCCAACTCGCTGCTGAAAATTCTGGAAGAGCCGCCGCAATTCGCCACCCTGTTTCTGCTGACCGACAATCCCGCCGCCCTACTGCCCACAATTCGGTCGCGCTGCATGCACTTGCGGCTGGCGCCGGTTGGCGCTGCTGAAGTCGAACAGTATCTCGCCGCGGTGCGTCCGGAATGGAAGACTCGCGAACGGGCGCTGGTGGCGCGGGTTTGCGGCGGAGGCCTGGGCCGCGCCCGCAGCTTCGATCTGGCCGCCTATGTGGCCGCGCGTCAGGACGCGCTGGCGCTGCTGGCCCCCGCGATGGGGAGCGCCGACCACAGCGCGCTGTTCCGCGTGACCGATGCCTATCGCGCCGGCGCCGATGGCAAGACCAAGACGGAGCGGTTGGTCCGGACGCTCTATTCCCTGCTGGAGGATCTGCTGTTCCTGAAGTCGGGGACCCCGGAGTTGCTGCGCAACCAGGATCTGCAGGCGGAGCTGGATAAGATGTCGTCGCAGGTTGAGTTTGCCTGGATTGTGAGCGCGACGCAGCGGCTGGGAGAACTGGAGAGCGGTATGCGCAGGAATTTGCTACGCTCGCTGGCTCTCGATACCTTTGCGACATCGCTGGAGCGCTGACTTGCGCCATGCGGCCATGACCCCAAAGTAGTATCCACAGGCAGAATGGATTGTTTTGCGGAATCGGCTGTGTTAGGGTATCTGCAAGTTCACACCTTTAACAGCCTGGGACCATTCAAGCCAGAGTGCCCGCGACCCCTGCATTGAGTTCACGCTTGAGTTGGCGGCCTCCGTAAGGCTGGTGTGCAAACCACCATAGGAGCAAACTCCATGAAAGATTCCATGGACTCCACCGCCGTGGGCCGCGCGCTCGACTCTGAAGTGTTTGCCAACCGCAAGCTGATTCGTCCCGCCCTCAACCGCAACGACCATCCGCGCCAGGAGGCCCCTGAGCGCCGGCAGCGTAGCGAGCGCCCCAGCGCGGTGAATGGCGGCAAGAAGACCCCGCCGCCGGAGCAGACCCATGCCGAGAATTTCTACTACCAGAAGCAGATGCAGACCAAGACGCCGATGGTCCTGGTTCTGCACGACGGCGAACAGATTCACGGCGTCATCGAGTGGTACGACAAATACTGCCTGAAAGTGAACCGCAACGGCGCCACCAATCTGCTGATCTACAAACCCAGCATCAAATACATGTACAAGGAAAGCGAAGCGGGAAGCACGGGCAGGGGCTAGGGGGTCAGGGGCCAGTAGTTAGTGGATAGCGGTCAGCGGTCACAACTCAGCGATCTAGTTTGGCTCTGTCATCCCGACCGAGGCCGCCGCGACGGCCAAGTGGAGGACCTGCTTTTTCCGCCAGCTTTCAACCGTTAGCATCCAGGCCGTCATCCTAATCGCGTTCGAGCCGAAGAGCCCGCCCCGAGCGAAGCTGGGGGGACCCCTACACCGCTAACGAACCACGCTGCTTACTATCCACTACCCACTGATCACTATCCACTGGTTGACAATGTGGCCGGGCTTCACTAGGATTCGCGCATCGGCTGGTAACTCGAAGTCATCCTGAGACTTACGGAAAACGGGGCGAGTCGTTTACAATCGCATAAGTTGCCGCAGTCTGGGTTGTTCTGTCCCTGCGAGCGGAGATAGCGGAGCCACTTGTGATCAAATTGGATCTGATCAACGAAGTCGTCACCAAGACCGGTGTCACCAAGACCAAGGCCGAAACCGCGGTGGAAACCGTATTTGAGAGCATGAAGAAGGCGCTGGCGCGCGGCGATCGCATCGAGTTGCGCGGCTTCGGCGTCTTCACCGTGCGGCCGCGCAAGACCGGCATTGGACGCAACCCGCGCACCGGCGCCGAGGTCAATATTCCCCCCGGCAAAGCGGTTCGCTTTAAGCCTGGCAAGGAACTGCAATCGATCGAGTAGCGGCTCCGGCCAGGCACTCGGCATCGCCCAATGCCGCGGCGCGGAACCTGCGCGCCCGCGGCTTCAACCGGAGGCGCGCGCCGGTCGTTGGTATTCCCCGCGCTTCGGCTATCATCCAAATACACGATGTCTGATCCCACGCCTCCGATCTCTTACACATTCGAAGTGCCGGCCCGTCCACCGGTCTATATCGTCGCTCCCCGGCCGCGGCGGCCGTACTGGCTGCACATCTTGTTGCTGCTGATCACGCTGGTTACAACGCTCATCGTGGGAGCGCGGTTGGAAGACAACTTTCTGCACAACCTGCCGGCGTTTAGCGAAGACTCGGTTGTGCTGCCGCTGTTTCACTTGAAATGGCTGCTTCAGCACCCGGGGAACCTGGTGCTGGGCATTCCCTTCTCGCTGACGCTGATGGGCATCCTGCTGGCGCATGAGTTCGGCCATTTCGTCGTGGCCCAGAGAAATGGCGTCTACGCAACTCTGCCCTACTTCATACCGGCCCCGACATTGATCGGCACGTTCGGCGCGGTCATTCGCATTAAGTCGCCGATTCGCTCGCGGCAGGCGTTGTTCGACATCGGCATCGCCGGACCAATCGCGGGATTTGTCGTCGGGCTGCCAGTGCTGTTCTGGGGGCTCGCGCTTTCCAAGCCCATGCCGCCCATAGCAGCTGATTCGGCCCTAAACCTCGGCTATCCGCTCATCTTCAGCCTCGTGCATCGTGTTTTGGCGCCGCTCACGCCCCACGCCGTTCCGCTCGGCAATTTGTATCTGCACCCTGTCGGAATTGCGGCGTGGGTTGGAATGTTTGCCACCGCGCTGAACCTCTTGCCCGGCGGACAACTCGACGGTGGTCATATCATCTACGCGGTCGCGCCGCGGGCCCACAAGTGGGTGACGCGGGCCTGCATTCTCGTGCTCATACCCCTAGGCATCTTTTTCTGGCCGGGATGGCTGGTGTGGGCCGTGATCCTGGCTTTCACCGGTCTGCGGCACCCCAATGTTCCGCAGTGGCCTCCGCTCGACAACAATCGCCGCTGGTTGGTGCTCGTGGCGGTGCTTTTGCTGGTGCTGACCCTTGCGCTCGCGCCCATTCGCGGCGGCTCGCTGTTGGGAAGCTAGCGCCTGACGCAGCGATCGCTTCTCGGCCATTTGTCCGCTGGTGGACAAGGCATCCTGATTCCGGACGCGCGGCTCAGCCCCACATAGCTGCTTGCAATAGTAACCATAGTTTCAGCAAGCACTTGCAGAACGCCGGCAATGGCACGCCACGTGTACTTACCAGACGTGGCAGACGCCGATCATGGGACAAGAAAGATCCTAACGATCGAAGGACTCTCGCGTCTTAGAGGTAACGAGGAGGCAGTATGGAGCGCAGATATCTGGTGGCGGCCCTGGCGATTATTGCGACCTTCGCGGTGTTCTCTCACGGATTTCGGACACTCGAACACGTTTCGCTGTTGTATGGCCAACACGCCGGAGCGGACCTGAGAGCGAAGTGCAACGCTGATGCCTCCGCCGCGTCCCGCTTCATGGGCAAGGTGCGGACCCATCTGCGTCCGGGCTATCCGGAAGAAGCGCAGATGCTGGCCGAAATGAACTTGCCCATTGCCATGGCACAGGCGAAGGTCGCCGAGGAAGTCGCGCGGCAGAACATGGCGGCTGCCCGGTGTGCGCGAGAAACGGCGCTGCGTGAAGCCCAACGTGCCCGGCGCGAAGCGGAACGCCCTCAGCGTGAAGCGATGAGAATGCGCGAGAGGATGGCGCACAGCAACGCTTCGGCCATGCCGATTGCCAATGCGGATGCCGACGTGGACCAGCGGGATGAAAATTGACCACCCCTATCCTACCCATTCCTCTCACTCGGCGTCGCATATTCCGGATCACTGCTGTCCGGTTAA
>PMAT01000079.1 GCA_003152695.1 Acidobacteriaceae bacterium
CTTAATCAGAGTCTCCTTAGATCGTCAATCATCCCATGTGCGTCACGGCGGTTTTGTTGGCGCTGTAGCGAGACCGGGGTTGACACATTTATTGGCGCAGCGGTACCGGCATTCGCGGCGGCTGCGTTCTGCTTTTGCTCTTGTCGCTGCTGCATACGGTCGATCGCGGCTACATAGATGGCGCGCCGGTAGGGATCCTGCGGCATCGGCAACTTGCCAGCCTGCATGGCCTTAATGACGGGATCGGGCGGGAAGTTGAGCAGCATCTCGCGCGAACTCATTTGCAACGTGCGATAGCCGGAGAGGCGCGCCTGCATTGCGCTGTTGTCAATTTTCTCGGGATGGAGTTGCTGCTCGATCCACTTGTCCACGCCGATCGCGGCGACAGATTGAACATCGCCGGGACGTGGCCCAAAGGTCAAGCGATCGAGTGCATGCAGCGCCCGCTTCCGCTCAATTTCAGGATCGAAGCTCTTCGGTTTCTTGGCGGCCCAAAGACTTGCCGCCACGACGCACGACAAAACCGCTGCCGTAATCCAGCGCGATTTGCCCTTGCTGGTTTTGCGCTGTGCACGGCTCATTCGCGCCTTCCTCTCCATAGATGTCAGTGCTTATAAACCTGCGGTTGAGGGGAAAGTTGCTGAAGGAAAAAAGACACACGGCGTACGATCGAACCCCCATGTCACGGCCGCAGTCACGATAGGCAATGAGCGTGAGATCAGGATCCAAATCTTTGCGCGGCGCGGGCCTTTGCCTTCGCAGCCTCGTCCGCGCGGTTCTTGGGCGCAGCAGTGGTTTCGAGAGAGCGGAGAAGGCGAGTCGAAATGCCGGCGATTTCATCGACGGCAGCGTGGAATGCGGCCTCGTTTGGTTTCGATGGCTTGTTGAAGCCGCTGATCTTTCGGACAAACTGGAGCGCGGCGGCTTGAACTTCTTGCTGAGTGACAGGCGGGTCAAAGTTGAAGAGCGTTTTGATGTTCCTGCACATGGCGTTGTATCCAGAAGTTAGAGGCGACAGCCAAACCTATATCACAGACGGCGCATGTTCGGCGGTGCTACGTTGCTGAAAGATGGCCATTGTTCCGTGCGGCGAAGGAGGAGAGATCATGAGTAGCTCCGCGGTCATGGCACCTGCGCCCACATCAGCACCGGCTTCACTGCACAACTATCTGCTACAAGCTGGCGGGTATTTCTCGCTGGCATTCACCGCCATGCAAGTGACCGCAATAGGGTGGTCGGCGCGCGCGGTCAGATATTTCGGAGGTCCGGCGGAGTTGAGGATAGAACGGCCGATCCTATATGCCCTGTTGTGCCTTGCAGTAGGAGCAATCGTTGCAGTTTTCGGTCTGTATGCTCTGTCGGGCGCAGGAAAGATTCGGCGATTGCCGCTGCTGCGCACGGTCCTGATCAGCGTAACTGCGATCTATCTGCTGCGAGGTTTGTTATTCATTCCGAAAGTGCCAGTCGTGCTGAAGCATCCTGGCCTGGTTCGATTCCTGGTGTTTTCGGCGATTTCATTGTGTCTGGGCATGGTTCACTTGGCTGGGGTCGTGCAACTCTACCGGCACGGCCGCCCGGGCGACGCGCCATCTTTGCGAGCCTAATGGTTTAACGCGAGGCGAAACTCGGAATCATGCGATGAGTCCCGAGAGTTCGCCTCCCGCGAAACTGAAAGTGAAGGCTGGCGGAACGGATAGCTGACGGCTAACAGCCCCCTACAGCGCACTCATGTTCGACAGGAACTCGCTATTGGAGCGGGTCTTGCCCAGCTTGTCGATCAGCAACTCCATGGCTTCCACTGGCGACAGCGGGTTCAATACCTTGCGCAGCACCCACACGCGCGCCAGATCTTCCTTGGGAATCAGCAACTCTTCCTTACGTGTACCGGAGCGCTGAATGTCGATGGCCGGGAAGGTGCGCTTATCGACCAGCTTGCGGTCGAGAATGATTTCCATGTTGCCGGTGCCCTTGAACTCTTCGAAGATGACGTCGTCCATGCGCGAACCGGTTTCGATGAGAGCCGTAGCGATGATGGTCAACGAGCCGCCTTCTTCGATGTTGCGGGCCGCGCCGAAGAACCGCTTGGGCCGCTGCAACGCGTTGGAATCGACGCCGCCAGACAGCACTTTGCCGGAGGGCGGCACAATCGTGTTGTAGGCGCGCGCCAGACGGGTAATGGAATCGAGCAGGATGACCACATCGCGCTTGTGCTCGACCAGGCGCTTGGCCTTCTCGATGACCATCTCAGCCACCTGAACGTGGCGGGCGGCCGGCTCGTCAAAGGTCGAGGAGATGACCTCTCCCTTGACCGAGCGCTGCATGTCCGTCACCTCTTCGGGGCGCTCGTCGATCAGCAGCACAATCAGCACAATTTCCGGATGATTGGTGGTGACCGAGTTGGCCAGGTTCTGCAACAGCATGGTCTTGCCGGTGCGCGGAGGTGCCACGATCAAGCCGCGCTGCCCTTTGCCCACCGGCGTCAGCAGGTCCATGACGCGGGCGCTGATGTTTTCGCGCACCGTCTCCAGCTTGATCCGCTCCTGCGGATACAAAGGCGTGAGGTTGTCGAACAGGATCTTGTTGCGCGCTTCCTCGGGAGACTCAAAGTTGACGGCCTCGATCTTGACCAGCGCGAAATATTTCTCGCCCTCATGCGGAGGCCGTACCTGGCCGCTGATGGTGTCGCCGGTCTTCAGGTCGAACTTGCGGATCTGCGAGGGAGAAACGTAAATGTCGTCGGGCCCGGGCAGGTAGTTGTAATCGGGGGAGCGCAGAAAACCATAGCCATCGGGCAGGATTTCCAGCACGCCCTCGGCAAAGATGTGGCCTTCTTTTTCGCTTTGGGCCTGGAGGATCTTGAAGATGAGGTCCTGCTTGCGCAGGCCACTGGCGCCGGGCAGCTCAAGGGTGCGAGCAATTTTGGTCAGCTCGGTGATGTTTTTTTCTTTTAACTCTGAGATTGTCATGTTCACCTACGGGGAATGTACAGAAGGGCGGGTCGGAGGAACTGCGGGGATGCGCCGAAGGGCGCGGCGCGTTATGCTGCGCGCCGCTGCGCTTCGGAAGCCGTCTCCGGTTCGAGAATTACGTCCTGCCGTTCGGAATCGGCAATATGGTTTAACACGTCGTTGGTGGTGTCCTGAATCCGCGTGTTGGGTTTATGGAACTTGCGCGTTGCTTTGGAAGCAAGCTGACACAGCGTGTAGCGGTTGCGCAGTGTGTGGACAGCCTCGAATACTAGTTCAGACCGCATCAATTTGTTCTCCTCGTTTCTATGAATGAATGTTCCCGGCCAGAAGAACCACTGCTCCTGGCCATGAAAAAATGGGCGGTAGGAGCCTTTGTCTGCGACGGCCCGTGACAGGAGCTAAACCTTTGATGCAACGGTCGCCGCTTGGGTTACTCAATTTCTTGCCTTTTCCGTCCGTCCCAAAACAAGCCTGCAAAGCCTTGTTAACCAACTACTTACCTGACGTGTTCATAGCTCAGCACAATGCTTTTGCCGAAATGTGAATGCCTGATTGCCGGGTAATGCGTTCCAGTGTGGCCGTTTCGGGGCAGGACGCCTTGGACTGGTTGTCTAGAGATGACGTCTTACGTGAAAACAGTAAGATAGTCGCCCCCCGGCCCTTGCGTCAAGCAAAATCTTTGCCCGCGATTGCCGACTTGAGAACCTTCGGCAGCCTGGCGCTTAGACGTGAGACTGCCGCAAAGGTTCGCAATATTTTCCTAACCCGCTGGAGGTCAATAAGTTGCTGGTTGTCGAAACCAATGTGCTGACGTCCAAATACACCACGCGCTACATCGTAACACCAACAATATGAATAGCTTACCTCCAATTCGCCATACGCCCGCCCAGCCTACTGCCGGTGTCCTCTCTGGCTTTGACGGGGTAGGGAGGAGCCGGTCGTGGGCCCCCTCCACGCTTTACAATGGTTTGGTGCCCGACGTTTACATTCTCGGCATCGAGAGCTCGTGCGACGAAACCGCCGCTGCGGTGGTGCGCTCGGGGGAGGAACTGGTCTCCAATGTCGTCTATTCCCAGTTCGTCACCCACCGGCCCTACGGCGGAGTGGTACCGGAACTGGCCTCTCGCGAGCACCTACGCGCCATCGTTCCCGTGGTGCGCCAAGCGCTCGACGATGCCGGCCGGTCTTATCAGACGATCGACGCGATCGCGGTCACTAAAGGTCCCGGGCTCGCCGGATCGCTGTTGGTTGGGCTGAGTTACGCCAAGGCGCTCGCCTACGCCGTCGAGAAACCTCTCATTGGAGTCAATCATCTCGAGGGGCACATCCACGCTGTTTTGTTGGAGGAGCGCCAGAAAGGCAACCACGAGATGGAATTTCCTGTGCTCGCTCTGGTGGTGAGCGGCGGTCACACTCACCTCTTTCTGGTCGAAGGCAAAACGGGCGCATGGCGTTACCGCGATGTGGGACACACCCGCGATGACGCCGCCGGTGAGGCCTTCGACAAGGTCGCCAAGCTGCTCGAACTGGGATATCCGGGTGGCCCGGCCATCGATTTCCTGGCCATGCATGGCAATCCGCTGGCGGTAAAGTTTCCCTTCGCCCAGATCAAGCACCACGACCGCAATCCGCAGAATCGGCACGCCGACAACGAGTCGCGTGTGGACTTTTCCTACAGTGGAATCAAGACGGCGGTCCTGCGCTACGTGGAGACCCACGACATGCGCGAGGACATCATGCGACGTCGCCAGGCGCTGGCGGCGCTGGCAAGTCCGGCGCGCGAAGATTACCTCGCCGCCTGCGACCAGGCCACGCTGGATCTGGCCGCATCTTTCCAGCACGCGATGGTGAATGACCTGGTCAGCAAGACGTTGCTGGCTGTGCGCGAACAGGATGCCGCCACGTTGCTGGTGACGGGCGGCGTCGCCGCCAACAGCGAGCTGCGCGCGTCGTTTGAACAGCGCGCCTCTGAAGAAGGCTTGGCGGTTTACTTCCCGTCGCGAAAACTTTCCACTGACAACGCGGCCATGATTGCAGCCGCTGCCTATCCGCGATTCCTGGCGGGTGAGTTCGCCGCGCCAGAATTGTCCGCCGACGCGGCGTTGCGCCTGCGGTAGCCAAGAGACACCTCTGCGCTGTCACGCACCTTCAACGTGCTTCGAGCTTCTAACTCATTCGCTTTGTGGAGGGATTTTCGACTCGATATCCATGTCGCGGAGTTCACTCGATTCGAAGACCTCGCGGCATTCCATACACTCGACGTATTCCGCGTCTTCATCTCGAGAGACAACCTGGACACGGGGATGCCGACACGGCTGGTCCATGGATTTGCTCTGCGGGAAGTTTGGAGTTCTGTTGACCGGTTGGCTAAGGTTCATGAGTTTCGCTCTGACTGCAAGGGCATTGGTGCAATTTCCCGGTATTTTAGACCGGAACCAACCGTTGTCAAGCTTTTCCCGCAGACGAAATGTTAAATCTGGTACATGGCTTCGCCGCTCAGCCTGGTATCCGCCTGCATGGGCAGTGCGGCCTTCCGAGACTGTAGTCGCGGCCGCGCATCAGTTTGCCACCGTGTAATGCAAACACACCGAAGCCAGCCCCAAGGGGGCGAAAGAGCTTAGCCCGGCGTTTTAGCGCTGGGTGAGCGTGCATTATGAATCCCGAGCCACGTAGGGAGGGCAAGAGGGTGCTGAAGGCCCGCACCTTCCGAGTGGGACCCAAGTTCACGTGCGCGACGGTCGACCGGATCGAATATCCGACGCTTTTAATCGCCAATCATTAAGCCATTCCCTGCCCATTACTTACCGATAAATGCGGCGGATCGCCTTTCGCTGTCCCCTCTTGCGCGATTTCCTTTGTCCGGCGTAGAATCTAATTGCGACTGAATTGGTCGCATATTCATCTGACTGACTATGTTGAAGCTGACCAAGAAGGCGGACTACGGACTGATCGCCATGCGGCATCTGGCCGAGCACGCCGATTTGGGAGCGTGCAGCGCCAAGGACCTGGCCGAGATGTACAGCATGCCGCAGGAAGCGCTGGCAAAGATCCTGCAGCGGTTGACCAAGGCTGGCCTGCTGGTTTCGCAGTACGGCACCAATGGCGGCTACACCCTGGCTCGCAATCCGCGGCAGATCAGCGCGTTTGAGGTAATTCGGGCCATCGACGGACCTTTGTTCATCACCTCGTGCAGCTCGGCCACCGAAGATTGCGAACAGAGTGATCGCTGCACCGTCCGCGAGCCGCTGCGCAAGGTGAGCCGCAGTATCGAAGAAGTCTTGAACCGGCTGACGATTTGGGAGATGACCGAGCCGGACAACGAACCCGCGCCGGAACTGGTCACCCTGGGCTGGACGCCCAACAAGATTGAACACGTTTAGGAGATGGCACAAGCAATGAGCACCAATGTGATTTCGGGCAATGGGAACAACGACGTGAAACTGCCTATCTACATGGACAACCATGCCACGACGCGCACCGACCCGCGCGTGGTGGAAGAGATGCTGCCGTACTTCACGGAGAAGTTTGGTAATGCCGCCAGCCGTAACCATGAATTCGGCTGGGTGGCTGAGCAAGCGGTGGAGCAGGCGCGTGAACGTATCGCCAAGCTGATTGGCGCGACCTCCAAGGAGATCATCTTCACGTCGGGCGCGACCGAGAGCAACAACCTTGCCATCAAGGGCGTCGCCGAGATGTACAAGGAAAAGGGCAATCACATCATCACCCAGGCCATCGAACACAAGGCTGTGCTCGACACTTGCAAGCGCCTGGAGAAGTACGGTTTTCGCGTCACCTATTTGCCGGTGCAGAAGGATGGCCGCATCGATCTCGACGATCTGAAGCGGGCGATGGACGACAAGACCATCCTGGTGACCATCATGACCGCCAACAACGAGATCGGCGCGTTGCAACCGATCCGCGAAATTGGCGCTCTCTGCCACGAGCGCGGCGTGCTGTTCCATACCGATGCGGTGCAGGCGATCGGCAAGGTGCCGTTCAACGTGATCCAGGACAACGTGGACCTGGCCTCGCTCACGGCCCACAAGCTATACGGTCCCAAGGGCGTGGGCGCGTTGTATGTCCGCCGCAAGAACCCGCGCGTGCAACTGGTGGCGCAGATCGATGGCGGTGGCCATGAGCGTGGCATGCGTTCGGGCACGCTCAACGTTCCGGGAATCGTAGGCTTTGGCAAGGCGTGCGCGCTCGCGAGCGAGGGCATGGCTGAAGAAGCGGTCAAGCTCGCCGCTTTGCGCGACCGCTTGAAGGACGCCATCATGGGCCAGCTCGACGAGGTTTACATCAACGGTTCGGTGGAGCACCGTTTGCCCGGCAACTTGAATATCAGTTTTGCCTACGTGGAAGGCGAATCGCTGCTGATGGGCATCAACGACATCGCGGTTTCCAGCGGATCGGCATGCACCTCAGCGACGCTGGAACCATCTTATGTATTGAAGGGCCTCGGCGCGGGCGATGACCTGGCTCACAGCTCCATTCGGTTTGGCATTGGGCGGTTTAATACGCAGGCCGAAGTGGATTACGTGGCCGCGCGCGTGATCGAAACGGTGAAGCGTTTGCGTGAGTTGTCGCCTTTGTACGAGATGGCGAAAGAGGGAATTGATCTGACCAAGGTGCAATGGGCGGCCGAGCCGACGCATTAATTCGCGACAAGAAAGTTTGGAATTGAGGAGATAACGCATGGCTTACAGTGACAAGGTTTTAGACCACTACTCGAACCCGCGCAACGTGGGTTCGCTCGACAAGAACAGCACCGAGGTGGGCACCGGTTTGGTGGGTGCACCCGAATGCGGCGACGTGATGAAGCTGCAGATCAAGGTGAATCCCGCTACCAACATCATCGAGGACGCCAAGTTCAAGACGTTCGGGTGCGGCTCGGCGATTGCATCGTCTTCCCTCGCCACCGAGTGGGTGAAGGGCAAGACCGTGGACGAAGCGCTCACGATTCGCAATACGGACATCGTGAAGGAGCTGTCGCTGCCTCCAGTGAAGATCCACTGTTCGGTGCTGGCGGAAGACGCAATTCGCGCCGCCATTGGTGACTGGAAGAAGAAGAATGGGCAGCACAGCCAAGCCCAGCCCCAGGCCCAGCCGGTCGAACAGCGGGCGTAAACTGTTATTGAGGGCCGGTGTGCCGCATCTCTCGATCAGGTGCACCGGAACACAACCATGAGCACGGTCAACATTGAAAATCCGGCCCAGGCGCCCGCCCCCGCTGCCAAAGGCATTCAGGTGACGGACAAGGCGCTGGCCCGCATTCGCCTGGCGATGGCGAAGGAAAACATCTCGCCAACCGAGGGCGGACTGCGTCTGGGCGTGCAGGGTGGTGGTTGTTCGGGACTGAGTTATAACATCCGTTTCGACACGCAGCCGCGCGAACGCGATCGCGTCTTTCAGTTCGAAGATGTTCGCGTCTTTGTCGATCCGAAGTCNNAAGAAGGCTTGCGGCTGCGGCACTTCGTTTTCCTAAGAAATGGTAGCGGCGCCCGAACGCGACCGGCTGAAGGACAGGGATTCCGCAATTGTGGAATTCCGCGTTGATTGCTTTGCCCTGAAAGGATTCGATGGCCCTGACTGATCAGAAGAAAACGGCGCAACTGGATAGCGGCATTCTAGTTGTGAACCAGAGCAAGCCGACCAAGGTGAATTGTTGGTCGTGCGGAGCCATGCGCGCCGCTCATTTCTGTCAGGAGTGCGGCAAAGTGCAACCGCCCACCCCGGTGGACTATTTCACCTTCTTCGGGCTCCCCTTCAGGCTCAACCTGGAGCCGGAAAAACTGGAAGGCGAGTTCTACGCGTTGAGCCGGCACTTGCATCCCGACATCAACGCCATAAACAGCGATCGCGAACAGCAGTGGAGCCTGGAGAAAAGTTCACAACTTAACGACGCGTACCGCACCCTAAAAGATCCCATCACCCGCACCGAGTATCTGTTGCGGTTGCAGGGCGTGCAATTGGAAGAACAGTCCAAGGCCGCGACCGAAGAGGCGCGCCGCACCGGCAAGCTGAAAAAGCAGGTGGTTCCTCCCGATTTGCTGGAGCAGGTATTTGAACTGAACATGCAGCTCGAAGAGATGCGGATGAACAAGAAAATGGGAGAACCCGACCGCACCCTCGAGCGTGAGCTACAGGACTCGAAAAAGCAGTTGCAAGACAGGTACAACGGCCTCGTGGAAGAGTTGCACGCAGCCTGGAACGAGTGGGATGCCTTGATCGACCGCGCGGAACAGGGCGGCAGCGTTCTGGAGGATGATCGCATCGCGGTGCGCGACAAGATGGTGGATGTGCTGAATCGCCGCAGCTACCTGCGCAATCTGTTGCGCGACATTGACGAGGTGCTGGAGAGTTGAAGAAACAGCTGCCAGTGGTTAGTTGTCAGTTCCGATTTTTTGGTGTCACCCTGAGCGAGCGGCCGCTTTTGCCGCGAGTCGAAGGGCCCCTATGGCTACTTTGAGGTCCAGGCAAGCGATAGGGGTCCTTCGACTCCTCAGTCGTCCGCCGCGGCGGACGACCTCGTCGCTCAGGATGACACCGCGAAAGCGGTGAAGGGCCAAAAGCTAATTGCTAATTGCTACCCATGCCAAACGAACGCATCGTCGGAATCGATCTGGGCACCACCAACTCGTTGGTGGCCTACATGGAAGGCGACCGTCCGGTCGTGATTCCCGGCGAAGACGGTTTGAACCTGGTGCCTTCGGTCGTCGCGCTGGACGAGAACGGCCAGATCGTTGTAGGCAGCGCCGCGCGCAAGTATCTGATCGAGACGCCGGAGCGCGCGGTGTACAGCGTGAAGCGCCTCATGGGCCGCGGCGTCGAGGACGTGCAGGACGAGTTGAAGCTGTTCCCCTTCCGGCTGGCTGACGATCTTGCCGCCGGCGAGGTGCTGCGCATCAAGCTCGGCGACAAGACCTTCACCCCGCCGGAAATTTCGGCTTTCATCCTGCGCCAACTGAAGCGTAACGCCGAGCGCTACTTCGCGGCGCCGGTCACCAAGGCTGTCATCACGGTCCCGGCGTACTTCAACGATGCGCAACGGCAAGCTACCAAAGATGCCGGCCGCATCGCCGGCCTCGAGGTATTGCGCCTGGTAAATGAACCCACGGCGGCGTCGCTGGCCTACGGCCTCGACAAGAAGAACGCCGAAACGGTTGCGGTTTACGATTTGGGCGGCGGCACTTTTGACATTTCGATTCTCAAGTTGCACGAGGGCATCTTCGAAGTCATCGCCACTAACGGCGACACCCATCTCGGCGGCGACGACATCGACAACCTGCTCATCACGATCGCGCTGCACGACATCCAGGGCGATCTCGCGGTCGACGTTCGCCGCAATGCCGAGATCGTGCAGGCGATTCGCAAAGCAGTCATCGATGCCAAAATTGCCCTGTCTTCCGAAGAGAAGGCTACGCTGGACGTTGCGCTTCCTGGCGGCGGACGCTACCAGCGCCAGATCACGCGCGCGCAATTTGAGCAGTTGATTCAACCGGTCATCGATCGCACGGTTGGGCCGGTCCGGCAGGCAATGAAAGATGCTGGGCTGACCCCGAAGCAGATCAACGAAGCCGTGCTGGTAGGCGGCTCGACGCGCATCCCGAAGGTCCGTCAACTCGTGCAAGAGCTTTTCGAGCGTACCCCGCACAGCGGATTGAATCCCGACGAAGTGGTTGCGCTCGGCGCGGCCATACAGGCGCACATCCTGGCGGGCGGCTCGGAAGCCACCAAGGAGATGCTGTTGCTCGACGTAACGCCGCTGTCGCTCGGCATCGAATCGTTGGGTGGAGGCGTGGTCAAAATCATTCATCGCAACTCGACGATCCCCGCGTCGGCGACCGAGCACTTCACCACCGGCGTGGAAGGCCAGACCAACGTCGCCGTCCATGTTGTGCAAGGCGAGCGCGAACTGGCCAGCGACTGCCGCTCCCTGGCGCGCTTCGATCTGAAAGGCATTCCGCCCATGCCGGCGGGGCTGCCGCGCATTGAAGTGAAATTCCTGATCGACGCCAACGGAATTCTGCACGTCTCCGCGCGTGAGCTGCGCAGCGGCAAGGAAGCTGTAATTCGGGTGCAGCCCAGTTACGGTCTCACCGACGAGCAAGTCGAGAACATGATCCTCGAGTCGTTTGACAACGCGGAAGAAGATTTCCGCCGCCGCCAGGTGATCGAAGCGCGCAATGAAGCTGAGACGATGCTGGCAGCCTTGGAGAAGGGCCGCAACAATCCCGCGTGGCAGCAGTTGTCGTCGCAGGAGCGCAGCAACATTGGCAAGTTCGAGACAGCGCTTCGTGCGGTCGTGAAGGCCGACGATTACCAGGCCATCCGGACCGCGATCGATGCCTTAAACCAGGGAACTATGCATCTTGCCGAGCTGATGATGGAATCCGCGGTGGGCACGGCGTTGAAGGGACAAAACATGGACACCGCCGATGTAGGCGAGGGACCCGAATCGCCGCATCCCATCGCGCAAGCAGAGATTGAACGTTAGCAGCGAGCTTGAGGAATTATGCCAGACGAAAAAACACAAGGCGGCGCAACCGCAACTGTGGAAGCTCCCGGACCGAATACCGTTCGGGTCACCTTCCTTCCCGAGAACAGGACATTTGAGTTTGAACACGGTAAGCTCCCCTATCAGGACCATGGCAAGCCGGAGTCAATCCTCGATGTGGCCATGAATTTCGGGCTGCATCTGGAGCACGCCTGCGGCGGAAACTGCGCCTGCACCACCTGTCACGTCGTGGTGAAGAAGGGCAAAGAGTTGCTCAACGAGATGGACGATGACGAAGCCGATCGTCTTGACATGGCCGCCGACCTGCAGCTCAACTCGCGTCTGGGATGCCAAACTGTGATAGAAAAGCCAGGCGAAGTGGTCGTCGAGATTCCATCCTGGAACCGCAACTATGTTTCGGAAGCGGCAACCCACCACGATTGATCGCCGGCAATTTTCATGTTCGAGGGAATCTATGGCTGCTGAACTGAGATGGGATGACGCGGAAGACATCGGCATAGCATTGTCCGACCAGTTTCCCGAGGTGAATCCTCTGGAACTCCGCTTTACCGACCTGCATCGCTACGTCACCGAATTGCCGACTTTCGTGGACGACGCGAAGATGTCCAACGAAGGCAAACTCGAAGCCATCCAGATGGCCTGGTTCGAGGAATACCAGGATAAAACTCGATAGACATTCCTTTCGCCTGCGCTACCCAAGCGACACCACTACAGCATCGCGTAAAATCGTCGCCATGCTCACAGAGCAGGAAGCTGCCTCGCTCGCCGTACTGAAGCGCGTGCCTATTTTCTCCAGCTTGACGGAGCAGGAATTCGCCTTCCTGACCTCGCACCTGCTGCAGCGCAAATACGCTGCCGGTGAGCTGATCTTCGGCGAAGGCGACCCGTGCGCCGGCCTGTACGTCGTTCAGTCGGGGAATGTGCGCATCTTCAAGAGCTCGGCGGGTGGACGCGAGCAAGTACTATCCATCGACGGTCCCGGCAGCTCCATTGCCGAACTTCCGGTCTTCGACGGCGGAAACTATCCCGCCGCAGCCCAGGCGGTCAGTGACAGCACGCTGCTCTTCTTCAGCCGGCAGGATTTCCAGGCGCTCTGCTTGCAGCATCCGCAGGTCGCGTTGAAAGTTCTGCGAGTGATTGGCGGCCGTCTGCGCCGGCTGGTGAACATCATCGAAGAACTTTCGTTCACCACGGTCCGCCACCGGCTGATTGCGCTGCTGGTGCGACTGGGCAAGGCGGAAGGCACGCGGAACGGCGATGCCATCACGCTGACGCTGCCAGCGAATAACAGCGAACTGGCGGCGCAAATCGGCACCGTGCGCGAACTGGTGTCGCGCAATCTCAGCCGCCTGCAATCGGAGGGCTTGATTCAGGTGGACAACCGCAAGCTCGATATTCCTTCCCTGAAGCGCCTGGAGGCGGAACTGCAGGCTTCCGGCGGTTGAATCCGCTCGCTTCCATCTGCAGCATCTCCACAATTTTTTGCTCCCGTGACAGAAGTCATAGCTGCTGTGCGGCGGGGCTACTAGTCTGTATTTGAGGATGGCAACGGCGCAAAGGCCCGCTGCTCACAGGAGGGAATAGAAATGACACTAACAGCGACTAAAACCGTGGGTGAGATTGCCGCCGAGACGCCCAGTGCAACGCACGAATTCGAAAAGCTCGGAATCGATTACTGCTGTGGCGGAAGCCGCACCCTGGGCGAGGCATGCGCGGAGGCCAAGATCTCGGTTGACGAAGCTCTCGCGCGCCTGGAGAAAGGTCTGGCAACCACCCAGCCCGGCGACAACAAGGACTGGCAGCATCAGCTACTGGCCGACCTGATTGCCCACATCAAGAGCACCCATCACGTATTTGTGCGCGAAGAAAGCTCGCGCATCCAAGCGCTCGCCGCCAAGGTTGTCGGCGTGCATGGCAAGAATCATCCCGAGCTGCTTCCGGTACAGGAAGTGTTCTCCGATCTGGCGGCGGAACTGAGCGTTCACCTGATGAAGGAGGAGCAGGTCCTCTTTCCGTACATGATCCGTATGGAAGAAAGCGCACTGGCCGGAGAACCCGCGCCCCCAGCGACGTTCGGCACGGTGGTGAACCCCGTGCGCATGATGATGCAGGAACACGACGGCGCTGGCGATGCTCTCCGTGCGCTGCGCACCATCACCAACGACTACAGGGTCCCGGAAGATGCGTGCATCAGCTATCGCACGCTCTATCAGGCGCTGCAGGGCTTTGAAGCCGACCTGCACCAGCACATTCATCTGGAAAACAACATCCTCTTCCCGCGCGCCGTCGCCATGGAAGCTAAGCGATAACGGGCGGCAATTGGGAGGAGTAGCCGTGCCAGGGGTGCAGCACAACCATTTCAGACCGCGAGTTTCGAGCCTGAGGGGAATCGAGGAATCCACCAGCCCCGCCTCGCCCTTTCTCGTCGACGCTGACAACGGTCCCACCCCCGCGCGCAAGAAGCTCGTCCGCCGCGACCGTCGTGAATACTCGCAGCCGCTGCGAATCGCTGCACAGCTTTTCCTGGTGGGGTTGAACCTGTGGATCGGGATTCAGTTCTACCTGTGGGTGCGCTGGGTGGACAGCGGTGGGCGCGCGATGGAGGTCTCGCGGCCGGCCGGAGTCGAAGGCTGGCTGCCCATCGAAGGGCTGATGCAGCTGAAGTACTTCCTGGTCACCGGGCAAGTGCCGCGCGTACATGCCGCTGGCTTCTTCCTGTTTGCGTCGTTCCTGGTGATTTCGTTCGTCTTCCGCAAAGCGTTTTGCAGTTGGCTGTGTCCGGTGGGGACCATCTCTGAATACTTGTGGAAGCTGGGCCGTTCCACATTCGGACGGAATTTCACGCTGCCACGTTGGACCGACATCGCGCTTCGCTCTGTGAAATACGTCCTGCTGAGCTTCTTCGTCTACGCAGTAGCCGGCATGTCGGCAGCGGCCATCGCTGAATTTCTGGGCAGCCCGTACGCCCTCATCGTCGATGTGCGCATGTTGAACTTCTTCCGTTACCTGGGCGGCACGACGGCATCTGTCGTCCTCGGAATAGTGGTCGCGTCCCTCTTCGTGCAGAACTTCTGGTGCCGCTACCTGTGCCCCTACGGAGCGTTCCTGGGACTGGTCTCGCTGTTGGGCCCGGCGCGGATCACGCGCAATCCAGGGACGTGCATTGACTGCGCCAAGTGTGCCAAAGCGTGTCCCTCGGCGCTGCCGGTCGATAAGCTGGTGCAGATTCGTTCGGCCGAGTGCACTGGATGCCTGGAGTGTGTGGCCGTCTGTCCGGCGAAGGATACGCTGGCTATGAGCCTGCCTACGGGTCTGCGAAAGCGCCGCGCAATTCCGGCTTGGAGCATGGCCGCCGGGATTGCCATCCTCTTCTTCGGCCTAGTCGGCTATGCCAAGTTTGCCGGCCATTGGAATACAGACCTGCCGAAGCAGGTCTATCTCCAGCTCGTGCCAGATGCGAGCGAACAGCAGCACCCTATGCCAGGCGCGCAGTGATTGAGGATCTAACGGCGGGCGTCTCTTTTGCCAACTGCCAACTGCCAACTGCCAACTGCCAACTGCCAACTGCCAACTGCCAACTGCCAACTGCTTCTACTTCGGTGGCGTTGGCGGTGGCGGGGCCGTCGTTCCGGTTTCGCCGCCCGGCGGAGGCTGGTCGGGCGTCGGGGGTTGCGCTCCGGCCCTCTGTGGAGGCAGTGGGTAATATCCATGCTTGGCGAAAACCTCCAGCCCGGGGCGCCGCACGCGCACTTCGATTTCGCGGTAGTTGCTGGAGAGTTGCTGCGGAGTGTTATAGCCCAGCGTGTACTGGTTGCGAGCCTCCATGGTGATGCGCTGATAGGCGCTTTCGATGGACTCCTTGGAGAACTCGTTCAGCACGTCGCCGCCGGTGGCGTTGGTGTATCGCGGAAGGATGTTGCTATATCCGAAGCCTGGAATTCGCGCCTTCTCGATTTTGTCATAGAGCGGCATCGCGGCTGAGTCCACGCCGATCGCATAGACTGCGATCTCGTCCGTCAGCAGCACCTTCAACACCTGGGCAAAGCTGGCACGGCTGCCCAATTCCTGACCGTCGCTGATGACAAAAATGATCTTGCGGTTCTGCCGGGGACGATGCGCCAGGTTCTGAGCGGCCGCCAGGATCGCATCGTTTAGTACGTGCGACTCTTTTTCGGGAACGGTCACCAGCTTGCCGCCCGGTATGGGCTTGCTATTGGTTACCGGACCTGCCCCAAAAGGTCCGCCCACCACCGGGGGGCTGGGATTTTCGCCGCGCTCATCCCTAATCCGCTGCAGAGCGATCTCCATGCGCGTCGCGTTGCCGAAATCCGACCGTTGGTTGACCGTATTGCCATACGTGAACACGGCCACTTCGTCGAAGGGGCCGAACGATCCGCCCAGGGCGGCGAAGGTCTGGTTCACCTTCTTCAGCGTCAGGTCCGACATGCCCTGGTCGATGATCAGGGCGGCGGAGAGCGGGAACGGATCGCTGGTAAAGAGCTTGACCTGCTGCTTGGCGCCATCTTCGTAGACGCTGAAGTCGCTCTGCAGCAGTCCATCCACCATCTTGCCTTCGCTGTTCTTCACCGTGACCGGAACGGTGACGAAACTGACGAAGCGTTGCAGCCGGAACAGCTCATCCCGACCGCTCTCCCCAGTGTTGGAAGCGCGGCCAGCAGGCACCGTCTTGACTCCCTCCGAGCCCGGAAGCGGAGCCTGCGGGTTAGTCGGCTCCGGAGGCTGCTGAGCGCCGCTGCGAGTATTTGGCGGCGCTTCAGGGTTTCCACTCGAAGACGAACCCTGGTCGTCAAGGGTCCCCTGCGATGGCAGGTTGACGCTGGGAGCGGGCGCATTGTTCTGCGGCGTGGGAGCATCGGGCAATTTTTGCTGTTGCGAGACTGCATAGCTTGCAGCAAAACTCAGGACCGCCAGCATTACGGCGGATTGGATCCATGGGCTCAAGCGGCGATTGAACATGTAATTCTGTCGTCTCCCAAATTGCCGGAACTCTGGACAGTATAACCGCACCGGGACGCCTCGGCAGCCTTCAGCGCTGGGAATCGTCTGGCGGTGCACTACAATGGATGCATCCAACAGGAAAGAGAAGCTAATGTTGTTTCACCGATTTCGCCAGTTCGCTACCGTCCTAGGCCTCGTCCTGGCCGCCAGCCTGGGCATCGCGGCCCAGTCGCAGAATCCGCCGTCGCAGCCGACAACTCAGGATCGGCAGTCGCCGCCGCAGCCGACCACTCAAGATCAGCAGTCCCAAGCCCCGGCCGAAGACGATAACCTGCAGACCTTCAAGGCGGAAGTGAATGTCGTCAACCTGTTCTTCAACGTGAAGGACAAACACGGCATGCTGATTCCCAACCTCACCAAGGCTGACTTCGAGGTGATGGAGGACGGGAAGCCGCAAACCATCAAGTATTTCTCAGCGGAATCGAACCAGCCTTTGACCCTGGGCATCATGATTGACACCAGCGCCAGCCAGACCCGCGTGTTGGACATTGAGCAAACCTCCTGCGCCGAGTTCCTGCGTGCCGTTCTGCGCCCCAAGGACCTGGCTTTCGTTATCAACTTCGACGTGGATGTGGACCTCGATCAGGATTTCACCAACAACGTGCACGATCTGACGCGTGCGCTGAACAAGGTGCAGATCGGCGCCAGCATGGGCGGCGGCCCGCCGGGATTGGGCGGTGGTCCCATCCCAACCACGCCGCGCGGCACGCTGCTGTATGACGCCATCTACCTGGGCGCCAACGACAAGTTGAAGAACGAAGTCGGGCGCAAGGCCATGATCGTCTTCACCGACGGGGAAGATCAGGGTAGCCGCCTGCGCATTCAGGACGCCATCGAAGCCGCACAGAAGGCCGACACCATCTGCTATGTGATCCTGATTGCCGATCGCGGCGGCTGGTATCAGGGCTATGGATTTGGCGACATGAGCAAACTGGCCGAACAAACCGGCGGCCGTGTCATCGAGGTGGGCAACAAGCAGGAGAAGTTGCACCAGGCGTTTGACCAGATCCAGAACGAATTGCGCAGCCAGTACAACCTTGGCTACACGCCCAGCAATGCCAAGCTCGACGGCAGCTATCGCAAAATCCAGATTCGCGCCAAGGGCGGAGCGTACAAAATCCAGGCCCGCCAAGGCTACTACGCCATGGCCAAGGACTGAAAGCAGGGGTTGGGGGCTAGGGGTTAGTATTCAGCACTTGGCATTTAGTATTTGGCATTTAGTAAATTCCGATTGTCATCCTGAGCGACGAGTCCGGTCGCCGTGGCGGACTCGTGCGGAGTCGAAGGACCCCTACATTGTTATCATCTCGTTCTCACAGCCTTTGCCGCAAAGTAGGATGAAAAAAAGATCGAGACCATTTAGTGACGGCACATGCCGAGGACGTCTTATGGAACAAAGACGCGATTCTCGTGGGCTGATAAAGGTCCAATTATGCAATGGGAAGAATGATGAAGGACGGGTGGCTAGTCTAGTCTCCGTGCAAGTGTTCGAGATGAACTGATGCGCCGTACTTCATCACTATGTCAGATGTTTTAGCTAATATACTTGGCAACTCCAGCGTCATTGAGGGTCAGAGCCGAAACACCTTTACCATCCATTTGCCAAAGCAAGCTGTTTCGCATCCTCCTCAGATAGCAGCACAACTGATAAAGCCACGCGACATGAAGGGCAGCAGAAAGTAACTGCCGTAAACGGGCCCAATCTTTCGCCTTTGTCGTGCCGGAACGATACCCCTTTGATTTCAGCATTGCACTTGGGGCATATTGGTATGACACCTGTCATGGTCATGGATTATTACTCCTTTTGTGCAGTCATTGACTTTGCGGTGCAAGGCGAGAATTTCTCAGCCGTGTTTCTTTTCTCTCTTCCGTCCCCGCTTCCGCTGTTCCTTGGCCTCTTGCTTGATAACGGCTTCTTTGGGAACCCTGAGAACTGCCTTTAACCGGAATTTCTGTTTTAGCTCCCAACAGCCCCACACTATATACCCATCGAGGGATTCCAGCGCCTTATTCCGAGGGCGGTGAAGAATTCCCGATCACGGTTGTGCTCGACTCCTCCAGCCGCTGCCGAATGTAGCTCCAGTCAGGAATGAACTGTTCCCTCGCGTCGCGGGCCGCCTGTTCGTCCTGCCGCTCCACAAAGCTGGCTCGCCACCACAGTAGAATCGAAATCACCAGCAGAAAGACGGGCAAATAATAACCGGGGAACCCGACATAGGCGCTGAAGGCGGCCAGGCACATCACCAGCCAGGATGCGAGATAATTCTTGTAGCGTTTCTCCGCCTTGCGTTTCAGTTCCTCGATCTGGTTCCACTCCCACAACTGCGCCTTGGCCATTTCCATGGCCAGCCTCTCCGCGTCCGCAGGGCTGAGCGCGATGGGAGCAGTCAGGTACTCACCCGACCTCGACAGCAGCAACGCGGTCTGGTCAAGGCAGAGATCGAGCCCGCGAACTTCGGTGCGTATTACGCTGCCTCTCTCGGACATGGGTTCCTCGTGGGGGTGCGAGCCAGAGCCAGCCATTGGCTGTTCTAATTTTCAGCGCTCTCTCAGGTGCAGAACGATTGCGATTCCAACGCCTAAGGAGACAGCACCAGCTAGAAAGTACCAGAGAACTGGGAGGCCAACGAGGAAGATCGCCAAGCTCCCAATCGTGAAAGCAAGGCCAGCGAATCCGGCTCCCACATGGATTTTGTCTATCCTGATGCCGGAATGGGGAAAATCGTCTTTCATGCTGCTACTGCTAACTGCTAACTGCTGGGTTAGCTACAGGTCCTTCTTTCCCACCACCGCAATGCCTAGCTCTTTCAGTTGCCGCTCGCTCACCGGCGTGGGCGCGTCCACCATTAAGTCAACTGCCTTCGCCGTCTTGGGGAAGGGAATCACTTCGCGCAGGCTTTCGGCGCCCGCCAGGATCATCACGATGCGGTCCAGCCCCAGCGCGATGCCGCCATGCGGCGGCGTGCCGTATTGCAGCGCTTCCAGGAAGAAGCCGAAGCGCGTCTGCTGCTCCTCCGGAGACATGCCGAGCGCCTTGAAGATTTTCGCCTGAATGTCCTGGCGATGAATACGGATCGAGCCCGATCCCAGCTCGGTGCCGTTCAGCACCACGTCGTAGGCGAGCGCGCGCACCGCTCCGGGGTCGCTCTCCAGCTTGTCCATGTCCTGCTCGTGCGGCGAGGTGAAGGGATGGTGCGCCGCGTTCCAGCGCTGCTCCGTCTCGTCCCACTCGAACATCGGAAAATCAGTGACCCACAGCAGGCGGAAATTGCCATGCTTGTAAGCGCCGTGCCGCTCGGCGTACTTCTGTCCCAGCGCGAGACGAAGCTGTCCCGCCGCTGAATAAACTCCATAGGCCTGCTGCCTAGACTTCACGGCATTCGCGGCTTCGGCGCGCTTTGCGCCTACGACCACGACCACCAGATCTTCGGCATTCGGTTTGGCAAGCTCGCGAATCCTCGCAACCGCTTCGGGAAACGATTTCTCCAGGCGCTTGATGTCCTCGAAAACTTTCGCGTCCTTGCGATCGCCGAAAAGTGTTTTGATCTCGTCGCGCTCCTTGCGCGAAAGCTCGCCAACCTTGGGAGTGACAATTGCGACAATCGGCAGCTCGGAATCGACCTGCAGCGTTTCCAGGTTCTCCGCCGCGAAAGCCTCGTACACGTCGGCCATTGCGGGCAGGCGCAGGTCGGGCTTGTCGATGCCGTAGAGCCGGATCGCCTGGTCGTAGCTCATCTGCGGAAACGGCGTCGGCAAGTCCACGCCAATAGTCGAGAACGCCGCCTTCAAAAAGCCTTCGACCACGCGGAAGACGGTCTCCGGTCGCGGAAAGCTGATCTCCAGATCGATCTGCGTGAACTCCGGCTGGCGGTCGGCGCGCAGGTCTTCGTCGCGAAAGCAGCGCACGATCTGGAAATACTTATCGAAGCCCGAGATCATCAGGATCTGCTTGAACAACTGCGGCGATTGCGGCAGGGCGTAAAATTCTCCCGGATAAACGCGGCTGGGCACCAGGTAGTCGCGTGCGCCTTCGGGGGTGGAGCGCGTCATGAATGGCGTCTCGATTTCGTAGAAGCCCTGCGCGTTCAGATGATCGCGAATGGCGATGGCCACCTGGTGGCGCAGTTCGATGTTGCGATGCAGCTCCGGCCGGCGCAGGTCGATATAGCGATACTTGAGGCGCACTTCCTCGTTGGCCAGCACCGTATCGCTGGGCGTGAAGGGCAGCGGCTTGCAGTCGTTCAAAACGCGCAGTTCGTCGGCAACTACCTCGATCTCGCCGGTCGGGATGTTCTGGTTGACCGTGTTGGACTCGCGCAGCTTGGCGTGGCCGATGACCGCAACCACAAACTCGGAGCGTACCGCAGTCGCGCGGTCGTGGACTTCGGCTCCAGCGTCGGCGGTGATCACAACCTGCGTGATCCCGCTTCGGTCGCGCAGGTCGAGAAAGATAAGATTGCCGAGATCGCGCCGCTTGTTCACCCATCCCATGAGCACAACGTTGGAGCCGGCGTCAGAGGCGCGCAACTCGCCGCACATATGAGTACGTTTCAGGTCACCTAAGAAATCGAGCATGAATTCAGATTACCTCAAGGCCGGGTGTAATGCTGTCGCTGCCAAGTCGCGTTCCTACAGTTGAGCTTCAAACTGCGTCAGGTCCCAGTAGTCACGCCAGGCAGCGATCTTTCCGCCCTGCAATTCAAAGACCCCCATGCAGGGCACACTGACTTTCTTGTTGTTGACGAGAAAATGATCGACCCGCTCAGTCAGGACAATGTTCCCGTCGGCCACAATGTGCCGTATTTCCCATGGCAAGGCTGCCATTCTCTGCGAGCCCCTGTGCAGCGTTTCCCTGATTGCATCGCGGCCCTTCACCGGCGGCCATGGCGAATTCCACCAAATAGCATCCTCAGTAAAGTAGCTGGCGAATTCATCAGGATCTGCTCGAACGCAGGCCTGGATGAACTCTGAGATGAGCGCGATATTCTTTTGCGGATCTTCCACCTGCTATTTTCCTACCGCTGCAGATGGGCTGCGAGTTCTGCGCGCGGCACCTGCACCTGTTCTCCGCTGGCCAGATTCTTCACCGCGAACTGTTCCGCCGCTACTTCGTTCTCTCCGACAATCACGATGAATCGCGCCCCGGCTTTCTCCGCAGTCTCGAATGACTTCTTCAGCCGGAATGTTTCATCGCCGATGTCGGCGCTAATGCCCGTGCGGCGCAACTCTCGCGCCAGCTTGAGCGCATGTCTGTTCATCCCCGTGCCCAGGGGAGCGATGTACGCCTGCACCTTCTCGGTTGCGACTTCGCCCTGCGATTGCAACGCGAGAATCAGCCGGTCTTCTCCGATGGCAAAACCGATGCCCGGCGCCTTCGGCCCATCGAGCGACTCGGAAAGCCCATCGTAGCGGCCGCCGCCCAGCACCGCGCTTTGCGCGCCCAGTCCGCCGTGGGTGAACTCGAAGGTCGTGCGCGTGTAGTAATCCAGCCCGCGCACCATGCGCTCGTTGATCGTGTAGGTGATGCCGACCGCATCCAGCATCGCACGCACCGCCGCAAAGTGCGCGCGGCACGGCTCGTCGAGATACTGGCCGATCTTGGGCAGATTCTCGATGATCGGCTGGTCCTCCGGCACCTTGCAGTCCAGCACGCGCAGCGGATTGGTCTCGGCACGGCGCTGGCAGTCGGCACACATCTGCTGCACGACGGGATGCAACGCTTCGCGCAGCGCCTGGTTATAGCGCGCGCGGTCTTCGGCGCAGCCCACCGAATTCAACTGCAACTGCCAGTCGCGCAATCCGACTTCGTCGAGCAGCGTGGCCAGCATCTCCAGCAATTCCGCATCGCGCAACGGCGACTCGCTGCCCGCGCTCGGCGGCCCGATGATCTCCGCGTCGATCTGGTAGAACTGGCGATAACGTCCCTTCTGCGGACGCTCGCGCCGGAACATCGGCCCGATGCAATACAGCTTCTGCAGCGTGCCTTTCTTGTCGAGACCGTGCTCGATGTAGGCGCGCACCACGCCTGCTGTGTTCTCCGGACGAAGGGTGAGGGACTGGGAACTTAAGAAAAAGTTGCCCGCGAAACCTTCAATCTCCACGTCTTCGGTCTCAACCCCGAGAGACGTTCTTGCCGCCTCGTCGGGGACTACGAGTCGGAGTAGGATCGCATGGTTGCCGAACTCCTGCGAATATTCATCCTTCGCTAGCCTCCGTGCTTTCCTCAATGCGGTTATTGCATCGGCGGAAATTTTTGGCCTAAAGGCCACGAATTCGACGCGGCCACTTCCGCGTTGGACGCTGCGCCAAACTTGGAGTTGGACGCCGAGCTTTTTCCGCTCCGGTAGGAATGACGGGCTATCCTGCACGTTAACGCGCTCGGCCTGGGTATAGCCCGGATCCTCCGACTGATTGGCATTTAACCATTCGTCGATAATTTTTTTCTCGTTGAATCGCTCGCCGTCCTCCCAGGTGAACATCTCCTTGGAAACGATGTCAGTCTCTTCGCCCACGCTGCGCGAGAACAGCTGCGTGTCCTCGAAGATCGGAGTGCGAATCTCGTGATAGTTGTAGCGCGCGAAGAGGTCGCGCACCTGCGCCTCCGCCCGGTTCCATAGGTCGGTGTCGGGCGGGAGAAGATCGCGAGTTCCGCGGACGGCTTTAATCATGAGAATCAGTTGCCAGTAGCCAGTTGCCAGTTGTCAGAAGCATTCAGCACTCAGCCAATCAACTTGCAAGGGCTGAATGCTGACGGCTGAGTGCTGAGGGCTAAACTACTTCTTCCTCTCCGCCAGATAATTTTCCTTGTATCCCAAATAGTTCCGCGCGTAGCGCAGGATCATTTCCTGGTCCGCCTCGCTCAACCGCTTGCGCACCTTGCCGGGAACACCCATCACCAGCGAGCCGGGCTCAATCACCGTCCCCTCCGGGATCACCGTCCCCGCCGCAATAATCGATCCTGCTCCGATGCGCGCTCCATTCAAAACGACCACGCCCATGCCGATCAGGCAGCGATCTTCGACGACGCAGCCGTGCAGCGTGACCGAATGGCCCACCGTCACCCAATCGCCGACCACCACCGGCCACTGCTTCAACATGCCGTGCAGCACGCTGCAATCCTGGATGTTGCTGTTGGCGCCTACCCGGATGAAGTGCACGTCGCCGCGCAGCACAGCGTTCATCCAGACGCTGGCGTTCTCCCCCAGCACCACGTCGCCAATCAACTGTGCCGATTCGTCAACGTAGCATGATGGCGGGACGGTCGGGCTAATTCCTTGGTAAGAGCGGATCATTGCGTTCGCCGGTAAGTCTTTGAAAATACCATGCCCCAAGCGCGAAGCGAAATGAAGTCATTCGCGTTTGATGCCCGTCAGGCGGAGCTTATTGAGGGAACAGGCTGTGCGGTGGCTTTCTTCGTGGGGTCGAAGGCTCATTTTCCGGTGCACAAGAAAGAGTCTCGGGAATGCCTGGACCGTAAAAGTAGCATCAAAAAGAGTAATGCCGGAGAGCCGATAAACCCTTACATATCAGCTACCTGAAAGCCATCTACGACGTTTTCGGCATGGGCAAACCCGCGATCTTCGGATACAAGAGCAATAGCGCCTCGTTCGCCGTAAACGCGGCAACAATTTTAATCCCTAGGCACGCCTTGATACTGAAGAGCAGCACCGACGCCAGTTCGCACTTAAGAATCGAATCCACAGTGGAAGAATCGGGGAATTGGATGGATGCAGTTCGCCAGAAGACGGTGCTCTGTGTTGACGATGAGGCCATTGGTCTGCGAGTGCGAAAGATCATGTTGGAGAACCATGGGCTCCGGGTACTTACCGCCAGCGATGGGCAGCAGGGGATAGCTCTCTTCGAGCAGAACGAAGTTGACCTGGTGGTGCTCGACTTCTACATGCCGGGCCTCAGCGGGGGACAGGTAGCGGCCGAACTGCGCCGCCGCCAGCCCAGCGTTCCCATCATTTTCTTGTCGGCATACTTCTCCTTGCCGTCCGATGCACTGGAGATTGCCGACGCCTTCATTACCAAGGGCGAGCCGCCCGAGGTGCTCATCGAAAAAATTGAGCAGCTCATGTGAAGGGACGAACAGGCGATTCCCCTAATTGCCTGCCAGCCTGCAACTCACCTTCACTCGCCCTTCCACTGATACGCGTCGGGTTGCGGCAGTCCCACATGCGCCAGCACGCGGTTGACGAACTCGCGCGCGATCTCGTCGGTCGAGACCGGGCGGAAGTAAAACGCGGGGATCACCGGGAAGATGGTGGCGCCCGCCTCCGCGGCCAGAGTCATGTTGCGCAGGTGGATCAGGTTGAACGGGGTTTCGCGCACGCACAGAATCAGCGGCCGGCGCTCCTTCAGGCAGACGTCGGCGGCGCGCTCAATGAGCTGGATCGCCATCCCATGGGCGATTCGCGCCAGCGTTCCTACACTGCAAGGCAGCACGATCATGGCGTCAGTCCGATAGGAACCGCTGGCCACATTGGCCCCGATGTCCGAATTGTTCTGCTGGCAGATTTTCTGCGAAGGCCGTCCCAACAGTTTCTGGATCAACTCGTTGCGGCCCGATATCTGGAGTTCTTCGGCCATCACTCGCAGGCCGCTGTCGGAGAGAATAAGGTTGACGGTGGCGACGCGCTCGTCGCGGTCCAGCGCATCCAGTAGGTGCTTGGCAAAGATCGAGCCGCTGGCGCCGGTGATGGCGACGGTCAAGGTTCGCGGTGTTGTAGGGGTCTGCGCGAGCATCTAAGCTTCACATCGTACCACTCAGTCGTGGCGGGTTCGGCAAGCACACCGATGGGCCCAGTACAATCCTCTGTCAGGACTTGCAACTTGGGTCTCGAAACTTGAAACTTGAAACTTGAAACTTTCTTCCTGACAACTGGCTACTGGCAACTGTCCCATGACTTCCGACGCCCTCAAGAAACTCTTCGACCAGGTGAAGCGAGGCAAGCTCTCTGCCGAGGAAGCGGTGCAGCGGCTGCGGCATCTTCCCTTCGAGGACCTGGGCTTCGCCAACGTGGACCATCATCGGACGTTGCGAGTTGGGATGTCTGAAGTCATCTTCGGACCAGGAAAAACTCCGCGGCAGTTTGCGGAGATTTTCGCGCGATTGGCACATCCCGGCCACAACGTGCTGGCGACGCGCGTTTCGCCCGAGCAGTTTCGCGCCGTGAAACGCAAGTTTCGCAAAGTCGAGTTTCACGATCTGGCGCGCGCCATCACGTTCACGCAGGACAAGACTGTTTACGGCAAAGGAAAGATCGTTGTGGTGTCCGCAGGGACCAGCGACATTCCGGTCGCGGAAGAAGCGGTGGTCACCGCGCAGGCTATGGGCAACGAGGTGCAGCACGTGTACGACGTGGGGGTCGCCGGCATCCATCGGCTGCTGGCCCGCCGTGAGGTGCTGACGCAGGCGCGCGTGGTGATCGTTTGCGCCGGAATGGAAGGTGCGCTGCCCAGCGTGGTCGGCGGCCTGGTTGGAGTACCGGTGATTGCGGTGCCCACCAGCGTCGGCTACGGCGCTTCGTATGAGGGAATTGCAGCCCTGCTCGGCATGTTGAACTCCTGCGCCTCGAACGTCAGCGTGGTAAACATCGACAACGGCTTCGGCGCAGGCTACGTCGCGTCCATCATCAATCGGCTGGAGTAGCTCAGTTGTCAGTTGCCAGTAATGCCTAAGGATCTGATGCTAAGGATTGACAATGTTTGGCATCGACGATATCGTTTGGCTGGAGGCGCACCATGAATGTTTCGCTCACTCCCGAGCTTGAGCAGTTTGTGCAGTCGAAGGTCGAAAATGGCCGATACAACTCAGCCAGCGAAGTCGTTCGTGAGGCGCTTCGTCTCCTGGAAGAGCATGAAAAGATGCGGAGTACACAGTTGGCCGAGTTCAACAGGGAACTGGGACGGCGCCTGGCTTCCTTGGATCGGGGCGAAAATGTGGCCCCTGCCACAACACGTGCGCGTCTGCAACGGAAGTCGCGAAACCAGCGTCAGCGGCGCTAACCACCAATCCCTAGCCCCTAACCCCTGCCTCCCCCCCAAACACCCGCTGAAAGATTTTGTCCACATTTCTTAGCGGACGCTGCAAATCGAAGGCGTGTTCCAGGGTCTCGCGTTTTACCTTCGAGGTAATCTCCGGATCGCTCAGGATCAGCTCGCGAAAGTTAAGGTCTTCCTTCCACGCCTTCATCGCATTCGATTGCACCAGGCGATAGGCGTCCTCGCGCAGCATCCCGGCTTCGACCAAATCAAGCAGCAACTGCCCACTGAACACCAGTCCGCCCGTGGACTCCAGGTTCCGCAACATACGCTTGGGATAGACCAGCAGCGTGTCGATTAGCGCGGTCGTCTTGCTCAACAGGTAATCCAGCAGGATGGTCGAGTCGGGCAGGATGATGCGCTCGACCGACGAGTGTGAGATGTCGCGCTCGTGCCACAGCGCGACGTTCTCCAGCGCTGCCTGCGCATTGGCTCGCACCACCCGCGCCAGGCCGCTGATCTGCTCGCAGGTGACCGGGTTGCGCTTATGCGGCATGGCCGACGAGCCCTTCTGCTTTTCGCTGAAATATTCTTCTGCCTCGCGCACTTCCGTGCGTTGCAGATGTCGAATCTCGGTGGCGATCTTGTCCAGCGTCGAGGCAATGACGGCGAGGGTTGCCACGTAAAACGCATGGCGATCGCGCTGGATGACCTGCGACGAAACCGCTGCGACGTTCAGTCCCAGATGCTGGCAAATCTTCTCCTCGTACTCCGGTTCCAGGTGGGCCGCGTTTCCCACCGCTCCCGAGAGTTTGCCCACGCGCATCTGCTCGGCCGCCATCTCAAAGCGCTCGATGTTGCGCTGCATCTCCGAGTACCAGTTCGCCAGCTTCAACCCAAAGGTAATCGGCTCGGCGTGAATGCCGTGGGTACGGCCAATCGCCGGCGTGTCCTTGAACTCCCACGCCCGGCGTTTCAGCACCTCGCGCAATTTCTTCAGGTCCTCGCGGATAATGCCGGACGCCTGCTTCACCAGCAGGGCTTGCGCGGTGTCCACCACATCGTTGGAGGTCAGGCCGTAGTGCAGCCAGCGCGACTCTGGGCCAACTTTTTCCGCGACGGCGGTGGTAAAGGCAATGACGTCGTGCTTCACCTCGGCTTCGATCTGGTTGATGCGCGCCAGGTCGAATCCGCCCTTTTCGCGGATGGCCTTGGCCGCCGCCTGAGGAACGATTCCAGCCTCCGCCAGCGTTTCCGTGGCGGCGAGTTCCACCCCCAGCCACGTGCGAAACTTGTTTTCGTCACTCCAGATGTGCCCCATCTCGGGGCGGGTATAACGAGCAATCAAGCGAGCTCCTTGGCAACCTGCGATTTTGCGGAAAAGAAAACTCTTCATTGTAACTGCTGGCACAAAGTGGGTTTCGGTTTCTGGGCCAAACTAAAGCTGCCGGAGCTTTTGCCGATGAGTTGGAAATGAAGAACACGATTGCGCGAAACGCTACGGTGGCCGCCGCACCTCCTCCGTGCGCGCGGCGCAGGGAGAACCGGATACGGGTCAACATGCCCGTGCGGATCACCTATCAGGGTTTGCTGACGGAAGTCTCACAAGATGCAATCTGCACCGACATCAGCGAAACCGGCATCGGTTTCGAGACCCAGGCCGGTTTGTATGTTGGGGAAGTCATCTACTTGGAATTCCCGCACCAGAACGCGGTCCCGGTTCGCTTCCAAGCGAGGCTGCTCTATAAAATGGGGAACCACTATGGCGCCTATTTTGTATCGCCTGACTCCTCATCCCACCAGAGCTGAAAAGAAAACGCAGGCCTCGTAACCTAATCGGTTGCAGCGGGGAAGACGGGCGCGAGGTGAACGTGCAGCTTACCGCCCGCGGCGAACGCATTCTGGGCAAGCTGACGCGGCATACCCGGGCCGAATTGCGCTCGGCGGCTCCCGCGCTGGTTACCATTCTTCGCAAGCTGACCGGCACTAGGAAGCGGCCTAACCGTGCGCGCGGCTAAAGCGGACTAGAAGCTGGGCACACAACAAGAAAAGGGAGCGTTTCCGCTCCCCTTTCTAGCCGAGGCTGAAGCCTCTGAGCAATTTTTCACCTAGCCGCGGACCTGAAGGTCCGCACT
>PMAT01000003.1 GCA_003152695.1 Acidobacteriaceae bacterium
CTTAATCAGAGTCTCCCTAGACAGTTTTCGGCGTTTCCCAATCCTTGGGGTCATCAAACAGTCCCGGTTCGTCGGGGTACACTGGGGCGATAGAGTCCAGTTGTTTGTAGGGACCCGAGTAGCGCTGGTGGATGGCCAGGGATATATCGCTGCATCGGATGTGGACGTGAATCAGTTCACGTCCATGGGCGATCTCCCCCACCCCAGAATCACCATCAACACACTACTGCGCAAGGACAGATTCGGTGGAAGCTTTTGGTGACCGATGCGCCTGATCCGTCTTAGCGGAAGCGAGCGACGCAACATTCACTGGCTCCTGTGGGTATCTGTCCCACAGGAGTTTTGCTATCTGTGGAAGCTTTTCTGCCGTTCCGATCAGCTTGCTTGCTGGAATTCGCCCCTGCATGAATTCAAGAACCATCTTTACGTGTTCATCCAACATAAATTCCTGGTGCAGTTTGAATTCCACAGGAGGGAAAATGATTATTACGGACGATTGGCGTCCATATCAAAAGGCCGTCGGCGAGTGGGCGTCGCGGATGCGAGGCGCACGAAAATCACGATCGGCGACGCGCAGTGGCCGAAGAGCGCGATTTTCAGCCTGGAAGCGCAGCAATATCGATAGGGATGTGCTAGTTGTCGCCCCTCACAGCGGTATATTCCCGTGCTTCTTGGGCGGGTTCTTGGCGCGCTTGTTCTCCAGCATGTCAAGCGCCTGGATCAGCTTGCGCCGCGTATCGCGCGGACGAATCACCGCATCGAGGTAGCCGCGCTCGGCCGCAATATAAGGATTGGCAAAGCGCTCGCGGAACTCCTCGATCTTCGCAGCGCGATCGGCCTCGGGAGTCTCCGACTTCTCCAGCTCGCGCCGGTACACAATGTTAACCGCGCCTTCGGGGCCCATCACCGCAATTTCCGCGGTTGGCCAGGCGTAGTTCACGTCGGTGCGAATGTGCTTCGACGCCATAACGCAATAGGCCCCGCCGTAAGCTTTGCGGGTGATCACGGTAATCTTCGGCACGGTCGCCTCGGAGAACGCATAAAGCAACTTGGCGCCATGCGTGATGATGCCGCCGTACTCCTGCTGCGTGCCGGGCAGAAATCCCGGAACATCTTCGAAGGTGATGAGCGGAATGTTGAAGCAGTCGCAGAAACGCACAAAGCGCGCGCCTTTAATGCTGGCGCTGATGTCGAGCACGCCCGCCAGAAACGCGGGCTGGTTGGCGACGATGCCCACCGGCTTGCCGTTCAGCCGGGCAAAGCCGATGACGATGTTCTTGGCGTAATGCTCCTGCGCCTCGAAGAAGTAGCTGTCGTCCACCACGGCGTTGACAACGTCCTTGATGTCATAGGGCAAATTCGATTCGGTGGGAACGATGGTGTCGAGGCGCTCGTCGGCGCGATCGATGGGATCGGTGCAAGCCTTGCGCGGCGGGTCTTCCAGGTTGTTCGAGGGGATGAAGCTGAGCATCTCGCGAATCATGCTGAGGCACTCGGCGTCGTCGTGCGCCATGAAGTGCGCCACGCCGGACTTCTCGTTGTGCGTCATCGCGCCGCCGAGTTCATCCTTGGTAACTTCTTCGTGGGTCACGGCCCGGATGACGTCGGGCCCGGTGATGAACATGTAGGAGGTGTTCTTCACCATCAGGATGAAGTCGGTCATCGCCGGAGAATAGACCGCGCCGCCGGCGCACGGTCCCATGATCGCCGAAATCTGCGGCACCACGCCGGAAGCCAGCACGTTGCGCAGGAAGATGTCGGCGTAGCCCGCCAGCGACATCACGCCTTCCTGAATGCGCGCGCCACCAGAATCGTTCAGGCCGATGACCGGCGCGCCCACCCGCATGGCCATGTCCATGATCTTGACGATCTTGGCGGCGTTGGTCTCCGACAGCGAGCCGCCGAAGACGGTGAAGTCCTGCGCGAAGACGAACACCAGCCGGCCTTCGATGCGGCCGTAGCCGGTGAGAAAGCCGTCGCCGAAATACTTCTGCTCGTCCATGCCGAAGTCGGTGCAGCGGTGAGTGACCAGTTTGTCGGTCTCCTCGAATGTGCCCTCGTCGAGCAGAAACTCAATGCGCTCGCGCGCCGACATCTTGCCCTGCTTGTGTTCGCGCGCCCGGCGCTCTTCGCCTCCGCCGGCTTCGGCGAGCGAGTCACGGCGCTTCAGTTCGGTCAATTTCTGTTCCAGATCCATGGGAGGGATTATAACCAGCGAGCAGGGGATGAGGGCCGAATAGCGGGATCACCGCATGATGTGACGAGGGCACTTGCCTGCCTGCTCGATCCAGAGTGTCAGTTGGGACAGGATAACCTGCCGGTGACGGCTACTTGTGATATGGCGATGTTAGTGCGCCGGGATAAACCGGCATGAAGCAGAGAATGCAAAATTCTTACGGGAAAGGATTAGCGATCCGCTCGGCCCTGAGTCTTGCGCTGCTACCGCGAGGGACGCAGTGAAGCGTAGACAGGGGTATAGGCGGGGTGGGTTATTGAGCTGCGAAAACATACAACCCGGACGCCGACGTGGTTAACATGCGCGGAAGGCAACATGAACAGGCGCGATAGCGCGAGCTCCTGTTCAGTCCGGCGTAGTCGAAGACCCCAGACACGCCTAGAAGCTTCATGCACGAGAACCGGGAGACCTCGGAGACACCTGCCGTCCAACCAGGCAGCAGGCCGGCGGGCGAAGGCAAAAGCCACACGGCTCGCATGTACGTCCCCGAGGAGTCACACAGCGGCATAGTACCTATGAACCATTCGAACAAAGACGGAACATTGCCGGCGGAGAGTGGGGAGGGAAGGCCGTTGATCAAGGAGAACGCTGGTCAACCTAACACGTACCCGACACAGAGCGGGAAGGGCGTGTCCCAAGGGCTGGCGGGCGTGCGGAAAGCAGCAAGGGAAAATAAGGAGATGAAGTTCACCGCCTTGCTCCACCATCTGACCGTCGATCTGCTACGGGAAAGCTTTTACTCTCTCAGGAGGAAGGCCGCACCGGGAGTGGACGGCGTTACTTGGCAAGAGTATGAAGACGGACTAGAGGATCGGCTAACCGATCTTCATGGCCGAGTTCATCGCGGAGCGTATCGAGCGATGCCCTCGAGAAGAGTGTACATAGAGAAAGAAGATGGACGGCAACGCCCACTCGCGGTCCCGGCTATCGAGGACAAACTTGTCCAACAAGCCGTGGCCACCATCCTCAACCAGATCTACGAGGAAGGCTTTCTCGGCTTCTCCTACGGTTTTCGCCCGGGGCGCAGCCAGCATCAAGCACTGGATGCGTTGTCATACGCGCTCCTGAAGAGGAGGGTGAACTACGTGCTTGATGCCGACATTCGAGGATTTTTCGATAATCTCGACAAAAGTTGGCTGATCAAGTTCGTGGAGCATCGCGTAGCCGACCCCCGCATCCTGCGGCTGATCCAGAAATGGCTCCACGCCGGGGTAATGGAGGAAGGCGAATGGTCGGACACGAAGACAGGCAGTCCGCAAGGCTCGGTGATCTCGCCGATGCTTGCGAACATTTACCTGCATTATGTTTTCGATCTGTGGGTGGACGTCTGGCGCAAGAAGTATGCGCAAGGCGACGTGGTGGTCGTCCGCTATGCGGACGACATCATCTTAGGATTCCAGCACCCAGCCGAAGCCGATCGATTTCTGGAGAACTTTCGGGAACGATTGGGGAAGTTTGGGCTGGAGCTCCATCCCGACAAGACGCGCCGGATTGAGTTCGGGCGGTTTGCCGAACAAAACCGGGAACGAAGAGGGGAAGGCAAGCCGGAAACGTTCGACTTTCTAGGCTTCACGCACATCAGCGGGAAGAACGGATTAGGGCGATTCATGGTGCGGCGCACCACGATCCGCAAGCGCATGCGAGCCAAACTGCGAGAGGTTAAGCAGCAACTCCGCAAACGCATGCATGATCCCGTGCCCCAAACCGGACAATGGCTCAAGTCGGTCGTGCAAGGCTACTTCAACTACTACGCGGTACCAGGAAACCTCACGAGTTTGGGAGTGTTCCGGGATCGGGTGATTGCGCTCTGGTGGCGGACTATTCGCCGCAGGAGCCAGCAACGCCAGATCCCCTGGACGCGCACTCTCGTTTTAGCTCAGCGATGGCTTCCTCAACCGCGAGCGCTCCATCCCTTTCCTGACGCTCGCTTCGCCGCCACTCATCCGAGATAAGAACCGGATGCGCTAATGAGCGCCCGTCCGGGTCTGTGCGGGGGGCAACCAGCAATGGTTGTCCCTACCGCGATCAACAGTAATCGCTAATTGCTATTGGCGCAGGAAGAGTCGAAAGGTAATCGGCCACGCGATCAGGAACGAAACGGCCCAGAGAACTCCGAAGCACAAAAACCAGAATGGTTTCGTCATCTCTATTCCCCAGATTCCGATTCCCCACAGCCTGATGGCAAGGAATATCGCCGCCTGAATCATCAAGACGAGACAGGCGTATATCACCGCACTGACGAGTCCAAGTCTCAGGATCATTACCTTGCTCCCGATTGCTTATGATAAGGCGATATTACGCCAGCTATCTAGCGGCACAGGGTGCAAGCGGCGTACCCTGAACAGGTTGTAATCACAACGTACCAAGGTCAGGGGCATGATCGCGGAGATATTTCCGGAAGCCTATGACGCGCATGGCAGAAAAGTCGCGCGCCCCGATTCACGCAGAAAGGGCCTGCGCTCCACGTACCCGATGCGTCGCTACGTTAGCCAGCCCCTCACCGTCAAATGCAAGTCCATTTTCGACATCCGTCGCTTCCTGTCCGGGTGCAGGTACGTCTCCGATGAGGAACAGTTTGGCAAGAAAGACTACTGGCAACCGCCAGAGGAGTTCGAGCGAAGCAAGAAAGGGGATTGCGACTGTTTTGCGCTGTGGACATGGCGCGAATTCCTTGGTTTGGGCTTCGACGCACGTTTCGTGACTGGCCGTGCCGGACGCTATGGTGCCGGTCATGCGTGGGTTCAGTTCTCGAAGGACGGAAAAGATTTTTTGGTGGAGCCGACAATGGCGAGAGCCGGAAACACCATTCCGCGCCTGACCACTCTGCGCTATCATCCGAAATTCTCTGTTGCTTGGAACGGCACCGACATCTCGTTCTATTCCCATGACGACCGTAGGCGCGACCCGCCACTCCTTACGCTGATTTCGTTTGTACCGGATTGGTTAATCTTTTGGGTTTGGGTGTGGGTGGTCGTGCTTCTGCACTTACCCTTCAAGCTTTACCAGAGAGTGCGTTCGGTATTCAGACGGTAACGGCTGGTCGCACGCCGGAGCAACTAGCGATAACAGGCCATAGCACAACTTACAGAAAGCGTACCGTCCCTACGGTACTTCGGTCCATTACCCGAAATGCTCCCATCCAGCAGGCTTCAAAGGCTGCATCTGGCCATCAGCATTGGCCAGCGTCATCTGCTTTCCGCTCAGGATCTCGCCGATCCGCGTGACCGGCACGCCGGCGATCTGCTTCGGAATGCGGCACTCAGGACGAGCGCTAAACAGCAACTCGTATTCGTCGCCGCCATGCAGCGCCAGCGTCAGTCCATCCTTGCCAGCGGCGGCGGCAGGCAGAGCTGCGGCGTAAACGACTGCGCCAGTGCCACTCTCTTCGCAAATGTGGCCCAGGTCGGTGGAGAGTCCGTCGCTGATGTCGATCATGGCGGGGGCCAGCTTCCTCTCGCGCAGGAACTGCCCCACCGCTACGCGTGGCTCGGGATAGAAGTGCTTCGGGTGCGATCTCGGTCGCAATTTCTTCCCGGCGCGAAGTTGGTTCAGTGCAGCGACTGCCGAGCCGAGCGTGCCGGTGACGTAGAGGAAATCTCCCGGCTGCGCGCCCGAGCGCAAGATGGCTTGTCCCGTCGGGACAGAGCCGAGCACCACGATGTCGGCCAGGATGCCGCTGGGCGACTGTGCCGTGTCGCCTCCCGCGAGAGGAATCGAAAACTGCGCTGCAAGCTTTAATAATCCTGCAATGAACTTGTCCACCCAACTTTGAGGCAGGTCAGCCGGAAGCGCCAGCGAAAGAAATGCCGCACGCGGAATGCCTCCCATGGCGGCAATGTCGCTGAGCCCGCGTGCCAGGCAGCGATGACCTACCGAATCGGGCGGATGCCACTCGCGCCGGAAGTGTATGTCCTCGAGGCTGAAATCGGTGGTGATCAGCGCTTCGTGCCCCCGGGGAAGCGACAGCACGGCACAGTCGTTGCCGATACCTCGGCCAGCGCGTTGACTCCGCGTCCCTGCCGCGCGACGGATCCGTTCGATCAGCGACTTCTCGTTCAACGGCACAGCTCTCCTTCGCACGTCAGCCAACCCAATATACCCGAGGCCACGTGATGCGGCTATCTGGCATCTACTACTTTAGTATCAGCCACTTGTCCAATATTCATTGACATGCTTACGACGGCTCTGTTACGGTTTGGTGTCATTTATTACACCAGCCATGCGCCCAGTTCGTTGGCCAATCGGCTGACGGTTGGGAGGAGAACCGTTAACCCACGGTTGTCCAGGTACCCGCAAGTGGACAGTTCGGACCGGCAAAGGCCTTAGTTCCGGATTTTCATAATTTGGTTTTTCGCGTTCCGGAGCCATTTTTTAATAGAGGGTTATAGTTTTGCGAAAACGCTTTTATATTCTTTTCGTAGCGCGCGATGCAGAAGGCCAACTCCGAAAGATCCCCATCCCCATTCATTACCTGTACGTCTTCATGGCGGGCGCCCTCATCGGCATGTTCAGCATCACGGGCATGGCTGGTTCTTACACGCGCATGTTGTGGAAGGTGGCCAGCTTCAACCAGTTGCGCTCCGAGAAGAATTCGCTACAGACCCGCTACAAGCAGTTGGAACAGGTCAATCACGAGAAGGACATCCAGGTGGCTTCGCTGGGCACGCTGGCCAACGAAGTCTCCATGATCTACGGCCTGAAGCCGAATCCCAAATTGTTGAACCAGCACGATGAGGCGTTGCAGCCCGAGCAGGTGACTTCTTCCCTGGACCAGCTTTACGCCTTGCGCAACTCAGCCCTGACGGGCGCAGCCACGGCTGGATTAGGGTTGGGCCTGACGCACGAAGCCTCTCTCACCGATTGGGTCAGGGCGACCACCGCGCCCGCTTTGTGGCCGGTGATGGGCCCGATTACGGGCGCCTTTGGCGCGCGCATAGATCCGTTCAACGGCGAAGGCGCGTTCCATTCCGGTATCGACATTTCCTGCCACTACGGGCAGCCGGTGCTGGCGCCCTCAGACGGTGTGGTGACCTATGCCGGCCCCTATAACGGCTATGGCCGCATGATTCAGATGGACCACGGTAATGGCATCACCACTCGCTACGGACACTTGTCAGGCTTCACGGTGGCCGGCGGCCAAACGGTGCGCCGGGGACAGGTCATCGGCTACGTCGGCCTCAGCGGACGCAGCACCGGTCCTCATTTGCACTATGAAGTGCGCATCCACGACACGCCGGTGAATCCCCACAAATTCCTGCGCAGCACCACCATCAGGCCGGGAGGAATTCCCGCCGGTTAGCCGGATCACTTGTGAGGTTTTTTGGCCGCCGGAGCGTTCTGCTCAGGCGGCTTTTGTGTTTCTGGTCCCAATTCCACCGGCGGCTCGCTGAGTACCTTCTTGAAGAACGCATACGGAACCTTGGCGGTCAGCACGGCCTGATCTTTGTCTTGATGGATTTCCAGGCTGTCGAAGGCGGCCTTCACGTCCGGGTCGGGGCCGCCTGCGTCCATCGAGATATTGAGCGTCTTGAAGAGCGCGATGAAGGTGTTCACGCGATCGGTGAAACTACGCGCCTGGGCTTCGCTGCGGGTCAGGACTTGCGCCCGCAGGTGAACTTCGTTGAGCGGCCGCGCCGACGCAATCACCGTGCTGTCCGGCGGCAGCAGTCCGCTCCAGCCACCGGGCAAGAGCAGTTCGGCATGATCTTCCGAGGAACTGGCGGCGGGCGGGCGGGCTATCGTCCAGATGATGCTGCCCAGCGGCACCAGCCGGTAATATTCGCTCACCAGTGGCGGACCAGCAAAGGGCAGTGCCGCTTGCCGGTAACGATCGATCATGCCGTGGATGGCNNATGATGTAGATATCGAAATTGCCGTAGTGCTCCACGCTGGCTGACAGCTTGCGCAGGTATTCCTCCACCCGTCCGCTGTCGAAGCGTCCCTGCAGAATTTCGCTGTAGCGGGTCTCGGTGGATTTGCCGCGGATCGAAGTGCCGTAGTGAATGGCCAAGGCGGCTTTGTCGAGATCGCGCTCGAACTCAAAGCCGGTCTGGCGAACGAAGTCTTCGTATTGCGGATCGCGGTCTTTGACGGGATGCCTGCCGAGATCAGTGAACAGGCGAATGGGCTCGAAGTTGACATAGAGGACGGCGTCGGAATCAGGCAGCAAGCGGACGGCGTCTGGGGCGGCGCGCTTTCGCAGCAGAACGGCGATAACGATGCCACCGGCGATGATCAGGACAACCGCTAAGGCAACCCACAACTGCTTTCGTCGTGTTCGCATGGATGGAGAGTTCATGATACGGGAAAAAGCGCGGCAGTGGCCAACCCGTTGGAAATTGGTTACAATGACTTGACCGCATTTCAGCGTTGGGAATGCCAACGCGCTCCGCAGAATCCCCAGCCGCGAGGCCCGCGGGAGTGGCGAGTAGTGGGTCGCTAGATCATTTGTACAATCGATGATATTCCAGCCGGTACTCTGGTTGCACGCGGGTTGCCGTTGTGGTAACTTTATGGTTTGTCCCGGCTGGCAGGAAGAATCATGCTTGGTTCGGCGCCTACGTGTCGAGCCACGCTGCAGTGCTGGCGTAGCTCAGCTGGTAGAGCATCTGATTTGTAATCAGAGGGTCGGGGGTTCAAATCCCTTCGCCAGCTCCAGGATCGTAACCGTGAGCGCGCCGCAAGGCGTAGGAGCAAGCCAAACGAGACGCGCAGCTCTCCTAGAGAACTGATTCCAGCAGCAGCTTCCTAAATCGCAGAACGCGCGCGGAAGTAGGGCCGCGCGATTGACGCGGAGTTTTGCCGGGATTGCAGAGCGGCGCTTGGTACGCGGTGTTCTTTGACAGCAGAGACTGGCGATTCCGGGCCAACGGCGACGCCGGGCTCTCAGCAAGTCGATGAGAGCGGGATGCTCGGTCGAACGTGCACAGGTGGCCGAGTGGTTNNGCAGACTGTAAATCTGCCGCTCCTTGCGAGCTACGGAGGTTCGAATCCTCCCCTGTGCACCAGGTTTTTGCGGGGGCCCCGGCACGCGCCGCGGTGGCGTGCGTTGGGGTGCTTGAGATGAAGCGGTTATGGACGGCGTTGGGTTTGTTCGCGGTGCTGGCGGTGCTGGCATGGATCACCATCGGCGATCAGAGATTCAAGCTGGCGGCGGTGGCAGTGCTGGCGATGTTTGCCGTTCGCACCTGGACGTGGAGCCGCAAGCAAGAGCGCGATGAGCGCGAGCGCCGCGACGAATAACGGCCAGTTTGATTGGATGTGCGGGAGTAACTCAGTGGTAG
>PMAT01000011.1 GCA_003152695.1 Acidobacteriaceae bacterium
CCTTCCCGCGAGCAAAGGGGACTCTATTCATCCTGTCGGTCGCCAAAAATAGATCGCATCGTTTTTCGGGCTGCACGACACACCCAACCAGTCAATCAAGTTCGTCGATCAGCGGTTCATCGGATCGATCCACAAGGCGGTCGAACATAGGCTCTTCCTCACTGACCGGTCATGGTTCCGATCGAAAGAAAGAGTTTTTGACGTTCAGGATGTTCCGTTCACGACGCGACCACGCTTGCTGCTTCGATCAGCTGACGAAACGATGAGCAGTATTTGCGGTCGCGATCATGCAGTAGGTAGCCGCTGAAGTGGCCCGCCTGGCATTGTGATTCGCGAGAAGAGGCAATCACTCCCGGTTGGTCGGCTGGAGAAGCACAGCGAAATCATCCGGCAGATGTTTGCGCCGATTACGCAAGCTCTTGTCGAAGATGCTCAGTACGGAGCGGAACCGCTCCATCGGTTTATAACCTCTTGGTCAGGTTGCATGAGCAGAAGTATAGATACTTCGCGTCATTTCGGGCCTTTCGTGTGGTCACTACACGGTCAACGATTTGCTACGTCGACTACGGTGTTCTGACCAAACCGTGCATGTGCGGTTACCTACTTAGGCGGAACCGCGAGGTCCTCGAGACGAGCGCCCTTTTTGGCAACGTAGAAGGCCAGCGCCTTCGCAGGCGCGCTGCTGCTGGCATTCTTCACGTTGTGCACTTCGCCGGCCGCGGTGGTGAACGCCTCGCCTGCCTTCAGGGTCACGGCGGTCTTGCCCTGAACCTCCAGGATCACCGAGCCCTCCTGGATATACACGATCTCGTTGCCCGATTGCGTGTGCTTGCCGCTCTCTGCGCCGGGTGGCACGATACGCTGCACCAAGATGGCTTCCCACCCCGGCGCGCTCTTCAGTGCCGTTCGTTGCAGCACGGTGCCGCTTTTTAAATTGTCTTGGGCGCTCAACATCTGGCTACCCAGCAACCCCAGCGCGACGCCCAGTGCCAATGTGACCCCAACCAAAAAGTTGATGCGCTTCATGGAGGCTCCTTTCATAAGTCAGCGCATCCTAACACAGAAGACCGGCTCATCATCAATCGTCATATCACGAGTGACCGCTCACTTGGTGGATGACGCGCCACTCGGAAGTAGAGCCTCACTTGACGAGAACAGGGCGTTGCTTGAACTGAACCGTGCCCCTACTGCGATTTGCGTTTCATCGGTTTGCCAATTGCGACCAGGAAGATGGCAGCCTTGCCTGTTGCGTGCGGCGAAAAGAAGTGGATCACGTCATCATCAAAAAACGTCAGCCCGGTCGCACCCAAGCCCTGGGCATACGCGGCCAGGTACATCCTGCCGCCGATGGAGCCCGCTTCCAACTGGACAGCGCGGTAGCCGCGGTTCCCGTATCGCTCCAGGATGAGTTTCAAATCGGCGAGAAAGAAGATGTCTACGCAGGCGTCCGCCGGAAGCTCCTGCTCCAGACCAAGGTGGTAGGCTTCGGCGCGGAGTTCTCCTTCCTTCAAAAGCTCCAGGCTGTTTCGCTCACGGTGGAAGAAGTAAGCACCCGCCTTGAGCGCCTGCACTGAATGCACGATCAAGTAAAGATCGTTGAGCTGCGCGCCGGGAGGCTCAAGAAAATCAGCCGAAAGACCTCGGGTGGCGCAGTCGAAAATGGTTGAGAGTTGTGCCAGTGTAATGGATGCCGCCTTATCGAACGTTCGGGTCGAGCCGCGACGCAGGATCACCTGCTCGATCGTGTCCTTTGGTTGTTCTTCATGCGGCAACGGCTGGAGGCGAACTGCCTCACCTGCCAGAGCGGGAGATGGGAAGATCGGTTGCTTCCCGCGCCACTGAGCTACCTCCTCTTCGGACTCAAGCGAAGACGCGTCATGCATCTCGAACATGGCGGGGTACTCAACCTCATTCTCCGAAGGCGGGATCGTCTCTAGGCCGAGCACTGGAGCCTCTCTCGGGAATGGCAGCGGACTCTCCGATGTACGCCCGATCGGCACCAGGCACAAGGAAACCTCACGCCGCGTATCGAGATCAAGCAAGCGGTTCACGTCGCCGTCCACGAACCCGAGCACGATCTCGGCGGGCAGTCCCGAAGCTGTAGAAACGGCCAGCATATTTGCCAGCAAGGTGCCGCTGTCCCAACCGAAATGGCGATAGGTGCGGGCCTGGTATTTCCAGGCGTTTCGCCAATACGTTCCCGTGCAGACGATCGTGGCGGGCGCTCGTGCTACCGCGGGTTCCATCGCCGTCGCCTGAGCCAAATTTCCGCGATAATCACCCTTTCGCAGGAGCCGTAGCGCCACGTCCGCCGGATTGAAGTGATATACGCCCGCATCCAGGCCCGGGAGGTCGCCAGTCACGACGTACAGTTCGATCTCGTAGAGTGCTCCGGTGCAGGCTGCGGCGCGAAAGTAGATTGTTCTGGCGGGATGTTCTCGCTGTTTGGTAATTCCCGCCGAGAAGTACAGGATGCGCGCCAGGTCCTGGAGGGTAGGGACCGAATTGGCGCCCGACAAGAGCACGGGCTCCGAGATCGCGGACAACCCGGCCACTCCTGTTTGCGGCACGTCCCGCGGCAACGGAAGCGACTCTATGGTTGGGTAGATTTTGAAAGGTAGCGGCCGATTCGTCCAGTCCAGGACGTGAGGATTGTTACGAATACTCCAATAGGAGTGCTTGGTGCGATCATGATACTTCCAAGTCGCCGTGACGTCGCGGTTCTTCATTGGTTACTACGTCAAGACTAGCACCAGCTAGGAAACACGTGTACGCCATGAGCCTTGCGACGGCGGATTGTGCCTCGACCACAGGCAATCCGGAGTTGAGTGTCAGTTGGCGAAAACAGGGCATAGCGTGAATTAGCGGTTTGTCGTCAAGAAAAGAAGACCTCCGGAAAGTGGATGTGTTGCAACTTTCAGG
>PMAT01000067.1 GCA_003152695.1 Acidobacteriaceae bacterium
CAGCATGCCCAGCAGCAGCCGAAACAACAACAGCAGCAGCAGCATGCCCAGCAGCAACCGAAACAACAACAGCAGCAGAAACAGCAGCAGCAGCATGCCCAACAGCAAAACCAACAGAAACAGCAGCAGCAGCAGCATGCCCAGCAGCAAAACCAACAGAAACAACAGCAGCAGCAGCATGCCCAGCAGCAAAACCAACAGAAACAACAGCAGCAGCATGCCCAGCAGCAACCGAAACAGCAGCAACAGCATGCCCAGCAGGGCGTCCAGCAGGCGGCACGCCACACCCCACAACAGGAGCATGCCCAGCAGGCAGCATGGCAGGGACATCGATCACAGAACTGGCAATCCGACCATCGCTCGTGGCAGCAACGTGGCGGCTACAACGGTTACCGTATCCCTGAGAATCGTTACAACGGCTACTTTGGCCCGGACCACGGGTTCGTCATCTACAGCCAACCTTATATGGTTGTTGGCGGGTTCCCGCGCTTCCAGTACAACGGCTTTTGGTTTAGCCTGGTTGACCCGTGGCCTGACAATTGGGGAAACAACTGGTACCAAACTGACAACGTTTATATCGCCTATGAGAACGATGGGTACTACATGTACAACCCCAGATATCCAGGGGTCGGCATCGCGATCAGCGTTTCGATGTAAAGATCTAGTTGATTAGGCGGGGGCTGCACCCTAAAGAGCGCTCCCTAAGGCCGAGAAGTCAACCAAGCGGTAAGGCGCGCAGGTGATAGGTTGCAGCCGCCAAGTTCAAGGCTCAGATCGCACTCCCAAACGGTGGCAGTTTGATAATTTCGCTTTTCATCGCGATTCCTGGCTGGAAACTTCTCCGCAGTCTGGGAGGAGTTGGGCTGGTAATACTGGGGATTGTGGACAGCTCGGTGATTCCCACGTTCGGCAGCTTGGATGCTCTTACCGCGATCCTGGCAGTCAAGAATCACGAGCTTTGGCCGTACTATGCCGCAGCCAGTACGGCAGGTTCGTTGATCGGCGCTTACATAACCTATCGAATGTCAGCCCGGGCGGGCGAGTCCTGGCTGGAAAAGCGCATTGGGAAGAAACGCTCGCGACAGGTCCAGGGCCTGCTTAAACGCTGGGGATTCGTCGCCGTGTTCGTCTCGTGCGTTGCCCCACCACCATTCCCTACCTCGCCATTCTTCATAGGAGCGGGTGCACTTCGATACCCGCAGGGGAGGTTCGTTTCAGCAGTGGCCACTGGCCGGGCTCTGCGGTATGCAGTGATCGGATTCCTGGCCGCAAAGTACAGTCATTCAATACTGCGGTTCCTGCGGCATCCGCGTGGTTTTGAAACGGATGCCAAATTGATCGGCATCACAGTGGCTGGCTTCGCGATCATAGTCTTGTTCATTCTTTTGTGGCGGCAGTACAGAATCCATTTCCAGCGCACCAAGGCAGAAGCGGTCGTGATAGTGAAGTGAGGCAAGACAAGTCGTACCTCAGCACGAAATTCCGAGTATGAGCATACGAGTACCCTGCGCTCGTGAAACAGAGAGGCCGAACAAATGGAACACTGGGGAATCTACATCGCTTACGGATGGCTGGCTACGATCATCTGGGCCTTCGTGGACGCTGTGCAGGCCATTCGCAAGGGGCCGCTGCCTCAGCCACCGCCGTCGGAGACTTACGCCCACAATTAGCGACGACGCGCATTACAGATGTTACGGATGGCGCGATTGCAAGCGTTTCTGGATTTTGCAGAAGCGACCAAAGCGACTTTAATTCACGAGGTGGCCGCATGAGCAGTAAAGGGTCTGAACAGATGCTGGGTCTCTTGAAAGAACTGTCGGTTTTCAAGAGCATGGATGAAGACTATAGTACCGGCCCCAAGGATCAAGCGGAAACAGAGGCCTATGAGGAACGCGAGCGAAGGCGACAGAAGATAAAGTTGGAAATGCAAACGCTCGCTACTGAGAGCAAGAGCCATCCGTCCTAAGCATTCCTGCACGCTATCTATGGGATGGTCAACCTTGACCGGACGCGGCCTGCCATCCTCAACAACGATGGTTTGTGGCCTTGAACCCACCAGGCCGCCATGTTTAACAGGAGGCCTTCTGACTGCAACCATGCCCAAAGCATTCGGTAGCTTAATGCGAATACTTAGACTATGTCCCCACGCCAATGTAGGCTGGCCCATACGTTGCAACGGGGAGGAAATACCCTCGCAACATTGTTTTGACTGCGGAGCACAGCGGACATATAGGCTTCAGCCCAGCATGCAAAGGGGCCCGTGGAAACGGCCGGAACCGTGTTCCACCTACCGCCTCGAAATCGCCTTCTCATCCAATGTGCAGAGCGGATTGGTACCGCCGGAACAGCTCGCAATATCTTAAGGTGGTGACATAGGGTGAACCGCAATCGCCTGATACTCCGGCCGCGATTGTAGGAGCTCTTCCGCCTGCCTCAAATCGAGGTCCTTCGACACTGCTTCAAAGTCGGACCGTGTCTCATGTTGCTGCTTACTGATTGTCTTGAACAGCAGCATTCGTCCCGCGACCTGAATATCGACGAGGGCTGTCTTCCAATGAGAAGAGCTGACTTGGGTCCGCTCAATCTCAAATGTGCCGCCTTTGGCGACGTGCCCGAAAAGTCCGAAGCCAAAGCTAACGTTCTCTACCAAACGCCCGCTCAAGTGCGCCAGCCGCTTCTGTTGGGGATCGACCAGGAGTGTTCCAGCCATGCTCTGCAGAACTTTGGACTCCATCGTAGGCGGAACAAATGCCGGGTCAGGGCGAAAGTCGAGTCGCTGATAGGGACCGTCCCAACCGTCGTATTGATAGACGAAGGCGCTCGGCAACAAACGCACAAGGTTCTCCAGCCGGCGTTCGTCCGCATCATACTGTTTCTTGACCGCAAGCTGCTGGCTAGGTTCGCGAACCAACTGATTGAGGCGGGCAGTCTCCTGCTCGCGTTGCCCTGAATCCAGTGGTGCGTCATTGATTGCGAGAAGACGGTACACCGGACCATCTTTCGTTTCGACTTCCAGCTCGCTCAATGTCTGCTGATCGACTACTTTGGTGACGCGGTATATCCAGTTACTCTGTTCCGCCCGGTCAGTCACTTCGTTGGCGACCATGTCCTTAACAAGATCATGAGCAGAGGATTGCGTCTCCGGCCCATGGGAGCCGGCATAAGAAGGACACATGAGGAGAGCAATGGCCGCGAGATGGAGGCTGACATATCTCACTTTTGGTTAGATGCTGGATGGCGGAGCTTCGGCTGAGTTTATTTGGATCTGTGCGATCTCCTATTCTTCTCAGGGATGTGAGCAGATTTGAACAGACGCGGCCTGCCGCGGTCGTCTAACCTCCTAGTAGATAGAATAAGGTTCGGTTGGGGCTGTTTCCATGAACGTTCCCTTTTTCCTTTCTGACCGAGGGCACCTGCAGTTAGCTGGATTTCCAGCTGGCACTCTGACCCTCAGCCTCACTTGCAGCAGGGTTTCGCAATTCGCAGCGGGTGTTTAAACCCTGCTCCCCCATCCGCGACATCGCCCTAAGGACGAGGGCCCTTAAACAGCCGGAGCGCCAACAAGAAAGCTCTACCGGAAATAGAGGAAGGTAAAAATAATATGCCGCTAGTTCAAGTTGTTTTGGTCCTGGTCGTCGTCGGGGTTCTTCTGTGGCTGGTGGACCGCTTCATCCCCATGGCAAGCTCCATAAAGTCAATATTGAATGCCGTGGTGACCATCGCCGTGGTGTTATGGCTGCTGAATGTCTTTGGGCTTATGCACTACCTCACCAACATTCACGTTGGTAAGCCGTAACAGAGAAGGATGAGGCACCAGAACAAATTCGAAGCCCAGAGTGCGAAAGTATGTGCCAATGACCGAACCCAATCAAAATCCACGATGCACACCGGACTTACCATGAGAAACGCGATCGCAAAGAATTGCCGGACGCTCTGGCTTCACACGCTGGCGCTGGTGCTGGTAATTCTGATGTGTAGCGGCGCTATGTCAGCCTATTCCGTGCTGACCCACGAGGAGATCGTTGACTTGCTGTGGGCGGACCAGATTAGTCCGCTCATCCTCAAGCGCTATCCTGGGCTCACCGAAGAGCAGCTCAAAGAAGCTCATGCCTATGCCTATGGTGGGGCCGTTATACAGGACCTTGGCTACTACCCGTTCGGCAGTAGGGAATTCAGCGACCTGGTGCACTACGTTCGTAGCGGAGACTTCGTTCGTGAACTGTTGGCTCAGAGCAGCGATGCCGACGAGTACGCCTTTGCCCTCGGCGCGCTGTCGCACTATGCGTCGGACATCGCCGGTCACCCCGCGGTAAACCAGTCAGTCGCCATCGAATATCCGAAGCTGCGAGCGAAGTTTGGCACATCCGTCCGCTATGCGCAGGACAAAGCCGCGCATCTGAAGACAGAGTTTGGGTTTGACACGGTGCAGGTCGAGAAGAATCGTTACGCCTCGCAGCAGTACCACGATTTCATTGGATTTCAAGTATCCAAGTCCCTGCTGGAACGGGTCTTTCCCATCGTGTACGGAGTGCAGTTGAAAGACGTGCTGCCCCGCGAGGACCTGGCGATCGGCTCGTATCGTTACTCGGTCAGCCGGCTGATCCCGGAAATGACCCAGGTCGCGCTGCAAACCCACAAGAAGGACCTGATGCGCGAAACCCCGGATTTCGCTAAACAAAAGTTTCTGTATCGCCTTTCCCGCTCCAACTATGAAAAGGAGTGGGGCAAGGATTACGTGAAACCCGGATTGGGCACACGTATCCTGTCAACGCTCTTGCGATTCATGCCGAGAATTGGTCCCTTCAAGGGTCTGGGGTTTAAGAGCCCGACTCCGCAAACCGAGGACCTGTACATCAAGAGCATCAACACTACTGTCGATCAATACCGAGCTATGCTCCAAGAAGTGGGCGCTGACTCGCTCGTGCTACCCAACTATGACCTGGACAGCGGCAATCCGACCAAGGAAGGCGAATACTCCCTCACGGACACGACTTACGCAAAGTTGCTGGGTCAATTGGCCAAGAGCAAGTTCGACCATACGACGCCCGAGTTACGCGACAATGTCTTGCAGTTCTATTCCGATGCCCCGGCATCAATCCAGACGAAGGACGACAAGGCTCGATCGACGGCGGTCCTTGCATTGCTTGATCAGTTAAGAGCTGCGACTCCGGTTCCGGTCCCCGAAGCCACGGGCGCCCAGTAATCGCCTTCTCTCAGAGGAAGGGGTTAGTCTGAAGTAAGGTCCATCTGCAGCGACGTGGTTGTTCAGCAGACCAGAAAAGCAGCTCCCTCGCTCCTCCACCCCATCGAGGGCAAAAGCGGCCCTCGATGGGGACCCCGGATCCGCTCGTGATGACAAAATGGAATGCTACTACGTCGTGCAGACGTCAATAGGAACTAACACAGCACGGCTTGCCGTTATGCTCCAACCAGGTCAGTAGCGAACGCAAACTGGCCTGGGCCAGAGCTACACAGGAATCGCCCGCACCATAGTAGATGTTGATGGTATCGCCGTCGGGACTCATGGTGTGTCCACACGGGAAGACAACGTCGTGCACGTCGCCTCCGTGCTCATAGTCGGTTTCCGGTCCGAAGATCCAGGAATCGCCTCGCAGCAAACAAACGTCTGGCTTCAGAAGGTCAAAGAGAGCGAGGCCTACCCGGTATAACGAGCCGGAGGCCGTGTGCTTCACTCCGTGATACAGCATCAGCCAACCTCTCTCCGTCTCGATTGGCGGTGACGACAAGCCAATCTTGTTTGCGTCCCACCACGCGCCCTTGCGCGCCAGCATCATCACTCGGTGGCCGCCCCAATGACGCAGATCGGGAGAGTAAGAAACCCAGATGTGAGCTCCCAGAGGAGTCATGGGTCGATGGATGAGCGCCCACAGGCCGTCGATCTTGTGCGGTAAAAGAGCGGCATCCTTGTCGTCCGGCGACATGAGGAACCCGTATCGCTCGAATGTGCGAAAATCCGTAGTTAGCGCCAGAGAAACCCCAGGGCCGCCTTTGGAATATGCCGTATAGGCCACCGCATACTGCTTTAGCTCGGGAACGTAGGTGATACGCGGATCTTCGATTCCCCACAGTTCCTCTGGATATTTATCTGGATCAGGCATCAGCGTTGGCGTTGCATCGATTTCCCATCCGTTCATACCATTCGCAGAACGGGCAGCGCACAGATGGGAGAGACCGCGGCGATCCTCCACCCGGCAAAGCAGCAGCGTGGAGCCATCCGCAAGCAGTGTCGCTCCGGCATTAAATACGCTATTAATGCGATAAGGCCAGTCTTTACTGGACAAAATTGGATTGGCGGGATGCCGATGAAGGAGAGATTCGGAAGCGTCGATAGACTCAACAGCGTCGATGGCCAAGGTCATAAGTCATTCTACAGGAACAGGAAACTGAACGTTGGAGCGCAAAAAGCACTCGACCCTATCGGCAACCCAGCTAGAGCACAATTTGTGGTGCTTAAACATCCTGGAGCTGCCGCATCTCCAGAAGCGCCATCAAGAACGACAGCGTTGACTCCGCTCCCTGGTTCTCGTTGGCGCGGTCAGGATGAAGACCATCGCGACAGCCGCCCGTGCTGGCGTCGTATAAGGCGGCCTTCAGGTCGTTATCTCCCAGGAACCAATTGAACGCATTCCAGGCCTGCTTGCGCCAATGCTCATCTCCGGTGGCGCGATACGCTTCCAGATAAGCAGAAACGGTTGCACCTGCCTCGACCGGCTGCTGATCGAAACGAGCTTTTTCACCCGCCTTGTAGTAAAAACCCTGCGAGCCGATAGGGACAAAGTGGCCATTCACGTTGCAACATTGTTGCGTCGCAAGCCACCCCAGTGACTCGAGGCCAGCCGTAAGCAACTCTTTGTCCGAGGTGCGCGAGCCGGCTAACAATAACGCCTGGGACAAACGTGCATTGGAATAGGCCAAACTCTCTTCAAACCAGTTCCAGCCCGGCGTGCTGGTGATGCGATAGATATTCAACAGCTTGTCAGCGAGTGCATCTCTCTGCCTTTGTGCAGAGCGGTCTCCCGGGAAGCGATCCAGATACGCCTGAATTCCGAACAAGGAGAACGCCCACGCTCGGGGACTGGTAAAAGCCAGCACCGCCGGAACTGCAAGTTCAAATAAACGCCCAGCGAGGCCCCTGAGACCTTCATCGACGGTCTGATTGACCGCAGTTCCCAAGGCCCACAAAGCGCGGCCATGACTGTCTTCCGACCCCTGTGGCTCCTGCCACTGACGCCCATAGCTGAGAAAGTTGCGGAACCTTCCATTAGCGGAATTAAAAGCCAGCCAGAGAAAAGCCAAGTATCGCGAAGCCAATTTCTTTGCCTCAGCGTACCCGGGCGCCGCAAGTTGCTGCACGCGAATCGACACGATCAGGGCGCGGGCATTATCGTCGGTGGCGTAGCCCTCGTGATGATTGGGAACGGCGAATACGGCGTGTTGCAACATTCCCGTATCGTCCGTCATGCGATTGAGATGATTGAGCTTCACGGCCGGCAAACTGTGGATGCGATTTGCCCCGACTGGGTTTGGGCTGACCAGGCGAGGGTTCCACATGCGCTCCGCCCGGGCCCGCTGGAAGCTGCGCATGTAGTCCTGGGCCACGCTTTTCCAAACCATGTTGCGGGAATACAAATACGCCCGTTTGCGCATAGCGTGCCGTTCGGCTTCATTCTCCAGGAGCTGAATGGTCTGCTCTGCAATCGCGTCCGGGTCGTTGAATGGGACCAGTATTCCGCGGCCCTGATCGAGTAGCTCGAGCGCATGCCAGTAGGGAGTCGAGATGACCGCCTTGCCCGCACCCAGGGCGTAGGCCAGGGCTCCGGAAACGGCCTGCGCCTCATTCTTGTAGGGTGTGATGTAGATATCGGCCGCGCCGATGAACTCCATCATCTCCTCAGGACTAACGAATCGGTTATGAAATATGACGTGCTCTCCAACCCCTAGGTCCTCAGCGAGCAACTGTAGCGACTCGCGGTATTTATCTCCCTCGCGCTTTCTTATGTGAGGATGGGTCGCCCCCGCGACGATATACGTAACATTGCTGTTCTGAGACAGAATGCGCGGCAGGGCCTTTATGACTGTTTCAACTCCCTTATTTGGCGAGAGCAAGCCGAAGGTCAGCAATACCGATTGGCCTCCGACTCCGAAGCGGTCCTTGTAAAAATTCGGATCAACAAACGCCAGGTTGGGAACCCCATGCGGGATGACGTCAATCTTTGCCGCAGGAACCTGGAAGATCTCCTGTAGAAATTGCGCAGAGTGCTGGCTCATCACGATAAGGCGGTCGGAGAGCTCCGCGATTTCGACCATCACGCGATGCTGGTCCGGATTCGGTTCGCGCAGTACGGTATGAAGGGTGGTCACGACGGGCATGTGCAGTTTTCGCAGCAGCTCCAGGATGTGGCTCCCGGCCGGTCCGCCGAAGATTCCGTACTCGTGCTGCACGCACACCAAATCGACATTGGTGAAATTGAGGAACTCGGCTGCGCGCTCATACGACGGCAGCTCTTCCTCGGTCAGCTCAAATCGCACGCGCTCAGGATAGCTGTATTCGGAATCCGGATCGTTCACGGGCAGTGCGAATAACCGTTCGGTTCCGTACTCGGTCGAAACCGCGTTGCACAAGTCGGTGGTGAAGGTAGCAATGCCGCACTGCCGGGGAAGATAGTTCCCGATGACAGCGATTCGACTGGGAAGAGAAAGATTGACTGCGGTATCGAAAGGCTTCGCTGACTTGATCTCAGCCATGTGCGGCAGTGAGCTTGCAAGTCCCAACGGCCTCCTGAATGGCAGCGTCTTTGGCAACGACATGGATCCCTCTCTGCTCACCCCACCGGGAGATAGGTGAATAATCGCGGCGCTGTCCAGTTCGGTTCTCCCCCGAGAACACCTCGCCTGACGGCGCCGCGAACTTTTCAACTGCCAGTGTGCCGCAATTCGGCAGGCACAGCGGCAAACCTCAACTATTTAGTTTCGGCAGCTTCGTGCTGGTTTGCGCGTTTTTCAGCGGCATTGACCGCTGCGAGAAACGACTCGGTGCTCGCCGGAGCGTGCACCTCACCCGAGAGCGTTTTACGGAAGGAAACATTCTTGCCGTAGAACGCAACCGTGGAGTCATTGTCCTGCTGGATCTTGGCGCCATCCACGGCGACTCCAGCAAACAGGCCCTTCGAACGCGAGTAGCTCAAGGCCTCCGTGTTCATCTTCCAGTCGGTGCCTGCCGAGGCATGCCTTCCAACCGGACCCGCTGAAGCCGAGGCTTCGCCGCTAAGTTCAAACTTGCTCGACAGCAATCCTTGCACACCCTTGTCATTCATGAACAACACGACCAGATCAACTGACTCAGCGCCAGCCTGGAAGCCAAAATTGCCGCCGCCGATCGAAATGAATGCCGGGGCGCTCCAGCCGTGGGCCGTCCGGCAGGTAACCACGCCGCGCCCATGCTCTCCGCCGACGATGAATCCACCCTTCGCCATGTCCGGCACCACGGCGATGCACTTAGCGTCATTCAGTACCTCGTCCGGGATGCCTTTGTCGGGTGCCGCCATGATCTCATTCAGAACCTGACCCGCCGCTTGTAAGCGTTCCGTAGTGTCTCGCTCTGCTGAACCAGCGAACCCGAAGGTCGCCAACGACATAACGACTAATGCGATTCCGTATTTCTTCATCGAACACTTCCTTCTTCATTGCACGTGGGTTTGTGAGTGAGTTGGTGACGGTCCGATAACCACCGTAAAGGTCAGGCGGTTCTTCGGCCACTGATCAAATTGATGACCAGGACCACGACGGCAATCACCAACAAAATGTGAATCAGACCGCCGGCGATGTGGAAACTGAAACCGAGAAGCCAGAGAATCAACAGAATGACAAAAATTGTCCAGAGCATATGTTTCTCCTTATGCAGAGTGTGAGCGTCAAGGTTGCGTGATTGCTCAGTAACAGCGCCGGTGCCGGCAATCGCACCGAAAGTCGCTACAAGTCCACTGCTTTGCTGTCAGCAGCAAGGCTTCGGGATCGTTGAAGGTTTACTCAGCGATCCACTAGATCCGGCCAAGCAGCAGCAAAATAACTACAATGACGAGCACCACACCTACCCCACCGCTCGGGGCATAACCCCAGCTACGGCTGTGATTCCACGTCGGCAGGGCACCCACCAGAAACAACACCAATAGAACAATCAAGATAGTTCCGAGCATACTTTCCTCCTCGTACTTAAGAATCAAGCTCCGGCGCGATGCGACTTTGGGGAGCACTCGCGCGGGCCGGCTTGGTTGCGATCAGGTTCGCGATCGTTGTCAACAGATTGTGGGGGTGATGTCCTTTGGGATAGAACCTGTCAGCCATGATGCCGGCAGGTACCGCATCCCCGTGGTAGTCTCCGCTCATCGCTACAATTGAAATCGACGGATACCGGCTTCGCACCTGCGAGATCAACTCAAGGCCCGACATCTGCGGCATGTTGAGATCGGTGACGATCAAATCGGGGACGGTTCTGTTCAAGTGCGACAAGGCGCTGACGCCGTTGTCCGCCTCAGCGACGTCGTATCCCAACGCCATCAGCAACACTCCCAGGCTTTCCCGAATGCAGGGTTCGTCGTCCACAATTAGAATCTGAGGCTTGGCACCGTTCGGCATTGTGCTCTCCTGATGGTGGCAGACAGAACGACTTCCACTTCACTACGATGTCATGCCCACGCTCCCCTCGTCTGGTCAAAACAGAACACTTCATTTGGTGGTGATGTGCTGGTGATTACTGAGGATGACCCTTAAGGCGCAGAGGGACGAAGTGCGCGATTTGGGAGAGATGCTGACCCTCGGACGGCAAGAGTCATTATGAGAAACACCGGGTAGCCCTACTCAACTCCGCCCAATGCAGCGGGCCTCAGCGCCAGGAGTTGGGAATGGCCGTCCATCGTTGAAATGTAGGCAAGTAGCGGCGCTTGTGGCAGACAATGCAACGTCCTGGGCAAAGAAAGAGAAGAGGCAGAACGGACCTTTCAACCCAACTCTCAGGAGGCGCGGTCCTGAACTGGTCTCCCTTGCATACACGGCAATGGGCGGATAATAAATGCATTCTTCGATTCGTAGCACTGTTCTCAGTACCGAACAGCGGACTCGTCTCACTCGTTGCGTTGGCTGATGGACAGCATAGACCGCCCGGGGTCCTTATTCCGACTCAAGGAAGCCCGCACTCTCATCGCGAAGTCGTATCCTTGACGGCGACGACCGCGCCGGCTTCTGTGGGGGTTAGCCGCGACCGATCGCACACAGGGTAGCCGCTAATACATGCCAGATAATTGCGTTGCTGATCGGCAACGGTTACTTCACTGGATTCCTTCGTCGATAGTTTTGAACGGTCACAGCCTGCGCTGCCGTCCCAACACTGCGAGACATTACGCCGGTGCTGGGCCACCGCTACCTCGCTCACCTCAGAGGGGCTCAGTTTCGATAAGTCGCAGGACGACCACCCGCTCCAACAATCGGAAACATTCTTCTGGTTTTCTGCCATGGCGACGCCGACCGCTTCGGACGCCGTCAATTTGGAGTGATCGCACGACCTCAGCCCACTCCAACAATCGGAAACCATATTCTGGTGCGCAACTATCGCTACCTGGGCCCGCTCCGGCGCGCTAAGTTTCGAGGGATCACATGACGTCCACGCGCTTTTGCAGTCAGAAATGTCTTGTTCATGCTTGGCCGCCGTTACCTCGTTCTTGTCAGCCTGAGTCAAAGCCGAGCGATCGCACGAGTCCAAGCCGCTCTTGCACGCAAACAGGTTCTGTTCGTGACCGGCTGACTGTGCGGAGAGCAGCGCGGAACACCAAATCAGAAACATAATCAGAGAAAAACGGCGCATTCGCGACATAACCTTCATTTGTTTCCGCCTGGTGACCGTGGACCGCTTTAAGCCGCAGGCACTCCTGGGAGGATTATCGATCAGGCGAGATGCGGAAGGCTGTTCAACATTGCTCAGTGAGCAATCCCGTGCCGTGTCTGATTTGTGCAGTTGCACCACACGAACCGGCGTTGTGAGATCACTAAAAGTGCCCTTCGTCGGGACGCGCATTTCGAGCGCTGGTTGTCTGCCGCAGGGCGAAGGACTTCATCGCCTCAGCACAAGTGCGCTGCCGATGTGTATCCCAGATAGGATTTTGCTCCCCATCATGCAACTTCGGACGGATCTATTATCATGTCGGAGCTGCGGCTCTGAACAAACAACTCGCCTCGTGCGACTCGGCGCAGCGCATCGACTAGGACCGGCCCATCCGTCGAACGATAGACGACCCCCCGTGCTCGCAACCAACGCACATAGGCGGTGCAGTCGTGGTCCTCGGCGAGCACTAGCAGTGCAGTCTGGCTCGGTTTCAACACCGGCTTGATCTTCGAAAATGCCGGCAGAAAACTCGTCGACAAGACTAATACGTGAGGTATGAAGGTTTTCAAAGCCCGCAGCAACTGTTCGGGAGACTGTGACTGGTCGAGAATGCGAACGTCGTTGGTGCCCGCCAGTATCTGTGCCGCCCCAATATGAAAGAGCTCCTGATGGTCGGCAATAATGACATCGATCATGACTGTATCTCCCGTCCACTTGATCAGACTTAGGCTCTTGAAAGTAGCAGTCGATCCTTTCGCAAGGCTGGTCAAAACTGCACACCATCACACTTTAGTGAAATAGTGAAATTAGAGGCAGGCAATACACGAGCTCGTGAGGCGGGGCAAAATAGGAGATTCGATGCAATGGAAAGCCCCCATCCAAGCAAGAGAAGCTTGGATGGGGGCTGCACATTCAATTCTTTAGTGCTTACCGCTTTCGCTTCCTGAAGAACGCAGGGATCGAAGCGCCCAATCCCCAAAAAGAGAAATTCGAGGAATTCGCGCCGGCCGCAATCGCGCCCCCGGTGGCCACCAGGGCAATCGTCCCTGGCTCGGGTGTGGTCGTGCCACCAGCGCAATTGCCGATATTGATGTTATTGGTATCCAATGTGACGGCGCCATTCAGGGCTATTACTCTGCCACAATTGACGTCGGCGCCGGTATTCAGCGTAACGCTCGCGTCCGCGATCACATTCCCATAGAAGTCAGTGGTTGTTCCCAACGTCGCAGAACTGCCAACCTGCCAGAAGACCTGGTCATTACTGCCCGGATTGATGATGTTCACCATCGAAGCGCTGGCCGTGGTCAGCGTGCTCCCAATCTGGAAGACGATCATCTGATTGCTCAGGCCTTCGAAATTCAGGGTGAGTGCTCCGGTCAACCCTGCTGACGATGCGAAGAAGTAGACCCCGGGGTCAAGCGTAAGGCCTCCGAGATCCTGACCCGTCAGAATCTGCGTAGGAGCCAAGCCCGCCAGAAAATTGTACCCAGTCAGCGCGTCAGCCTGCGCCTGCATCGCAACCCCATCGTGGTTATGTGTGGTTCCATGCACGATCCCCGGCGGAAAGCCCGTGATCGAAGTACCGGGGAAAACGCCCAAATCTCCCCAGAGAACCGAAGGCCCGGTGTTGGTTACGGCTGAGGCACCCAATACGGCGAAAGCGTCGGCGCTTCCAAGGACGTCGGCATAGGCTGTGAGGGCGAACAAAGGGAGGACGAGACAACACACGCGCAGCAGTTTCATGGGGAGCTCCGCCTCGTTCCAATCTCGAAGAACCCGGCTTCTGCCGCTGGAAGGAGTAGCACAATGGTGACAGAGCCGCAAACACCTAGCAACTTTATGTTTGCAATTCTACTTCCGCGCTAACCTCTTCTTAGCGCAGCTATTTTACGTTCTTGGAGTGCACACTCTTGCACCAAAGTTCTAAACAATTTCTCACCTTAGCTGGCGTGGCTCGTGCCGAACTGGCCAAAAGTGACCAACATTAGCACTTTGGTGGAATAGGGAGTTGAGGGAGGGAATGCCGACTTGGGATTTGGGCTTATTTGTGGAGAAAGAAGTTGAGCATTGCCCAGTGCACGTGCAAGGTGCCATTGTAATCGATCAGCCCCATCCTGCGAAAGCGGTTCATAAAAAAGCTCACTCTCGAGCGGGTGGTGCCCACCATCTCGGCCAGCGTTCCCTGGCTCACCTTCAGGGCGGCGGGATGCGGCTTGGATTGCGTCCCAAAGCCGGCGAGCAACAGCAGCGTCCGTGCCAGCCGCTTCTCGCTGGAATTGAGCAGTTGATCGAGGAGGTCCTCCTCCGTCCGGGTAACGCGAGAAATCAAGTGCGCAATGAACAGCCGCGCGAATAGAGGGTCGTCGTGGATGATGTGAATGATGGCAATTTTTTCCACTCGTACAATTGTGGAGGGCCGTACCGCGGTGGCGGTGGACATGCGTAGAGACGTCGCTCCTAAACAGCCTTCCCCGAAAAAGTCGCCTTGCCGGAAAATAGTGATGACGGCCTTCTTGCCATGTTTCGATAGGACCGTCAGCTTCACGTTGCCAGCCTCGACATAGAACATGGCATCCGCAGCCTCGCCTTGAGCGAAAATTGGTTCTTTGTTGCGGTACTTCCGGCTGGTGCTGTGCTTGCCGATCTTCTTAAGAAACGTACCCGAATCAAAAGCAAGTGCGCGTTTGGCTGGCATTGCTGCCTCCCGAAGAGTCGAACTCGTCCGCAATGATACGGGCCCACTCGTCAGCTAGCGGCACATGGATCCGTCGGTCGAGGCGGGACATCGCTGCCCGCAAATTCCCCACACAAACCCGAGAATACCGCTTGGCAACAGACAAGGCTGTGCAAAAGCGCTCAATTGGCACAAATTCCAAAGTTGGGAAAACGGTGCAATATTGAAACAGAAACGGCCAACGGGCAGCCCTTAACTAAGGTGTATAATCCAGTCGTGTGAACGCCCCCTATCGGAGGTGCGATATGAGCGTCAGGGGGATTCCAGCCCGCAGCCAGGGCGCTCCAGCCAAACGGGTCCCATCCGTGAATTCGGTGCGGTCCGCAAAACTCGCTACCGGCGAAATTGCACAGCTTCCCGGGTTGCAAACGCCCAAGCCGCAACCCACAAATGGCGATGGGGGTTTCAATCCTGAGGCTTTTCTCGCCAGAGCTGGGTTGGGCAAGAAAATTGTCAATCTGAAAAAAAATGAGGTGGCCTACGCGCAAGGGGATCCTGCCGACACGATCTTTTACGTGCAGAAGGGCCGCCTGCGAGTCACGGTTACCTCGGCGGCGGGAAAAGAAGCCACGATCACCTTGGTGGGCGCCGGGGAGTTCCTGGGGGAGAACTGCATGGTCTCGCCTCATCCTACTCGACTGGCAACGGCTACGGCCATGAGCGATTGCGCACTGCTCAGGATCAGCAAGGCGGAAATGATGCGCGCCCTTCATCGGGAACCCGAATTTTCGAATGTGTTCGTGTCGTTTCTTCTTGTCCGCAACGCCCGCATCCAGGCCGATCTGGTCGATCAGCTTTTCAATTCCAGCGAAAAGCGACTGGCGAGAATTCTGTTACTGCTGGCCCAGTTCGGCAAGGAGAGCAAACCCGAGACGGTGGTTCCCAAGGTCAGCCAGGAGGTATTGGCTGAGATGATTGGCACCACCCGGTCGCGCGTGAGTTTTTTTATGAATCGCTTCAGGAAGCTGGGCTTCATCGAATACAACGGTGAGATTCGGGTCCACAACTCCCTTCTCAATATCTTCTTGCAGGAATAAAGACCTGTGCGGATTTCCAGGCGCAAGCCCCCTGCTCTTGCGCCGAGGATGCACCTCCGGAATCTGCTCCCTTGGTCTGAATTGACCGTACTTGCCTTGCGGCGTGTGACATGATGATGGTGTTATGCCGGACAAGAACAAGAAGGTCGCATTCAGCGCCGCGACTCTCCGCGAAGTGAAGAAAGAAATGGCAAAGCCCCGCATTGCGGAGTCGGTCAGAAGATCTGCCAGGGTCGATCCGGGTCCGCGGGAGAAGCGTGTGGAGTTCGGCGCAGCGGATTAGCACGATTCTCCGCCATCGCCACCGCCAAGGGAATGTCCTCCCATCGTTCCGACTCGCCAGCACCCGGCCCAGGCGGCGTTTTCGGCACTGCTTTACCGATGCCAGGCGCTTTCGAAAATAAATTGTTCCGGACCCTGGCAAGAGTGATCCCACGATGCGGCAGGACTTGTCAGGCCGTGGCCTTCGACCCCGAATTTCGCGGAAGGGCGCAAGGGTTTGTTGGTTCTGCGCCGTGCTCGTTGCAGCGGTCCTCGCTGTTCCTGTCATCCCGGCAGACGGAAGGCAGGCCCAGATCGCGGTATTGCACGTGCCGGAAGTCGAGGCCGGCTTTCACTTGCTTTACGAGTTGAAGCCCGAGGAAGCTCGCGCGCAGTTTGCGGCCTGGCAGAAGTCCCACCCAGCAGACCCTCTCGGGAGCGCCTCGCAAGCGGCAGCTTATCTGTTTGAGGAGTTCTACCGGCAACGCGTTTTGACGTCCGAGTTTTTCCTCGACGACAAACGCTTTCTGGGCAAGGTCGCTCTCAAGCCGGACCCGGAACTGCGCGCGGCATTCTTCGCCGCGGATAAACAGGCACAGGACTTGGCGCAAATGCGATTGCAAACGAATCCGGACGATACCAACGCCCTGTTTGCCATGACCCTAAGCTTGGGTATGCAGGCCGACTATGCCAGTCTGATCGATAAGCATCAGGTGGAAAGCCTGAGAATGATCGGAGATGCTGATAGCTACGCCAAGAAACTGCTGGTGGTCGCGCCGGATGCCGCCGATGCATATCTCACCTTGGGCGCGGCCAATTACATCATCGGAAGCCTGCCGGGATACAAGAGGTTTTTGCTTGGCTTTGCAGGAATCCACGGCAACAAGAAAGTGGGGATTCAACAGCTCGAGATCGCGGCCGAGCGCGGCCATTATCTCCGACCGTTTGCCAAGATCATGCTGGCGCTGGCCGCCCTGCGTGAGAAAAAGGCAGAAGTGGCCCGCACCCAACTTGAGGAGCTCGTCGCGGAGTTCCCCGAAAACCCGCTTTTTGCTCTCGAGCTGGCTAAACTCAAGGTTCCACCTGCCGCAGTTATCCCCCAGTAGAGTGCAGAATCTGAGGTTTGTGCGATAAGGCTCACTGGGCCTCTGTAATCTTTTTGTAATCCCATTGCGCCCTCAAGCCCCGCAGGATCACACTTCATTACGGTGACACGCTGACAGCCGTTCTTGCGGCAAAGGTGAACAATGAACGCCTTACTCGTCTATCCCAGATCTCCTGACACCTACTGGAGCTTCCGTTATGCCCTGTCGATTCAAGGCAAGCGGTCCGCTCAGCCGCCGCTGGGTCTCATGACTGTAGCCGCGCTGCTTCCCCAACCATGGAACAAGCGCCTGATTGACACCAACGTCGAGCGCCTGAAGGATTCTGACCTCGCCTGGGCCGATGTCGCATTGATTAGCGGCATGCACGTGCAGCAGGAGGACCTGGTCTCCATCGTGCAGCGCTGCCGTGCGCGCGGACTCCGAACTGTTGTGGGCGGGCCCATCACCAGCAGTGTGCCCAGGTCTGTACTGCAAGCCGACCACGTGGTGATCGGCGAGGCGGAGGACCTTATCGCCGGCCTGGCTCGAGATCTGGAGGCGGGCACAGCACACCCCCTCTACCAGGCGGCCGAGCGTCCCGCCATGGAGCGTAGCCCATTACCCGACCTGCGTCTTATCCAGATGCACCGCTACAGCACCATGACTGTGCAGTATTCGCGTGGCTGTCCCTTCAACTGCGAATTCTGCGACATCATCGAGATCTATGGCCGCCGTCCGCGCACCAAGGCTGTGACACAGGTCCTCGCCGAACTCGATCAGTTGCGCGAGGCAGGCTGGCGCGACGCGGTCTTCCTCGTCGACGATAACTTCATCGGCAACAAGCCCCGCGCCAAGGCACTGTTGGCGGCCATGGCCGAATGGGGAGAAGCCCACGGTCGTCCCTTCCGCTTCAGCACCGAAGCATCGCTCAATCTGGCCGACGATCTCGAACTGCTGCAGTTGATGAAAGAGGCCGGCTTCATATCCGTATTCCTGGGCATCGAGACCCCGGACGAAGACAGTCTGGTCGCCAACCACAAACTGCAGAACACGCGGCGCGACATGCTGGAAAGCATCGGCATCATCCAGCAGTACGGCATCGAAGTGATGGGGGGCTTCATCCTGGGCTTCGATACCGACCGCGAAGACGTCTTTGAGCGCCTCGTCGAGTTCATCCAGAAGAGCGCCATTCCCGTTGCCATGGTGGGCCTGCTCCAAGCCATGCCAGGCACGCAACTGTTTCGCCGCCTGCGGAGCGAGGGCCGAATTCTGAATGCCGGGGGCGGCAACAACACGGATTGTGAACTGAACTTCCTTCCGCGCATGAACGCCACCCGCCTCGTCGAGGGCTATCGTCATGTGCTTACTAGAATCTATGCCTGCGATGCCTATTATGAGCGGGTCAAGCTCTTCCTCAGCCGCTGCCAGCCGCAGTTCCGGCAGCGCTGGAGCTATGGCTCCCTGCGCGCCTTCTTCTTTTCCGTGGTGCACCAGGGACTGCTGGGAAAAGCTCGCCTCAGCTATTGGAAGTTTCTGCTCACAGCCGCCACGCGCTACCGCCGCTCCTTTGGCGCGGCCATGACCCTGGCAGTGATGGGCCATCACTTCCAGACGATCACCGACCAGCTCTCTGACGCAGACTCTTGATCGAAGTCGTGCACTGAGGAAATCGATTCTCGCCAGCCGTCGGCCTTCTCTCGTAGGGGTGCAGTTTGAAATCCACAGAGCTTGAACTTGGGGCGTTCGGCGTAAACTGTCTGTATGTCAGAGAAACGAACAAAATTCGATAAAGCACAGCGACAAGCCGATCAACTCGAAAAGAAGGCTTCCCGTCGTCCAGCGCAAAATCGGAGAAAGAAAGCGGTCCGCAAGGACTTCAGCCAAGCCGGCGTCCCGATCGTCAAGGGAGTGACGGACAAAGTTTAGTCCGCTCTTTCGTTTTCTTTTTGCCAGGTGACCCACTACCTCAAACCGCGGCAGGTGGACAACGGTAGCGCGCGAGCATAGCATTAATATTGAGCAGGTACCTCTTCTTACTCTTTCAGGTTCCCTGAACTAAGTCAGCCCATCTGAAGTTTTTCCTCTTAGGCAGCAGAAGAATCCCGAAGCCAAAATTCATGGCAAGGCCGCGTAAACGGCCAGTGCACAGAATAGGAAGTATTGAATGACACAGGCAGTTGCTCGGTACGTCGTGTCGTTTCAAGCGGAGCCGGTTCGCAAAGGGAGGCGCCACCACTGGATGATTTGCCGGGCGCAGAAGCCCGACGAATTAGTGTCTTGGGGACATGCCCTTACGCAGGAACTAGCCGAGATAGCCGCCCGCAGCGAGGTCAACAGCCTCGCTTCTGGACTGACTCAAGGTGGGCGGGTGACCACGATCAAGTTGGCCACCCACCATGTCTGATTGACACTCTCGAGCCGGGTCCAACGAACATCTAGCTAAACATTCTTCCGCCCATGATGCTGCGGCTGGTAGCTTGCGTGGGCCACACGCCGATTACCCGCAATTATTGCTGCGGCTGGGGCGTGACTGTGGTCGTCGAGCTGGTGTCCTGCTTCACCTTGGGCGGCGGCGCGGTCGTGGTGCTCGTGACGTCGGTTACTGGCGCTGGCGTGGTTGTGGTGGTCGTGGTGTCGGTTACTTTTGGCTGAGGTGTGGTTGTGGTCGTCGTCGAATCGGTCTGCTTCACTTCCGGGCCGGCCGGCGTAACCGTCGTATCCGTGCTCTGAGTGACCTGGGGCGGCGGCACCGATGCCGGGTCCTGTGATGTCATGGTGGTGGTGCTCTGAGCGGCGGGTGGATTCTGCGTCGTCGTGGTGGTGTTGGACTGTGTGCTGCTCTGTGCCAGTACCGGCAGCGACAGGGCGAGCACGATGAGCGACGCCAGGACAACAACAAATAGCTTCTGGGATTTCATTTGATTCTCCTTATCAGGTTGGTCAGACACCATGATAGGGTTGCCGCTGCCGCTTAATCTGTGCAAAATTGCTCGCTGCCGGTCAAGTTTCGGAAACCAGTTTCGAGTTCCAAGTTTCGAGTGCCAAAGTAGCGGGAAGGAACGCGAAAAGTGAGATGACCTGGGTGCCCCGTTCTAGCCTTCTTTTGGCTAGGGCGGGGATTTTCGTTGTAACCACGAACACCCCCACCCAAGCAAAAGAAGCTTGAGTGGGCCACGCGCCGCTAAATACCCCCTCCCCCCCCGGCATTTCTGCATCTTTGTTTTCAATACTTTGCCCCCAAAGTATTCATAACACGCGATTTACTGGCAGACGTAAGTCATTGCTGCTCAATACTTTGCGCGATTCCACGCAAAGTATTCTATTTAAAGCAGATATGAGCAAAGTATTCCGAACAAAGCACTTATGCTCCAACAGGTTCCCGGGCGGCTGATTTTCAAAGGTCCCTGCCGCGGCCCGCAAGCCGTTCACTATCACGGCTGCATAGCGCAGGCGGACATTCGCAGCGCTGGAGGCTGACTCCAGCGCTACCCATTCTATTTTGTGGATCGCAGCAGGGCCGAGGAGAAAACGCATTGCGCAGAACGAAGGTAACCGCAATCTCCCAAAGCGGCGCCTGGTGCCTCAGGTTCGCGTCCGTATTTTAGACGCTAACCTGGGCAGAGGAAGTTTCGGGCCGGACTACCGGATATTTTCAACTCACCACTTTCCGACCTAATCCTTCTGGGTGCCGAGTATAGCGATCCCAGGTTAGCCCAACAAAAGGGCGAACCTGGGGCACGAGGCACTAGCACCAGGCACTGGTAAGAATCTTTCAGAATTCTTGAGCCCGCTGGGGCACACTAATAGGCCTGCAGTCACTTCCACCGAAAGGCGTGACCCAGTGGGAAAAAGTGGCGGTAACTATTCGGCGACTCCCAGGATATTTGGCAACAATACCGCTGCCTCACGACGCTAAGATTGTTGCGGCAGAAAGCGCGCCAAACAAGCATTTGGGTGTTACAAAGTTCCACTAGTGGAGGACTTGTGGCTATGAAACGCTGCCTCTGGTTTATGCTGCTGACCGCTGCATCAGGTTTTGCCCAGTCATACAAAACGTGCGACGTAACCATGTGGGCTAACGAGGCGTATTCGCAGACCTCGTCTATGACGCGCAACAACATTTTGTACTTTGTTCGGATTGGAAGAATGGATTATCAGATTGCGCTGCCTGGGCCTAATGTGGAGATGAATTCAGGACAGCGGATACATTGTCGAGTGGATAAGGGCTATATGTTCATCCGCGACAGCAAGGGCAAAGTGAGCAAAACGCGGATCGTTGACGCGGGGCAGCCGATACAGAACCAATGGTGAGCGGAATCGATTTCCACTCATTCCAAAGACAGGAATGAGTGGAGCACCCGGCATTTGGTAGTGGGTCAGTTCTGATTTCCATAGGCCTCTGCAAAGCGGATTGACAAAGGGATTATTCTGAAAGCACTCCGAGAGGTCTAATGGCCAATGCCGAATTTCAGGTTGTGGCTGGTAATTCGTCGGATAAAGCGTGAAGTCAGGAGACTTGCTCGCCTATATTATCCAGATGTTGAGGTTTCGAGCTTCGGTGTGCCGCATATCGATCCACGGCATCTCGTCATCCTAATTCTCACCAAGACAGACGAGGAACGTGACAGGCTTGGCCGAGAGCTTATACCATATGAGCGACTTCGGGCCGTGCTGGTGCAATTCTCATATCCGGCCGATGCGATTCCAGGCGTGCGTTTCGTCTTTGAATCAAGAGAAAGTGTGGGCTACGGGGAAGACTTATACCACGCTTTTAAGTGACCCGACCTGTGGAAATCAGACTGACCCGCTACCCGGCATTGTCAAACTTGGACAATAGCGCCTACTCAGCGTACCATTGAAAGCGAGAGAGAATTCCCACCTCTCATTCAGATCCCCTGAACTAGGTCAGCCGTTCTGGAGTCTTCTCCTCTTAGTCGTGGCAGTCATAGGAGTTACAGTGTCTAATCGCAAAGTCCGCGTTAGCCAGAAGTCTGACCCCTCCAAACCGCAAGCAATCTTGAACAACGATTCAGCCAGTACCTTCTCGGAAGACGCGATACGGGCCCGCGCTTACCAAATCTACGAGTCTCGCGGCAGCATCCACAACCGTGCTGACGAGGATTGGGGCCAGGCGCAGTCCGAACTAATGGACCTCGTGGGCGGCAAATAAATTTCAAACCATCACGCATTCAAAAGAAAACTGGTGCTGTCATGAATCATGCAATCGCCAAATCCACCCCTGAAGACTGCGTCAGGATTAAAGACCTCGGTTACAGCTCGTCTCACCACATTCGCATGTATGGCGAACGATTTGAAATTGTTTCCGATCCTTTCCCCGAAGGCAATGGCGTTGCCGTCCAGGTTATAACGGCCAGAGAGCCGTCGAAGCGGACACTGCGCCTTCCCACCTCGATTCTCGTAGGCCTGAAAGACATGTTTACGAAAGTGGCTTGAGACATTTTGCACGGTGCTGCGATTTCCAGCCGGCTGCCCCACTCTTGTCGCACAGCGACAGGGTGGGTATGACGTGGTCGCGAAAGAGTGCCCACCCTCTCGCCAAAAGCGAGCGAGAAGGATGGGGCACCACCCGCCACCTCATTCTTCGTAGTCGGGAATTCGTTTGGGATATTTCCGTACAGATTAGCAGCTTGATGAAGGTCGAAAAGAGCCTGCATGTGCGTTACCGGGGTCCGAGGAACCATTGAGAAAATAGAAAGCAAATGTTTGCGGGGCGCCGGATCATCGCCGACGAGGTAATGATCGGGATGGTGGTGTACACCACGTAGTTGATGGGATCAACTCCGCCACTGCGCTTTCTGAGGCGATCTAGGACTGACAAAACGTACGCGGACGGTATCATTGGATTGCCCGGCTGGAAAGCAAACACACGATTAGCCATATGCAGAGGTAGGTTCGTGTCGAAGAAGACAACCAATGGGTACGGCGGAGTCTTGGCAACCGCATCACTAAGCAATTTGCCGAATCGCAGGTTCAGGTCACCATGCGGCTCTGGTGTCCCCGGTTGACCTAGAACGCCGGGTCTATGTTTGCTCTTGGCTTCTACCGAAATCTTTTGACCTGTTTGCTTGTGTATGGCAGTAAACTCAACATGCCGAGAGGACGGATCCGTCTCATCCTCATGCTCAATCTCGAACCCCGCCCTGAAGCAAGTTGCCTCGGCAAACAACTCGTGCCTCGCGCCTTGGAATTGATCCGAGTTCTTTAGTCGTGAGAGCAGGCGGTCGTCCAAGCGCCCGTTATGTGCTACGACGTAAACGTCATACGCAAACGCAAGATATGCGAGCAAAGATCCGTTGGGAGTAGCTTCGTACGTACCGTCTGCCTTTGGCTGCTGGCGCTGGATGAAGTGCATCCCATCGACACGCCATTGCATGACCGGGTGCCGTTGTTCGGGGGCTTTCCCAATTTCAGCCTCGAACCAATCTTTTTCGAAAAGACCAGGGATGTAATCAAGCAGGAAATCGATGAAGAACTTCCACCTCTTGTTGTAGTACAGACGACCGCCAACCGCTACAAACTTGTAACCCTGAAAGTCCACAGCAATCTCAGGGCGCACGTTTCCAAACCGTGCCACTCGGCTCCGCTCTCTCTCCTGAAATTCGAGGAATCGCTTCCGAGCTTTTTCGATGACTTCCGGCGGAATATGTGAACGCATTTGTAACTTCCTGGGTCACAACATTAAGGGGCGCGGGACGCGGCGCTAAAGCGCCGCTCTTCCGCCTTACGAGCACCCGCTGGTGCTGCCGCAGGACATGCAGCGGTAGCAGCTTCCATTCCGCGTCATGATGGCGCCGCAGACGGGGCAACTGGGTGAGTCTCCCATTTCGATCAGGTCTTGCAGCGCGTCGGAGGCGTGATGGTGGCCCCTGGGCCCGCTGAGGCCGGCTTTCCCACCCTGTCCGCTAATGCCCGCAGACAAGGGTGGGGCACCCGCTGCGCCCGGGATGACAAGCTGTGAAGGATTGTTGCTGTTATAGGGGTCCTTCGACTCCCCCTCACGATGTTCGGGGTCGCTCAGGATGACACCCGTAATTGACTTGTCGGTGCCATAGCCGTTCTCGTCCGGCACGCCGGGCGGCGGAGCGTTGACGTACTTGGGACGCAGGCCGTCGAACAGCGCCTGCTGCTGGCCCGTCAGGAAGCGCAATTGCAGCCAGCGGAAGATGTAATCCATGATGGACTTGGCGTAGCCGATGTCCTGGTTATGGCTCCAGCCGCTGGGCTCGAAGCGGGTGTGCGCGAACTTTTCGCACATCAGCTTGAGCGGCACGCCGTGCTGCAAGGCCAGCGACGTGGCGCAGGCGAAGCTGTCCATCAGGCCGCTGACGGTTGAGCCTTCCTTGGCCATGGTGATGAACAACTCACCCGGCATGCCATCCTTGTAGAGGCCGACGGTGAGATAGCCTTCGTGTCCGCCCACGCTGAACTTGTGAGTGATGGACAGGCGCTCGTCGGGCAGACGGTGACGCATGGCGCGCGGCGGCGCCGCTGCCTCGTCTTCCACCTCGACCTGGGCAGCGAGCGCGTCACCCTTCTTCGATTTCGCGGTGGCCGATCCCATGGAGCTGAGCGGCTGCGCCTTCTTCGATCCGTCGCGATAAATGGCGACCGCCTTCAGCCCCAGCTTCCACGACTGGATGTAGGCTTCGGTGATGTCGTCCACGGTGGCGTTCTCGGGCATGTTGATGGTCTTGGAAATTGCGCCCGAGATGAACGGCTGGGCGGCCGCCATCATGCGCACATGTCCGAGGTAGTGAATGGTGCGCGTGCCCTTCGACGGCTTGAACGAGCAGTCGAAGATGGGCAGGTGCTCTTCCTTGACCGAGGGCGCGCCTTCGATGGTGCCGGTGGCGTCGATGTAGCTGACGATGGCGTTGGTCTGGTCGGGGGTGTAGCCCAGCTTGAACAGCGCGGCCGGCACGGTGTTGTTTACGATCTTGATCATGCCGCCGCCCACCAGCTTCTTGAACTTCACCAGCGCCAGGTCGGGNNGTGTCGCAGTCCATCATGAAGCCGATGGTGCCCGTGGGGGCCAGCACCGTGACCTGCGCGTTGCGGTAGCCGAACTTCTCGCCGTGCTTCAGGGCCTCATCCCAGGTGCTCTTGCTGGCTTCGAAGAGCGCCGGCGGAACGTGGGTCTTGTCGATGTTGTTCACCGATGCGCGATGCATGCGGATGACGTCGAGGAAGGGCTCGCGATTGATGTACCAGCCGGGACAGGCTGCGCCGGTGATCTCAGCCGTCGAGGTCGCCGCGGTTGCCGGGGCGAGCGGCTGGCACAGTTCGGCGATCTTCGACGATTGCAGATAGGCTTCGCCGCACATGATCGCAGTCAGGCAGGCAGCGTAGTCGCGTCCAGCGTCGGAGTCGTAGGGCAGGCCCGCGGCCATCAGCAGCGCACCGAGGTTGGCGTAGCCGAGTCCCAGCGGACGGTAGTCGTGCGAGTTCTTGCCGATGGCTTCCGTGGGATAGCCGCTGTTGTCCACCAGAATTTCCTGCGCGGTGATCATGACGGCGCAGGCGTAACGGTAGGCTTCGATGTCGAACGTGCCGTTGGGCGCGAACTTCATCAGGTTCAAGCTGGCGAGGTTGCAGGCCGAGTCGTCAAGAAACATGTACTCGCTGCAAGGATTCGAGGCGTTGATGCGCGCCGTGTTCTTGGAGGTGTGCCAGCGATTGACCGTGGTGTCGTACTGCATGCCGGGATCGCCGCAGTGCCAGGTGGCGTCGGAAATCTTGTGCAGCATCTCGCGCGCCTTGAAGGTCTGCACCGGATGGCCGTCCTTCACCGAGCGGGTGCTGAAGTCGCCATCGCGCAGCACCGCGTACATGAAGTCGTCGGTCACGCGCACCGAGTTGTTGGCGTTCTGAAAGAAGATGGACGAGTAGGCGTCGCTGTCGGGACCGCTGCCGTCGTAACCCATTTCGATGAGCGCCCAGGCCTTGGCTTCTTCCTTCTGCTTGCACTCGATGAAATCCATCACGTCAGGATGGTCGACGTTGAGGATGACCATCTTGGCGGCGCGACGCGTCTTGCCGCCGGACTTGATGACGCCGGCGAAGGCGTCGAAGCCTTTCATGAAGCTGAGCGGGCCGCTGGCGGTGCCGCCGCCGGAGAGCGCTTCGGTGGACGAACGCAGCGGCGACAGATTGGTGCCCGTGCCCGATCCCCACTTGAACAGCATGCCCTCGGTCTTGGCGAGGGTGAGGATGCTGTCGAGCGAATCGTGTACCGAGTTGATGAAGCACGCCGAGCATTGCGGGTTCTTGTAGCCGACGGCGCCGTATTCCACGCGCTGGGCCTGGGGGTTCCAGTGCCAGTTCTGCGCGTCGGAGTTGGGCTCGATGCGATCGCAGCCCACGTTGAACCACACCGGCGAATTGAAGGCCGCCTTCTGCTGCAACAGCAGGTGGGCGAGTTCGTCGTGGAAGATGGCCGCGTCGTCGTCGCTGCGGAAGTATCCCCCCTTGATGCCCCAGTCGCGAATGGATTCGGCGACGCGGGTGACGAGCTGGCGCACGCCGGTCTCGCGCTCGGGCGTGTCGAGCGGGCCGTGCAAGTATTTGCTGGCGACGATGTTGGTCGCCGTCATCGACCAGTCCTTGGGGACCTCGACGTCTTTCTGCTCGAAGATGATGCCGCCGTGCGTGTCGGTGATCTGCGCCAGACGCAGCTCCCACTCCAGCTCGTCGTAGGGCGAGACGCCCGCCTTGGTGAAGAAGCGCTTGAAGCCGAGCCCGGGCGCGCGCTTCTTGGGCGCAGTGCTCGCGGCGGTGGTGGCGGACGCGGCGGTGATCGTGGGCTCACCGGTCGCGATGGACGCAGTGGTCGCGGTGGTTGGTTTGGTGGTGACTTCGGCCATGGAGAGTGCTCCTGATCAGTTCTTAATTATTGCGTTACTACGCGGGTCTGAGGCCCGCTTTATTATTTCCGACTGCAAAGGTTGTGGGGGCCTCTTCGCCTGCCCGCGAAAGGTCGACAGGAAAGAAGCCCCCGGTTGATCTTTGTCCGGCGCCACCGCACAACCGCGCCCCGCCAAAGAGATATTTCCTGTGGCGGAATCCGGACGGGCAACTCAGGCGCAACGTTCGCGCAACGCCGCGGTGAAGTGCCGCACTGACTTGGAAAGGAACAACGCTGATGTCATCGTCTTGCGATGACTTCGTGGGCCCAACTGCCATCCCTCGGCACGCAAATGGCGTGCGTTGGGAAACCGCGTGAGCTTCTGGGTCGCAAATCTGCCGAAAGCCCTGGGCCCAAATTCCCTGCACTTGACGAAACCTGCACCGTATCCAGAGGAGGAATCGTCAAAGTACGCGGGCCCACTTGCACGCCAGGGCGGTCACCTCTGCCCGCCTTGGCTCTGGAAAAACGCTTCACGCGGCGACCGCATTTGCGAACGGTACTCCCGACATCTTGTGGATGTCAAGTGCATAACACTACATCTTGTATTTTACGCCTTCCCGGCCCGAACCAAAAGAGTTAACCCTCTCCGGTCCGCTAGATTTTCAGGGCCGGACGAGGCGTCTGAGTCCCAATGCCATCTCGTTGGCGAACCGTGTGCCAACACGCTTTTCGCCCGGCGCCTTTCCGCGTTGCGGCGAGGGCAACTCAACGAATCTGCACTTCGATCTCGCCCCGAAACTCGAAGCTCGAAAATTGGCTCGCGCTTTGGACTCTAGCCCCGCAATGCAGCCGATTCAACGCCTATTCTCGGTGCAGCTATGTGGATGGCTGTGGATCGTGAGGAAAAGCGGGCCGCCCAACGGGCACCCACTCAGCAGCACCCTTTTCACCCCTGCACCGTCAAACCAACGTGCAGTGACGCCGGTCACAGACGGCTGGGTCGCTAGAAGCAACAATGAGTTCGGCATGATTTCGCGGAGCGCAATGCGGAGAAGCTTGTCGTTGGTGCTGTCGTTGGTCATCGTCCTATGGGCCGAAGCTGGCCTGGCGATGCCGCCCGCTTCCGGCCATGGTTCGAAGTGCCATGTCCGGATGGCGCCGATGCACCGGCACGCTACCCACTCCGTGACCCTCGCAACCCCGTCTGGTTGTTGCTCACAGGGCCCGCATTCCATGCCTTGCTGCCCGTCGCACCCGGCGCCTGCTGCCACCCACTGGGCAGATCGCCCGGGCTGTTGCGACATGAGCAGCCAGCCTGCCCGGCCGTTGGCTTTTCTGGTCGCCTCTGGCAATTCTGTCTCCCACCAGTTGAGCGCCAACGGTCCGGCAGGCACCATCTCGGCCCTTGCGCCTCCAGGTTCTGCCTTCCTCTCCATTCACAACGCTCTTCAGTTCGTTCGCCCCGTCTTCGAGCGGAAGACCGACCTGCGGATTTAGCGGCCCCCAAAATCCTTGCAGCTTCCGGCCTGATTCGCGCCGCGCCGTTATGCGCGCTCGCCGCGAACTCTACCGGGCCTCATGGCCCTGTGACATGGACGATGTTCAACCGAAATTATGAGGAAACTATGAAATCGAAGATGCTGGTAATTCTGAGTACGCTGGTCATGGCTCTGGGTCTGATGGCCCAGAACGCGACCCAAACTCCTGCCGCCCCATCCGGCGACAACTCCAAGGCCTGTGCCTGCTGCAATCACGATAAGGCCGACGGAAAGATGTCTTGCTGCGGCAAAGACGGCAAGTGCGGCCAGATGTCCAAGGACAGCAAAGACGCCACGATGTCGCATGACGAGATGATGTCCAAGGACAGCAAGTCGGGGATGAAGTGCCCGATGATGGCGAAAAATGACGGCAAGGACGGCAAGATGTCGTGCTGCGGCAAAGATGGCGGCTGCTGCAAAGACGGCAAGTGCGACATGGCCAAAGGCGGCAAGGGCTGCTGCGGCGGAAAGATGTGCGAACGTCCGGCCGCTGGTGTGTAACTAACTCTTCACCGCGGAAACACGGACCGGAATCAGTTCAGTCTGCTTCTCTCCGTGTTCTCCGCGGTGATTACAAAGCCCACCTCGCCGGTGTGCGCTGGTATATTCATGGTCGTCCACCCATACCGGAGCACGCCATGAGATTCAGTCTCGTCCTCTTCTTCTCTCTCGCCGCCACCATCGCTTTCGCCCAGACAAAGCCGCAATCCGCTCCGCCCAGCATCACTTATCTGCGCTGCGGTACCCTCTACGACGGCAAGAGCGACACGGCCCGCAAGAACGTCACGCTGCGCATCGTGGGCGAAAAGATCGATCAGATCGGTGACACCCTGCCGCAGCCCGAGAGCGGCGCCCACGTCATCGACCTCACCCGCGAGGTCTGCCTGCCCGGACTGATCGACACTCACACCCATGTGCTGCTGCAAGGCGACATCACCGCCGAAGATTACGACGTGCAACTGCTGAAGTACTCGACGCCGTACCGCACCATTCTCGGCACGGTGGCGGCGCAGCGCGCGCTCGGCTACGGCTTCACCACCATTCGCGATCTCGAAACCGAAGGCGCCGGCTACGCCGACGTGGACATCAAGCACGCCATCGAAGCGGGAGTGATTCCCGGCCCGCGCATGCAAGTCGCCGGGCGCGCCATGGATGTGACCGGCTCCTATCCTCTCCTCGGGTATTCCTGGGAGCTGAAGATGCCCAAGGGCGTGCAGGAGGTGGACGGCGCGGAAGGTGGCCGCAAGGCGGTGCGCGAGCAGATCTCCAACGGGGTGGACTGGATCAAGGTGTACTCCGACCGCAGCTATCGGGTGCGGCCTGACGGCGTGCTCGACGACATTCCCACCTTCACGCCGGACGAGCTGCGCGCCATCGTTGATGAAGCGCATCGCGAGCGCCACAAGGTCGCCTCCCATGCCTCGGCGCTAAACGGTGTCCACAACTCGGTCGAGGCGGGAGTCGATTCCATTGAGCACGGTTTCTATATCGCCGACGCTGACCTGAAGACCATGGCCGCCCAGGGCACTTTCTACGTGCCTACGTTGTTCGTCGGTGAGTATGTCGCTGAAGGCCGCGCGGCCACGGGCGCGCACGTGTGGGTTGACATGGTCAACATTCATGCCGCCACGTTTCGGCGCGCGTTGAACGCCGGCGTGAAGATCGCCTTCGGCACCGACGCCGGTGGGTTTGCCTGGACCATCGATCCCGCGAAGGAATTTGCCCTGATGGTGAAGTACGGCATGACTCCGGCGCAGGCTTTGCGCTCCGCCAACATGAGCGCTGCCGAACTGCTGGGCATGCAGGGCCAGATCGGCTCATTGGAGCCCGGCAAGTTCGCCGACATTGTTGCCGTGCCCGCCGATCCCATGGCCGACATCACTCAACTGGAGCGCGTGAACTTCGTGATGAAGGGCGGCGAGGTGTTTAAGGGAATTACGAGTTCACAATGACGAGTCGGCATCACGGAACGGCAGCGCATGGTGAGTCGTGAACTTCTGAGTTACGAGTTGACACGACGTACTCTTCAGTCCCCAAAATTCGCTAATTCCCTTCCCTACGGGTCCAGGGCCCTGTGGCCTATGGTTGTTGCCAGCCTCCACCTAAAGCCTGGTAGAGCTGGGCATAGTTTTGCAACTCGGTGTACCACGCCTGGGCCAGGTTCAGCGCCGAAAGAAAATACTGCTGTTCGTAGTACTGCACCTCAAGAAAACTGGTGACGCCTCCCTGAAAACGCACATTGGCAAGGCTTGCCATGTCCTTGTATGTTTTTGTCTGCTCCTCAAGCTTCATCCGGTACAGTCGAGACTGGGTGTAACCGACGAGACTATTGGAAACATCGCCGAACGCCTGCTGCACGGTTTGCTTGTAGAGTAGTTCTGCTTCGTCCCGTTGCGCCCACGCCAAACGGTACCCGCTTCTGATCCTGCCTCCCTGGAAGATCGGTTGGACCACCTGTCCACCCACAGACCAAAATGTCGCCGAGCCTTGCAAGAAACGTGTTATGGCGACGCTCTGCGCGCCAAATGCACCGGTCAACGAGATCTGCGGAAAGAACGCTGCCTTGGCCACACCCACGTTGGCGTTGGCGGCAACCAGGTTCTCTTCCGCCCGGCGCACATCCGGACGGCGCCGCAGAAGCGCCGATGGCAGTCCGGCCGGCACCTCTGGCAGGTGCGGCTGTTCGGTCAGGCTGAGACCACGTGAGACCGGCCCGGGGTTTCGTCCGAGCAGAATGCTGATATTGTTTTCTGCCTGCGCGATCGACTGCTTCAGCGTGATGACCTCCGCTTCGGCTTGTTCCACGAGCACTTGGGCCTGATAGACGTCGGTAATCGCACTTTCGCCACCCTTGAACTTGACGTTGTTCAGGTCCAGGATTTCCGTATCTGCCTTCACGGTTTGCTTCGAGTAATCAAGCTGGAAGTCGAATTGACGCAACAGAAAATAGTTACTTGCCACCGAGGAAATCAGGCTGGTTTGAACTATGCTCTGCCCAAACTGTGTCGCCAACAGCGTGGCCCGCGCCGCCTCCGTCGCCCGGCGGTACTGTCCCCAGAAATCGACGATATAGTCCAATTGCAGCCCAAAAGTGTCGAACGTCGGGGCCCCCGGGTAGAGCGCACTGCGCTGGTTCACGACCGATGCCGAACCATTCACAGTCGGAAATTGATTGGCGCGCGTAATTCCCAGAGAAGCGTTGGCCTGAAGGATGCGGGTGGCGGCAATGCGCATGTCGTAGTTATTAGCAAGCGCTTCCTTAATCAGGCCCTGCAACACCTCATCCTGGAACACGGCTGGCCATTGCATTTCAGCGAATGGTTCAGCGCTGGGCGGCGGTTGCGTGGAAGCATCCGGCGCGACCCCGCGATAGTCGCCTGGCACAGTCAGCAGCGGACGCTGATAATTGGGGCCGACCTTGCACGCGCACAGCGTGAGCAACAACACAAAAACGGTGTATGTTCTCAAGCTAGTCATCCCCAGATTCCTCCGGTACAGGTCCAGGTCCTTCCTTGTGCGGCTCTTTTTTCCCTCCCGATATCCAGATGCCAAAGCGCTCCACGACATCGAAACTGACGGGAACAAAGAAAACGGCCAGCAGCGTAGAGGCCAGCATGCCGCCGATGACGATCGTGCCCAATACCTGGCGCGAGATTGCGCCTGCGCCGGAAGCCACCCACAGCGGCACGCAACCAAGAATGAAGGCGAAGGCCGTCATCAGGATTGGGCGCAGCCGCAACCTTGCAGCCGCCAACGAGGCGTCGAGCAAAGACGCTCCCTTTTCGTATTCGACCTTGGCAAACTCGACGATTAGGATGGCATTCTTTGCCGACAGCCCAATGAGCATCACCAGGCCAATCTGCGCGTATACGTCGTTGTCCAGCGCAAGTCCGGCGCGCCGGCGAAGGTAGAGCGTGATAAAGGCCCCGAAGACCGCGATGGGCACGCCCAGCAGGACGCTGAAGGGCAGCGTCCAACTTTCGTATTGCGCTGCCATGATGAGGAAGACCACGAAGAACGCCAGCCCGAAGATGGTGGCGGGGCTGACTCCCTGGGCCGCCTTTTGCTCCTGGTACGACATGCCCATGTAGTCGAATCCCATCTGGGGAGGCATGGTCTTGTGATAAACATCCTCCAGCGCCTGCGTCACCTGGCCGGAGCTGTAGCCGGGAGCGGCGGATGCATTGATCTGCACACAGTTGAACAGGTTGTAGCGCATGATGAACTCGGCGCCACTGCGTGGATAGACGCTGGTCAGCGTGCTCAACGGGACCATGTCGCCCGCGGCATTCCTGACATAAAACTTGCCGAGGTTCTGCGCGTCAGTCCGGAACGGGCCGTCGGCCTGGACGTACACCTGCCACTGCAAACCGAATCGATTGAAGTAATTCACCAGCGCTCCGCCCATAAACGTCTGCAAGGTCTCGTACAAGCTGCTCAGTTGAATCTGCTGAGTCATCACCTTGGCGTTGTCCACTTTCACTCCGACCTGTGGAACGCCGAAGAGAGCGGTGGTCATTACCCCGGTGAGTTCTGGGCGTTTGCGGGCCTCGGCGATAAATATCTGCGCGTTCTTGGCCAGGAAATCGACGCCCGCGTCGGAGCGGTCTTCGAGAATGAAAGTAGCGCCTCCAGAAGTTCCCACCCCTGGAATCGCAGGCGGTGGAAACGAGAAGGCAAGGCCCGACGTGACTTGGGAGAGCGCGCGTTGCAGGTGGGTCTTGATTCCCAGGTAACTGGTCTCGGCAGTCTTGCGCGCGTCCCAGGGCTTGAACGAGACGAAGAAAAACGAACTGTAGGTGGCGTTGACGCCGCTTAGCATACTGTAGCCCATGACCGAGCTCACGTACTGGACGCCGGGAGTATCCATGATGATCTTTTCCACTTGCCTTGAGGCCTCGGAGGAACGTTGCAGAGATGCCGCGTCGGGCAGTTGCAAGCCGGCAAAGACGTATCCCTGGTCTTCGTCAGGGAGAAAGCTCCCAGGTATCTTCTTGCCGAAGAAACCGGCGGCCAAGGTCAGCAAACCGAGCAGCACAAAAGCAAACCCCGCCTTGTGGATCAAATGCTTGCAAGCCCCCACGTATCCGTCGGTGGCCCTGCCGAAAACGCGGTTGAACCAACCAAAGAACAGGCCCAGCGGTCCTCGCGATTCCTTCCTGGGACGTAGCAGCATGGCAGAAAGCGCCGGGCTGAGGGTAAGCGCGTTAAACGCCGAGAAGATCACTGAGACGGCGATCGTCACCGCGAACTGCTGGTAGAGCTGTCCGGTAATGCCGGGCACGAAGGCGGTCGGAATGAAGACGGCGGCAAGAATCAGGGCGATAGCAATCACCGGGCCGGAGACTTCCTCCATCGCTCTCACCGTGGCATCGTGGGGTGTCATACCCTGCTCGATATGGTGTTCCACCGCCTCCACCACGACAATCGCATCGTCCACCACCAATCCGATGGCCAGTACAAGGCCAAACAGCGAGAGCGTATTGATGGAGAATCCGAGTAGGGGAAAAACCATGAAGGTCCCGATCAGCGAGACCGGGACCGCGAGCAAGGGGATCAGCGTGGCCCGCCAGCCTTGGAGGAAGATAAAGACTACGAGGATGACCAGCGCCAGCGCTTCGAACAGGGTCTTGTAAATTTCGTGGATGCCGCTGCTGACCGCCAGCGTGGTGTCGAGGGCAACGATGTAATCCAGCCCCTGGGGAAACCTGTTCTTCGCGTCCTCCATCATCTTGAGAACGGCTGCCCGGGTTGTTAGCGCGTTGCTGCCAGGCGTGAGATAGAGCGCTATAAGCGCGGCCGGCTGCGTCGGCTTACCCGAACCCGCCGTTCCTAACCGCGCCATAGCCGAGTAGTATTGCGATCCCAATTCCACGCGCGCCACGTCTTTCAGGCGCAGGATGGAGCCGTCCGGTTGGGCCCGGACGATGATTTGCTCGAACTCCGCGGCCGTCGGCAGCCGCCCGGGAGCCCGCACGTTGTAAGTGAACTGTTGTCCTGGCGGAACCGGCTCGCCACCTACCTGGCCGGCGGGATTGACCTTGTTCTGGGCCTGGACGGCAGCGGTGATGTCCGGCACGGTGACGCCCAGGCTGGCCAGCCGGTCAGGATTTACCCAAATGCGCATGGCATAGGGGCCGGCGCCGAATATCTGCACTTGCCCGACACCCGAGACTCGGGTCAGCGCGTATTGCAAATTGATCGTGGCATAGTTGGCCAGAAAAAGGTTGTCGTAGGCGCCGCTAGGAGAATAGAGGTCGAGCAGCATGAAAGGGGCGGTCGTGCCTGGCTGCACGAGCACACCCTGTTGGGTCACCTGACTAGGCAGTTGCGAGTTGGCTTGCGCGGTCCGCATCTGCGCCAGAATCTGGTCGGTGTTGGCATCGGTCCCGAGTTGGAAATCAACGTAGAGCGACGTGTTTCCGCCCGAACTGGCGCTCAACGAATACATGTAGTTCATACCGCTGACGCCCGACATCTGCTGCTCGATCGGGGTCGCGACCGACTCGGCTATGGTCTGCGCGTCAGCCCCAGGGTAGGTGGCGCGCACCTGGATCATCGGGTCGGCAATGTTGGGGAACTGCGCCGTCGGCAGGCCCAGCAATGCAACGATGCCGAGCAGGACCATCAGAATCGCGATTACGATGGCGACGATGGGCCGGTTGATAAAGAATTTCGACATGGTCAGTTGCTCCCGGCCACCGCGGCCAGGTATGGCTTGGGAACCACCGGAATACCCTCCCGGGCGAGTTGGGGGGCTTGCGCAGCAAACTGCTGGATCTTCAGGATGCCTTCGACCACAACTTTCTCGCCCGGTTTCAGCCCCTCCGTAATGATCCAGTTCGGGCCCACGCGCTCGCCCACCTTGACGGGTCGAAACATGGCTTTGTTCTGGGGCGTGAGCACGACGAGCTGGTACATCGATTGCACTTCGATTACGGCTGCCTGCGGAACCAGTAGGGCGTTCTTGTTATTGCCGATCTGAATCCGCACTCGCCCGAAACCGCCGGGCCGCAGCGAGGCATCGGGATTGGGAAACTCGGCCGCCATTTGAATGGTGCCGGTCTGAGTACCGACTTGGCGATTCACGTAGATAATCGTGCCCTTCTGGGGATAGGGCTCATCGTTGGCCTGGATGAATTCGACCGGCATGGCCGCAAGCGTCCTCGGACTGACCTTGCCGGTAATGATTCCGGTGACCTTGGACGCAAAGCTGAGAAACAGGCCTTCGCTGACGTTGTAGTACGCCCAGATGGGATTTACCTGTGACACGGTGGTCATCTTGGTACTGGTTCCCACCAGATCGCCTATCTGGGCGTTGGATACCCCTGCAATGCCATCAATGGGGGAATTGACCTTGGTCCATCCCAGATTCAACTTGGCATTCTGCAGGCTGGCCTGTTGGGCGAGAACTTCCGCCTTTGTCGCCGCTTGGGTGGAAAGGTCGGTGTCGAGCTGCTTCTTCGGGATTGCGTTTTGAGCCGCCAGGGGCGTGTCGCGGTCAACATTCGTGGTTGCCTCCGACAGCCTTGCCTCCGCCACCGCTACTTGCGCTTTGACCTGATCGACCGCAGCCTCGTACTGCCGGGGATCGATCTCGAACAAAAGCTGGCCCTTCTTGACGAAGTAGCCGTTCTGGTAATTCTGCCGGAGCAAATAACCCTGCACCTTCGGAGTGACCTCGGCATTCACCGGGCCGTTCAGTTGCGCCACCCACTCCTGGTAAATCGGAACATCCTGCTGCATGGCCTCCGCGACCTGGACCTCGGGAGGACCCGCCTTGGGACTTTCTTCCTTGCTTTCGCAGCCGCTGAGAGACAACAGCAGCAGCAGGCCGCAGACTGCCGTGCAGGCTTGGCCCCGGCGGCGCGCCCCATGCGTTAGCTTTAATGGACTTGCACTTCCGGTTGCCGGCTCGCAGGGATTATGGGTTGCTCCCACTGGCATGACACTCTCCTAGAGAAACCCCGACATGCGTACGGCGCGTAACTCAGGGTCGATGGGGATGCCAAACCTTGTACGCCAAGGACTGGAAAATTGCCAGCGGTATTTCAGCCAGTTGGTATGGGGCCGCCTCACCAAGAATGAGCGCCTGCGCGAAACTGGTATCCTGGCGGGCGAGGCGATGGTCGACGTCCTCGGATTGCAATATGCCGTCCAGTACAGTACGGGCCGCCTAAATCCTGTGCAGTCCAGGTGGGATCCGATAATGCCCCGCTCCCGATTCAGCTTCCCAGGAGCCCACCTCGGCACAATACTCGCGGTTGCTGCGCAACTCCTGATTTACAATGTGTTTTCTCTTTGCAGGGATTTGCGTTCGTTCGGAAGAGCTTTCCGCCCCCAGGGGTGCGACGGACACACATCCCTTCGCAGACTTCGCTTTCCACCCGGCGGTCCTGCGCTTTAGATTTGAGTCTTATGCATCCACCGCACTTCCGGACGAACATCATAGCGGCTTTGACTTTGCTGCTGTTGCTCGTGTCCACTGTCGAGGCGCAGACCCCAACGCTGATCACGCTGGATCAGGCGATTGACTTGGCCCTGGCGCACAATCACTCGCTCAAGGCTACGCGTACCTTGATTCTTCAGAACCAGGCACAGGAAATTACCGCCAACCTTCGTCCCAATCCAACTCTCAATTTTGATTCGCAGTTCGTCCCGATTTTTAATCCCAGCGATTTCAGCGCCACAGCTCTGAACGAGATCCAACAGTTCGACATTGGCATCGGATATCTGTTTGAGCGTGGGCACAAACGGCAGCGCCGCTTACAAACGGCCCAGGACCAGACCGCCGTTACGCGCGCTCAGACTACGGACGCGGAGCGCACCCTGACATTTAACTTGGCGCAGCAGTTCATCGCGGTCTTGTTGGCAGAATCGACGCTACAGTTTGCCCTGCAAGACCTGAAAAGTTTTCAGCAGACGGTTGACATTGGGCAGGCGCAGTATAAGTCGGGCTATATCAGCGAAGGCGATTATCTCAAGATCAAGCTGCAACTGTTGCAGTTTCAGACCGACGTCTCATCCGCCCGCCTGGCGAGAGTGCAGGCACTGGTTGCCTTGCGGGCATTACTTGGCTATGACGCAGTTCCTGCCAATTACGATGTGGTTGGCGATTTGTCGTACGTGTCGGTCACGGCGACGCTGGAGGACTTACAGATCAGGGCGTTGCAGGAACGCCCTGATTTTCTTGCCAACAAGCTGGGAGTAACCGCTGCACAAAGCCAGATTCTGCTGGCGAAGGCCAATGGCAAACAGGATGTGAATGGTTCCCTGAGCTACACCCACGTTGCGGGCATAAACAGTGCTTCGTTCTTCGTGAATTTTGCCTTGCCCATCTTCAACCGGAATCAGGGCGAGATCGCGCGCACTCGCTACGCTCTTACCCAATCCCAGGAACTGGAGGCGGCGGGTAGCGACACGGTTCTCTCCGATGTTAGCGATGCCTATGAAGCGCTGCGCAGCAATCAGGAGGTGGTACAACTTTATGCGTCGGGATATTTGAAGGAGGCACAGGACTCGCGTGACATCAGTGAGTATGCTTACAAGCGGGGCGCGGCTAGCCTGCTGGACTTCCTCGATGCGGAACGCAGCTACCGGGCCACTCAGTTGGCCTATCGCCTGGCACTGTCTTCCTACATGACTGCGCTCGAGCAGTTGAAGGAAGCTGTGGGAACGAGGAACCTTCCGTGAGGACATGCAAAGATCGCTGGCAGGCCGTGGCGGCGTTGACCGTTGCTTCGACGATCATGCTGGTGTGGATCGGGTGTCAGGGCGCCGGACCGGATGCAGGCGGACAGGATCACTCCGCGAACCATTCGACCGCCGAATTATTCACCATTCCGCAGGACCAGATGTCGCATGTCCAGGTGTTGACGGTTGAACCCACCACCTTGCATCGGACCTTGCGCCTGACCGGCTCCGTTGCTTACAACAGCTTCCATACGACCCCAGTAATTACGCAGGTCAGTGGGCCGGTCAGCCGGATCGTTGTTGTTCCCGGGCAAAGAGTGACGCCGGCTGAGCCCATGCTATACGTCGCGAGTCCCGACTTTTCCCAACTCCGCACGAATTACCTGAAGGCAAAGGCTGCGTACGTTCTGTCGCAGCAGGCAGCCGCGCGAGCGAAAGATTTGTACCAGCACCATGCCATCGCCGAGCAGAATCTGGAACAGGCGGAATCGGCCGAAGTGCAGGCGGGCGGAGATCTGGCGGCCGCCGAGGCCGCGCTGAAGGTGCTGGGAATTACCAATCCAGATGCGCTGGTGAAATCGCCGCCCTCGTTCGAGGTCCCGGTCCGGGCGCCCATTGCCGGCCAGGTGGTCGAACAGAACGTGGCGGTAGGGCAGTTGGTCCAGACCGGAGCCACACAGTGTTTTATGGTTTCCGATACCAGCAATGTGTGGGTGCTGGTAAATGTTTATCAAAAGGATTTGCCTAACGTGCGGGTGGGGGACCCGGTCACGATCCAAACGGAATCGTATCCCGACGTTTTCCACGGACGCATTTCCTACGTGGCGGCTTCGCTGGATCCGAACACCCGCACGTTGCAGGCGCGCATCGAGACCAGCAATCCGGGAGAGAAGCTGAAGAAGGACATGTATGTGGTGGCCACGGTGGACGCAGGCACGATCCAAAATGCGATTGCCCTACCGGATTCCGCCGTTCTGCGTGATAGCGAGAACATGCCCTTTGTTTATGTCGAGTCTTCTTCGCAGCAGTTCGGACGGCGCACGGTAACTCTCGGCGACAGCCTGAATGGACAGACTCAAGTCACCAGCGGGCTGAAACCCGGTGATCGCGTCGTCGGCAATGGCAGTTTGTTCCTGCAGTTTGCGAATTCACTGCAGCGTTAGTGTGGCGCAATCCAAAGGTTGGGGAAGGAAGCGCAAGACGGATGTTGGCGTCAATAGCTGAATGATTCATCGCATCGTACAAGCATCTCTGCGGCAACGGTTCCTGGTGTTGATGCTGACCGGCTTCATTATGGTCGCCGGCATCATCTCGTTCCAGCGCATGCCGGTGGACGCCTATCCGGACCTTTCCCCTCCGCAAGTTGAACTCATCACGCAATGGCCCGGCCATGCCGCGGAAGAGGTGGAGCGGCTGGTCACCCTGCCGCTGGAACTGCAGATGAACGGCGTGCCGCGCATGGTGGTGATGCGCTCCATCTCGCTGTACGGGCTTTCGGATGTCATCCTGACATTTGAAGACAATACGGACGATTACTTCGCCCGCCAGATCGTCTTTCAGCGCATCGCCGACGCCAGCCTGCCTTCTGGAGTAACCCCGTCGATGGCCCCGCTGTTCAGCCCCAGCGGCTTGGTCTATCGCTATGTGCTCGAAAGTCCCGACCGCAGTCCGCAGGAGCTGAAGGTCATCGAAGATTGGGTGGTTGAGCGGGCTTATCGTTCTGTCCGCGGCGTCGCCGATGACTCCGGATTTGGCGGGACGACGATGCAATACCAGGTGCTGCTCGATCCCGCCCGACTCTATGGATATCACTTGACCGTTCCGCAGGTGATGGCTTCCCTCACCGCGAATAACTCCAACGCGGGTGGTGGATTCTACTCGCAGGGCGGCCAGTTCTATTACGTGCGCGGCATTGGATTGGTCCGCAACACCGACGACATTGGCAACATCGTCCTCGGCAGCAACAACGGCGCGCCTATTCGCGTAAAAGATGTTGGCGACGTCGTGATCGGCCATGCGCCACGGTTGGGCGAATTCGGTTTCCAGAACAACGACGATGCGGTGGAAGGCGTCATTCTCATGCTGCGTGGAGAGCAGACGCAAAACGTTCTCAAGCGCGTCGAAGCTCAAACCGAGAAACTCAACCAGCAAATCCTCCCGCCCGACGTTAAGGTTCACCCCTTTTACGATCGCAGCGACCTGGTGAAGCTGACCACCGATACCGTGGAAGACAACCTGCTCCGCGGCATGGTCCTGGTGCTGATTGTCCTGATTTTCTTCCTGATCAATTTACGTGCGGCCATCATCGTAGCGCTCACGATTCCGCTGGCCCTGCTGTTTGCCTTCATCGTGCTGCATGCCCACGACGGCGCCGCCAACCTGCTGTCGATTGGCGCCATCGATTTCGGCATCATCATCGACGGCACGGTGGTGATGGTGGAGAACATCTACCGTGAGCTCGCGCTACGAGAAGGACAGAGCTATAAGCTCAACGAAGTCATTCTCGCGGCAGCCAAGGACGTGGACCGGCCGATTTTCTATTCGGTAGCCGTCATCCTGGCAGGCTATCTGCCCATCTACGCGCTCAGCGGGCCCTCGGGAAAATTGTTTCATCCCATGGCCGAGACCATGTCGTTCGCGTTGGTAGGCGCGCTGATCCTCACCCTCACACTGGTCCCGGTCCTGGCCTCTTACTGGTTCAAGAGTGGGGTCCGTGAGCATCGTAACCGCGCCTACGAGTGGATGAAGTCGCAATACGCGAAGCAATTGGACTGGGCCCTGGCGCGTCCCAAACTGATCATGGCCCTCGCGACCTTGATTTTCGGCTTGACGCTTATTCTGATTCCCTTTATCGGCGGAGAATTTATGCCCCACCTGGACGAGGGTGCGCTTTGGGTGCGGGCCACAATGCCTTACACGATCTCGTTCGAAGAGGCCAGCAGCATTGCTCCCCAGATTCGCAAGATCCTGATGTCATATCCGCAAGTCACGGTGGTGGGCTCCGAGTTGGGACGACCCGACGATGGCACCGACCCTACCGGCTTCTTTAACTGCGAATTCTACGTTGGACTAAAACCCTACAAGGACAAAGCCTGGAGCGGCGACCTTAATACCAAAGACAAGCTGATTGAGTCCATCAACAAGAAACTGACTGCGTTTCCCGGAATCATCTTCAACTACACCCAGCCGGCGGAAGACGCCGTCGATGAGGCTTTGACCGGATTAAAAAGTTCTTTGGCTGTAAAAATCTACGGAGAGGACTTAACCGTTCTCCAGGACAAAGCAGTCCAAATCAAAAACACGCTATCCAAGACTCCAGGGTTTACCGACTTAACGGTGGTCCGCGAACTTGGACAACCCAGCCTGTTAATCGATGTGGATCGCGACAAAATTGCGCGCTATGGAATCAATGTCGCCGATGTGGAGGCGGTAATTTCGGCCGCCGTAGGGGGACAAGCCGTAACCCAGGTCATTCAGGGCGAAAAAGTGTTCGACATGGTAGTACGCATGCAGCCCCAATTCCGCAGCAGCGCGCATGAGATCGGTGGGCTGCTGGTCGGCACTCCCGACGGCAAGCAGATCCCGGTCAGCCAACTCGCCGACATCCGCCAGGGAAACGGCGCCTCCTTCATTTACCGCGAGGACAATTCCCGCTACATCGGAGTGCAGTACAGCATTGAAGGACGAGACCTTGAGCGTGCCGTAAAAGATGGCCAAAAGGCCGTCAGCCAAGCGGTCTCCCTACCCCAAGGCTATTGGCTGTCCTGGGGCGGCGAATATAGTCAATTTCTAGATGCCAAAGCGCAGATGTATTTAATCGGCCCGCTCGCCGTGGTCCTCATTTTCATGATCTTGTTCGCGCTCTATGGGAACTTTAAATTCCCGGTCGCGATCGCGCTGGGCGTGATTATGACCGAACCCGTGGGCGCGCTGGTGGCGCTGAAACTCACTCACACACCGTTCAGCGTTTCATCGGTCCTGGGACTGGTAGCGCTGCTGGGAGTGTCGGTCGAGACTGCGGTCATTCTGGTTTCTTACATCAACAAGCTTCGCCAGGAAGGCATGGACATCCCCACCGCAACGCGAGAGGCCTCGCTGCTGCGACTTCGTCCCATCATGATGACGGCGCTGGTTGCATGTCTCGGCCTGCTTCCCGCGGCACTGTCCACCGGCATCGGCTCGGCCACCCAGAAGCCCTTCGCCATCGTCATCGTGGCCGGTCTTATCTCGCGGCTATTCATCGGATTCTTCGTCAACCCCGTGCTGTACCAGATGGTTGCCCGTGAGGGGGATGTACTTCAGGTATAGCGATTCGGGAAGAGGATTCCCCGGCCTTTTTCCCACCTGCTCTGACCGCATCTGCGGCGACAAGCAGGACCTTCAGACATTCTTCTCCGTTGGCTATGAGTTCGTCCTCTTTGGCCATGTAATAGGCCTCTGATAGCCATGGCATTGGAAAGGAACCGCGGTAGTAGTGCGCTTTACCCATTACCAACAGCTCGCCCGGCAGGATTGTCGGCGTCAGATGGGAGAACGCTTCCTTCAGCGCTGCGGCCCGGCGGACCACCGGGATCTCGCCCTCGAGTTCGGAGTACTTGCGGGTGTACCAGTAGGGAAACTCGTTGGTTGCAGAGGAAAGTGTCTGGAAATACAAATCCCGCAGCTTCTTCGCGCGTGGGCACGGTTCCTTCTTTACTTCGCGATCAACCACTGCGTCGGGAGCCTTGCCGCCAGCCTGTAATCGGATCGGAATACCGGACTGCTCCAGTACCTCGGCCAGCGTTCTGGTCATTCGATACTCCTTCCTCGCTTTTCGGCGAGTACCTGCGTTTGGGTTTCTTCAGATGACGCTTCCCACGCTCTGCTGGACAGCGTGAGCAACTTGGAAAGACGCTCAGGGCCGACGTTTCTGTCAATCAGAGCCTTCGGTCAGGAGCCCACGGTTGCCAGATTCTCTTCAAGATCAACGGCGCTCTCTTGATCGGGTGCATCGGCGACGGCATCGAGAGCCTGACGTAGATCAGCGATCAGGTCGTTTACATCCTCAAGACCGACGGAATAGCGAACGAGACCGTCGCTGTAGCCGGCCAACCGGCGGTCCTCAGGCGAAATGCTAGCGTGCGTCATGGACGCTGGATGTTCGATGAGAGTCTCCACGCCGCCGAGCGAAACCGCCAAGGTGGCGACGCGGACATGGTCCATCAGCCGTTGCCCTGCTTCCATACCTCCCTCGAGCTCAAAGCTGATCATCGAACCGAAGCCGCTCATCTGCCGCTTGCACAGCTCATGCTGCGGGTGGGACTCTAACCCGATGTAGCGCACCGCCTTCACCTCTGGCTGGGTCTCCAGCCAACGGGCGATTTGAATGGCGCTCTGCTGGGCCCGCTCGATCCGCACCCCAAGCGTCTTAAGGCCGCGCAGAACCAGGAACGCCTGATGCGGATCCATGTTGCACCCGGAATTGATCATCGTCTTGCGCAGGCGCTTATAGATGTCCGCGTCTTTCGCCACGATGATCCCGCCCACCACGTCCGCATGGCCGTTAATGAACTTGGTCACCGAGTGCAGGACAACATCGGCGCCCAAGTCCAATGGCCGTTGCAGGTACGGGCTGGCGAAGGTATTGTCCACGACAACCAGGCAGCCATGAGCGTGGGCCAGGGCCGAGACCTGTTCGATGTCGGTGACTTGCATGGTGGGATTGGCTGGAGTCTCCAGGTAAACGACCTTGGTGTTGGATCGCAATGCTTTCTCAACCTGGATCACATCGGATGTGTCCACGTAAGTAGATTGCACACCGAAACGCGAGAAGTCTTTCTCCATCAATCCGCGGCTGGGGCCGTAGACGGAAGCCGTACTCACCATGTGGGTGCCGCTCTCCAGCAGAGCCAGATACACCGTGCAAACGGCGCCCATGCCGGAGCTGGTGGCGATTCCGCCGCAACCGTTTTCCAGTTCGGCGACACTGTCCTCCAAGGCACGAATCGTGGGATTTCCGATGCGTGTATAGATGAATCCGTCTTCCTCGCCGGCGAACAGCGCCGCGCCATGAGCGGCATTCCTGAATGCGAACGTCGAGGTTTGGTAGATGGGAACGTTGACCGAACCTGTAGCATCCGCCTTGTAACCCGCATGAATGAGCTTGCTGTTAATGCCCAGGTGCTTTGTGTCCATCGCCATTCCTTTCAGCTCTCTATGGGTGCCGTGACCGCTGCGAATCTCTTTCTTGCTCTTATCGAAGAACAATCATTATCAATTGCAGCCCCAACCAAGACAGTGATGACTAGCACACCCTTCGGTGAGCACTGACTGGGTGGCGGTCAGCGTCACGACGCAGGGTTGACGCCTGGCACGACGTACCACGCGCACGGTGCTATATTCACAGCAAAGTATGAAAGAACAAACGGTCGAACATCTGCTGGACGATATCGGCTGGAAGATCCTCGGCGAGTTGCAGCAGAATGCCCGCATCCCGTTCGCGGAACTCGGCCGCATCGTGGGACTCTCCACCCCGGCGGTTACAGAACGCGTGCACAAGATGGAAGAAGTGGGAATTATCGTTGGCTATCGCGCACACATTGACCCGGCTAAGGTAGGCTTGCCCATCCTGGCCTTCGTTAACGTCAAAGTTGGCGGCGAGAACCTGGGCCGATTCATGGAAGTCGCGGGCAGACATCCGGAGGTGCTGGAATGTCACCGCGTCACCGGCGCAGAATCCTTTCTGCTCAAAGTGGCTGTGGCGGATGTGGCCCACTTGGAGACTCTGCTGGATGCGCTGATGCCGTACGTGGCGACCACAACCTCTATGGTGCTTTCCACCGCGTTAGCATGGGGCAACATCGTCAAGCCGGGTGCGAAGCCGACCCCGCAAGCGGCTAAAACGAGGGTCTGACGTTTTTCCACTTCCGCTTAACGAACTAGAACTCGACTGAGTGTTTCGCATTCACCCTGCTCGTCGTTCCCACAATCAACCAGAAGTTCCTCATATATTTCGCGTCCTGATCTCCCTAAGATGAACCTCGGCACGAAGCAGCGCCAGTAATGCGCGAGAAGCGAGGCAAGATGGCTTCCTCAACAGCAACTCCCGGAACAACAGTCTTCACCTGGAACAGTCACGAGGTGGAAGTGGACGAAGACGGCTTTATTCAACAACCGGAGCTTTGGGACGAACGCCTGGCGCTGGCCCTGGCCCACACCGACGGCGTTGCCGAGCTGACCGACGCCCATTGGAAGATCATCCGCTACATTCGTGACTACTTTCACGAATTCGAGATCGCGCCCATGATTCGCAAGCTGTGTAAAGAGACGGGCTTCTCCTTGCGAGAAATCTACGACCTGTTTCCCTCGGGACCGGCCAAGGGCGCCTGCAAAGTGGCGGGACTGCCGAAACCAACGGGCTGCGTGTAGCCGCCACATCGGATTTCCCGGAGCATCGAGGCTCCGGCCGAGCGAAGAGCGATGCTGCTTATCATCTTGATCTCGGTTGCAGTCATAGTTTTCTTCGCCGGCAATACTGTTCGCATTGTCCATTTCCTGCGGATGCCCACTCCTCTGCGCTGGGAACTCTACCCCATCCCCAAAGGCCCGCGCGCGCGCCAGCGCTACGGCGGCTCCTATTTCGAGCAGTCCGACTGGTGGACAAAATCTCACGACACCGGACGCGCCGGCGAGTTGGCATTCATGGCGAAAGAAATCCTCCTGCTGAGATCGGTGTGGGAGAACTTTCGCGGGCTCTGGCTCTGGTCGTGGCTGTTGCACTGGGGACTGTACTTTTATTTGCTGACGACAGTGGTCGCAATCCTCGCAGCCGTATTACGGGCAGGCAGTTTCCGCCTTCTTCATCTCGCCGTGCTGTACGGGTCCCCGCTGGCTTGCTCGCTTGGAGTGGCGGGCAGCCTCGGCCTGCTGGTGATGCGCAGTCTGCACCCCCGCCTGCGGGGTTACACAACTCGCAGCTCAGTTTTCAACCTGACGTTGCTGGGAGCGGCGTTTGTCACCGGCCTGCTGTCGTTGAGCGACGGAGCAGGCTTGGACGGCTTGGTTCGGGTCCTGCTGCGTTCCCCAGCATCTCTCGGCCATTACGGCAAGATTTCGCAAGCCCACCTGGCACTGGTTGCGTTCTTCCTGGCTTACTTCCCCTTCACTCACATGACGCATGCCTACATGAAGTACTTCACCTGGCATGGTGTGCGCTGGAATGATTCTCCTGCCATCCGCGATCCACAGGCGGCGATGAGGTTGGCGGCCAGCCTGCAACGGGAGGTGACTTGGGCGGCAACGCACATCGCGGCGGGCGGGCCGGCAAAGTGGTCGGAAGTGGCGTCCGATCCCGGCGGAAGAGGCGCGGGTCGTGCGTAAGATAGGTGACATCGCGAGCCGGACCGGCCAGCTGACCCAGGTGCACAACCTGGCCCCACTGCCGCCGCCGTACGATCGAGTGGAAGACCTGCCTGCCCGCAAAAAGCTCAAGCAGGAAGTCCTCGATCGCATTGACACGTCGCTGGATGGCTTCTCGGCCCTGGGCTTGTCGCGCCCGCAGACTCCGGAGGAAGAACGGAAGTTCATCGCCCGCTTTCTGTCGGGTCTTGAGAAGCTGCTCAGCGCGGACAACAACTGGGCCTTCCTCGAACCACTCAATCTTTCGCTCGACCATTGCGCCCGCTGCCAGAGTTGTGTAGAGGCGTGTCCCATCTACACCGCGAGCGGTCATGACGAGGTGTACCGCCCCACATTTCGCAATGAGGTCTTCCGCCGATTGGTGAACCAATATCACAAGTCTGGCGGTCGGGCCCTGGCGTGGCTCAAGGGCGAAGACATCGAACTGAACGCCGCCACGCTGTGCCGCTTGCTGGAGTCCGCCTATCGCTGTACGCTGTGCCGCCGCTGTGCGCAGGCTTGTCCCATGGGCGTGGACAATGCGCTGCTGACTCGCGAGATCCGCAAGCTCTTCAGCATGGAAATGGGTATCGCTCCCAAGGAAATCCACGATAAGGGGTCGATGCTCCAGCTCCGTACCGGCTCTTCAACGGGCATGAACGCCCGTGCGGTCCGCGACAATGTTGCCTTTCTTGACGAAGAGATCCGCGACCAGACAGGTCTCACCATCGAGACGCCATGGGACAAAGAAGGCGCAGACGTTCTGCTGATCCACAACGCGGGCGAGATCTTGGCGTGGCCGGAGAACCCAATGGCCTTCGCCATCATCCTCGAAGCGGCCGGGATCAGTTGGACGATGTCGAGCGATCTCGCCGGATACGACAGCGTGAACTATGGCCTGTGGTACGACGACGCGCAGTTCGCCCGCGTAGCGGTGCGCCAGGCCGAGGCCGCCCGCAAGCTCAAAGTCAAAAAGATCGTGCTGGGCGAGTGCGGCCACGGACATAAAGCATCCATGGTCACAGCCGACCGCCTTCTGTGCGGCGATCTGAACGTACCGCGTGAGAGCGCGCTGGTGTTGCTGCGCGACATCGTGATCAGCGGCCGGCTGACGCTTGACCCGTCGCGCAACGATTTCCCAGTCACGCTGCACGATCCCTGCAATATGGTGCGCATGATGGGGATTGTCGAACCGCAACGCGAGATCCTGCGCAAGATTTGCCCGCAATTTCGCGAAATGACGCCGCACGGTGTGGACAACTATTGCTGCGGCGGCGGCTCCGGGTTCGCCCTCATGTCGGGCTACAACTTTGCCGATTGGCGATTTTCGGTTGCCGGAAGAATGAAACTTAAACAAATTCTGAATGCCTTTGCCGATTGTCCCAGCCCGGCGGTGAAAAAGTACGTCTGCGCGCCCTGCTCAAATTGCAAGGGACAGTTCCGCGATCTTTTTCAGTATTACGGAGTGTGGGAGAAGTCAGGAATTCTCTACGGCGGACTGGCCGAACTGATCGTCAACGCGATGGCGGACATCCGCCAGCCTTTTATCAAATGGGAGTTCCACTGAGGAGCAAGCCATGGAAAAACCGCTGATCTATTTCGACAATGCCGCCACCGTCTGGCCCAAGCCGGAAAAGGTGTACCGCTTCATGGACGAGTTCTACCGCTCCCACGGCGTCAATCCCGGCCGCAGCGGTTACGATCTGGCCATAGAGGCGGGTTCTCTACTCGACCGCCTGCGCAAACGCATGACGAAATTCTTCGGCGGCGATGAGGACGCGTCCGACCGGCTGGTGTTCGGCTACAACGTGACCGACGCGCTTAACCTCATCATCCCCGGACTGCTCTCCGCCGGCGATCACGTTATAACCACCAACCTCGAACACAACTCCGTAATCCGGCCGGTCAATCACATGGTCCGCGACCACGGGGCCGAAGCGACCTTTGTTCCCTTCGACAGCGCCGGATTCATCGATCCGGATGACATTGCCAGAGCGATACGGCCGAACACCAGGGTGGTGATCGTCAATCACGGGTCGAACGTGCTGGGTACCGTCCAGGCGGTTGGGGAGATCGGCAGGCTCTGCCGCGAGCGTGGCGTCACGTTTGTCGTGGATACCGCCCAGACTGCCGGCGTGATTCCAATCAACATGAAGGCCATGAACATCGACGTGGTGGCTTTTACCGGTCATAAGGCGCTCATGGGCAGCATGGGCATCGGCGGCCTCTGCATCCGCAAGCATGTCGAAGTGAAGTGCGTGCGCAGCGGCGGCACCGGCGTGCGATCCATCAATCCTTATCACCTCGAGGAATATCCCTGGCGTCTGGAGTACGGCACGCCGAACCTGCTGGGCGTCGCGTCGCTATGGGCGGGGCAGGACTGGCTGGACGAGAACGGCGTGGAGCAGGTGCATGCTCGCGAGATGGAGCTGGCACAGAGATTGGTGGATGGCTTCCGGCGGATCGACCGTGTCCAGTTGTACTGCTGCGACCGCCTGCAGAACCACCTCTCCACCATCCTCATGAACCTGGAAGGGGTCGATCCCGGTGATGTGGGAGTCATGCTCGACATGGAGCACAACATTGCGATCCGCACCGGCCTCCATTGCGCGCCTCTGGTTCATACTCAGCTCGGGTTGGTCGAGCGCGATGGGGGTGTGCGCTTTTCCATCGGAGCTTTTAACACCGCGGAGGAAGTCGACTCGGCGGTCGCGGCGATCGCCAACGTCGCCCAGTGGGCGATCGAGCGTAAGGCAAAGCCGCGCGGCGCGTTGGCACATGCTTGAAGTCCGAGCAAATTTGGGTCAGTCAGCAGCAGCCAGCGAGGTGTAAGGAGGTTTGGTTTGGTTTGGTTTGGTCTGGTTTGGTCTTGGCGCACTCACGAGCTTTCTTGATTCAAACAGCTTGCAATTAAGTAGGGCATCTGGTTTTTTCATCACAGTGCTGTGGTCGATTTTGCAAACCGTTCTGCCCGTCGCGAGAGAGAAGAAGTGCAGTATCTATGCGGTTCGGAACGCTCGACTGCATTGGTGAAATCTAGTGCAAAACCAGGTGGATCGGCTTTGGAGCTTCCGCTCCAGCCGTAAGCAGTTGGAAATGAATGGTCGGGGAGAGAGGAT